>NZ_JAERUC010000079.1 GCF_016745505.1 Streptomyces silvae | reverse complement strand
ACTGCTCGGGTCTGACCCAGTGGGCGTACGCCCAGGCCGGTGCCCAGATCACCCGCACCACCTACACCCAGATCAACCAGGGCACCCGCATCGCGCGCAGCCAGTTGAAGCCGGGCGACCTGGTCTTCTTCAGCAACACCACGCACGTGGGGCTCTACGCGGGCAACAACACCGTGCTGCACGCCCCGTACCCGGGCACGAACGTCCGCTACGAATCGATGAGCACCATCGGCAGCTTCCAGGCCGCGGTACGCATCTGACCGAGGCCGCGTGTGCGGGACGGGTGCACGGATGCCGACGCCGGCCGAGGCGGTCCTGACGGTACGGGTGATGCGGCGTTACCCTGCGCGGACGATCCTGCACTGGAGGTACGGATGCGTCATTCCGTCAGCCGGAATGTGTCGTTCTCAATCGTGATCGCCGTCATCGGGACGCTCGGTGCCGCGACGCCCGCGGCCTCGGCGCCACCCGTCCCGCCTCCCAAGTCGCCGGTGGCGGTGGGGTACGGGGGAGCGGTGTCGAGCGTCGACGCGGACGCCTCGGCGGCCGGCATCGAGGTACTCCGCAAGGGCGGCAACGCCGTTGACGCCGCCGTCGCCACCGCCGCCGCGCTCGGTGTCACCGAGCCCTACTCGGCGGGCATCGGGGGCGGCGGGTACTTCGTCCACTACGACGCCAGGACGGGCCGGGTGGAAACCGTCGACGGCCGCGAGACCGCCCCCCGCAGCGCGGACTCCTCGCTCTTCCTGGAGAACGGGAAGCCGATCCCCTTCGAGGACGCCGTCACCAGCGGACTCGGCGTGGGCACCCCCGGCACCCCCGCCACCTGGGAGAAGGCGCTGGACGCCTGGGGGACCAAACCGCTCGGGCGGCTGCTGGAGCCGGCCGAGCGGCTGGCCCGCGACGGCTTCGTCGTGGACGAGACCTTCCGCTCCCAGACCGCCGCCAACCAGGCGCGGTTCGCCGACTTCCCCGCGACCGCCGAACTCTTCCTGCCCGGCGGGAAGCCGCCGGCGACCGGCTCGGTGCTCAAGAACCCCGACCTCGCCCGTACGTACCGGACCCTGGGGCGCAAGGGCGTCGACGAGCTGTACCGGGGCAGCCTGGCCCGGGACATCGTGTCGACCGTACGGAAGCCCCCCGTGGACCCGGAGGCGACGCGCACGGTACGTCCGGGAGACCTGACCACCGCCGACCTGAAGGCGTACCGCGCGCTGCGCCAGGCCCCGACGAAGACCGGCTACCGAGGCCTCGACGTGTACGGCATCGCGCCGTCCTCGTCGGGGGGCACCAGCGTGGGCGAGGCCCTCAACATCCTGGAGTCGACGGACCTTTCGAAGGCGAGCGAGACGCAGTACCTGCACCGCCTCATCGAGGCGAGCAGGATCGCGTTCGCCGACCGGGGCCGCTGGGTCGGTGACCCCGCCTTCGAGGACGTGCCCACGCGTGAGCTGCTCAGCCAGCGCTTCGCCGACTCGCGCGAGTGCCTGATCAAGGACGACGCGGTTCTCACCAGCCCGCTCGCACCGGGCGACCCGCGCCACCCCACCCGCTGCGCCACCGGGGGGAAGGCGGCCCCGACGACGTACGAGGGGGAGAACACGACGCACCTGACGACCGCCGACAAGTGGGGCAACGTCGTCGCGTACACCCTGACGATCGAGCAGACCGGCGGCAGCGGGATCACCGTGCCGGGGCGGGGCTTCCTGCTCAACAACGAGCTGACCGACTTCTCGTTCGCGCCGGCCTCCCCGGCGGTGCACGACCCGAATCTGCCCGGGCCGTCCAAGCGCCCGCGCTCGTCGATCTCGCCGACCATCGTGCTGGAGCACGGGAAGCCCGTGCTGGCCCTCGGGTCGCCCGGCGGTGCCACGATCATCACCACCGTCCTGCAGTCGCTCATCGGCCACCTGGACCGGGGACTGCCGCTGGTCGACGCGATCGCCGAGCCGCGCGCCAGCCAGCGGAACGCGGCCACGACGGAGATCGAGCCCGGACTGTGGGACAGCCCGGTCCGCGGCGAGCTGGAGGCACTCGGGCACGTGTTCAAGGCGAACCCCGAGATCGGGGCGGCCACCGGCGTCCAGCGGCTCCCGGACGGGCGCTGGCTCGCGGCCGCCGAAAAGGTGCGGCGGGGCGGCGGCTCGGCCATGGTGGTGCAGCCGAGCGGGCGTTCCTGACCGGTCGGCGGCAGCAGTGGGCCCCGGGGCCGGCACGCGGCTGAGCGCGGTGTGCCGGCCCCGGGGCCGTGACGGGCGGCAGGGGTGCCCCGGCCGCCCGGGTCAGGAAGGGCCACCGGGTCCTTCACGTCCAGTGAAAGGCGTCCCCCACGGTGCGTACGCGCATGCACACCCTCGCCGTCGTCTCCTGTGCCGCTCTGCTCGCCGCGACGGCCCTGCCCGCCGCGGCCGACGACACCGGCGGAACCGGGAAGGACCCGGTGAGCGCCGCCGAGCTGCTGGCCAAGGTGAAGACCTGCGACCGGATCTCCACCGGGAAGTACCGGACGGACCAAGGAGGCCCGGCGAAGGTGCCCGTGTGCGGGACGGAGGGAGCCGTGTTCTGGGAGGCGGACATGGACATCGACTGCGACGGCCGGATCACCAAGGCCTGCAACAGCAGGACCGACCCGTCCTTCCAGGCGCAGACGGCGTTCCGGACATCGGCCGGCAAGCCCCTGGACTCCGCCCGTCTGCCGTACGTCGTCGTGCCGGGCCCCGGGCCGCTCTGGGACTACCGGAAGTCGGGGATCCGCGGCGGCGGGGTGGCCGCCGTGATCCACGACGGCAAGGTCCGCTACGCCGTCGTGGGGGACACCGGCCCCACCGGGATCATCGGGGAGGCGTCGTACGCCGCCGCGGTCGCGCTCGGCATCGACCCCGACCCGAGGACCGGCGGGACCGCGTCCGGCGTCACGTACATCCTGTTCAAGAACTCCGAGGTGACGCCCATCGAGAGCGCCGGAGCGGCCGTCACCGAAGGTGAGGCCCTGGCCCGGAAGTTCGTCGGCCAGGGCTGAGCCGCTCCGGCCGTCCCGTGGGGCGGCGCCCGGTCAGAGCGCGGTCAGGATCCGGGGGCCGCTGTCCGTGATGGCCACCGTGTGTTCGGCGTGGGCCGCCCGGCTGCCGTCGTCCGTACGGAGGGTCCAGCCGTCCCGGTCCGGGTGGAACACGTCGCCGCCGCCCGCGATCAGCATCGGTTCGATGGCCAGCACCAGACCGTGCCGCAGCGGCATGCCCCGGCCCGGGCGCCCCTCGTTCGGGACTCCCGGGTCCTCGTGCATCTGCCTGCCGATGCCGTGGCCGCCGAACCCCTCCGGGATGCCGTACCCGGCGCCCCGGCAGACCGTGCCGATGGCGTGGGCGATGTCGCCGATCCGGTTGCCCACGACCGCCGCCGCGATGCCCGCGTCCAGGGCGGCGTACGCCGTGTCGACCAGCCGGGTGTCCGCGGGGCGGGCCCGGCCGACGATGAAGCTGATTGCCGAGTCGCCGGCCCAGCCGTCCAGGATCGCGCCCGCGTCGATGCTCACCAGGTCGCCGTCGCGGAGCCGGTAGGCGGTCGGGATGCCGTGCACGATCGCGTCGTTGACGGACGCGCAGATCACGGCGGGGAAGGGGGTGGGGGCGAAATGCGGCCGATAGTTGAGGAAGGGCGATCCGGCCCCCGCGTCGCGCAGGACCCCGCGCGCCACCTCGTCGAGCTCCAGGAGGGACACGCCGACCGCGGCGGCCTCCCTCACGGCGGTGAGCAGCTGAGCCACGACCCGCCCCGTCTCGCGCATCGCCTCGATGGATGAATCTGTCTTGAGTTGCACCATGCCAATTACTATACCGGTTGAACCGGTATTAGAATGACGGCATGGTACGGAACCCACTGACCCCCGAAGAGCGCCGCCGCGGCGAGCGGCTCGGCGAAGTGCTGCGTGAGGCGCGCGGCGGACGCAGCATGGTCGCGGTCGCGGCGAGCGCCGGAATCTCGGCCGAGACGCTCCGCAAGATCGAGACGGGCCGGGCCCCCACCCCCGCCTTCTTCACCGTCGCGGCCCTGGCGGGAGCCCTCGGGCTGTCCATGGACGAACTGCTCACGCACTGCGCCCCGGCGCCCGCCCCGGTCCCCGGGTCACTGCCGGAACCGGGGGTGCTGCCCCTCACGGCGTAGGCCGAGTAGGGTCACGGCCGTGACTCTCCAGGACTTCGCCCGCAGTGAATACGTCAGCCTGACCACGTACCGGAAGAACGGCACCCCCGTCGCCACGCCCGTCTGGGCCGCGGCGGACGGCGGCGTGCTCTACGTCTGGACCCGGTCCGACTCCTGGAAGGTCAGGAGGCTGCGCAAGGACAGCCGTGTGCGGGTCACCGTCTGCGACGTCCGGGGGCGGATCGCCGAGGGCGCGCCGAGCGCGGAGGGCACCGCGCGGCTGCTCGACGCGGACGGGACCGCGGTGGTCCGCAAGGTGCTGGCCCGCAAGTACACCTGGAAGTTCTGGCTCCTGGACTGGCCCGCCATGGTCGTACGGCTCGGCAAGCGCCCCCACACGGGGATCGCCGTCACCCTCTGAGGGGCGCGCCGACGCCGCCGCGCTCCGGACGCACCGTGCCGGAAAAGCGCGCGTAGTCCACCCGTAACACGCCTGCGGTCGAATGCCCGGCGGACTGGAATGTTCCAGCCCGGGCGACCGGTGAGGGCGACGGTGACAGTGCATCAGCATGCGGTGGAAGTAAGGGCGTTCGCACAGTACCTACGAGAACTGGCCGACCTGCTCGATCCCGGGCAGGGCTGGTACGGGGTCTTCCGCGCACGCGACCCCGAGGGGATGCGCGCCTGCTTCGACGGCTTGGAGGTCCCGCCCTGGGACGTGGTCGAGTCACTGCTCCAGGACCTCGCGGCGGTGCGCGGCACGGCGTTCGCCGCGCAGGAGTCCGTACGGGCCGCCGCCCTGTGCGCCGCGTCGGCCGCCGCGTACGACCGGCGCCCCGGCGGCCGGCAGGCCCTGGTCGACCGGCTCGGCGTGATGCTCGGGGAGCAGGCGTACGCGGCCCGGAGGATGCGGGCGGCCGGGGCGGACGGCGCGGCCGCGCGGGACGGGGAGGGTGAGGCGCTGGCCTGGGCGCGCGACGACCACGCCCGTGCCACGGCGCGCTGCGCCGAGCTCCGTAACCGGCTGGCGGCCGTGGAGAGGACCGTGCCGGACAGCTGGTTCCGTGGTCAGGAGGACCCGGGCGCACCGGACCGGGGTGGCGTACCCACGGTCCCGGGGCCCGGCGCCCAGGGGGCGCACTCCGGCGCGCTCGGCCCGGAGGCGGCGCCCGCCCCGGCGAAGAAGCGCGGGAAGCCACGCGGGGCGCGCTTCGCCGGGCTGGACCTCGAGGACGAGACGGAGCCCGGGCCGGTCACCTCGCAGATCCCCGAGCTGCCCGCCCCCGCGCCCGCCGCCCCCGCCCCGCGTGGGGCACGCTTCAGCGGCGCCCCCGCCGAGACGGGACCGGGCCCGGCCCGGAACGCGGAGCCCGACCCCGCCGCACGCCGGGCCGCCGAGGACGCCGTCGCACAGCTCGTACGGCTGCGCGCGGAGGGCCGCAGCGGCGAGGCGCACGCCCTGCTCTGCGAGGCCGCCGCCTGGCCCGCCGGACACCTGCCGGTGCTCGCCGTCACCCTGCACGGGGCGGGCCTGGACGCCGACTGGGCGACCCTGCTCTGGGAGGTGTCCTCCCTGCCGCCCGCCGGGCTGGCCGCCGCCGCGGGGGCGCTGGCCGTCGCCGGGCACGCCGACGACTGCGGGCAGCTGCTCCGGCAGGGGGTGGTCCGGCCCGCCGGTGAGATCGCCGAGGCCGTGGTGGCCCTCGAACTGGCCGGGCTGGAGCCGGAGGCCCGTGCCCTGCTGGGTGCGTTCGTCCGCGTACGGACCCCGCAGGACGCGGCGCGCGTCGCCGAGGGCGAGCCGCGCCACCTCGTCCCCCGGCTGCTCGCCGCGGCACGCGAGGTGTCGGCGGCGCGGGAGTGGGACGTGGTCCACGCGCTGCGGGTGGCGGGCATCGCGACACCGTAGGGCGCCGGGCGCGCGTACGTCCGGAAAGGCGCCCCCTGTGTCGTACGGCTGGAAGGGCGCCCCCCGCGTCGTACGCCTGGAAGGGCGCCCCCCGCGTCGTACGGCTGGAACGGCGCCCCCCGCGTCGTACGCCTGGAACGGCGCCCCCCGCGTCGTGCGGCTAGAAGGGTGCCCCGCGCGTCGTGCGGCGAGGGCCGGTGCGGCAGTCGTCGATGGCTGCCCAGCGCGCCCACCGTCCCGGTTACCTCGGGCTCGCGCAGGAAGTCGTGCGGGAACCCGAGGGGCACCGCGCTCACCCGGTCCAGCCGCTCGACGGCCTCCGCGTCGAGCTTCACCTCCAGGCAGGCCAGGTTGTCCGTCAGCTGGCTCTCGGTGGAGGCGCCGATGATCGGGACGATGTTGCCCGGCCGTCCGCGCAGCCAGGCGAGCGCGACCTGCGCCGGGGTCCAGCCGCCCCGGTCCGCGATCTCCACCACCGCGCGCACCGTCGCGTACTCACGCCGCTCCGTCTCGCTCGCCGTGCCGTCCGGGGGAGTGGCCGCGTCGAGGTGTTTCCCCGTCAGCCGGCCGCGCGCGAGGGGGCTCCAGGCGAAGACCGCCTGGTCGAACCCGTAAGCCTGGGGCAGGAGTTCACGCTCCGGGGTGCGCTCCAGCAGGCTGTAGCGCAGCTGCGAGCCCGCGAAGGCGGTCCAGCCGCGCAGCTCGGCGAGCGTGCAGGCCTGGGCGATCTCCCAGGCGGGCCAGTCCGACACCCCGAGGTAGAGCACCTTCCCCGCACGTACGAGGTCGTCGAGCGCCCGCATGACCTCCTCCACCGGGGTGAAGTGGTCCCGCGCGTGCACCCACAGCACGTCGAGCCGGTCGGTGCGCAGCCGCCGCAGGCTCGCCTCCACCGCCCGCACGAGGTTCTTGCGGTGGTTCCCCGCCGCGTTCAGATCGTCGGGATCGGTCGCGCAGGAGTACTTGCTGGCGAGGACGAGGCTCTCGCGGCGGTCGCCGAGCAGCCCGCCCAGCACCGATTCCGAGGAGCCGCCGCCGTAGATGTCGGCGGTGTCGACGAAGTTGCCGCCCGCCGCCAGAAAGGCGTCGAGGATGCGCCCGCTGGTCCTGCTGACCGCCTCCGGCCCGGACTCGTGGCTGCCGAGCGTCATGGCCCCCAGGGCCAGTTCGCTGACGCGCAGCCCCGTCCTGCCGAACAGTGTGTACCGCACAAGATCCCCTTCGGTCGGATGCTGCACGGAGGCTACGAGCTGGAGCGGGCTCGAAGGCAAGTGCCGCCACCGGCCGGTCCCGAACAGGTCCCGCCGCGTGCGCCGGTGCCGTCCCGGACACGCCCCGCCGCCGGGCGCCCCCTGTGGTCCATGCATGTCACCGGTCGGCACGGGGTTGGGGAGATAAATCCCCTGTCACCCTTTATCGTCGGTCGAGGCATAACCACACAAGTGGCACATGTCCCCCCAGTGATGTGGAGGCACCATGCTCACCCAGGAGATCACCCTCACTGCCACACCGGCCCAGACCACCACGCTGAGCGCCCTCATGGCGGAGCCCGAGGCGGCCGTCAGCGACGCTCCGCTCTACACCCCCGAGGCCGCGGGCTTCCTGCTCGCCCTCCTCCTCCTGTCTCCCAAGGAGCCGAAGGAGCCCCGGGGCAAGTGAGTTCCCACTCCGCATTCGCCGAGGCGGCCGACGCCCTGGCAGTCAGTGTCCTCGGTGCCCTCGACGGCACCGGGGGCGCTGTGCAGCTGGCGCGGTACGCCGACGACGCCCCCGACACCCTCGCGGCCCTGGCCGCTGTCCGGGTCCTGGGGGCCGACGTCTTCAGCCCCCATCTCCTGGCGGGCCACCCTTTCCCGGCGCAGGACACCGCCGTCGTGGCGAAGGCCTTCGACGCCTTCCCCGCGTCCGACGCCCCGGAGGAGGCCGCGGTCGCCCTGCGCGACCACGCCACCGCGGCCCTGCTCGCCCGGATCTCCGGGGACGATGCGCTGGGCGGCCTCGCACCCGTACCGGCGGACGACGCCGCGCCCGATGACACCGCCGACTGGAGCGCCTGGTCCGTGAGGATGGCCCAACTCGCGCCCCTCGCCACGCTCGGCCTCGACGGCCCGGTCCACGAGGCCGCCCGCCGAGGGGCCCTGTCGCTGAGCCGCGGGGTCAGCCGCTCGATCCTGCGCCGCGACTTCCCCACCGCCGTGCGCCTCGTCCGCTGGCTGGCCTGGCTGCGGTACGACGGCGCGGAACTGCCCCTGGATCCGGATGTCGCCGCCGAGCACGTATGGCTGGTGGGCGGGGCGGGCCCGCGCGCCGCCCTGGACCTGGCGATGGCCCGGCACTTCCTCGAACTGCCGCCCGGTACGGCCCCCAAGGAGGCGGCACGCCCATGACGACGATTCCCGAGCCGGTCACCCGGGCCGCCCGCGGCATGGCGGACCGGGCGCTGTCGTGGCTGCACGCCAACCGGCACCTCGGCGGGCTGCCGCCCGGCACGACCGAGACCATGGCCGACCCCGACAGCGTCTACAAGCCCCTGGGGGAGACCACCCTCGCGGCCTCCCTGATCCTGCGCGACGGCGTCGCGGGCCCCGGCCGGCTGGCCGCCGCCCAGAGCCTGATGGACTTCACCTGGGAGCAGTTCAGGCGCGGCGACATGATCTACGAACGCCAGCTCCGCCACACCCTGATGACGGACCCGCTGGAGATGTACGCCCCCTTCGTCCGCTGCGGCTAC
Source organism: Streptomyces silvae (assembly GCF_016745505.1). Lineage (GTDB taxonomy): Bacteria > Actinomycetota > Actinomycetes > Streptomycetales > Streptomycetaceae > Streptomyces > Streptomyces silvae. Next base: position 37,439 of record NZ_JAERUC010000079.1, on the reverse strand, counting down.
CGCCACGAGGCGCTGGACCGGCTCCTCGTCCACCGGTCCCGCATGCGGTCGGTGAGCAGCGTCGAGGTCCTGCCGAACCGGCGGCTCGCCGTCGCCAACGCCGCCCGGGTCGTGGGCCTGGACCAGGCGGAGGACCTGAACGCCCTGGCCGGGGCCACCTGGCTCGGTGCGCGGCCGGAGCCGTGGGCCATCAACTGGATCACGGCCTACGCCATGACCCACACCGTCTTCCACCTCACCGACTGGGGCGGCAACCCGGCCGGACTGCCGCCCGAACTCGCCGACTACGTACGCACCTGGCTCCCCGTCTGGATCGACATCTGGCGCGAGGTGGGGCAGTGGGACCTCGTCACGGAACTGCTCGTGGTGGGTGCCTCGATCGAGGACCCGTACTGCCGGGCGGAGGACTGGGAGGCCGTCGCGGCCCTCCAGCACGAGGACGGACTCGTGCCCCGGGACAGCGACCCGGTGGACGACGACCCGCAGCGGCGCTTCACGGACCACCAGCACACGGTCGTCGTCGCGGCCGTCGCCGGATCGATCGCCCTCGCCCGGGCGGCGGGACAGCGGTGAGCAGGTGACCCGGCCGCCGCTGACCGCCGTGCTCCGGCCCCTCCTGGCATCCGCCCCGGGGCCGGCGGCGGCGGTCGCGGCGGTGCGGGGCGCCGAGCGTACGGTGCTCTGCCGCGGCCCGGTGGGGGAGAGCACCCGGTTCGAGACGGGCTCGCTGACGAAGACCTTCACCGCACTGCTCCTCGCCGAGCTGGCCGCCCGGGGCGAGGTCGGCTACGGCGACCGCGCCGACCGCTATCTGCCCTTCCGGCTGCCCGGCCCCCCGCTCACCCTCCTCCACCTCGCCACCCACACCTCCGGCCTGCCCCGGCTGCCCCCGGGGCTGCTCGGCCGGGCCGTGCGCGGCGGATGGTTCAGCAACCCGTACGCCGGTTTCTCCGAGGACGACCTCCTGGTCTCGCTGCGCCGCACCCGGCTGCGGAACAGGCCCGGCACCAGGGTCCTGTACTCCAACTTCGGCGGGGGCCTGCTCGGCCACGTGCTCGCCAGGGCCGCCGGGGGCACCGGGAGCGACTACCCGGCGCTGCTGGCCGAGCGCGTCACCGGCCCGCTCGGCCTCACCGACACGGACTGCGACCCCAACCGCCCCCAGGCCACCGGCCATTGGCACGGCCGCCCGCGCCCCGCCCTGCTGATGCCCGGGCTGACCGCGGCCGGCGCCGTACGGTCCAGCGCCCGGGACCTGCTGCGCGTCCTGACCGCGCTCCTGGACCCGGAAACCGCCCCCGGCCCCGCCCTGCGCACCGCGCTCACCGAGGTGCAGCGGCCCCGGCTGAGCGTGCCCCGCACCGGATCCCGGCTCTGCCTGATCTGGAACCTGCGCCCGCGTCCGGGCGGTGCACTGCTCCACCACTCCGGCGGCACCCGCGGCTTCACCGCCTTCGCGGGCTTCCTCCCCGGCTCGGGCACCGGCGTCGTGGCCCTCACGAACACGGCCCCGACCCCGCTCGCGCCCTTCGTGCAGTCCGCGTACGGGGCACTGCGCGAACTGGACGCCACACCCTCCGCGACGGTGTGGACCGCTCGGGTATGAAACATGATCGACTCCGCCGGTTCACGGCGATGGTCTTGCCCCGCTGTGTGACGGGGCTTACGTTCTCCTCCTATGCACCGTGTCTACGGGCGTAGAGAACGTAGAGGCTCTCTGACGCCGCGTCGAAGGAGCAGCTCATGTCCCACGTCGTACGCGCCGCACTCGTCCAGGCGACCTGGACCGGCGACACCGAATCCATGATCGCCAAGCACGAGGAACACGCGCGCGAGGCCGCCCGCCAGGGCGCGCAGATCATCGGCTTCCAGGAGGTGTTCAACGCCCCCTACTTCTGCCAGGTCCAGGAGCCCGAGCACTACCGCTGGGCCGAACCCGTCCCGGACGGGCCGACGGTCCGGCGGATGGCCGACCTGGCCCGGGAGACGGGCATGGTGATCGTCGTGCCGGTCTTCGAGGTCGAGCAGTCCGGCTTCTACTACAACACCGCGGCGGTGATCGACGCCGACGGCTCCTACCTCGGCAAGTACCGCAAGCACCACATCCCGCAGGTCAAGGGCTTCTGGGAGAAGTACTACTTCAAGCCCGGCAACGTCGGCTGGCCCGTCTTCGACACCGCCGTCGGCAAGGTCGGCGTCTACATCTGCTACGACCGGCACTTCCCCGAGGGGTGGCGCCAACTCGGACTCAACGGAGCCCAGTTGGTGTACAACCCGTCCGCCACCTCGCGCGGCCTCTCCGGCTATCTGTGGCAGCTGGAACAGCCCGCCTCGGCCGTCGCCAACGAGTACTTCGTGGCCGCGATCAACCGCGTCGGCCAGGAGGAGTACGGCGACAACGACTTCTACGGCACGAGCTACTTCGTCGACCCCCGCGGCCAGTTCGTCGGCGACGTCGCGAGCGACAAGGAAGAGGAACTCGTCGTACGCGACCTGGACTTCGGGCTGATCGACGAGGTCCGCCAGCAGTGGGCCTTCTACCGGGACCGCAGGCCCGACGCGTACGACGGGCTGGTGGAGCCGTGACCGGACTGCACGAACGGCACCTGGCCGTCAGCCCCGCCTGGCTGGCGCTCTACTACCGGCACCCCCTGGAACTCACCCACGGCGAGGGCCGCCATGTCTGGGACGCGGACGGCAACCGCTACCTCGACTTCTTCGGCGGCATCCTCACCACGATGACGGCGCACGCCCTGCCCGAGGTGACCAAGGCCGTCTCCGAGCAGGCCGGCCGGCTCATCCACTCCTCGACCCTCTACCTCAACCGCCCCATGGTCGAGCTCGCCGAACGGATCGCGACACTCTCCGGCATCCCCGACGCCCGGGTCTTCTTCACCACCTCGGGCACCGAGGCCAACGACACCGCCCTGCTGCTCGCCACCGCCTACCGAGGCTCCAACCAGATCCTGGCGATGCGCAACAGCTACCACGGCAGGTCGTTCTCGGCCGTGTCCATCACGGGTAACACGTCCTGGTCGCCGACGAGTCTGTCGCCCCTCCAGACGCTCTACGTCCACGGCGGGGTCCGCAGCAGGGGACCGTACGCCGAGCTGAGCGACGAACACTTCATCAAGGCCTGCGTGGCCGACCTGGAGGACCTGCTCGGACACACCCGGAACCCCGCGGCGCTGATCGCCGAACCCGTGCAGGGGGTCGGCGGGTTCACCGCACCCCCCGACGGGCTGTACGCGGCGTTCCGCGAGGTCCTCGACCGGCACGGCATCCTGTGGATCTCCGACGAGGTGCAGACCGGCTGGGGACGCACCGGCGACCACTTCTGGGGCTGGCAGGCACACGCGGCGAGCGGGCCGCCGGACATCCTCACCTTCGCCAAGGGCATCGGCAACGGCATGTCCATCGGCGGGGTCGTCGCCCGCGCCGACGTCATGAACTGCCTGGACGCCAACTCCATCTCGACGTTCGGCGGATCCCCGGTCACCATGGCGGCCGGGCTCGCCAACCTCTCCTACCTGCTGGAGCACGACCTCCAGGGCAACGCCCGGCGGGTCGGCGGCCTGCTCATCGAACGGCTCCGCGCGGTCGGCGCGAGCTCGCCCGCCGTACGGGAGGTGCGCGGCCGAGGACTCATGATCGGCATCGAGCTGGTGAAGCCCGGCACCGACGAGGCCGCCCCGGAGGCCGCCGCGGCCGTACTCGAAGCGGCCCGCGCGGGCGGGCTGCTCATCGGGAAGGGCGGCGGCCACGACACCAGCGTCCTGCGGATCGCGCCGCCCCTGTCGCTCACCGTCGCCGAGGCCGAGGAAGGCGCGGAGATCCTGGGCGAGGCCCTGCACGCGGCCACCTGAGAGCGGGGCCCCGCGGCGGCCGCCCCGCCGCGGGGCCCGCCCACGTCCCCGTACGCCATCACGCACCAGGAGGGGCACATGAGCCGCACCGTCATCCACGGCGGACTCGTCATCACCGCGTCGGACGAGATCCACGCCGACGTACTCGTCGAGGGCGGCCGCGTCGCCGCACTCGCCGCCCCCGGCACCGACGCCGCGGCGGGCTGGAGCGCCGAGCGCAGGATCGACGCCACCGGGAAGTACGTCATCCCGGGCGGGGTCGACGCGCACACCCACATGGAGATGCCGTTCGGCGGGACCTACGCCGCCGACACCTTCGAGACCGGCACCCGGGCGGCGGCCTGGGGCGGCACCACCACGATCGTCGACTTCGCCATCCAGAGCATGGGCCGCTCGCTGCGCGAAGGGCTGGACGCCTGGTTCGAGAAGGCCGACGGCAGGTGCGCCGTCGACTACGGCTTCCACATGATCCTCTCGGACGTGAACGAGTCCTCGCTCAAGGAGATGGACCGCCTGGTGGCGGAGGGCATCACCTCGTTCAAGCTCTTCATGGCCTACCCCGGGGTGTTCTACAGCGACGACGGCCAGATCCTCCGGGCCATGCAGCGGGCCTCCGGCAACGGCGGCCTGATCATGATGCACGCGGAGAACGGCATCGCCATCGACGTCCTGGTCGAGCAGGCGCTCGCCGAGGGGCGCACCGACCCCCGCTACCACGGCGACGTACGCAAGGTCGCACTGGAGGCCGAGGCCACGCACCGCGCGGTCCAGCTCGCGAGGGTCGCGGGGGCACCGCTGTACGTCGTCCACGTCTCCGCCGACGAAGCCGTCGCCGAGATCGCCGCCGCCCGCCACAAGGGGCTCCCCGTCTTCGGCGAGACCTGTCCGCAGTACCTCTTCCTCTCGACGGACAACCTCGCCGAACCCGACTTCGAGGGCGCGAAGTACGTCTGCTCGACCCCGCTGCGCCCCCGGGAACACCAGGAGGCACTCTGGCGCGGGCTCAGGAACAACGAACTCCAGGTGGTCTCCACCGACCACTGCCCGTTCTGCTTCTCGGGCCAGAAGGAGATGGGCCGGGGGGACTTCTCGAAGATCCCCAACGGCATGCCGGGCGTGGAACACCGGATGGACCTGCTGCACCAGGCGGTGGTGGAGGGACACATCTCCCGCCGCCGCTGGATCGAGATCGCCTGCGCGGCACCGGCCCGGATGTTCGGCCTGTACCCGCGCAAGGGGACGATCGCACCGGGCACGGACGCGGACATCGTGGTGTACGACCCGGAGGCGGAACAGGTGCTCTCGGCCGAGACGCACCACATGAACGTGGACTACTCGGCGTACGAGGGAAAGCGGATCACCGGACGCGTCGAGACGGTCCTGTCGCGCGGGGTCCCGGTGATCGAGGACGGGGCGTACGTGGGGCACGCGGGCCACGGGGCTTACGTGCCACGGGGGTTGAGCCAGAACCTGTGAGCGGCGGTCAGCTCGGGCTGGTGTCGTGCGGGCGCCCTCCTCGTCGGGCCGATGGCCGTGTGGCCCGTGCAGCCTTGAGGAGGGCGGTCCCCCGGTCCGGGAGTGGTCAGTCGACGCAGAACTCGTTGCCCTCGATGTCCAGCATCGGGATGCACGACTCGTTCTCCTCGTCGGCGTACAGCGTCTGCACGTGGGTCGCACCCAGCGCCACCAGCCGTGCGCACTCGGCTTCGAGCGCGGCGAGGCGCTCGTCCCCGACCAGGCCGGTGCCGACCCGGACATCGAGATGCACCCGGTTCTTGGCGACCTTGCCTTCGGGGACGCGCTGGAAGAACAGGCGCGGGCCCTCGCCCGAGGGATCAGTGCAGGCGGACCATGCTCCCTGCTCCTCGGGAGGCAGGGTGCGGTTGTACTCGTCCCAGGTGGTGAACCCCTTCGGCGGAGGCGACATGGCGTACCCCAACACCTCACACCAGAAGCGGGCTACGCGCTCTGGCTCTGCGCAGTCAAAGGTGACTTGGAACTTCTTGATCGCCGACATCGGCGCACCGTACCGCGTACCGGGGGACTCCGCCGCCCATTTTTCTGAGGTGGCTGGTCGGGCTCCGGCTTGACCTTCGAGCTGAGTCGAAGGTCTACCGTCGGTGGGGTGAGCACGATGAGGATCTCCCAGCTCGCCGAGCGCTCGGGCGTACCGGCGACCACGCTGCGCTTCTACGAGGGCGCGGGGCTGCTGCCCGCCGACCGGACCCCGGCCGGCTACCGGGTGTACGGCGAGGACGCGGTCGAGCGGCTGGCGTTCATCGGCGCGGCCAAGCACCTGGGGCTGCCCCTGGAGGAGATCGGTGAGCTCCTCGGGGTGTGGGAGGCCGGTGCCTGCCGGGACGTGAAGGCCGACCTGCGGCCGCGGATCGCCGCCCGCCTGGCCGGGGCGGAGTCCCCCGCCGCTGAGCTGGCCGCGTTCACCGCTTCCCTGCGCACGGCCCTGCACCACCTGGACGCGCTGCCCGACCGGGCGAGCCCGTGTGATTCCGGGTGTGGCCTCCTCGCCCCGCCCACTCCGCCCATGGCCGGTACGGGGGCGGTGGACGCGGTGCTCGCGTCCAGCCCGCACTCCGCCCCGGCAGAGGTGGAGGCAGAGGTGGAGAGGTGGCGTACGGCGCCGGTTGCCTGCTCCCTGAGCGGTGAGGGCCTGGGCGAGCGGACCGGCCGGTGGCGCGAGGCCGTCGCCGGCGCCGTACGGACCGCGATGCCCGAGGGGCTACGGCTGACGCTGCCGGTCGAGCGGACGGGGCGGATCGCGGAGCTGGCTGCGGCCGAGCAGCAGTGCTGCCCGTTCTTCGACTTCCGGCTCCACCTCGACGGCCCGCACCTGCACCTGGAGGTACGCGCACCCGCCGAAGGCGCGGGGCTGCTAGGCGAGTTGTTCGGCCCGGCCGCCTGACCCGTTGCCGTCCATCCTCCGAGAGCCGATCTCGTAGAGTCCTGGCGGGCGACGGGACGACTTGAGTCTCCTGTAGGGGGAGACACAAGGGTGGGGGCATGGACGGCGACACGTACTACACGATCGGCGAGCTCGCTCGGCGAACCGGCCTCACGGTCAAGACCATCCGGTTCTACTCCGATCGCGGAATCGTGGCGCCGACGGACCGCAGCCCGGCCGGCTACCGCCTGTACACCATCGACGCCGTCGCACGCCTCGACCTCGTGCGGACCCTGCGCGAGCTGGGACTGGACCTTCCCACGATCCGCAAGGTCGTGGACCGCGAGCTCTCGCTTCCCGAGGTCGCCGCGGCGCACGCCGAAGCACTGGCCGTGCAGATCCGTGTCCTGCGCCTGCGGCACGCGGTGCTGACGGCGGTGGCCGAGCGCGGGTCCACACCTGAGGAGACGGAACTCATGCACAGGCTGGCCCAGCTCTCCGAGGACGAACGCCGGCGTCTGATCGGCGATTTCCTCGATGCCGTGTTCGGCGGCCTTGACGCCGCTCCCGTATTCGCGGGGGTCATGCGCTCGATGACCCCCGAGCTGCCCGACACCCCGGAGGCGGAGCAGCTCCAGGCGTGGGTCGAGTTGGCCGAGGTTTCTCTGGACCCGGACTTCCGCGCCGTCATGCGGCGGATGGTCGAGGACCAGGCGGCCGACCAGGCCCGGAGCAACACGACGGGCCCACGCCGCGACATTGCCGCAGCCGTCCGTGACCACGTCGGCCCGGCCCTGACCGCCGGCATCGACCCCGCCTCGCCGCAGGCCGGACTGATCGTCGCGGCGCTCACGGCGCACTACGCGCACCTCCTCGGCCGCCCCGACGACGTCGAGCTCCGCCAAAGGTTGGCGACTCGGCTGGAATGCGTGAACGACCCCCGCAGGGAGCGCTACCTCCGGCTGCTCGCCGTGGTCAACGGCTGGCCGGCCCCGGAGAGTCTGGCTCCGGTGTTCGACTGGTCCGTCCAGGCTCTGCGCGTCCGGACACAGCAATGACGGGACGGTCGCCGGACGGCACGGGCCGGACGCGGCCGGCGCCGGGGGAGAGCACCGGCGTACATGAGCGGTCGCTGCATGCCCCCGTCGTACTTCAGGTGGTCGCGACGCCGGTCTCTCCCGCTCTCGTCATGCGCCCCTGGCGCCTGGAGGACGTGACCGCGATGGTCGAGGTGGGCCGGGATCCCGCACTGCGCCGGTGGGTGAGCTCCGTCGTGGACAACGACGCCGACGGGGCACGGTGGGTGCGGGCCCAGCAGCGGGGCTGGGCAGCGGGGGACCGCTTCGGCTTCGCGGTCCTTCAGGCCCGACCCGGTCCGGTCGGCGCACAGTTGGTGGGCGGCATCGTTCTCAAGGACGTCGCCTCCGGCAGACCGGCGGCCGAGGTGGGCTACTGGACCGCGGCCCATGCGCGCGGGCGGGGAGTCGCCCCCCGCGCCCTGGAGGCACTCACCGGCTGGGCCTTCGCCGCCTTCGCGGCCGACGGCCTGGAGCGTCTCGAACTCCTGCATCAGGTGGACAACCTGGCATCATGCCGGGTCGCGCGGAAGAGCCGGTACGCGTTCGAGAGCGTCCTGCCCGCGGAGCCGCCCTGTTTCCCCCGCGACGGCCACCTGCACATACGGCGCAGGTGCGGCTGAGGGTTTCTGTGTGGACCACTTCGCGATCCGTCGCCGCCGGGCCTGCTCCACGGCCTCAGACGGCGACGGAGAGCAGGTCCACCACGAAGACGAGTGTCGACCCCGCAGGGATCGACGACGAGGGTGACTGGTTGCCGTAGCCGAGGCGCGGGGGAACGATGATCTCCCGCCGGCCTCCGACCTTCATCCCTCTGATCCCGCGGTCCCAGCCCTTGATGACCTTGCCACCGCCCACCGCGAACTTGAACGTCCTGCCCCGGTCCCAGGAGGCGTCGAATTCCTTTCCGGACTCGAACGTCACCCCGACGTAGTGCACCTGGACCACCCGGCCCGGCTTCGCCTCGAGCCCGTCCCCTACGACGAGGTCGCGGACCGTCAGCTCGGTAGGCGCGTCACCCTCCGGGAGATCGACCTCGGGCTTCGTCGGTTCACTCATTGCCACCCTCATCCGCTTGTCGCCGGAAGCCGTCGTACGGAGCAGCCAGGCGCGTGGTCCACTCCATGCAGTAGATCATCATGCTGCCGGGCCCCTGCGACGCCGTAGGACGCTCGCCGGGCACGCCATCCGGCGGATGATGCGGCCGTGATGGCGCCACGTCACTTCTCGTGGGCCTGGCCGCGCCCGGTTGCGGGGCGCTTCTTCCCCTCGGGCACGGGCAGGACCGCCAGTGCGGTGTCCGCGACGGTGCGCACCGTCTCCGGGTCCAGTCCCGCCTTGCCCACCGCCTCGATACCGCGGACCACCGTCAGCAGCAGTGCCGCCAGCCGCTCCGGATCCGCGGCGCTGTCGATGTCGCCGTGGCGCTGGGCGGCGCCGATCTCCGTACGCAGCAGGGCCAGCAGGGCTGTCATGGTCTCGGCCGACCGTCCGGCGACCGCCGGGTCGTGCTCGGCCAGTTCCGCCGTGCCCTTGGCCAGCAGGCAGCCCCGGTGCTCGGTGTCGGAGGCGGTGTTCTCCGCCATCAGGTGCACGTATTCCGACAGCCGGTCCAGCGCCTCCGCGTCCGGGCCGCCTGTCAGCCGTCCTTCGGCCACCTCGACGACCGCCGTGCACCAGTCGCCGAAAACGCGGTGGAACAGCTTGCCCTTGTCGCCGAACGCGCCGTACAGGCTGCCCTTGCCCAGGCCGGTCGCCCGGGCGATGTCGTCCATCCGCGTTCCCGCGTAGCCCGTCGTCCAGAACTGTTCCCGGGCCCGCTCCAGGACTTGGTGCTCGTCGAATGCGCGTGGTCTCGGCATGACCTCAGCCTAGCCATTCTTGACTCGATCGTCCATTACGGCCTACGTTATGGACGATCCATTCCAGAACTAAGGGGTTCGACATGCCAGGTGTGCTGCACGAGAAGGTCGCCGTGATCACCGGAGGGACCAGCGGGATCGGGCTGGCCATCGCCCACCGCTTCATCCGGGAGGGCGCGCGGGTCTTCGTGACCGGCCGGGACGTCGACCGTCTCGAAGCGGCGGTCAAGGAGCTGGGCCCCGCGGCCACCGGCGTACGGTCCGACGTCTCGCACCTCGCCGACCTGGACGCGCTCTACGCGCAGGTCGGTGAGGAGGCCGGACGTATCGACGTACTGGTGGCCAACGCGGGAGTCGTCGCGGACGCCTCGCTCGGCGCCCACATCGAGGCGAACGTCGACCTGACGCTCGCCGTCAACGTCAAGGGCCCGCTGTTCACCGTCCAGAAGGCCCTTCCGCTGCTGGCGAAGAACGCCTCCGTCCTGGTCATCGGTTCGAGCAACAGCGTGCGGCCCAACGAGCACCTCGAGGTCTACAGCGCCTCGAAGGCGGCACTGAGCAACCTCGTGCACAACTGGTCCCGGCAGTCACGGGAGCGCCGATTCCGGGTCAACGTGCTCAGCCCGGGACCCACGCGTACCCCTGGCCTGCTGAGCGCCGCGGGGCCGGACGCCGACCGGTTCGCCGAGGCCGTCGTGCCGCTGGGCCGGCTGGCCGACGCCGAGGAGATCGCCGAGGCCGCCCTCTTCCTGGCTTCGGACGCCTCGTCGTTCGTCACCGGCGCCGAACTCTTCGCCGACGGCGGCTACACCCGCGCCTGAATGACCGCCGGCCGGGGGTGCGCATCCGGATCCCTCGAAGCGAGGGGCGCACTCCCGGCCGCGTACCGGCGGTGGGGTGGGGGCTTCTGCGGAGGATTCGCGCGCCGGGAGGCAGGTTCAGGAACTCGTCGCGCATACCCTCTTGCTCAATGGTCAAGAAACGTTGACCATTGCTCGTATGCCTACCGACGACGTCCCCGAGACCTTTCACGTCACCACCGAGGAGCAGCTGCGCGCCGTCTCCAGCCTCACGCGCCACCGGATCATGGCCGTCCTCCGCTTCGAGCCCGCGACGATCACGCAGATCGCCGAGAGGGTGGGCCTCGCGAAGGGGAGTTCCAGCTATCACGTACGGCTGCTGGAGCGGGCCGGCCTGGTGAAGGTGGTACGGACGCGGAAGGTGCGCGGTGTCACCGAGCGGTACTACGCGATGGCCGCGCGAGCGATCGCACTGCCGGATCCGGGCGAGGGCGGGCCGGATGTGCTGATGCGCCATGCGGTGGCCGACCTGGAGGCGTCGCCGGTCGACGACCGGCACGTACGGATGACGCATCTGCGGCTCACCGAGGAGCAGTTCGCGCAGCTGGGGGCGCGGTTGCAGGCACTGGCGGACGAGTACCAGGAGCTGTCGGACCCGTCGCTGCCGGACGCGTCGCTCGTCTTCGCACTGTTCCACCCGGCGCCGCGCGAGCAGGCCGAGGGGGACGCCAAGTGACGTCAGACGTACGGAAGTTCCCTGCCGGGTTCGGACGGCTGTGGACCGCGCAGACGGTGTCCTCGCTCGGCGACGGGGTGTCGCACGCCGCCCTGCCGCTGCTCGCACTGACGCTGACGCGGGAGCCGATGGCGCTGGCCGCCGTCACGGCCGCCGGTACGCTCCCGTGGCTGCTCTTCGGGGTGCTCGGCGGTGCGCTGGTGGACCGCTGGGACCGCCGGCGCACGATGTGGGTCATGGACGCGGCGCGTGCGGCGCTGCTCGTGATACCGGCGGCAGCGGCCGCGCTCGACCTGCTGAGCATTCCGCTGCTCGCGGCCGTCGCCTTCGTGCTCGGCCTCGGGGGGCTCTTCTTCGACACGGCCGCCACGGCCTATCTGCCGGATCTGCTCGGCCGCGACCCCGCACTCCTCGAACGCGCCAACTCCCGCTTGCGCGGCGCCCAGACTGCCATGTCCGGCTTCGCGGGACCGCCCGTGGGCAGTGCGCTGCTCGCGGTCGGCCGGGCGGTTCCGCTGCTCACCGACGCCGTGTCGTTCCTGCTCTCCGCACTGCTCGTACGGACGCTGCCCGCCATGCCCCGCCCCGTTCCGGAGGGCCGCGAGTCGCTGCTCCGGCAGGCGCGGGCCGGGGCGTCGTACGTCTTCCGGGACTGGTTGCTGCTCGGGCTCGCGCTCCGCCCGGCGGTCGGGAACGTCGCCTTCCTCGCCGTGGAGACCGTCCTCGCCCTCTTCGCGCACGACCGCCTCGGCATCGACACCTACGGCTTCGGCCTGCTCCTCACGGCGGAGGCCACCGGCGGCCTGCTCGGTGCGGGCATCGCCTCCTCCCTCGGCCGTCGCCTGGGCACCGGCACCGCGCTGACCTGCACGGCCGCGGTCGAAGGGCTTGCCATCCTGGGCCTTGCCGCCGCCCCGAACCCGTATGTGGCCGGGCTGGCGCTCACCGTCTGCGGGGCCGGCATGGGCGCCACGATGGTGCTCGCCCCCTCGCTCCGGCAGGCGATCGTCCCGGCCCACCTCATGGGCCGGGTCGCCTCCACCTCCCGCATGCTGGCCATGTGCGCCGCCCCCGTCGGGGCCTTTCTCGGCGGCTGGCTGGCCACCACCTACGACATCCGCACCCCGCTCTACGCCGCTGCCTTCCTCCTCCTGGCGATGACGGCCGTCACGGCGACCATGACCAGTAACCGACGGGTCGAGGCGGCGCTTCGTGCCGCCGCCCCGACCGAGGGTCCGGATCATTCGGATCACTCGGATCACTCGGATCGCATGGATCACCCGGATCACTCGGGCCGCTCGGATCACTCGGGTCACCCGGCGCTCAAGGGTCCCGTCCAGGAGAGTGCGACCGACGTGGTGTGACGCGGCCGGGACCGGCTACCCGCTCCGGGTCTGCAGGAAGGTGCCGATGGCCTCGGCGACAAGGGCGGCGCCACGGCTGTTCTGGTGGATGTGATCGGTCGTCAGCAGGAGGCCCCGGCGCCGCGAGATCGAGTCGAGGCTGCGACGCAGCACGGCGCGCTGGACGAGCACGCCGACGCCCGCCGCCGGCGTCAGCTCCCGGTACGGGACCGGCGGCGGGTCCGCTCGGCTCAGGACCTCCATCTGGCGTTCGTGGAGCGGGAGGTAGGCCGCCGAGTGGGTGGCGGCGACCTCGGCGATCGTCCGGCTGTACGCCTGTACGCCTGTACGCCTGTACGCCTGTACGCCTGCGACGCCTGCGCCGCCGCTCCGTCGAGCTGTTGGCCGAGGACCGGGAGCGACAGCAGGCCGATCGTCGCGTCGGTCTCCGCCCGCAGCCGTTCGACGACGGCTCCCAGGCACTGCTGGAACCAGCCGGCCGACGGGCGCCGGGGGAGTCGTCTGCGCTTCACGGCCCGCTCGACCGGATAGCCGGCCAGGCTCGCCCGGGCGTCGTTGGTCCCGATCAGCACGGTGATCACGTCGGGCGGGTCCGCGACGACGGCATCGAGGCGCTGCGAGAGGTTGTGGACGAAGTCGCCGTTGCCGGAGAAACGGGTGAGCCGTACGTCGCCCGGAGGATGGCGTCGTTCGAGAAGGCCCAGGTAGTCGACGCTGAGCTGCGCGCGGGTGAGGCTGTCGCCGAGACATGCGACGCGGGTCGTCACGACGCTTCCGGGCCGGGCGTACCGACGTGCTCGGTCGGTCGGGTGCCGGTCCGGGGGCGGTGGTCGGTGCCGAGGCCGGCGGTGACGGTCAGGATGGACGCCGGGCCTGTCATGTCGACCGCGTGCCATGCCCCGGCCGGGTTGACGGTGGCCCCGCCCGGCCCGAGCACGACGCTGTCGGGCACCCCGTCCACGTCGCGGGTGACCGTCACCGACCCGCTGAGGCAGACGACCAGTTCGTCGCCGGCCGGGTGGCGCTCCCAGCGGTCGCCGGGGCCGTCGCCGTCGAAGATGGCCACCATCCGGCCCTCGGCGCCGTCCGCCGCGACCGCGGCGCTGTAGGCCTGGAGCACCTGCGGGTCCCAGGCGAAGCCCTCGACGGGTTTCGCTCTCGATCCCAGCCCGAGGTGCACCGGGGTGGTCCGCAGGTCGACGGCGTGGTGTTCGTTGTCGAGGAGTCTCATGCCGACGATCGTCACAGGACGGCGGCCGGGCGGTCTTGAAGGAAAGGGAACGGGAGCCGGAGCCGGAGCGACGGACGGAGGGCTGCCACTACCCGGTGCCGAGCAGGACTTCACCGCGACGCCAGACCGTCGGCGACCGGCCCGTGAACTCGCCCCATTCCCGGATGAGATGGGCCTGGTCGGCGTAGCCGGAGGCGGTCGCCACAGCGGCCCAGGGGAGCGGATCGTGCGCTGTCGCCAGCTCGTGCGCGTGCTCGAAGCGCAGGACTCGGGCGAAGGTCTTCGGCGAGAGGCCCACCTCACCGCGGAATCGCTCGGTGAGGTACCGGCGGCTCCAGCCCAGCTCGGCGGCGACCGCCCCGACCTGGACGCGGCCCCGCGCGGCGACGAGGCGGCGCCAGGCCTCCGCCACCTCGGGGCGTACCCGGGGCACGCGGTCGCCGCCGCGGCCGACGGCCAGCAGGAACACCTCGTCCAGCACGGCGAACCGCGCGGTCCAGCTCGTCGCCGCTCGGAGCCGCTCGGTCAACTCCACTCCGAGCGAGCCGAGAAGCGCGTCGAGCGGTACCAATTGATGGGCCAGCGCTGCGGCGGGCATGCCGTAGACGGCCCGTGCCCCGCGCGGTGTCAGCGACACCTGCACGCCGTGCTGCCGTCCGTCGTGGTGGATCGCGACGGACCGGCACATCGGACCGCCGGCCACGCTGCCGAACCGGTTGACCAGTGACCCGTCGTCGACGCCCGCCGCCATCTCCAGAGGGTCGGACAGGCTGATCACCGTGGTGAGCATGCGGCCGGGCGGACCGCAGTGCACCCCCGCAGGGAACCCGCGAAGGTCGAACCCGATGTACGAGCCGACGTACCGCCGCAGGGCGGGCGCCGGACGTGCCTCGATCCTGGTGGCCGTATGGTCTTCCACCCTCGTCAGTGTACGAAGGGGAGAGCCCGACAGGAGCACCTTGAGCCGGCCGGTGCGGCAGACACCCGTGAGGGCCCCATGGCGTGAGCGGCGCGGTGAATTCGGTGCGGCAGCGCGGCACTTCGGGTGCCGAGATCCGCCACCTCCTCAGTCCAGGTCGGACATGTCGAGCACGAAGCGGTAGCGGACGTCGTTCCGTCGGAGGCGGTCCAGGGCCGTCTCCACCTGTGACGACGGGAGTACTTCGATGTCGGCGCCGATGTTGTGGTCGGCACAGAACTGGAGCATCTCGGCTGTCGCCGGACGTCCTCCGCTGCCCCCGGAGCTGAGCTTCTTGCGGCCGACGAGCAGATCCATCGCCTCGACAGTGAGGGGACCCAGGTACCCGACGAGGCTGAGGGTGCCGTCCATCGCCACCAGCTGCAGATACGGCGCGAGGTCGTGCTGGGCGGAGATGGTGTCGATGATGACATCAAAGGTGTCGCGTGCCGCGGCCATCTGCTCGGCGTCGGTGGACGCGATGAGGTCGTGGGCGCCGAGCTTGAGGGCGTCGTCGCGCTTGTCGTGCGTACGGCTGATGACGGTCGTGGTGGCGCCGAGTGCCACGGCCATCTTGACCGCGAGGTGGCCCAGGCCGCCGAGGCCTGCCACGGCGACACGGCTGCCGGGGCCCACGCCGAGGGAGCGCAGAGGTTCCCAGACGGTGACTCCGGCGCACATCAGCGGGGCGGTCGCGGCCGGGTCGAGGCCGGAGGGGAGCACGTAGGCGAAGGCGTCGCGCACGACGTACTCACGGGAGTAGCCGCCGAGGGTGGTCGAGCCGTCCTGCCGGTCGGTGCCGCCGTAGGTCAGCGTCGGGAAGGAGTGGCAGAAATTCTCCTGTCCGGCTTTGCACATGGCGCACACGCCGCAGGAGTCGACGATGTTGCCCACCGCGACGTGGTCGCCGACCGAGAAAGCGGTCACCTGGGAGCCGGTCCCGGTCACCACACCGGTGAATTCGTGCCCCGGAACCAGGGGCGCTTCCGTCCGCTGGTCGAAGGCGTGCAGGGCGTGCAGGTCGGTGTGGCATACGCCGCAGTAGTCGACCCGCACCGCGATGTCGTCCGGGCGCAGGTCGCGGCGCTCCAGCGGCGTGCGGCGCAGCGCCGTCGGGCCGGTCGCCTGCCATCCGGTGGTCGTGCGCATGGCTAACTCCTTAAACAGACTGTTCTGTCTGTTTCAGCGTAAGCGCGACCGGACCCGAAGGCAAACCAACTGTTCTGTTTGGTAGACTGCGGACATGCCGGAACAGCCCCAGACCTCGCGCGGCGCCGCGACCTACCAGCGCATCCTGGACGCCGCCACCGAAGAGTTCGCCCAGCACGGGATCGCCGGGGCACGCATCGAGCGCATCGTGACGGCGGCGCGCACGAACAAGGCGCAGCTCTACGCCTACTTCGGCGACAAGGAGCGGCTTTTCGACGCGATCTTCCTCAGTTCCCTGGAGCGCATAACCAACGTCGTGCCCATCGACGCCGACGATCTCGCCGAGTGGGCGGTCCGCCTTTACGACGAATACCTGCGCCGCCCCGACCTCATCCGGCTGGCGACCTGGACGCGCCTGGAGCGCCGGCCTGCCGGGCACCTGGTCGAGACGCACCAGGACTACGACGACCGCAAGCTGGCCGCCATCGCCGAGGCTCAGGCCGCAGGGCGGGTTCGCGCGGGTGATCCGTTCGACATCATGGCCATGGTCATCGCCATGTCCATGGCCTGGTCGCCGGTCAGTAACGTCTATGCGGCCGGCAGCCAGGAACCCGATGCCGTGCACGACGGGCGCCGCGCGCTGCTCCGCGACTGCGTCCGAGGCGCGATTGCGGCCGGCGGGGGCGAGGCATCCGTTTCGTGACCGTCACCAGCTCTCCCTGGTGATGCTGACGCACATCGCCTGGGCCCTGCCCGGACCGGAGCCCAGGTGTCACGCCGGGGCCTGGGCTGCCTCCGCCTGGCTCGGGCGTACCCGGAGGGGATCGAGGAGTGGACCGAGAAGCTGACCCTGTGTGCTCTCGGAATTACCCCCACCGGTTGCAACCATCCGGCGTTCACGAATGTCACACATGGCAACCACATTGCCGTCGTGACCCCCACCGCCCGGCAGCCCCTCACGACAGGCAGCCATGACTGACATCCGGCCCACCCCGTCCGACGGTGAGCAGCAGCCCACAGCGGACAGCGTCACCCCTCCGAAGCCGCTCGCACCGCCCGAGATCGCGCCCGCCACGGTCCCCGCGGCTCCGCAGGCCTCGGCCGAGCCCAGCCGCCTCCGCACCCTGACCACGCTCCTCATCGGCGCCCTGGCCGGCGCGGCGATCGTCGGCGGCACCTGGTACGCCACCAGCTCCAGCAGCGGTGACAACACCAGCGGCAAGGCCACCGGCCTGCCCGCGGACGTCATCAATGCCGAGCCGGACGGCACGTTCACCCTCGAAGGCGAGTTCACCCTGGCCGACGGCGCGATCAGCGACGGCATCGGAGGGTGCGAGGGAAGCGGTGGCTACACCGACATCGGGATCGGTACCTCCGTGACTGTGTACGACGCCGCAGGATCCGTCATCGCGACGAGCGCCCTGCTCCTCTCCGAGTTCGACGCCACCGCCGGATCGTGCACGTACGACGTGGCCGTCGAGGACGTGCCGGCGGACGAGGACTTCTACCAGGTCGAGATCTCCCACCGGGGGAAGCTGCAGCTGTCCGCGGACGAGGCGAAGTCCGGTTCGTTCTCAGGCACGTTGGGCGACTGATCCAGGTGGAAGGCGGTGGCATCGTCCTCCGCCTCGTAGGAGGGAGGCTCGGTGAAGACTTCGGCGGGGATCAGCCCGTTTCACAGGCGCGGAGCCGGTCGTGGCGGACCACTAACGGGATCTTGAGGCCATGAGCAGTCCGTGGCAGGCTCATGCCGCATGATCGATGAGTTCGCGAAGGACAACCTGCACGGGCGACTCCGGCGGGACCGCGAGGCGCTGCTCTGGAAGCTCGACGGCCTGTCCGAATACGACGCCCGTCGGCCATTGACGGCGACCGGAACCAACCTCCTCGGCCTGGTCAAGCACGTGGCCACCGTCGAGGCCAGGTATTTCGGCGAGGTCTTCGGCCGCCCTTCCCCGGAACCGCTGCCCCGGTGGCAGGACTCCGACGGCAGCGATCTGTGGGCGGCCGAGGACGACACCCGCGATCAGATCGTCGGCTTCTACCGGCGTACGTGGGAACACTCGGACGCGACGATCAGCGAGCTTCCCCTCGACGCCCCCGGCAACGTGCCGTGGTGGCCGGAGCCTTATGCCGGCACGAACCTGTTCGCCGTCGTGGTCCACGTCCTCGGCGAGACCATCCGGCACGCCGGGCAGGCCGATGTGCTGCGCGAGGGCCTCGACGGCCGGACCGGGTTGCGCGCCGAGCACGAGGAGCGGATCGACGAGGAAGCCCGGGCCGCCTACCGCGCGAAGATCGAGCAGGCTGCCAGGTCGGCCACCGCACCGGTCAGGGCCTAGGGGCCGGCTCACGCCCTCGCGGACCCGCAGGTCAGATGACTGAGACCGACAGCTGCGGTTCGTAGTTCGTAACAGGATCGCGCGCGGGAGAGCCCTGGTGGATGCGATCAGTCGGCGGTGCCGGGGCCGTGCGTGGCCTGTTCCCAGAGGTTCAGTCCCGTGCTGAGGAGGTCGCGTACCGCCTCTGATTCCTCGGCCGTCCAGGCTTCCTCGCCTGCCGTCGGTTCGAGAGCCTCGCCGCCGAAGAGCTTTTCGTAGGCGCTGTCGTGGACCGGTCCTTGCGGGGGGAAGGCCGGGCCTGACTTCACGCTGTGGGAGAGGTCTTCGAAGAAGTTCCATGCGTCCAGCAGCAGTTCCGGCTGGGGCGAGGCGTGGTCAGGGTGCTCGACCCATCGGCGTACGGCGTCCAGATCGAGGGTGGTTCCGCCGTCCCGTACCAGCTTCCAGCCGTGGCCATCGCAGTACGCCTGCAGCGTGTCGAGGTCGTGGAACGTGAGCAGGCCTCCGAGTTCGTCGACGGCGAGCTGATCGGGGCCATCTCCCTCTCCGGGCCGCCAGATCAGCGTCAGGTCTCCTCTTCTCGCCGCGAGCCGGTAGGGATAGTGGTCGGTCATGCGGAGTCTCCTCGGTGCCGCGGCGATGTCGCTTCGCCGTGGGTCATCCTGCCTGGGAGGAGCCTCGCGGGGGCGCCGAACCAGCGGGTTGCGGCCCTTTCGAGCGCTTCGGGGTCGGGCGTGCGGTCGTCGGCCCAGGCCACCACTCCGTCGGGGCGGACCAACGGCTCCGCAGCCGATCGCGGCCGCTCCGGGCCCTCGGTTCGGCCGGTGACGTGACCCAGCTCGGGGGCGGCTACCGGCTGGACGTGGACGTGACCGATGTGGACGCGCTGCGGTTCGAGCAGCGTGCCGCCGCAGGCCGTGACCGGTTGCGCTCCGGTGACCCGGACGCCGCGGCGGTCCTGCTCGGCGAGGCCGTGGACCTGTGGGGCGACCGTCCCGGCGCCGAGCCCGCCGTCATCGCCCCGGTGGCGCCCGCCGCCGCGATCCGGCTGGCCCATGTCTCGGTCGAGGCCGTCGCCGACCTCGCCGAGGCCGAGCTGGCCCTGGGCCGCGCCGACGCCGCCACCTCCCATCTGACCGCCCTGCTCGCCGAGCGGCCCGTCCACGAACGGGCCGCCGCCCTGCTCATGGACGCGCTCGCCGCCCAGGGACGTCAGGCCGAGGCCCTCGCCCGGTACGAGCGGTTCCGCGAAACCCTGGCCGACACCCTCGGCGCCGACCCGGGCGCCGCCCTGCGCGAGCGCCATCTGCGCCTGCCGCGGGCCGAGCGGCCGACGCCCGCCGCCGACGCCGTCGAGCGGGAGGAGCGGGGCAACCTGCCCGCGCCGCTGACCAGCTTCATCGGCCGGGAGGACGACCTCGCCCGCATCGACACGCTGCTCGCCACCGGGCGGCTTGTTACCGTCCTCGGTCCCGGCGGCGCCGGCAAGACGCGCCTCGCCGTCGAGGCCGCCCGGCGCCACCGCCAGGCGTACCGCGACGGCGCCTGGCTGATCGACCTCGCCCATGTCACCGACCCGGCCAAGGCCGGCGGGGCGCTGCTCGTCGCGATCGGGCTGCGCGGCTCGGCCCTGTTCGAGGCCCCGGCCCGGCTGCGCAGCGACCCGGTCGGCGAACTGGACGTGCTGGCCGACCAGTTGAACGGCCGGGAGAGCCTGCTCGTGGACAACTGCGAGCACCTCATCGACGCCGTCGCGCACCTGGTCCCGGCCCTGCTGGCCCGTCTGCCCCGGGCTGCGGGTGCTGGCCACCAGCCGGGAACCGCTGGCGGTCGACGGCGAGGCCTTGGTCCCGCTCGGCCCGCTCCCGCTGCCCGAGCGATCCGCGCCCTGAGCCGTCGCGCCCGGACCGCGCTCGGCGACGAAGGCTTCGCCGAGGCGTACGGGGCCGGCCGGGACCTGGACGCGGCGGCGGCCCTGCGGCGGACCGACCCGGCCCTGCTGTGCCGGGGGACCCGATCCGCCGTTGAGCCTGACCGGCCTTGAGGACCGGTGCCAGCCGCACCGTGCGCTCAGGTGCGCCCCTGCCCGAGCCGGTGCGTCCGGGCGCGACGGAAGTCGAGGTAGGCCAGCAGGACGACGGCCACCGGGACCAGGGTGCACATCAGGGCCAGCCGCACCCCTCCCTCGGTCAGGGCGGCGACCAGGGTGACGACGACCGCAGCGGCGACGAATCCCAGGAGCTGCCGGTAGGAGCGGAAGGCTCCCACGGCGGCGGCCCCCGCCCCGGCCTCCTGGGGTTCCTCGTCCTCGAAGGCCGTGCGCACGGGGTGCTCGGCGCCCTCCCTCCTCGCCTGGTTCCAGGCGAGGAGCCAGCGGGTGAGCAGGTAGAGAACCAGTACGCCGAGGTAGATCCACCACTCGGTCGCGTTGTCGGGTAATGCGCGCGCCTGCGTCATGGCACAGCGCGTACCCCGTCTCCGGGCGTGCAGCCGGGACGCGCCCGGCGGGTCCCGGGTGGGCCTACTCCTTCACGAACGCCAGGAGGTCGGGGTTGAGGACCTCCGGGTGCGTCGAGAGCATGCCGTGCGGGTAGCCCTCGTAGCTCTTCAGCCTGCCGTTGGGCAGAAGCTTCGCCGACAGGGGCCCCGCGTCCTCGTAGGGCACGACCTGGTCGTCGGTGCCGTGCGCGACCAGGACAGGAACCTCGATCTTCTTGAGGTCCTCGGTGAAGTCGGTCTCGGAGAAGGCCTTGATGCACTCGTAGTGGGCGTTGGCCGCGCCCCGCATGCCCTGCCTCCACCAGTTGTCGATCAGCCCCTGCGACACCTCGGCGCCGGGGCGGTTGAAGCCGTAGAACGGGCCCGCCGCCACGTCGATGTAGAACTGCGCGCGATTGGCCGCGAGGGAGGCGCGGAACCCGTCGAAGACCTCGATCGGCAGGCCGCCCGGATTCGACGCGGACTTCAGCATGACCGGGGGCACCGCGCTCACGAGTACGGCCTTCGCCACCCGGCCGGGCTCGGACCTGGCGACGTACCGGGCGACCTCGCCGCCGCCGGTGGAATGGCCGATGTGCACCGCGCCCCGCAGGTCGAGCGCCTCGGCCAGCGCCCACACATCGGCGGCGTAGGTGTCCATGTCGTGCCCGTCGGCGCTCTGGCTGGAGCGCCCGTGACCCCGGCGGTCGTGGGCGATCACGCGGTAGCCGTGGCCGAGGAAGAAGAGCATCTGGCTGTCCCAGTCGTCCCCGCTGAGCGGCCAGCCGTGGTGGAACACGATCGGCTGCGCGTCGCGCGGGCCCCAGTCCTTGTAGTAGATGTCCGTGCCGTCGATGGTGGTGATCGTGCCCATGATCAATCCTTCCGCTGGAATCGCTCGTGCGGTGAGACGTGCGGTGAGACATGTGCGCGTGCGTGTGCCCCCCCGAGGAGGCGGTGAACGCCATCGTCGAAGAGGCCGAGGACCGGGACCAAACGCTACAAACGATACCTTCAAGGGCAAAAAGCATCATTTCGTGGAGCGGGTTCCTCCCCGTTCACCCGCCCGGACCGCCTGACGGTGCCGCGCGTTCCTGCCGGCGGCAGTGTCAGCAGCGTTCGGCCCCTCCTCCTCGAAAGAACGGTCATGACGCAGCCAAGACCCGCACGCATCCGACGCGTTCTCCCCCTCGCCCTGCTCCTCCCCACGGCGGCGCTCATATCCGCCGGGCCCGCCGCGGCGTCCGAGGGCGGTGGCAGCGGGGATCCGCACCCGAGCGCCAAGCCGACCGTCGTGGTGGTGCACGGCGCCTGGGCGGACGCCTCGGGGTGGAGCGAGGTGACAGAGAGCCTCCAGGCCAAGGGGTATCCGGTGGTCGCCACCGCAAACCCGCTGCGCAGCCTGACCGGCGACTCCGCCTACCTCGCGGCCCGGCTGAAGACGATCAAGGGCCCGATCGTCCTGGTCGGCCACTCCTACGGCGGCGCCGTCATCACCAACGCGGCCACCGGCAACCCGAACGTCAAGTCCCTCGTCTACATCGCCGCGTTCGCCCCGGACCGTGGCGAGGCCACCCTCCAGCTGGCGGCCAAGTACCCCGGCAGCCGCCTCACGGACGACCCCGCGGCGCCCATCCCCACCGCACTCGACGCCGTACCGCTCGGCGGCGGTCCCACCGACGTCGACCTGTACGTGAAGCCCGACAAGTTCAGCGACGTGTTCCTGAGCGACCGGCTCGACGCGAGCCGCGCGAACGTCCTGGCGGCCTCCCAGCGCCCCGCGACAGCGGTGACCGGCGCGGAGAAGTCCGGGACACCCGCCTGGAAGACGATCCCGTCCTGGTACCTGGTCGCCACCGACGACCGGACCATCGGCACCGAGAACCTGCGGTTCATGGCCGAGCGGGCCGGCTCCACCACCGTCGAGGTGGACGCCCCGCACGCCGTCATGGAAACGAACCCCGGCGACATCACCGACCTGATCCTCCAGGCCGCCCACGACACCCGCCCGGGTCTCGCCCGCACCGGAACCTCCCCGCAGACGCTGGCACTCGCCGGCACCGCCCTGCTCGCGCTCACCGGTGGCACCTCCCTGGTCCTGGGCAGCCGCCGCTCCCGCGCCTGAGCGCACGGAGGGCCTGCCCCGGCCGGGGCAGGCCCTCGGGTGAACTGCTCGGTACGGAACGGGAGATGTCAGCCGGAGCCGTCCGTGCACGCCTCGTCGGCACCGGCTTCGTCCCAGGGGATCTCCGTCGACGCGACCCTCGGACTGGTCGGCGAGTCGGGGTCGGGCAAGACGACGATCGGGCGCGCGGTCCTCGCTCAGCGAGCCCCTCCTGGGGCACGGCACGACCGCCAGGGAGGCGCGCGGCCGGGTGGGCGACCTCCTCCTCGCGCGGGTCCACCACCCGCAGGACGCGGCGGGCCGGCTGCCACGGGAGTTCTCGGGCGGTCAGCGCCAACGGGTCGCCATCGCCCGCGCGCTGGCGCTGCGGCCACGGTTGGTGATCTGCGACGAGCCGGTGTCCGCGCTCGACCTGACCACCCGGCGGACGGTCCTCGAACTGCTGCTGGAGATCCAGGAGGAGACGGGCGTCGCGTATCTCTTCGTCACCCATGACCTCTCGGTCGTACGGTTCATGAGCCACCGGGTCGCGGTGATCGAGGGAGGTGTGCTCGTGGAGACGGGCGACGCCGGGAGCGTCACCACCGCCCCCCGGCACCCCTACACCCGCGCCCTCATGCTCTCCGCTCCCGTGGCCGACGTCGCGGAGCAGCGCCGCCGCAGGGAGTCCGCCGCGGCGCTCGGCGGGAAGGCCGCCGTGACGGCGGCCGACGGCGGCTGACGCCGACGGGGCGGTGCGGAACCGGTCCGTCGGGGGAGTTGCCCGACGGGCCGGCCCGGCACCGCCCCGGCGGGACGCCGAACGGGCTCCGGGGGGAGGCCCGTTCAGCGGGTCCGGTCGCCTCCGCCGAGCTGGGCGACCCCGGGGACGAGGAGGCACAGCAGGCTGGATGCGGCCACGAGGACACCGCCGCCGAGCAGCGTGGCGGTCGTGCCGAACGCGCCGACGACCGGGCCGACGAGGGCGTAGCCGAGAGGGAGCAGCGCGTACGCACTGAGCTGGTCCAGGGCGAAGACCTTGCCCAGGACGTCGCCGGGGAACGTCCGCTGGAGCGCGCTCGCCCAGTACACGAAGTACAGCTCCACGACGAAGCCGCCGAGCGCGAAGCAGACGACCACCCCCGCGAGCGGGAACGGCGCGGCCAGCGAGACGGGGACCAGGGCGTACACGGTGAGCACCAGCATGGCCACCGTGCCCGGTGACCTGGGCCGCCAGCGGCCCGCCACCACGATAGCGGGGAGCGCCCCGACGGCCATGGAGGCCAGGACCACGCCGTAGGCGACGTCACCGCCGAAGTGGTCCCGGGAGATCACCGGCAGCAGGGTCAGCGCGGTCGCCGTGCCGGCGAACAGGTGCAGGCACACCGTGAACATGACGGCCATCGCCCACGGCCGGCGGCGTACCGCGCGCAGTCCGTGCGCGGCGTCCGCCAGCACCGTCCGCCGCTGCCCCGGCGTACCGGGCGCCTTCTCCGGCACGTTGAGGACCGTCAGCGCGCCCAGCGCGAAGACCACACCGGCCAGGGCCAGCGCCCAGCGCGTCCCGATCAGGGCCACCAGCGAGACGCCGAGCAGGGCGCCCAGCACGGCGGAACTGCGGTGCGCGGCGGCGACCAGGGCGTTGCCCCGCTCCAGCAGAGCGTCGGGCAGCAGCGTGGGGATCAGGGAGCGCGCCGCCGGGCGCGACATCGCCTCGCCCGCGCCCATCAGCATGGTCAGCAGGGGCACCGCGGTGAGCGGCAGCCAGGGCAGCGCGGCGGCCGCCGTCAGGATCAGCACGGCGCGGAACAGGTCGGCGCCGAACAGGATCCGCGTACGTTTCAGCCGGTCGGCCAGCACGCCGCCCACCAGCAGACAGAGCACCAGGGACACGGCACGGCCGCCGAGCACCAGACCGACCTCGGCGACGCCGCCGCCGGCGTGCAGCACGTACAGGCTCAGCGCCACCGGCAGCAGCTGGTCGCCGACGGCGCCGCTGGCCTGGCCCAGCCACACCCGTACGAAGCGGGGGTGTGCGCGCAGGGTGTCGGCGACGTCCGGGCCGGTCCTCTTCTCGGTGAGGTCGGTGCTCATGCGGCGGTCTCCTCGTCACGGTCGTCGGCCGGGCCGGCGGGGCTGACGAGCCCGATGCCGACCAGGGCCTGGGAGACCTCGGTGGCGTCGTTGACGCCGAGCGCGTCGACCAGCGCGCCGAAGTCCAGCGCGGGGCCGCGCCGCAGGGATTCGAGCGCGGGGGCGACCGCCGCCGGAAGGCGCGCGGTGTGCGAACGGGTCGTCAGCAGCGCGCTGCCGTCGTCCTCCTCCGTCACCCGGAACACGGCGCCGTCCCGCAGCCGGTAGGGCCCGCCGGCACCGGTGCCGGGGAGCACGGGGACGGGCTCCGGGACCACGGACCTGAAGGCGGCCTTGCGCACGGCCCAGAGGACGTCGGCCGTGTCCGCGCTCTTCGCGGAGACGGCCAGGCGCTCCGCGGCTTCCAGGAGGAGGCCGCGGGCCAGTTCCCCGTCGTTCTCCAGGTCGTCGAGCGAGACGGTGCCCCTGAGCCAGTCGTCGTCGCCGACGGCCTGGGCCACCAGCTCGGTGAGCAGGTCGTGGCGGGTGACCGGGGGTATGGCGATGGTCAGATGCATGGACAGGTCCTCCCGGGTGCGCGGCGAGTGGAAGGTCCCTCGCGGGAAGTAGAGCGAATCGCCCTCGTTCAGGACGAGTTCGGCCAGCGGCTCGCTCCCGGAGCGCAGCTCGTCCCGGCGGCGGTCCGTCGAGTGGAACCAGGCGTGGCGCGGCAGCGGGTCGGTGAACGGCTGGGTGCGGAGCTCCCAGCTCTTGCTGCCCGCTATCTGCAGGACCAGGACGTCCTCGACGTCGTAGTGGAGGTCGACGCCCTGCGAGTGCGGCGGGGTGATGAAGGCGTTGATCCGTACGGGGTGGCCGAGTTCGGCCGACAGCTCGTGCGCCAGGCGGCGCAGCGGGGGGTGGATGCGCTGGAGCGAACGGATGATGAGCGTGTGCCCCGAGACGAGCGCCGCGCGCACGGTGTCCGTCGACACGAACGGCGCGCTCCCCGGGCTGTCGCCCTCCTCGGTGACGGTGCCCTTGGTGACGGGGGCCTCGACGTTGTCGCGGAGCAGCCGGATCGAGGAGGTGCGGAGCCCGGTGGCGAGCACGTCGTCGAGCGCCTCGGGGGAGAAGAGATCGGCGAAGCCCCCGGGGAGTTCGGCCGCGGTGCTGTGCAGATGCCGCCGGCCGAAGATCCGGTCGCGGAAGTCGTCGGGGGATGTGGAGACGCAGCGTTCCAGGGCCATGGTCCGCTCCCTTCGGGGGCTCGGTCAGATGCTCGGTCCGGGCGCCGGCGTGGGCCTCGCCGGGCGGTGTGCGGTACGGGACCGGCGTACGGGTGCCGGGTGGTGCGGGGTGTGGCGGTGAGGGCGGTCGCGGCCGGTCAGCCGGTGAGGCGCAGGGCGCCGCGCACCAGGAGCTGGCTCAGCGCACCGCCGGCCACGGCGTGCGGGTCGTCCGGGTCGAAGTCGCCCGCGTGGACCGACCCGCCGTCGGCGAGGCGTCGCAGGGCCGGGCGGGCCGCCGCCGGGAACTGGGCGCGGAAGCGCCCGAAGTCGGCCGCGACCGTGCCGTCCTCCCCGTCGTGCAGCGAGATCGCACCGGTCGCCGCGTAGCGGGCGCCGGGGGCGGCCAGGGCGTCGAGACCGTGCAGTACGGTGGCCAGCGCGGCGCCCTCCCCGTCCGTGCCGCCGGGGCCGGCGGGCGCGGGCGTCAGCAGGCCGAGCGCGCGGGTGGCGCGTTCACGCACCAGGGCGCCGATCTCCTCGGCGGGGGCGAGGCTGTCCAGATCGCTGTCGGGCGCGGCTTCGCGCAGCGCGGCCAGGACCGTGTCGGCGGTGAGCGCGCCCAGGGTGGGGCGCCGGGCGGCGAGGGAGAGATGCAGCGAGTGGCCCCCCGTGGACACGGCGTGGTGCGGGGTTCCCCGTGGTACGTACATCACGTCGCCCGGGCTCAGCAGCGGGGTGAGGGCCACCGGGCCGAGCGCGGACGGGGACAGCACGCCCGGGGTCAGCGGGACCGGGCGCAACTGCTCGTGCACGGTCCACTGCTTGGTGCCGGAGAGCTGGAGGACGAAGACGTCCTCGTCGTCGATGTGCGGGGAGAGCCCCTTGCGGTCGGGCGGGGTGAGGAAGGCCACCGCGTCCACCGGGCAGCCCAGGGACGCGGAGAGCCGCTCGCAGAGCGCCCGTACGGACGGCACGAGCAGCTCCACGGCGTCCAGGACGAGGGTGGCGCCGAGGCTGAAGTGGCTGAGCACCTTCTCCGGGACGACCGCGTCGGTGACGGTGCCGTGCCCGATGGGGCGGACCCCGGTGTACTGCCCCTCGGCCACCTGCTGCCCATCCCGCACGAGACGTACGTGGGGCAGCCTCAGCGCCCGGGTGGTGAGCAGGTCGGAGACGCCGGCCAGCGTCAGGAGCCCGGCGAAGGCGTCGCCCGACGCGGCGCGCCGCAGCAGCGGTTTGCTCGTCCAGTGCTCCCGCAGGAACGTCCCGGGGTCACCCACGAGCCGTGCGAGCTCACCGCCGGCGGCGGGGGCGGGCGGACCGGCGGGTACGGAAGCCCGGGCGGCCTCCGTGGCCTCGCTCAGCGTCGTGCTCATCAGCGCACCTCCGACGGTGGCGGGAAGGCGAAATCGGTGGGGACCAGCGGCCCGGGACGCTCCGCTACGCCCGCCGAGAGCAGGTACACGGCGAACTCCTCGTCGGGGTCGACGCCGAGGAACCGCTCCACCTCGCTGTCGGCGAAGGCGACCGTCTGGAACGGGCCGAGACCCAGCGCGGTCGCGGCCAGGGCGAAGGTCTGGCCGTAGTGGCCGGCGTCGTACATCCAGAGCCGGTAGGCGCGCGGATGGCGGTACTTCCAGGCCAGCCGGTTGGCGACGGCCGTGGTGAAGACCGTGAACGCGCCCTCGTACGAGGGTTCCTGGTGGTACGTCAGCTCCGCGACCCGCTCGCGCGGGGCGTCCGCGTCGAGCAGCTCCAGGGCGTGGCGGGCGGCCGAGTAGTGGTAGAGGCCCGGCTGGACCCCCTCGACGTCGTAGACGACGACGTACGCCTCGACCTCGTGACGGCCGCCGGCCGAGGAGCTGACGCGGCACTGCTGGGCGCCGAACGGGCCGCCGTGGATGAAGCGGTGCGGGGCGAAGCTGTGGAAGAGCAGGGTGCCGAGCTGGTCCAGCGAGACCGGGGCGCCGGTGAAGCGGCGGTGGGTCCGCCGCGTGGCGAAGACCTCCTCGACCCGCTCGTCCAGGCGCAGCGGCCGGCGCGGCAGCATCACGACCGGCTTGTCGGGGTACTCCTTGAAGATGTCCGGGGAGTCGCCCTCGGCGACGATGTCCTCCACCAGCTCGACGCGGGCGGGGGAGTGCACCAGGTAGTTGGCGTTGCGGGCCTCGTCGTGGAAGCGCTCGGCGACGGCACCCCAGCGCTCCCACAGCGGGGGCAGCGGCGGAGCACCCTCCTGGGGCACCAGCACGCCCAGTTCCGTGAGGGTCCCCACGGCGCTGCGCACGCGGTCGCGCTCCTCGGCGGGGAACTGCTCGGCGAGCTCGTCGGTGTCGGCCCCCTCGCCGGCCTTCGACAGGAGGTCGAGCAGATCGGGGGTCACCTCGATCCAGCGGCGGTGTCCGGGAATACCCATGCGCAACCCGTCCTGATGCCAGCTGCAGACCAGGTGATCCCTGCGGCGGACCTTCATGGTCGAATCTCCTCGTCTGTTTCCTGGACGTGCTGCGGGGCATTACGGTGGAAGGTGCGCAGTCATGTGGCGGGGCACGCCCGGCTGCGAGACACAGCCCGTCTCGCAGCCGGAACGTTCATTGCCCGGCCCCTCGTCAGAAATGCGGGGGCCTTTTCTCGTCAGAGACCCTGGTGATGGGCGAGGGCCTCGCTGTCCTCGATGATGACGATGTCCATGTCCTTACCTCCCCTCGGAATTCTCGGAACGGAATTCTGGAAGGCGGATGCCGGACGAGTCGGCCGCGACCCCCGCGGTGCGGAGGCTGGGGTGGCCGGTGCTCTCGTATCAGAGGCTCGGGTGGTGGGCGACGACCTCGCGGTCCTCGATGATGACGATGTCCATCTTCTTTTCCTCCCCTCGAATTCTTGAATCAACGCGGAGGGTTCTCCGCGTTGATTCAATGACACCATCGCGCGGGTGCCGAGTACATAGTTTTCGGGGGAGCTTCTGTGCGCCATCGGAATTCCTGAAGCCTTATCAGGAATTCCGAATCCTAAGCTGCCTTGGCCTTGCGAGAAACGAATGCGAAAGCGAGCACGGCAGCCAGTGCGGACACGCCGGCCACGACCCACA
The DNA here is from genome assembly GCF_016745505.1 of Streptomyces silvae. GTDB lineage: Bacteria > Actinomycetota > Actinomycetes > Streptomycetales > Streptomycetaceae > Streptomyces > Streptomyces silvae. The sequence goes on along the minus strand of NZ_JAERUC010000079.1, from coordinate 8,181 downwards.
GACCGGTGTGGATACCGACGTTGAACGACGCGGCGACCGCTTCGGTGACCTCGGGCGTGGAACGGCCGGCGCTGTTGCCGCCCTCCCGCGCCACGGCCACCACCTGGGTGGCGACCTCCGGAGGCACGTGTGCCGTGTCCAGCCGGTCCGGCAGCGCGCCGATGAACCGTACGGCGAGCACCGCACCGAGGATGGCGGTGGCGAGCACCGAGCCGACCTGGCGGAAGGCCGTCACCGCGTTGGACGCCGCGCCCATCTGGGCCGGCTCCGCCACGGCGAACGCCGCCGCCGTCGACGGGGCGACGACGAGACCACTGCCCAGGCCGAGCAGCGCCAGGCCGACGGCCGTGATCCCGTACGCGCTGTCGGGCTGCTGACCGACCAGGACGACCGCGGCGGCGGCCGTGACCAGGGAGCCCACGGCGAGCAGCCGGCCGGGCCCGACCTTGGTCGCGATCCGCTGCGCCACCAGGGTGGACAGGACGAACGCGACCATCGCGGGCAGCAGCTTGAGGCCGGTGTCCATGGGCGCGGCGCCCTGGACCCGCTGCAGGAACAGCACTTCGAGGAAGACGACGCCGACGAAGGTGAAGAGCGCGCTCGCCGCCACCACCAGCGTGGCGGACAGCGGGACCGAGGCCATCATCCGTACGTCGAGCATCGGCACCGGAGCCCGCCGCTCGACCAGGACCAGCGCGGTCAGGGCCACCACCGCGATCACCAGCGTGGTCACCACCACCGGGTCGCCGTACCCCTCACGGCCGCCGACGGCGATGCCGTACACCAGCGTGCCGAGGCCGACGATGGACAGGAACTGGCCCGGCAGGTCGAGAGCCCGGTCGGGAACCTTCGTCTCCTTGACCGCGTACAGGGTGACGGCCACGGTCACCACCGCGAGCGGGGCGTTCACCAGATACACCGCCGGCCAGTCGAACCGGTCCAGCAGCGCGCCGCCGAGCAGCGGGCCCACGGCCAGGCCGACACCCGACATGGAGACCCAGATGGTGATGTAGCGCAGCATGCGCGGCAGATCGACGAAGAAGGTCGTGGTGATGATGGCGAGCGACGTGGGCAGCACCAGCGCACCGCCGACGCCGCTGACCGCCCGGCCGACGAGCACCTGCGGGAAGCCGCTCGCGGTCGCCACGACGAGCGAACCGGCGGCGAGCGCCACCACGCCGATGACGAACACACGCCGCCGGCCGAAGCGTTCGCCCAGCGCGCCACCGGAGAGCACGCAGGCGGCCACGACCAGGGTGTACGTGCTCGACACCCAGCTCAGGTCGGCGGGGGCGACGTGCATGTCGACCTGCAGCGCGCGCAGGGTCGAGATCGCGGCCGTCACCTCGATGAAGGACATGAACAGCCCGAGGCAGGCGGCGGTCAGCACCAGCGCGCCGCGCGGGATCACCGGCTTCGGGGGCGTGTCCGTGGCGGCCTGACCCGTGACGGCGCTCATCGGCCCGCCTCCTTCTCGCTCAGCCGCTTCACCGCGTCGTCCCAGCCGGCGGGCAGCTGCTCGCGGTCGGTGGGGTAGAAGACGAACACCGAACGGGCCATCACCTTGCGCAGACGGCCGGCGATCCCGGCGTGCGGTTCCGAACGCGAGAACGTGTCCAGGGCTTCCTGGGAGCTCCACGCCGACAGGGTCCAGAAGGTCTTCTTCAGCGGCTCGGCGCGCAGCGAGGCGCCGATGACGCCGGGCGCGGACCGCACCTGCTTCCAGACCACCAGCGACAGGAGGAAGAAGCGGGGGACCTGGAGCAACGAGGTGACATGGAACTTGGAAGCCATGACCACGGCTTGGCCGGAGTCGGCGGTCGCTTCGTCGGCGGCTGCCCCTGGCATCCAGGGAATGGTGGGCATGGAAGCCCCTCCTCTACTACTACTGCTACGGCATGACACTGGGCATCGGGGCAGGGGTACCTGCCTCCTACAAGAGCCCACCCTGGCCGTGATCCGGACAGTCACGGAGGATGAACTTCGGATCGTGTGCGGAGTTGGCCGAATAACAGTCACGAGCGCAGAGACGTTCGAATCCGGACACCAGTTTTTCGGTCCATCGGATAATCCGATGGACGCTCGGGCATCCCCGATCCGGTGATTGACCCCCGCGCGGCGCCCGACCTACTTTTCTGGCCATGCCGGCCCGCCGCCGGCACACCACCGCCCCACCCCGCCGTCGCAGCGACGCCGTCGTCACACCGGCCGTCAACGCCGTACGGGGCACACGCGAACTCCCTCCCCAGAGGTCCCACTCCTCTGCGCCCCAGCCGTCGTCGCGCCGCGCGACCGGTTCCACGAGTACCGCTCACGCCGAAGGGCTGCCTGCCATGACCACCCGTGTCGCTGTCGTCGGTGCCGGCATATCCGGACTGTCCGCCGCCCACCACCTGCCGGACGACGTCGAAGTCACCGTGTACGAGAAGGACGACCGGCCCGGAGGCCACGCGCTGACCGTCGAGGTCGAGGAGGAGGACGGCCGGACGATCGGGATCGACACCGCCTTCGTCGTCTTCAACTCCCGTACCTACCCGCAGATCACCAAGTTCTTCGAGGAGATCGGCGCCCCCGCCCTGGACCACACCGGCGGATTCGACTTCTTCGACCTCGACCGTGGCCTCGACTACGGCACGACCGAGTTCGAACTCACCGAGGCGGAGATAGCCGCGCGCTACCCGGCCGACTTCCTCACCCTGTGGCGGGACGCCGAGCGCTTCCACCGCGAGGCGCCGCGCGACTTCCTGCGCAAGCGCACCGACATGGCACTCGGCGAGTACCTCCGGCGAGGCGGCTACTCCGACGCCTTCAAGTACGGGTACGTCGTGCTGCTCGCCACCGCCGTCTGGTCGGTCCCCGCCGAGCTCATCTGGGAGATGCCCGCCACCACCGTCATCGCGTTCTTCATGTCCCACGACCCCGGCGGCCTCGGCGGCCGCACGGTCAACTGGAAGACGGTGGCCGGCGGCAGCATCGAGTACGTACGCCGGGTCGTCGCCGGCATCCACGGCAAGGTCCGCACCTCAAACCCGGTCACCCGGGTCCGCGAGGAGGCCGACGGGGTGGTCATCGGCACGGCCGACGGCGAGGAGCGCTACGACTACGCGGTCCTGGCCTCGCACGCCGACCAGACACTCGGGATGCTCGAACAGCCCACCGCGCTCCAGGCCGACATCCTCGGCAAGGTCCGCTACAGCTCCACCAGCGCCGTCCTGCACACCGACCCGGCCGCCATGCCGCCCAACCGCGAGCGCTGGCAGAGCTGGAACTACGGCCTCAAGACCGTGGACGGGCGCACCCGCACCTGGGTCGCTTACTACATGAACTCGCTCCAGGGCTTCACCGCAGCCAAGGACTACTTCGTCACGCTCGACTCGCCGATCGTCCCCAAGGACGAACTCGTCATCCGCGAGCTGCCGTTCACCCACCCGATCATCGACCTGGACGTGCGCACCATGCAGCGCACCATCTACTCCGTCAACGAGACCGGGCGCGTCAAGCTCGCCGGTTCGTACTTCCACTCCCCGAAGATCGGCCACGACCTGATCGGGTCCCACGAGGCCGGCTTCGTCTCGGGGCTCAAGGCCGCCGAGTCCATCGCCCGTGATCTCCGCCCCACCGCCGTCAAGAAGTGAATCGAGGGAGACCCATGCAGACCGTCACCGCATCGGAAGCACAGGCCTGGCTGGTAGAGAAGCTGGCCGTCCGCCTGGAGGTCGAGGCCTCCGAGATCGACGTCGAGCGTTACTTCGACGAGTTCGACCTCGACTCCACCGAGGCCCTCATCCTCGCCGGCGAGCTGGAGAAGTGGCTCGGCTTCGAGCTGGAGGCCACCGCCCTCTGGTACCACCCGACCGTCGCCGCGCTCTCCGAGCACATCGCCGAGGAGAGCGCCAACCATGTCGCCGCGGCCTGACCCGTCCACGCCCCGCCCCGTCCTGCGCACCCTGCGGGACGCGGGCGGGGGGACCGCCCACCGGATCTGCGCCGTCCACCCGGGCGCGCTCGCGGCCGGTGAGTGGGAGGCGCTCGCCGGGCAGCTGCCCGAGGACACCGCCCTGCACCTGCTCGACCTGGGCAACATCCCCGAGTTCCTCGCCGCCGCCCTCGACCCGCGCGCACCCGTCGTGCCCGTCGAGGCCCTGGCGGACCGCTGCCTGACCGAACTCCGGGCGGCGGGGCTCGACTCCGCGCCCTTCTCGCTCGTCGGCTGGTCCTTCGGCGGCGTCGTCGCGTACGAGATCGCCACCCGGCTCCACGCGGCCGGACGCGGCGCCGTCCTGCGGGACCTCGTCCTGCTCGACAGCATCGCCCCCGTACCCGCCTTCAAGCGCACCGACGAACTGCTCGACGCCTCGATGCTCCTCGACTGGTTCGCGATGTACCTCGGAGCCAAACGCCGCAGGCCCCTCACCGTGAGCGTCCCGTCCCTCGCCGCACCCGAGGACGGGCTGCCCCAGGTGCTCGACGCCGCCGTCACCCAGGGCCTCCTGCCGCAGGGCACCGAGCTCGCCGGCCTGCGCAAGCTGTACGCCGCCTACCAGGGCGGCCTGTCCCGTAACAACCGCTGCACCGCCCCGTACGAGCCGGGCCCGATCGACCGACCCCTCACCCTCGTCAAGCCGGAACGCTCCCTGCTGCCCGCCAGCGGGGACCTCGGCTGGAGCGGTCTCAGCGCACATCCCGTACGACAGGTGGGCGTCCCGGGCGACCACTACACGATGCTCCGGGACCCCGAGGCCGTGAGCGCGATCGCCGGACTGCTGGCCGGCTCCGCCGTCGTCTGAACCACACCCATGGACCCGCGCCCCGCCCACCCGCCGCACTTGAACGAGAGGACCGTCGTGCACCACTCACGTCTGGCCGAGACACCCATCGCCATCGTCGGGTTGGCCGGCCTGTTCCCCCAGTCGCGCAACGTGCGCGAGTTCTGGCACAACATCGTCGACGGCAACGACTGCATCGAGGACGTTCCGGACACCCACTGGAACCTCGACGACTACTACGATCCCGACCCCGCCGCCGAGGACAAGACCTACGCCCGGCGCGGCGGGTTCCTGCCCGAGATCGCCTTCAACCCCATGGAGTTCGGCCTGCCGCCGAACACCCTGGAGGTCACCGACATCCTCCAGCTCCTCTCGCTGACCGTCGCCCGCGACGTCCTGCGCGACGCGGGCACCGAGGGCTCCGGCTGGTACGACCCGACCCGCACCGGCGTCATCCTCGGCGTCACCGGCGCCAACTCGCTGACCCAGCCGCTCTCCGCGCGCCTCCAGACGCCGGTCCTGAAGGAGGTCGTCCGCAGCGTCGGACTGAGCGAGGCCCAGGCCGAAGAGGTCGCCGAACGCTTCAAGAAGGCGTACATCCCCTGGGAGGAGAACTCCTTCCCCGGCATGCTCGGCAACGTCGTCGCCGGTCGCATCGCCAACCGCTTCGACCTCGGCGGCACCAACTGCACCGTGGACGCGGCCTGCGCCAGCGCACTCGCCGCCGTCAAGCTCGCCGTCAGCGAGCTCGTCGAGGGCCGCTCCGACCTGATGATCACCGGCGGCTGCGACGCCGAGAACACGATCCTCATGTACATGTGCTTCAGCAAGACCCCGGCGTTCTCCAAGAGCCAGATCATCCGGCCCTTCGACGAGTCCGCCGACGGCACCCTGATCGGCGAGGGCATCGGCATGCTCGCCCTCAAGCGGCTCGCCGACGCCGAGCGCGACGGCGACCGGATCTACTCCGTCCTGCGCGGCATCGGCACGTCCAGCGACGGCCGCTTCAAGAGCATCTACGCCCCGCGCGCCCAGGGCCAGCAGCTCGCGCTGCGCCGCGCCTACGAGGACGCGGACGTCCCCGCCGGCTCCATCGAGCTCTTCGAGGCACACGGCACCGGAACCGCCGTCGGCGACCACACCGAGCTCTCCGCGCTCGGCTCCTTCGTGGCCGAGGGACAGGACGCCCGGGGTTACGCCGCCATCGGCAGCGTCAAGTCCCAGATCGGGCACACCAAGGCGGCGGCCGGCGCGGCCGGGCTCATCAAGCTCTCGCTCGCCCTGCACCAGAAGGTCCTGCCGCCGACCATCAACGTCGAGCAGCCCAGCGCCGCCGTCGACCCCGCCGAGACCCCCTTCTACGTCAACTCCCAGGCCAGGCCCTGGATCGCCGACCCGGGCCGCGACAAGCGCCGGGCCGCCGTCTCCTCCTTCGGCTTCGGCGGGACCAACTTCCACATGGTGCTGGAGGAGCACGACACCACCGGCGGCAAGGTGCTCGGGCCCGTCGCCCGCACCGGCCTCTGGCACGCCGCCGACCCCGAGGCGCTCGCCCGCCGCCTGGAGCAGGGCGCGGCGCCCGACCCGCTGGGCTGGGTGCCCGCGGGCGACGCGCGCATCGGCATCGTGGCCCGCTCCGACGAGGAGTTCGAGACCCTGCGCACCACCGCCGTCGAGCTGCTGCGCGCCAAGGCCGGCGCGGACGCCTGGCAGCACCCCAAGGGGATCACCTACCGACGCTCCGGCATCCCGGCCGGCACGAAGGCCGCCGCGGTCTTCGCGGGCCAGGGCAGCCAGTACGTCGGCATGGGCCGCGAGGCCGCCCTCGCCGTCCCGCCCGTCCTCGCCGCGTACGACAGGGCCAACCGGCTGACCGCGGGGGCCGAGACACTCGGCCGCGTCGTCTTCCCGCCGCCCGCCTTCGACGACGCCACGCGTACGGCGCAGGAGGAGTCGCTGCGGCGCACCGAGTTCGCCCAGCCCGCGATCGGCGCCCTCTCCGCCGGACAGTTCGCCTGGTTCAAGGAGCTCGGATTCGCCCCGGACGGCGTCATCGGACACTCCTTCGGCGAACTGACCGCCCTGTGGGCCGCCGGCGTCCTCGACGACGACGGATTCACCGGACTGGCCCGGGCCCGCGGACTCGCGATGGCCCCGCCCGCCGACGCCTCCGGCCACGACTCCGGCGCCATGGCCGCCGTACGCGGTGAGCTGAGCGCGGTCGAGGCACTCGTCGCCGGCTACCGGGACGTGTCCGTCTGCAACATCAACGCCCCTGGCCAGATCGTGGTCGGCGGCCCCACCGCCGAGATCGACCGCCTGGTGGCCGACTCGGCGAGCGGAAAGGTCCCCGCGAAGCGGCTCCCCGTCTCCGCGGCCTTCCACACCCGGTTCGTCGCCCACGCCGCCGACGCCTTCCGCGAGGCGGTCGAGGGCGTCGCCCTGAACGCCCCGCGCATACCCGTCTACGCGAACACCCCCGGCGCCTCCTACGGCGCCGACCAGGCCGAGAGCCGCCGGACCCTGGTCGACCAGCTGCTGCGCCCGGTCGCCTTCGCCGACCGCATCGAGGAGATGTACGCCGACGGCTTCCGGGTCTTCGTGGAGTTCGGCCCCAAGCGGGTCCTCTCGGACCTGGTGGACCGCGTGCTCGAAGGCCGTGAGGGCGTACGCACCGTCGCGGTCGACGGCGGCCCCGCCAAGGACGGCGAGATCGCCCTCAAGCGCGCCGTCATCGAACTGGCGGTCCTGGGCCTCCCGGTCACCGGCATCGACGACCACAGCGCCGAGGCGCCCGAGGTACGTCCGGGCAAGGGCATGGCGATCCCGCTGCGAGGCATCAACTACGTGACGGACGCGCGTCGTTCGGCGTACCGCGAGGCGCTCGCCGAGCCCTCGCGCGAGGCGCTGCCGACGGCGCGGCCCGAGCCGGTTGCCGAACTGGCCTCCGAGCCGGTTTCCGAGCCCGTTTCCGAGCCTGTGGCGCCGTCGACGGAGGGCGCTGCGGAGAGTCTGAGCGCGGTGGCCAAGGAAGGGCTGGACCTCCAGGCCGAGATCCTCGACGCGCACGTCTCGACGATCCAGGAGGCGGTCAAGACCCTCGAACAGTCGGTCCGCTCCGGCACCCACCCCGACGCCGACGCGGCGCTGCGGCTCATCGAGCAGCACGGCGCGTCGATCACGACGGCACACGAGCGCGCCACGCGCCTCCTGATCGACGCCTTGAAGGGCGAGGAGACGCCCACGGCCCCGGTCGCCCCGGCTGCTGCGCCTGTTGCTTCTGTTGCTCCTGCTGTGCCTGTTGCCGTCGCCCCGGTGGAGGCTCCTGCCCCCGCTCCGGTGGCGGCGGAGCCCGCCGCGCCTGCGCCGTCCGGTGAGGTGAACGCCGCTGTGCTGGGGGCGTTGTTGGAGGTGG
>NZ_JAERUC010000078.1 GCF_016745505.1 Streptomyces silvae | reverse complement strand
GCACCCCTGTGTCGTGTGCCGTCCGGTCTCGGCGGCCGGTACGGTCATCCCGCGTCCGGGAGCCCCTCGTCGGGCAGTTCGAACAGGCGCTGCATCCGCCGCCTGTTGTGCTCACGCAGGGCCGTCATCCACGGCCAGTGGTCCTCGCGCGCGAGGTAGGGGCAGGCGATGCGGTGCGGGATGCGGCACCTGGCGCCGGGGAGAGGTTCGGCGTCCCACAGGTTCAGCGCGGTGCCGGTCGAGGTGATGACCCAGCGCCGGCGCGGAGGGACCGTGTGGGCGGGGACCAGGATGCGGGGTTCCAGAAGGATCCAGTGGCCGGCGTACCCGGTGGCGTACCTGTCCTGCGGGAGGTCGCAGAACGGGCAGTCCGGCGGCTCCGGCGGCCCCGGGGCGGTGGCGCCTTCGAGCAGCGCCTGGAAGTCGTCGGAGATGTGGTCGGGCGGGTCCGGGCCGGGCCAGGTGTTCTCGGTGTCCCCCATGGGCTCATGATCCGGGCGCACCGGCGGTGCCGGTAGGGCGCGATCCGGCCGCGCGGGACGGTGCGGGACCCGCGCAGGTGCCGTGGGACACCACATGAGGCGCACCAGGACACGGCCGGCCCGCACCCCCGGGCCGGGCGACGACGGTCCCCGGACACAACACCCGGACACGACACCCGGACACGGCAACGGCCTCCACGACCACCGCGGTCGTGGAGGCCGGCGTCCGTGCGGGTCAGGACACCGTCAGCGGGCGGATCGCCGTAGGTGCGTGGCCCGGCTCGGAGGCCACGTCCTCGAACTCGTTGACCGAGGCGATGTCGCTCCCGCTCATCGAGATGTTCGTGACCCGCTCCAGGATCGCCTCGACCACGACCGGGACCCGGTGCTCGGCCGCGAGCTTCTTGGCCTCCTCGAAGGCCGACAGCAGCTGGTCCGGCTCGGTGACGCGGATCGCCTTGCAGCCCAGGCCCTCGACGACCTTGACGTGGTCCACGCCGTAGACGCCCAGCTCCGGGGAGTTGAGGTTCTCGAACTCCAGGTTGACCTGGAAGTCGATGTCGAAGTTGCGCTGCGCCTGCCGGATGAGCCCCAGGTAGGAGTTGTTCACCAGGACGTGGACGTACGGGATGCGGTGCTGCGCGCCGACGGCGAGCTCCTCCAGCATGAACTGGAAGTCGTAGTCGCCGGAGAGGGCGACCACGGAGCCGTCCGGGTCGGCCGTGGCGACGCCCAGCGCGGCGGGGATCGTCCAGCCGAGCGGGCCGGCCTGGCCGCAGTTGATCCAGTGGCGCGGCCGGTAGACGTGCAGCATCTGCGCCCCCGCGATCTGGGAGAGGCCGATGGTGGTGACGTACCGGGTCTCGGGGCCGAACGCCCGGTTCATCTCCTCGTACACCCGCTGCGGCTTCAGCGGGACGTTGTCGAAGTGCGTACGCCGCTGGAGGGTCGCCCTGCGCTCCTGCGTGGACGCCGCCCAGGCCGAGCGGTCCTTCAGCTCGCCCGCGGCCTTCAGCTCCCGGGCCACCTCGACGAAGAGCTCCAGCGCCGCCTTCGCGTCGGAGGCGATGCCGAGGTCGGGGGCGAAGATCTTGCCGAGCTGGGTGGGTTCGATGTCGACGTGGACGAAGGTGCGGCCCTCGGTGTACACGTCCAGCTTGCCGGTGTGGCGGTTGGCCCAGCGGTTGCCGATGCCGAGGACGAAGTCGGACTCCAGGAAGTTCGCGTTGCCGTAGCGGTGCGAGGTCTGGAGGCCGACCATGCCCGCGTTCAGCGCGTGGTCGTCGGGCAGGATGCCCCAGCCCATCAGGGTCGGGACGACCGGGACGCCGGTCAGTTCGGCGAACTCCACCAGGAGTCCGGACGCGTCGGCGTTGATGATGCCGCCGCCCGCGACGAGCAGCGGCCGCTCGGAGGCGTTGAGCATCTGGACGGCACGCTCGATCTGCTTGCGGCTCGCGGCGGGCTTGTGCACGGGCAGCGGCTCGTACAGCTCGGGGTCGAACTCGATCTCGGTGAGCTGCACATCGATGGGCAGGTCGATGAGGACCGGCCCCGGCCGGCCCGTGCGCATCAGGTGGAAGGCCTGCTGGAAGACGCCCGGGACCTGCGCGGCCTCCAGGACGGTGGTGGCGGCCTTGGTCACCGGCGCGGCGATCGAGGCGATGTCGACGGCCTGGAAGTCCTCCTTGTGGAGGACGGCGGTGGGCGCCTGGCCGGTGATGCAGAGGATCGGGATCGAGTCGGCGATGGCCGAGTAGAGGCCGGTGATCATGTCGGTGCCGGCGGGCCCCGACGTACCGATGCAGACGCCGATGTTGCCCGCCCGGGCCCGGGTGTACCCCTCGGCCATGTGGGAGGCGCCCTCGACGTGACGGGCCAGGGTGTGCTGCACCCCGCCGGAGGCCTTGAGGGCCGCGTAGAACGGGTTGATCGCCGCACCCGGCACACCGAACGCGTTGCTGACGCCTTCGCGCTTGAGGATCTCAACTGCCGCTCGGGCAGCGGTCATACGAGGCATGAGTGCTCCTGCTCGGACCTGGTGGAGTCGGGCTCTGTCGCGCCACCTGAGAGCGTTAATTCCACATTACGGAAACTTACTTCTGCTATGTGAAATCAATTTAGGGCGACCCGGCACCGCCGTCAAGGGAGAGCGGGGCGGGCGGCCGAGACCATCGGCCCGAAGTGCGCAAATCACTCCCCTGAACGTCGCTCCTGGTGGACGATGGGGGTACGGAACGCAGTCGCCGCCGCGAGGCGGAGGAAAGGGGCAGCACGTGGAGTCCGTACCGGTGCGCTGCCCGGTCTGCCGCCGGGACCACGCGTACATCACGCCGGTATATCCCTGCCCGTGCGGCTCGCCGACCGCCCCGCCGCTGATGCGCGGGGCGCCTGCCGCGCTCATCACGCACCGCACCTGGAACGACGACTGGGTGAGCGTGCGGTGCCATTCCTGCGGGCGCCGTGACCAGTGGCCCCATCCTGAACTCTGCTGCCCCTGCGGCGCGGTGCTGCGGATCCCCGTGCGCCCGGTGGCCACACCGCCGCCCGCCGAGGGCGGTTCACCCGGCCCGTCCCACATACCGCTGCCGCGGACCGCCGCCCATCCACGGCCGTCGTTCAGGCCCCTGGTCATACGGACGGCCCGGGACGCGGTGAACACGGCGGCGCTCTACCTGAGATGGCTGGGCTTCCGCGACATCGTCCAGCCCGAGGTGCGCCCCGCGTCCCGGATCGACCTCAGGGCCACCGGTCTCATCGCGCAGGTCGACGCGACGACGCGGCCGACCTCGCTGCGCGACGTCGAGTGCCTCTGGCTGAACGCCCTCAACACCTCGGTGTCCGGAGCCCTGTTCTCCCTGGCGGGCTACACGGACGAGGCCCGTTCACGCGCGGACGGCCTCGCCATCCCGCTGTTCGTCCTCGACCTCACCGGAACCCCGCAGCCGGTGAACGGCCCCGCCGACGAACTGGTCAGCGTCGGACCCGCCCCCGCCGAATGATTTCGGTCACCTGTGCCCAGCCAGCCGCATATGTTCGAGCTGTTGTCAGTATGAGGACGTAGAGTGAAGGCATGGTCTTAACTCCTCGGCTTCCCGCACACGCCGCCCCCGTATTCCTGACCCAGCCCGTCCACCCGTCCGTCGTCGAGGCCAACGACGCCATTCGCGCCCTCGTCGACTCGCGGGCCGGCCAGGACTGGACACAGGTGGAGGCCGCGGAGTACGAGGTGCTGCTCATCGAGTGGGCCGCGGCAACCCAGGGGATAGGCTCCGGCGTCATCGAGGCCGCCTGATCCGGCGGCCCCCGGCGCGGGCTACGCGCCGTACCCCTCCCGCAGTTCGACCTTCCGCACCTTACCGCTGACGGTCATCGGGAACGCCTCCAGGATCCGCAGCCCGCGCGGGATCTTGTAGTGCGCCAGCCGCTCCTCGCAGTACGCCGTCACCTCGTCGAGCGTCGGCGGATCGGCCGGGTCACGGGGGATCACACAGGCCAGGATCTCCTCGCCGTACCGCTCGTCGGGCACCCCGACCACCTGGACGTCCGCGATCTTCGGGTGTCCGTAGAGGAACTCCTCGATCTCACGCGGGTACACGTTCTCGCCGCCACGGATGATCATGTCCTTGATCCGGCCGACGATCTGGACGTAGCCGTCCTCCCGCATCGTCGCGAGGTCCCCCGTGTGCATCCAGCGCCCCGCGTCGACGACTTCGGCGGTCCGCTCCGGCTGATCCCAGTAACCGAGCATCACGCTGTAGCCCCGGGTGCACAGTTCACCGGACTCACCGCGCGGCAGGGTCACGCCCGTCACCGGGTCGACGACCTTCACCTCGATGTGCGGCATCACCCGGCCGACCGTGCCCGTGCGGCGCTCCAGGTCGTCCTCCCGCCGGGTCTGCGTGGAGACCGGCGAGGTCTCCGTCATGCCGTAGCAGATGGACACCTCGTCCATGTGCATCTCCGCGACGACCCGCTTCATCACCTCGACCGGGCACGGCGATCCCGCCATGATCCCGGTGCGCAGCGAGGAGAGGTCGTACGAGGCGAAGTCCGGCAGACCGAGCTCCGCGATGAACATCGTGGGCACGCCGTAGAGCGAGGTGCAGCGCTCCTGCTGGACGGCGGCCAGCACGGCCGCGGGCTCGAAGGCGGGCGCGGGGATCACGATGCAGGCGCCGTGCGAGGTGATGCCGAGGTTCCCCATGACCATGCCGAAGCAGTGGTAGAAGGGGACCGGCAGACAGACCCGGTCCTCCTCGGTGTAGGCGACCATCTCCCCCACGAAGTAACCGTTGTTGAGGATGTTGTGGTGGGAGAGCGTGGCCCCCTTCGGGAATCCGGTGGTCCCCGAGGTGTACTGGATGTTGATCGGGTCGTCGCACGACAGCTCCGCCTCGCGCGCCGCGAGCTGCCCGGCCGTCACGGAGTGCGCGGCGGCGGTCAGCTCGTCCCACGAGGGGTCGCCGATGAAGTGGACGGAGCGCAGCGCGGGGCAGTCGGGGCGGACCTGCCGGACGAGTGCGCGGTAGTCGCTGGTGCGGTGCGCGAGGGAGGCGATCAGGACGGAGATCCCGGCCTGCTTCAGGACGTACTCCAGCTCGTGCGCGCGGTAGGACGGGTTGATGTTGACCATGACGGCGCCGATCCGGGCCGTGGCGTACTGGACGAGGACCCACTCCGGGCAGTTGACCGCCCAGATGCCGACCCGGTCGCCCTTCTCCACCCCGGACGCCATCAGCCCGCGGGCCAGCTCCTCGACGGCGGCGCCGAACCCGGCGTACGTCCAGCGGCGTCCGGACGCCACGTCGACCAGGGCCTCCCGCTCCCCGTACGCCTCGACGGCCCGCTCCAGGTTGCGTCCGATGGTGTCGCCGAGCAGTTCCGTGGTGCTGGTGCCGTGTGCGTAGGACAGGCCGGTCATCGCAGGTCCCCCTCGTCGAACTCGGTGCCGGTGCCCTGCGCCGTGCGCTCGCGCAGCTCGATCCTGCGGATCTTCCCGGAGACGGTCTTGGGCAGCTCGGCGAACTCCAGCCGGCGGATGCGCTTGTACGGGGCGAGGACCGCCCGGGAGTGCTCGAACAGCACCTTGGCCGTGTCGGGGCCGGGTTCCCAGCCCTCGGCGAGCACGACGTACGCCTTGGGGACGGAGAGCCGCAGCGGGTCGGGGGCCGGTACGACCGCCGCCTCGGCGACCGCCTCGTGCTCCAGCAGGGCGCTCTCCAGCTCGAACGGCGAGATCTTGTAGTCGGACGCCTTGAACACGTCGTCGGCCCGGCCCACATAGGTGATGTAGCCGTCCTCGTCCCGGGCGCCGATGTCACCGGTGCGGTAGTAACCGCCCGCCATGGCCTCGGCGGTGCGCTCCGGGTCACCGTGGTACCCCGTCATCAGGCCGACGGGGGCGGTGGCCAGGTCGAGGGAGATCTCGCCCTCCGCCGCGCCCGGTTCGCCGGTGACCGGGTCCAGCAGCTCGACCTTGAAGCCGGGGCTGGGCCGCCCCATGGAGCCGGCCTTCAGCAGCTGTCCCGGTGTGTTGGCGACCTGCACGGCGGTCTCCGTCTGCCCGAAGCCGTCGCGGATGGTGACGCCCCAGGCGCGCCGGACGCTCTCGATGACCTCCGGGTTGAGCGGCTCACCGGCCGCGACGACCTCACGCGGCGGTGTCTTCAGCTGCGCGAGATCGGCCTGGATGAGCATCCGCCAGACCGTCGGCGGCGCGCAGAAGCTGGTGATCGCGGAACGGTCCATCTCGGCCATCAGCCGGGCGGCGTCGAACCGGGTGTAGTTGAAGATGAAGACCGTGGCCTCGGCGCTCCACGGCGCGAAGAGGTTCGACCAGGCGTGCTTCGCCCAGCCGGGTGAGGAGATGTTCAGATGGACGTCGCCGGGCTTCAGCCCGATCCAGTACATCGTCGACAAGTGGCCCACGGGGTAGGAGACATGGGTGTGCTCGACGAGCTTCGGGCTGGCCGTGGTGCCCGAGGTGAAGTAGAGCATCAGGGGTTCCCCGGCGTCGGTCTCACGGTCCGGGGTGAAGGTCTCCGACGCCTCGTCCGCCCCGCCGTAGGAGAGCCAGCCTGCCCTCTCCTCACCGACGCAGATCCGCGTGTAGTCGCCGGGCACCTCGTCGAACTTGGCGGCGTCCTCCGACCGTACGAGGACGTGGCGGACCCGGCCGCGCTCGACCCGGTCGCGCAGATCAGCCGGCCCCAGCAGCGGGGTGGCCGGGATGACGACGGCGCGGAGCTTCATCGCCGCCAGCGCCGTCTCCCACAGCTCGGTCTGGTTGCCGAGCATGACGAGGATCCGGTCGCCCGCGGCCACGCCCTGCTCCCGCAGCCAGTTCGCCGCCTGGCCGGAGCGGGCCGCCATACGGGCGAAGGACACCTCGGTGCGGCCGCCGTCCTCCTCCACGATGTGCAGGGCGGTGCGGTCGTTGTCCTCGGCGATGACGTCGAACCAGTCGAGCGCCCAGTTGAAGTAGTCGGGGCGGGGCCAGCGGAAGCCCTCGTACGCCGTGGTGTAGTCCTCACGGTGTTCGATCAGGAAGTCCCGGGCAGCCCGGAACGTCTCCGTCGCACTCGTTGCCGGCATGTGCCCTCCTCGTCGTGAACCCGTCCTTTAACATCATGTGAACAGTGACCCAGATCTCACCACCCCCGGACGGGGGTAGGTCCGGCAGGGCGGAGAATCCCGGTATGGCGGAACCGGGCGAGGCGACCGAGCTGCGGGCGGCCCTGCTCGGGCTGCGCCGGACGAGCGGGCTGCCCGTGGTCTTCGGCGGGCTGCTGTCCGACGCCCGTCACGCCCGGATCTCCGAGCTGAGCGGCGCGCAGACGCCGGCCCTGCGCGGGCTGGTCATCTCGGCGGGCAGCGGCCTCGGCGGAAAGGCGATGGCCCTGTCACGCCCGTGCGCGGTCACGGACTACCGCTCCTCGCGCCACATCAGCCACGAGTACGACACGGCGGTCGCGGCGGAGGGCCTCCGCTCGGTCGTGGCGGTGCCCGTCGTCGTACGCCGGACGGTGCGCGGTGTGCTGTACGGGGCGCTGCGCGAGCCGCTCACGCTCGGGGACCGTACGTTCGACGCGGCGGCGTCGGCGGCCCGGGACGTGGAGCAGGCCCTGGCCGTCCGGGACGAGGTGCAGCAGCTGCTGGCGGCGACCCGGGAGCAGATCACCGATCCGGGTGCGGTGCCGGGCACCTGGGAGGACGTCCGCGAGGCCCACCGTGAGCTGCGCGCCCTGGCCCCGAAGATCGTGGACCCGGAGCTGCGCGAGGAGCTGCTGGCGGTGTGCGGGCGGCTCGCGTCGGCCGCGGGGCCGGACCGGGACCATGCGGCGGGGCGGGTGCGGCTGGCGCCGCGCGAGGTGGATGTCATCGCCTGCGTCGCCTCGGGTGCCACGAACGCCTCGGCGGCCGAACGGCTGGGGCTGCGTCCGGAGACCGTCAAGAGCTATCTGCGGTCCGCGATGCGGAAGCTGGGGGCGCACACCCGTCTCGAGGCGGTGGTGGCGGCGCGCCGCGCGGGCCTGCTGCCGTAGGGCGGACGCCCCGGAGCCGTACGGGAGGCCGTCTCAGTCCCCGAAGTCCACGAACGTGGCGAACCGGACGTCATGGGTCGGCGCCCCGGACATCACCGTCTGGAGGTCCACGGCCTCCTGCGTGATCTCCTCACGGAGCGCCGGGCCGAGCTCGCCCAGCGCCTGGACGGTGAGGACCGAGGTGTCCGGGTCGGTCTCGTCGAGGCGCCAGAGCGCGGCGAGGAACCCGTCGGCCAGGACGGTCCCGTAGACCTGGTTGCCCACGCCGTTGCGGCCCTTGTACGCGGGCGGGATCACCCTGGTCCGGTCGGCGTGGCCGAGCAGGACGTTGTCGAACTCGGGCAGGAAGCGCGGCGGGGCCGGGGTGTCGGGGTCGGGGCGCGGGGCGTCGGGCAGGTCGAAGAGCTCGACGCCGTTCTCGTCGCGGAAGGTGACGAGCCGGGGGCGCAGGCGTTCGAAGACCTCACGCATCCGGGTGAGTCCGGCCCACGTCTGCATGTCCTTCACCGAGGCAGGTCCGAAGGCCCCGAGGTAGCGCAGCACGGCCGCGTCGGGCGTGGCCGCAGGCCGCGGCGGGGTGTCCAGCCAGTGCTCGGCGGTCGTCAGGGCGACCTGCCCGCTGCGCCCCCACACCCCCCGCGGGGTGACCTGGACCAGCGGCAGCCGGCAGCGGGCGGCGACCGCGAGGGCCCGGGGGTCGGCGTCCGGCCAGTGCGGGAGGAGCTCCTCCCGCAACTCCTTCATGGTGCGCGGCCGTTCCTCGACGAGCTCTCTGGCGAGCGCGGCCAGCCGGTCCAGGTCCACCCCCGTGAGCCCCCTGCGGAACATGCTGAGCTCACGGTCACGGGCCGGCTGGACCAGGGGGCGCAGGGTGAGGGCGTCCTCGGCGGTGTGGGTGTGGATGGTGGAGCGCAGGCTGACGATCCTGACCACCTCGCGGGACTCCATCAGCGCCGAGAGCTCGGCCGGGTCGAAGTCCTCCAGCCGCGAGAAGAGCTGGAAGTAGGGCGGCCTGGTGTTCTGGGCCTGCAGACCGACCAGGTGGCTGACGGCGTCCTTCGCCGGCACTGCGGCGCGGCGGAGCAGCAACTGGCGTTCCATCGTCGCCCTGTTGAGTGCGCGGGTGGAGAGCACGGGAGCGTTCCTGTCGGCCATGGTCCGCAGATTACGCGGCTCCGTCGGCACCGGCCCCGGAAACAGCCGGTACCCGCGACACCCCACGGATGCGCTGCACCGCGTACCGGGTGGGGTCGGCCCTCATGATGGGGCGCGTGATCAGTGTCCTGTTCGCCGTCCTGACCGCTCTCAGCAACGGCACCGCCTCGGTGCTCCAGCGCCGTGCCGCCCTGAAGGTGCCCGACAGCGAGGCGATGCACCTGTCGCTGATCGGGCATCTGCTGCGCCAGAAGGTGTGGCTCGCCGGGATCGGCCTCGTGATCGTCGCCGCCGTCTGCCAGGCGGTGGCGCTGGCCACGGGCCCCATCGCCGTGGTCCAGCCGATCTTCGTGATCGAGCTGCCGGCGACCCTGCTGGTCGCGGGGTTCGTCATGCGGGTCGGGGTGCCGCGCCCGGTCTGGTTCGGGGTGGCCGCCGTGACGGTGGGCCTGGCCCTCGGCATGGCCTCCGCGGCCCCGGTCGGCGGCAGCGACGACGTCCAGGGGGCGGCCTGGATCCCGGCCCTGGTGGCGACCGGGATCTTCGAGGCGGTGCTGATCGGCACGGCGCTCGGCACCTCCGGCAACGCCCGGGCGGCGCTGCTGGGGCTGGCCGCGGCGTGCGGGTACGCGCTGACGGCCGCGCTGATGAAGGACGCCATGTCACGGCTGGACAGCGACGGTGTGGTGGGGCTGCTGACGGCGTGGCAGCTGTACGCGACCGCGGCGGCCGGGGTGGGGGCGCTGTTCCTCCTCCAGAACGCGCTCCAGGCCGGCTCGCTGGTGGCGGTGCAGCCGATGCTGACGCTCGGGGACGCGCTGATCAGCATCACCTACGGGGTGACGCTGTTCGGCGAGGAGCTGCGCACGGGGTGGTGGCTGCTGCCGCAGTTGATCGGGGTGGCGCTGATCGCCACCGGGTGCGTCGTCCTCGCCCGCTCGCCGCTGGCGACGGCGAGCCCGGAGCCGTCCCCCCGGGTGCGGTGAGCCGGTCAGGGCCGCCCGCTCGCCGGGACCTCCTCGCCGGGCGGCACAGGCCCGGGCGGGGTGCCGTCGCCGAACGGCCGGCCGCCCAGCTGCTCCCGGTGGTGCGGGGTGTTCCAGCCCGACAGGTCGGGGCCGAGCGGCACGATGCCCGTCGGGTTGATGCCGGTGTGCACCTGGTAGTAGTGCCGCTTGATGTGGTCGAAGTCGACGGTGTCGCCGAAGCCCGCGGTCTGGTAGAGGTCGCGGACGTACGCCCACAGGACGGGGTCCTCGGCGAGCTTCGAGCGGTTGCACTTGAAGTGCCCGTGGTAGACGGCGTCGAAGCGGACCAGGGTGGTGAACAGCCGGATGTCCGCCTCGGTGATCGTGTCGCCGACGAGGTAGCGCTGTCCGGCGAGGCGTTCGGAGACCAGGTCCAGACGGCGGAACACATCGACGTACGCCGCCTCGTACTCGGCCTGCTCGGAGGCGAACCCCGCCCGGTAGACGCCGTTGTTGACGTCCCGGTAGATGCCGTCCATCACCTCGTCGATCTCGGCGCGCAGCCGCTCCGGGTAGAGGTCGGGGGCGCCGGGCCGGTGCAGGGCGGTCCACTCGGTGGCCAGGTCCAGGGTGATCTGCTGGTAGTCGTTGGTGACCAGGGCCCGGGTCGGCACGTCGACGATCGCGGGCACGCTGACCCCGCCCGGGTAGTCGCGCTCCCGTGCGTCGTACGCCTCGCTCAGATAGCCGATGCCGAGCACCGGGTCCTTGCCGCCCTCGTCGAGGGTGAAGCGCCAGCTGCGGTCGTCCTGGATGGGGTCGGCGACGGCCAGGGAGAGGGCGCTCTCCAGGCCGAGGAGCCTGCGTGAGACCAGGGCGCGGCTCGCCCAGGGGCAGGCCCGGCTGACGACCAGGCGGTAGCGCCCGGCCTCGACGGGCCAGCCGTCGCGGCCGTCGGCGGTGATGCGGTCGGCGAAGTGGCTGCGGGAGCGCTTGAAGGGCTTGTGGCCGTACGCGGTGTTCCCGTCCTTCTCCCGGGCCTGTTCCTGGTCCTGGGTGTCACTCATGGTGTTCCCTTCGGGGCGTCGGTGGCTTCGGGCGTCGTCCTGCGTCTCTTTCCCCGCCTGCCCGCCACGACGTCGGCCAGTGCCACGACGAGGGCCGCGAGGACGAAGGCGACCGAGACGAGGAGGCCGTGGTCGTAGGCCCCCGCCCAGTCGCCGGGGCCCAGCCGGGCGAAGAAGACCGAACCCACCGCGGCGATCCCGATGGACGAGCCGACGCGCTGGCTGGTCTGGAGGGTGCCGCCCGCGCTGCCCGCGTTGCCGACGGGGACCTCGGAGAGGGTGAGGGTCTGGTTGGGTGCGATGACCAGTCCGCTGCCCAGGCCGGCCAGCAGCAGCGGGGCGGCCATCGCGAGCCCGGCGCCCCGTCCCGGCACCAGATGCGCGGCCAGCGCGGTGAACCCTAGCCCGACGGCGACCATGGTGAGTCCCACGACGATCAGGGGCCGCCCGAACCGGCCGACCAGCCGGCCGCCGATGCTCGCCGACGCACCCGCGCCCAGGGCGAACGGGGTGATCGCGAGGCCGGCCTCCAGGGCGCTGTAGTGCAGCCCGGACTGGAGGTAGAGCGTGCTGATGAAGAAGATCGAGGTGAACCCGGCGAAGTACAGCAGGATCATCAGGCAGCCCAGCCAGAAGGTCCGGAGCCGGAAGAGGGCCAGATTGAGCACCGGCTGGACGCTCCGGCGCGTGCAGCGCGACTCCCAGGCGACGAACGCCGCCAGAAGGACCACGGCCGCCGGCACCAGCAGCCACTTGCCGTCGCCCGGCCACTGCTGGGCCTGGACGAACGGCAGCAGCAGCACGAGGACACCCGCGCCGAGCAGCAGGACACCGACGGGGTCCAGGTCGCGCGGGCGGACCCGGCCCGCCGACGGGGTGTCGGGGAGCAGCCGCCTGGCCAGCAGGAGGCAGACGGCCCCGATCGGCAGGTTGACGTAGAAGACCCAGCGCCAGCCCTCCTCCGCCCCGGCCACCTGGATCAGGAGACCGCCCAGAAGAGGGCCGACGGCGGTGGAGATGCCGACGACGGTGCCGAACATCCCGAAGGCGCGGCCCCGCTCGCGTCCGGAGAACATCTGCTGGATCAGGGCGGAGATCTGGGGCGAGAGCAGCCCGCCCGCCGCGCCCTGGAGGAGCCGGGCGATGACGAGCCAGAGGCTGGACTGGGCGGCCCCGCAGGCGGCGGAGGCGAGGGTGAACAGGGTGAGCCCGGCCATGAACACCGCGCGCCGCCCCCGTGCGTCGCCGAGACGGCCGCCGGGGATCAGGACGAGACCGAAGGCCAGCGCGTAGCCGGACAGCACCCACTGGAGGTCGGACTCCGGGGTGTCGAGCCCCTCCTTGATGGACGGCAGCGCCACATTGACGATGGAGACGTCCAGCAGCGTCATGAAGCCCGCCACCAGACATACGGCGAGGGCACGCCAGCGACGGGGGTCGGAGGGGCCGGGGCCGGGCGCGCCCGTGGCCTGGTGCTCCGTACTCTCAGCCATGTCCCGCACCCTAGTTCGCGTCCGGCCGGTCATCGTCCCGGGCGCGCCGGGCGGCGGCACGGTGCGCCTCCGTCAGCGGCGGACGGCACCGTCCCGGCGTGCCGGGCCCCATCGGGGGTACCGATGGGGCATGACTGTGGGGAAAACGAGCGTTCTGGTCCTGGACTGCGGCGAGCCGGTCGAGCTCGCGGACTTCTATGCGAGCCTCCTCGGCGGGGAGACACGGATCGGCAGCGATCCCGACTTCGTCGAGATCGTCGGCAACACCGGTGTGCACCTGGCCGTCCGCCGCGACCACGGCTACGCGCCGCCTAGCTGGCCGCGCCCGGAGGACTCCCAGCAGGCGCATCTGCGCATCCTGGTGGACCCGGGAGACATGGACGAGGCCGAGCGCGAGGCGATAGGCCTCGGCGCCCGGCCGGTGGACACGGGCGACAACAACAGCGGCCCCCGCGACGTCCGTGTCTACGCGGACCCGGCCGGGCACTCGTTCTCGCTGGCCGTGTATCCGGCCCCGCCGCCGTCCGGGAAGCCGGCCTAGGCCGGGCCGGGCAGGGCCGGCGGCTCTCGGGCCGACGCCCCGGCAGGCGGAGGGGTTCCGTAGGATTCCACCGTGACGACGGGGACGGGAACGACGGGGCCGGGTGCTCCGGGAGCAGGCGCGGCGGGGGCACCGGAAGCCGGGTCCGCCCCGCCGGCCGGGACCGGGGAGCCGCTGCACTCCGCGGCGGCGGCCGGCCACCGCGACGCGGTCCTGGACGCCCTGGCCGGGAGCAGGCTCTTCGTGCTGGTCGCCCGGCTGCACGCGGACACCCCCGGCTTCACTCCCCCGATCCCCACGCAGCCCGATCCGGCGGCGCCGGGCCGGCGGTGTGTCACGGTCCTGACGTCCGCGGCGCTGCCGCCCTGGCACCCCGACTGGGTGTTCGAGGCGATCGGTCTCGACGAGCTCGTACGGCGCTGGCCGGGCGGGGTCCGGTGGCTGGCGGTCGATCCGGGCACGCCGTACGCCGTGACGCTGGAGGCCGGGCCCGTGCGCCGCAGGGCGTGGCTGAAGGCCCACGCACGGTCCGGCGGGCCGCGGGCCGGTCTGCTGCTGACCCGTCCCACAGGTCCGCTCGACGGCCCCGTGGCGCGCGGTCTGGCCCTCGGCGCCCATCTCGCCGTGCACAACGGCCTCGTCTGGAACGACCTGGGTGCCGCCTACGAGGGATACACGACGGACCGCTACCGGCTCCGCCGTCCCTGGGGCGTGCAGGACCGCGCCGCTTACCGGGAGACGCTCGAAACGCTGCTGGCGACCCGGCTCGTCGGCCGTACGTACGAGTCGGTGCTCCGGACCAGGCACACGCTCGCCCGGCGGCTGGACCGCACCCCCACGGTCGCCGAGTGGTCCGGTGCGCTCGCCGATGCGCTGGCACGGCGCCGGTCCTCACAGGCGGAGGCGGCGGAGGCCCATGAGGCGCTGCGGCTGGCCGTCACGTACGAGGACCGGTTCCGTGCGGACGGGGTCCTGGGCGTGGGCGAACGGATCGACACCCTGGCCGCCTTCGACCACGGCCGGGCGGTCAACGTCGTACGGCTCGCGCTGGGCGCCCGTCTCTGTGATCCGGGGGAGGCCGAGCAGGCCGTGCTGCGGATCGGCGCCGTGGCCGCACAGGCGTACGGCTCCTGGGCGGAGTTCTCCCTCGGTTACTCCCTGGCCCGCGTCCTGCACTTCGGCCCGGACGACCCGTCAGGGGTGAAGTACGAGCAGTCGCTCGCCCAGCACCGCGTCCTGACGCGGGACCCCGACAGCCCCTACCGGAAAATCGCCTGGTCATGAATCCGCTGCCCTCCCACCCCGGTCCCCTCGCCCATGGCGTCCCCTGGGTGTCGCCGTCCGTGACGGAACACCTGCTGCACGAGGCGGGGGCACGCGGCGACGCCGAGGCCCAACTGCGGGTGCTGGCCGGTGAGGAGCTGTACATCGTGGCTCCGAAGGCCGAGGTGGACGCGGATCCCGACAGCATCACGTGGCGCTCGTACCGGGACGAGGCCGGCCGCAGCTGCCGGCCGGTGCTCACCCGGGGGATGCTGCCGCCGTGGCATCCGGAGTGGGTGTTCCACGCCGTCTCCCTCAAGTGGGTGGCGGAGTTCGGCTGGCGCGACCCCGGGCAGCTGCTGTCCGTCAACGCGGGGACCCCGGCCCAGATCCTCTTCCCGGCGACGCCCCCGCACCGGGCGCTGTGGCTGCGTTACCACGCGGAGAACGACCGCCCCCGGGGCGACCGGCTGATCGCGCTGAGGCACGGGGCCCTCCACGGTCCGCTGGCCTACGGGCTGGCCTGCGGGGCGCATCTCGCCGTCGGCAACGGTGTGCCGTGGAACGAGGTCGGCACCGCCTACCACGAGTACGCCTGCGAGCGGCAGCTGCTGCGCGACTCCTGGGGCATCACCGAACCGATCGCCTGGCGCCGGCAGTTGGGCTATCTGCTGGATGCGCGGAACAGCCCGGCCGAGCCCGATTTCGTCCTGCGGGTGCGCGAGCAGCTCGCGGCCGGGCTCGGTGAGCAGCCCTCGGCGGAGCTGTGGCGCGAAACGGCCGCCGGGCACGCCCAGGACATCGGTGTGGGCCACGGCACGGTCAGGGACATCGAGGAGCTGGTGCGCCGGATCCTCAGGTACGAGGCCCGGTTCCGCGCCGACGGACTGCTGCCGCCGGACGGCCGGGTCACCACGACCGTCGCCTACGACTACGGGCGCGCGGTGAATCTGGCCCGGTGGGGTCTCTCCGCCCGCTTCTGCGTCCCGCACGAGGCCGAACAGGCCATCGTGCACGCCGGCGCGCTGAGCAGGTCGGCCTACCGCTCC
Source organism: Streptomyces silvae (assembly GCF_016745505.1). Lineage (GTDB taxonomy): Bacteria > Actinomycetota > Actinomycetes > Streptomycetales > Streptomycetaceae > Streptomyces > Streptomyces silvae. The sequence goes on along the minus strand of NZ_JAERUC010000078.1, from coordinate 62,669 downwards.
TGGGAGGACTTCTCCGCGGGGTACGCGCTGGGCCGTGTGCTGCGGTTCGACGGTGAGGACTACGGCAGCTTCTACCAGGACAACGTCACCGCGCACCGTCTGCTGACGGAGAGCGAGGGCAGCCCGTGGCGGAACATTCCCTGGCGCTGACCTCGCTCTCCGAGCCGGGTGTCCGGCGCGTCAGTAGGAGGACCGCCGGGCCGAACGGCGGCGCAGGGCCGGTTCGGTGAGGGACGGCGGTGTGTAACCGGTGTCGCGGGCCGAGAGGTTGGTGCCGGGCGGGACGATCTCGTCGATCCGGTCGAGGACGTCCTGGCTCAGCCGCTCAGGGTCACCGCGCTCACCGGCATCTCGTCCAGCATCGCGGCAGCGGCGTCCAGGATCGCCCGGCGGCGGACTTCGCGCTGCTCCTCGCTGCGTGCACGCTGGCAGCCACTCATACGGACACTTTGCGGACCACCGGTCTTTTGGCATCGGACCACGGCGTGCAGGTCCGAGTCCGTCGGTGCCCGAGGTGCCGCCCGAGACGGCCCGCAGCCCCAGGCGCCCCGGCCGCCGCGCACGCCACCCCAACTGCCCGGCCGGAAGGGGCGGATGACGCCCGGAATTAACCTCCGGTCTCTTGTCACGGCTGGTCTACGCGCATAGCTTTTTGCCCTCACTACACATTTGGGGGCAGTTCCCGTGCACATAGCCAGACCCGGCTCCGCCCTGCTGGCCGCCGCCGTCGCCGTGACCCTGTCGGTGACCGCGCTGCCCGCCGCCTTCGCGGCACCGTCGTCGTCGGCCGTCATCTCCGAGGTGTACGGCGGCGGGGGCAACTCCGGCGCGACGCTCACCCGTGACTACATCGAGCTGGCCAACGCGGGCGGGAGCTCGTTCGCGCTGTCCGGCTTCAGCGTCCAGTACCTTCCGGGGACCCCCTCCGCCGGATCGCTGTGGCAGGTCTCCGCGCTGTCCGGCGCCGTGGCGCCCGGCGGCCGCTACCTCGTCGCCCAGGCCGCGGGCACCGGTGGCACCGTGGCGCTGCCGGCCGCCGACGCGACCGGCACGGTCGCGATGTCCGCGGCCAGCGGCACCGTCGCGCTCGTCTCCGGCACCACCCCGCTGACCTGCAAGACCGCGGCCGAGTGCGCCGCCGACACCAGGATCGTCGACCTGGTGGGCTACGGCTCCGCCGTGGTGCGCGAGGGCAGCGGTCCGGCGGTGGGCGCCTCCGCCACCGACTCCGTGGCGCGTGGCACCTCGCTCGCGGACACCGACGACAACGCCGCCGACCTGACGGCGGGCGCCCCGACGCCCGTCAACGCGGCGGGCGAGACCTCCGGGGGCACCGGTCCCGGCGAGCCCGGCGGGCCGACCGAGCCCGGCGGGCCGACCGAGCCCGGCACGGTGCGGGTGCACGACATCCAGGGCACGACCCGTCTCTCCCCGCTCGCCGGGCAGGCCGTCACCGGTGTCCCGGGCGTCGTCACCGGCGTACGGTCCACGGGGTCGCGCGGCTTCTGGATCCAGGACACCGCACCGGACGACGACGCCCGTACGAGCGAGGGCCTGTTCGTCTACACCGGCTCCGCGGCCCCCACCGTGGCCGTCGGTGACTCCGTGCTGGTCAGCGGCAAGGTCGCCGAGTACTACCCGGCCACCGACGCCCAGTCGCTCACCCAGATCACCGCCCCGCTGACCACGGTCCTGTCCTCGGGCAACGCGCTGCCGGCCCCGGTCGTCCTCGACGCCGCCTCGGTGCCCGACGCGTACGTGCCGACGGCCGGCGGCGGTTCGATCGAGTCCCTCGCCCTCGACCCGGCGGCGTACGCCCTGGATCTGTACGAGTCGCTGGAGGGTGCCCGTGTCACGATGGCCGACACCCGGGTGACCGGCGCGACGACGGCGTACGACGAGGTCTGGGTGACGGTGAAGCCCCGGGAGAACCCGACCCGGCGCGGCGGCACGCTCTACTCCTCCTACGAGGACCAGAACACCGGCCGCCTCAAGGTGATGTCGCTGGACGCCGCGCAGCCCGTCCCGGCGGCGGATGTGGGCGACGTGCTGTCCGGGTCCACCACGGGCGTCGTCGACTACGCGTCGTACGGCGGTTACAACGTCCAGGCCACCCGGCTGGGCACACTGAAGGACAACCACCTCAAGCGCGAGGTGACCCGGAAGCAGAAGCGCCAGGAGCTCGCCGTCGCCACGTACAACGTGGAGAACCTCGACGCGGGCGACGAGCAGGCCAAGTTCGACACGCTCGCCCAGGGCGTGGCCGTCAGCCTCTCGTCCCCGGACGTCGTGTCACTGGAGGAGATCCAGGACGACAACGGCGCGGTGAACGACGGCACCGTGGGCTCCGAGGCGACGCTGAAGCGCTTCACGGACGCGATCGTGGCGGCCGGCGGCCCCCGGTACGCCTGGCGCTACGTGGCGCCCGCCGACGGCAAGGACGGCGGTGAGCCGGGCGGCAACATCCGTAACGTCTTCCTCTTCAACCCCGCCCGGGTCGACTTCGTGGACCGCCCCGGCGGCGACGCGACCACCGCGGTGAAGGCGGTGAAGACGAAGAAGGGTGCCACGCTCTCCGTCTCGCCCGGCCGGATCAACCCCACGAGCACGGCGTGGAACAGCAGCCGCAAGCCGCTGGTGGGCGAGTTCCGCTTCCGTGGTGAGTCGGTGTTCGTCATCGCCAACCACTTCGCGTCCAAGGGCGGCGACCAGTCCCTGCACGGCCGCTACCAGGAGCCGGTGCGCAGCTCCGAGACGCAGCGGGTGCGGCAGGCGGAGGAGGTCAACACCTTCGTGACCTCACTGCTGAAGGCGGACCGGTCGGCCAAGGTGGTCACGCTGGGCGACCTGAACGACTTCGCCTTCTCCCCCACCGTGAAGACGCTGACCAAGGGCAAGGTCCTCAGGCCGCTGATCACGACGCTGCCCGCGGGTGAGCAGTACAGCTATGTCTACGACGGCAACTCGCAGACGCTGGACCACATCCTGACCAGTCCCGCCGTGCGGCGCTTCGACTACGACGTGGTGCACATCAACGCGGAGTTCGCCGAGCAGGCGAGCGACCACGACCCGCAGATCGTGCGGATCGACGTGAAGGGCCAGGGCCACCGGCACTGACACGGACCCGGGTGGCGGGCCGCGACGGCGGTCCGCCACCCCGGGGTCGCCCCGTGACCTCAGCGCGGTGCGGGCGAACCGGTCCGTGCCTGGTGCGGGAGCCGGGCCGCGGCCGGGTCGAGGGGCTGGTCCGTGAAGAAGCGCGTCACGAGGGCGGCGACCTCGTCGGACCGCTCCAGCACCACCCAGTGGTCGGACTCCGGGAGGGTGAGGAAGCGGCTTCCCTCGATCGTCCCGGCGAACTCCCGCTGGATCTGAGGCGGAGTCACCGTGTCGTGCTCCCCGGCGAAGACCAGGGCCGGTACGCCCGAGAGTCCGCCCGAGAAGTCGGGCCGGTCCCCCAGCGCCCGCCGCAGCGAGTCGGCGGCGTGCGCGGAGTGGGTGAGCGCGTGCAGGAAGGAGCGCCGCACATAGCGCCGGGCCAACTCCCGCCGGTGCACAGGGCGTTCCGGGTCCAGGCACATCAGCCCGTCGGCGGCCAGCGTCGCGAAGCCCTCGGCGTCCCCGTCGGCCAGCGCCTGCGTCGCCCGCTCCCAGTGGACCCGCCGGTCCTCACCGATACGGGTGGGTACGCCCCCGAGGGCGAGCCGGGCGACGCGCTCCGGGGCGTGCTGCGCCCAGCCGAAGGCGATGGCCGCGCCGTAGGAGAAGCCGAAGAGGTTGACCCGGGCGGCGCCCAGGTCGTCGATGATCCCGGTGACCGCGTCCCGCAGGACCGGGGCGCTGGGGCCGGGCGGCAGCGGGTCGGCCGAGCCCATGCCGGGCAGGTCGGCGGTCACCACGTCGGCCACCGGGCCCAGATGGTCGTCCATCTGCGGCCAGCCGAACATGCCCTGCAACGCGCCGCCGATCACCAGGACCGGTTCGGTGGCGGGCGCTCCGCCCGCGGCCGGGTCGCGGGGCAGGAGACGGTAGCCGTAGCGCAGTCCGTCCACGGTGAGGGACCGGATGATCTCCTCGGGCATGATGCTCCTCGCTTCCCGTCAGGCTCTGGTGAGCACGAGCGCCGCGTTGTGGCCGCCGAAACCGAGCGAGGTCTTCACGGCGCAGTCGAACACGGCGCGCCGGGCCTCCTTGCCCACCACCTCGACGGGGATCGCGGGGTCGGGGGCGTCGAGGTTGCCCGTCGGCGGGACGAGCTGGTGCTGGAGCGCCAGGACGGTCAGCGCCGTCTCGATGCCGCCCGCGGCGCCCAGCGTGTGTCCGGTCATGGCCTTCGTCGAGGTGACGAGGGGGTGGTCGCCGAGGACACGGCGGAGCATGGTCGCCTCGATGAGGTCGTTGGCGACGGTCGAGGTCCCGTGGGCGTTGACATGGCCGATGTCCACGGGGTCGATGCCGGCGTCGGCCAGGGCCGTGCGCAGCGCGCGCTCGATGCCGAGTCCGTCGGGGTCGGGGGCGACGGCGGAGTGGGCGTCGCTGGACGCCCCGTAGCCGGCGACCCGGGCGCGGACGGTGGCGCCGCGGGCGCGGGCGTGGTCGGGGTGCTCCATGACGAGGAGGCCGGCGCCCTCGCCGACGACGAAGCCGTCGCGGTGCGTGTCGAAGGGGCGGCAGGCGGCCTGGGGGTCGTCGCGGCGGGTGGAGACGGCCCGCATCTGGCAGGCGCTGGCGATCAGGAGCCGCGAGCGGACGGATTCGGCGCCGCCCGCGACGACGATGTCGCAGGCCCCGGTGCGCAGCATCTGGTGGGCGGTGCCGATGGCGACGGTGCCCGACGAGCACGCGGTGGAGACGGCCTGGCTCGGGCCGTGCACACCGAGGTCCATGGCGACGCTGCTGGCGGCGCCGTTGACGACGCTGAGCGGGGCGAGCTTCGGGGAGACGCGGCGCGCGCCGCGCTCGGTGAGGGTGGTGTGCTGCTCGTCGTAGAACGGAAGGCCGCCGTGGGCGGAGCCGATGACGACGGCGACGCGTCCGCTCTCCCAGACCGAGGGGTCGAGCCCCGCGTCGGCGACCGCCTCACGGGCGGCGATGACGGCGAGCTGGGAGAAGCGGTCCATCAGCCGCAGGGCGGCGACCCCGAGGGCGGCCCGGGTGTCCAGTGCGTCGACGGTGTACATGAAGTCGCAGGGCAGCCCGTCGAGTTCCGGCAGGTGCGGTACGGAGGGGGCGGCCGTCGTGTCGCACACGCCGCGCCAGGCCTCGTCGGCGCCCACACCGGCGGCGGTGACCAGACCGACCCCGGTGACCGCGGCGGCGAACGGCTCGATGCCCGGCCGGGCGGACCTGCGTGCGAACGGCCCCCGGCCCGTCACGCGCCGGCCTTGGTGCGCACGGCCTCGACCAGATGGCCGACGGTGTCGCGCGACGACAGGACGACGTCCTCCAGATCGACGTCCATCCGGTCCTCGATGAGGAGCCTGAGCTCCTCCAGGGCGAGCGAGTCCAGCCGCAGCTGCCGGAGCGGCACCTCGGGCCGGATGGCCTCGGGATCCGTTCCGAAACTGGCGACGAGCAAGGCGCTGATCTCTTCCGAGGTGCTCATGAGGACGCTCCTCCGCTCTCGGGACGCGGTGACGCCGGCCGCGTGGGGGGTGGGATGGCCATCGGGGACGCCGGCTGCTCGGGAGGGACCCTTTATACGCCTTCGCGGCGGCCGTTCCCGACCTCGTTCCCCCGTGAGGAGGGGGGACGGCCAGGTGTGCGATTCCGCTGCCCCGCAGGGGCGTTCGGGTGATCGAGCCCGGCGGCGGGACGCGCGCGGGGCGGTGGGGAAGGAGGGTGCCGGCGGGGCTGCCCGTTCCGCGCGGTGCGCCGTACACTCCGCGATCATGACCTTCGAAACGGTGTACGCCGACGCGCCCGCGCCCGACGGGCCCGCCCTCTTCCCGACCATGTCCACCATGCGCGCGATGCGCCGTCTCAAGCCGGACGCCGTTCCGGACGAGACCATCGACCAGCTCATACAGGCGGCCGTCTGGGGACCCAGCGGCGGCAACATGCAGTGTTACGAGTACGTGGTCGTCACCGACCGCGCGGTGATGGCCGAGCTGGCGCCGCTCTGGAAGCGGTGTGTGGACGCCTACCTCGCAACGACCGGCAAGCACGCGCCGGAGGGCATGGACGAGGCCGCGTACGGGCGGATGGTGGCGGCCATCGAGTACCAGCGCGACCACTTCGCCGAGACCCCGGCGCTGATCATCCCCTGCTACAAGTTCCCCGAGCCCCGGTTCGACGAGGAGGGCCTGGGGATCTACGCCGAGTCGCTCGGCCCGGCCGGGCTGGAGCACATGACGAACACGCAGACGCGCTTCCAGGCGCTCGCGGAGGGCTCCTGCGTCTATCCGGGCGTCCAGAACGTCCTGCTCGCGGCGCGGGCGCTGGGGCTCGCGGCCAACCTCACCATCTGGCACCTGATGCTGGAGCAGGAGTGGAAGAAGGCCCTCGGGATCCCGTCGGACACCCACACCTTCGCCGCCATCCCGGTGGGGTGGCCGCAGGGCAACTTCGGTCCGGTCCGCCGCCGTCCGGTGGCCGATGTGGTCCACCGCGACCGCTGGTAGACGCACCCGTGCGCCGTCACCCCCTCGTGGGGGTGACGGCCCCTCGGGCGGACCGTCGGACGGACCTCCGTCGTCACCTCAACTCCATTGGAGTGAAAGGGTTTTGGACACACGGAGGCGACATTGTCATGCCCTGGGGCGATCGATAGCCTGTGCGGACTCAGCGGCCCCCGGCCCTCCCCACCTGCCCGGCGGCCGTCCTCTCCCCCACAGACCTGGAGCAGGTATGCCCCGACGTCCCGCCGACCACACCCGAGGTCGCGCAGCCGTTCTGGCCTCTCTCACCGTCACCGCGCTCGTCGCCACGGGCCACCCGGCCGGCGCCGTACCCGCCGGGGCGGACCCGATGAACCAGGCGTTCGAGCAGGCCGCCGAGAAGTACGGCGTACCGCGCGACCTGCTCGCCGCCGTGGGCTACGGCGAGACGCACCTGGACGGTCACGCCGGGCGCCCCAGCCAGGACAACGGCTTCGGCGTGATGCACCTCGTGAGCAACCCCGTCAACCACTCCCTGGAGAAGGCCGCCGAGCTGACGGGTGAGTCCACGGCCGATCTGCGCAAGGACACCGAGGCCAACATCCTGGGCGGCGCGGCCGTCCTGCGGGACCACGCCGACGCCCTCGGCCTGGACCCGGCCGAGCGGGCGGACATCGACGCCTGGTACCCGGCCGTGGCCCGCTACAGCGGGACCGAGGGAGCCGTCGCCGCCCTCTACGCGGACACCGTCTACACCTTCCTCGCCCAGGGGCTGCGGGCCACCGTCGCCGGCGGCGAACAGGTCACCGTCACCTCCCGCCCCGTCTCCCCCGAGAAGGGCCCCCTGGCGAAGGCCGACATCACCGCCAAGAGCGAGGACTACCCCTCGGCGCTCTGGGTGGCCGCCAACTCCGCCAACTTCGCGACGGGCCGCACGGCGACGGTGGACAAGGTGGTCATCCACGTCACGCAGGGCTCGTACGCCGGGACCATCAGCTGGTTCCAGAACGCGACGTCGAAGGTCAGCTCCCACTACGTGGTCCGCTCCTCCGACGGCCAGATCACCCAGATGGTGCGCGACAAGGACACCGCGTACCACGCCAAAAGCGCCAACGCCTCGTCACTCGGCATCGAGCACGAGGGGTTCATCGACGACCCGTCGTGGTTCACCGACCCCATGTACCGCTCCTCGGCCGCGCTGACGGCGTACCTGTGCGACCGGTACGGCATCCCCAAGGACCGGTCGCACATCATCGGGCACAGCGAGGCCCCCGGCAACGACCACACCGACCCGGGCGCCAACTGGAACTGGACCTACTACATGCAGCTCGTGGGCAGCGGCACCGGCAGCGGCGCCGACGGGCTGAGCTTCGGGTCGTACGCCACCCAGAAGAGCGGCTCGACGGGGACCCAGGTGAAGGCCGCCCAGACCCTGCTGAACCAGCAGGGTTACGACGCCGGCACCGAGGACGGCGTCTTCGGGACCCGCACGGAGAGCGCCGTACGGGCGTTCCAGACCGCCCGCGGCCTCGACTCCGACGGCGCGGTCGGCCCGAGGACCTGGACGGCGCTGCTCTCCGCGGGCACCACGCCGACGCTGACCACCGGCGCGTCGGGCGAGCCGGTGAAGCGGCTCCAGCGGGCGCTGACCGCGGCGCTCGGCAGAACCGTCACCGTCGACGGGGCCTTCGGCGCGAACACGGACAAGGCCGTACGCGACTACCAGAGCGCGCGGGGCCTGTCGGCCGACGGCAGTGTGGGACCCGACACCTGGAAAGCCCTGCAGGCCGGGCTCTGAGCCTCCGCCGCGCCGCACCCGGGCGCCCCGTGCTCCCACCGCCGACGGCGGGGGCACGGGGCGCTTTCGACTGTCCGGCGCATTCCACTGGCGTTGGGGAGTGGCACTCTCTAACATGGAGAGCAGACAGCACCACTATCTATATCGAAGGTGAGTAGCGCGATGCCGACTCTGCCGTGGGTCACCCCCCAGCCGCCGCCGTCCGAAGGCACGACCGTGGTCATGGCCTCGCGCTTCGAGGTCCGTTCGCTGCGCGACGTCCCGCGCTTCTTCATCAAGTCGATGGCCGCGTGGAAGCAGGTGCGGTCCGCGCCGGGGGCCTTCGGCGCCTCGCTCGTCGCCCAGCCGGGGAAGCGGGTGTTCTACACCCTCTCGGCCTGGGAGAGCCGCGAGGCGATCTACGCCTTCGCCGGGACGGAGCCGCACCGCGGCATCATGACCGCCCTCAGGCCCACGATGCGCACCTCGACGTTCACCTTCTGGGAGGCGCCGGTCGGGCAGCTCCCGATCACCTGGGACGAGGCGAAGCGGCGTATCGAGGAGCAGCGCGCGACGGACGCCGACGGGCAGGGAAGCGCGGCGGCCTGACACCGCCCCGGCCGCCCGTGCGCTCCGGTGCGCACCCGCGGGGTGCGGGTGCGCCTTCCCGTGCGGCACGCGTCCGGGCGAGTCTGGGCGCTGTCGGCACCCGGCCGACGGGACCCGGAGGGCGGTCGGACATGGCTCGTACGCAGTCGGCATGCGGAGCACTCACGCAGAAGGGCACGCGCTGTCAGCGGCTGGCGATGAAGGGGGCGTCCCGGTGCGACCGGCACCGGGGTGACTGGTCGAGGTACACCGTCGCCCGGCGCAAGGCGCGTGAGAAGGCGGCCCGCCGCCGCTAGGGGTGAGCGGACCGCCTCGGCCCGCTCGCCGACAGGAGGTGAGTGGACCGCCTGCTGACACGGTCGGCGCTCGGGCAGAATGGGCCGATGAGCGCCGACCTCTCCCCCGCCCGGGCGCGGGCCCTCAGCCATGTCGCCTCGCTGTCGACCGGGCCGCCCCTGGACCCGTCCCTGCGCGTGACGCTGAACTTCCACCCCGACCGCGTCAGCGGGGGTCTCACGGTCCTGGAACGGCTGGCGCGGGACGGCGTGTACGTCTCGCAGTTCGTCACGGGCACCAGCAACGGCGGCCTCACCGCGCACCCGGGCGGCGACCGGTGGCGCTGGGAGAGCCGGATCTTCGGCGGCGCCTACGACGGGGCGGGCGCCCATGAGCGGCCGGTCTACGGCGCGCTGGACTTCCGCCGCTCGCCCTACGGCGCGGCCCCGCGCTTCGGCTCCGCGCACTTCAGGCTGAGCGCGGAGGCCCTGCCCCACGCCACGTTCTGCTATCCGGACAGCTTCCTGGAGCCGACGGACTTCGGGGTGGCTGCGGCCGGGCACCGGCTCATCGCACTCGCCGAGGCCGACGCGCGGGACGCCCTGGACGACTACATCGAGGCCCAGGTGCACGGCCCCGTCCGGCTCGACCGCCATGTGGAGGCCCTCGTCCTCGACCCGTGCTTCCAGGGCACGGAGGTCGAGAAGGCGGCCGGCGCGCTGCCCTGCCCGGTGGAGTGGCACGACGGATACCGGCTCTCCACCGAGGAGTTGAGGCGCCATCCGGAGTACCGGGGCCCGGAGTACGTCGAGCTGGGCGCCGCCCTCGCGGTCGGCGGGTTCCTCGACGCCCGGATCATCGGGGAGGCGGCCCTGACCGGCCGGCACGATCCACAGGACCTCAAGCGGGTCTGGCACTGCCTGGCGCGCTTCGGACGGTGAGCGGGCCGGCTTCCGGCCGTACGACGCGGAGGTCCCGCACCCCACGCGGGATGCGGGACCTCCTCGTCAAAGCCCCTCAGCAGCAGGCCATACGGACCGCCGGGCAGGTCACTTCAGGCCGAAGGCCCTGATGATCTCCTGGTCGACGGCGAGACCGCCGGGGCCCTCGGCGTGCGCCTTGAGCGAGACGGACGTGGCTCCCTTGCCGGGCGTCCTGAACCGGGCGGTCCAGGAGCCCTCCGCCGCCTTGCGCAGCTCCACGGCGCTCCAGGTCTTCCCGTCGTCGTAACTGACCGACATCGAGGCCTTCTTCGCCTTCACCGCACCGTCCAGCCACTCCTGCGTACCGGAGGACAGGCCGATCTCGGTCCAGCGGCCGGCCTTGACGTCGCCCGCGAGGTCGGTGTCGACGTCGAAGTCCAGCTGGAGCATCGGGATGTCCTCCCGGCCCGGGCCGCCCTCGTCGAGCGCCCCCGACTCGAACTCCCACGAGCTGTGCGTGCGCGTGGAGGTCTTCCACGTGTCCGCGTCCCGGACGGAGTCGATGACCAGCCGGTACGGCAGCGTGTCGGCGGACAGGTCCCCCACGTATCCGGCGCGTCCAGCGTCCTTCCTGATCAGGGTGTCCCCCTGGTAGAAGGCGTACGAGGTCGTGTCGTACTCGTCCATGGGCATGGAACCGGAGTGTCCGGCGCCGGAGTCCGTCCACGGGGTGATGTTGAACTGCAGGTCGTCGTACGCGGTGCGGAACGGCCCCCAGTACGCCGTGCCGAGGCGCGGGCGGGTGACCGGCGCGAACCACTCGGCGCGGTAGGTGCGGCCCGCCGTGTAGTCCAGCTCACCGCTGCGCATCTCGGCGGCGGTGTCGGTGGCGTCGGCGTTCAGCACGGAGTGGTTCTCGTACCAGAAGGAGTCACCGGGCAGCGGGTTGACCCACTCGGTGCGGGTGCCGGGGAACTTCTCGTACTCCTCGAAGCCGAGGCCCGGCCCGTACTCCGGGATGTCGTAGCGGTATCCGCCGCCGAGCGCCGCCTTGTGGCCGTAGAAGGTGTTCTCGACCTTGGCGAGCTGACGGGCCGCCGGGGCGAAGGCCAGCGAGCGGTCCGGGATGGTGCCGTCGTGCCGGTCCACCAGGTCGTAGACGTACGAGGCGTACTTCTTCTGGTCGACGGAGAGCTTCTTGCCGCGCTGCGCCGCCTTGATCAGGGTCTGTCCCGCGAGCTTCTGCACCGAGGCGACCGGGATGGTGGTCTGCTCGCCGTACGGCGCGTAGCTCTCCATCGTCACCCCGCGGCCGTCGTTGACGACGAAGAGGGCCTTCGCGCCCGCCGCGAGTGCGTTGGCCAGCCGGTCGGCGGGCGGGACGGCGTCGCTGCGGGTGACGACGACGGCCTTGCCCTTGACGCCGCGGCCCTTGTAGTCGGCCGTCGCGCCGTTGCCCGCGTAGACGGCGGTGAGCTTCTGCTCGCTGTCCTCGGCGAGGGCGGAGCCGCTCTGCACGGTGACCGGCACGTCGTGGCCGTCGGCCGTCAGGTCGATGAGCTCCTCGCCCTGGCGCCAGCGGGTGAGGAAGCTGAAGCTGCCCTGGGTGACCTTCTTCGTGGGGCTCGCCCACAGCTGGTCGTAGGTCAGCGGGATCTGGAACGCGTCGCGCTGGACGGTGCCGTCCGGGGCCGTGCGTGCCATGTCGTAGCGGAGCTGCCGGGTCTCGCTCTCCTTGGGCGTGCGCACGCTGACCTTGCGGGCCTTCGAGGCGTCCAGGGTGACCGTGGTGGCCTTGTCCAGGACGGTCTCGGGGGCCGCGAGGAAGGCGACGGCCTTGGAGTCCGCGCGGTCGCCGTCGATGTCGGCGGAGGTCCAGGCGGTGTAGTTGCCCGGGGGCAGCCGCAGGGTGGTGTCGCCGGGGACGGCGACGAGACCCAGGTTGGGGTCGCCGAGCTCGGCGATGACGACGATGCCGTCCATCGGCTGGCCGGACCGGTCACGCAGGCGGAGCGTCAGGTCGTAGAGCTCCTGCTCCTTGTTCAGGGCGAAGCCGGTGTGCGCGACGGTCGCGCCCGTCTCGTCCACGGCGACGACCTGCCCGGAGAACTGGGTGGCGTTCGGGACCTGGGACGGGTCCAGCGACAGCACCACCTCGGCCTCGGAGCCGGCCGGCACGGTCAGGGTGGACGCGGAGAGCGTGTACGCCTTCGAGTCCGTGTCGGTGGCCAGGCTCAGGGTGACGTCCCTCGCCCCGGTGTTGCGGTAGGTGATCGTACGCTCGGCGACCGGGTCGGACGCGGAGTGCGGCCAGTCGTACGAGGCGACCTCGACGGAGCCGGTGGCCTCGATCGTCGTGTCGACCGCCGCCTTCACGTCGAGACGCCCGGTGCCCTGCTCGTACGGGGAGTGGTCGGGCAGCGCCTTCGAGGAGCTCATCAGCGCGTCCTTGATGCGCTGGCCGGACCAGTCGGGGTGACGCTGCTTCAGGATGGCGGCGGCGCCCGCGACGTGCGGGGTGGCCATCGACGTACCCGACATCGACCGGTACATGCCCTCGGTGCCGGGCACCGACTGGGAGGCGGCGGCGTTGATGTCGACGCCCGGGGCGGACAGGTCCGGCTTCAGGCCGTAGGAGCGGACGAGCGGGCCCATCGAGGAGAAGTCGGCGCGGTTGTCACTCTTGTCGACGGCGGCGACGGTCAGTGCCGTGGCCGCCGAGCCGGGCGAGCCGATCGTGCCCGCGCCGTAGGCGTTGCCCGCGGCGATCACGAAGAGCGGGCCGCCGTCGGCGGAGAGCGCGTCGACGGCCTGGGACATCGGGTCGGTGCCGTCGTCCGGCACGCTGGAGCCGAGGCTCATGGAGACGACGTCGGCGCCTTCGGCCTTCGCCCACTCCATGGCCTCGATGATGCCGGAGTCGGCGCCCGAGCCCTCGTCGCTGAGCACCTTGCCGACGATCAGGTCGGCGGCGGGGGCGACCCCCTTGTTGGCGCCGTCGGACGCCGCGCCCGAGCCCGCGATCGTCGAGGCGACGTGCGTGCCGTGGCCGTTCCTGTCGACGACCTCCTCACCGGGTATGAAGCTCTTCGTCTGCGTGATCCGGTCCTTGACGTCCGGGTGCGTCGCGTCGATGCCTGTGTCCAGGACGGCGACCGTGGTGCCCTTGCCGTCGTAGCCCTCGGCCCATGCCTGCGGGGCGTTGACCTGCGGCACGGAGTCCTTGAGGGACGCCTCGGCCTTGCCGTCGAGCCAGAGCCTGGCGATACCCGCGTCCAGCGAACGGCTCTTTTCCGTACGGGAGATGGTGCTCCAGAACGCGCGGGCGGTGTCCTTGTCGGTCTTCAGGGCCGCGCCGTTCACCGACTCCAGCCGGCGGACCCGCTCGCTGCCGCGCGGGGCGGCGGGCAGCGAACGTGCCGTGCCCGCCGGGTAGGTGGCGATCAGCGGGATGGAGCCGGAGCGGGCGTCGTCGTACCCCATCTCCACCAGCGTCGAGATGTCGAACAGCCGGCGGTCGAGCTTCCCCGCGGCGATGAGGGTGCTCGCCTCGTCGGGGATGACGAAGATGTCGTCCCCGGCCTGCTGCACGTGCACGCCGCCCTCCGCGCCGTCGGGGCGGTCGACGGTGACGGTGTCCTGGTTGCCGGCGCCGTCCGTGAAGTGGACGACGTCGCCGGTGATCAGCGTGATGTCGTAGTCGCGGGGTGCCTCGGGGCCTCGGCGGTCCTCGGTGACCGACGGCTTCGGAGCGGCGGTCGCGGAACCCGCCGCGGGGAGCATGACGCCGCTCACGAGCGCGACCGAAGTCGCTATGAGCAGAGCCCTGCGTCCCGTGCGAGCGGGTCTCACCCGGCCGGAAACGGAGGAGAGGGAAAATGTCATGCAGCTGATCTACCGGTAAATCCGGGGCCGCGGACGGCTTCGCCCCTGGCGTGAAGCCGCCGTGGCGGCAACCCGCCCGATGTGATCAGCCGGAGGTGGTACGGATCAGGCCACGGAGGCCAGTTGTGTGGCGTTCTCGTGGTGGATCGGGGTGTGGGCGCCCTTCAGCGGCAGCCCGCTGCCGCCGCGCCGCTCGGCGACGATCTCCGCCGCGATCGACAGGGCCGTCTCCTCGGGCGTACGGGCGCCGAGGTCCAGCCCGATCGGCGAGTGCAGGGCGGCCAGTTGGCGCTCGGTGACACCGGCCTCCCGCAGCCGTTCGTTCCGCTCCAGATGGGTGCGGCGCGAGCCCATCGCGCCGACGTAGGCGACCGGCAGCCGCAACGCCAGCTCCAGCAGGGGCACATCGAACTTGGCGTCGTGCGTGAGGACGCAGAGCACGGTGCGCGCGTCCACCTCGGTGGCGGCGAGATAACGGTGCGGCCAGTCGACGACGATCTCGTCGGCGTCCGGGAAGCGGGCCGCGGTGGCGAAGACGGGGCGGGCGTCGCAGACCGTGACGCGGTAGCCCAGGAAGCGCCCGGCCCGTACGAGGGCGGCGGCGAAGTCGATGGCGCCGAAGACGATCATGCGGGGCGGCGGGACGCTCGACTCGACGAGCAGGGTGACGGGGCTGCCGCAGCGGGACCCCTCGGCGCCGACGACGACCTCCCCCGTACGGCCGGCGTCGAGCATGGCGCGCGCCTCGGCGGCGACGGTGCGGTCCAGCTCGGGGTGTCCGCCGAGCCCGCCGTCGTACGTCCCGTCGGGGTGGACCAGCAGGGGGCGGCCGAGCAGGGCGTCCGGCCCTTCGGTGACGCGGGCGACCGCCGCCGCCCGGCCCTCGGCCGCCGCGGCGAACGCGGCGGCGAACACCGGGCGCGCGGGGTCGTCCGCGCGCACCGGTGTCACCAGGATGTCGATGACGCCGCCGCAGGTCAGGCCGACCGCGAAGGCGTCGTCGTCGCTGTAGCCGAAGCGCTCGCGCACGGGGGTGCCGTCCTCGATCGCCTGCCGGCACAGCTCGTAGACCGCGCCCTCCACACATCCGCCGGAGACCGATCCGACGGCCGTTCCCTCGCTGTCCACGGCGAGGGCGGCGCCCGGCTGCCGGGGCGCGCTGCCGCCGACGGCCACCACGGTGGCCACGGCGAACACGCGTCCCTGCCCGACCCACCGGTGGAGCTCCTCGGCGATGTCCAGCATGGCGTGTCTCCTTCTGACTCGGGTGCGAAGGGGCGGCGTGACGTCAGCTGACGCCCAGCCAGCTCTCGATGGGGTGCAGGGCGAAGTACACGAGGAAGACCAGCGTCAGGACCCACATGAAGACGCCGACCTCGCGGGCCCTGCCCTGGGCGAGCTTGATGGCGGAGTACGAGATGACGCCCGCGGCGACACCGGTGGTGATGGTGTACGTGAAGGGCATCAGGACCACGGTGAGGAAGACCGGGACGGCCACGGAGCGGTCGCTCCAGTCCACGTGCCGGGCGTTCTGCATCATCATGGCGCCGATGACGACCAGGGCGGCGGAGGCCACCTCGGCGGGCACGATCGCCGTGAGCGGGGTGAAGAAGAGGCAGGCGGCGAAGAAAAGCCCGGTGACGACGGAGGCGAGCCCGGTGCGGGCGCCCTCGCCGACCCCGGTCGCCGACTCGACGAACACGGTCTGTCCGGAGCCCCCGGCGACACCGCCGATCGCACCGCCCGCGCCGTCGATGAACAAGGCCTTCGACAGGCCCGGCATCCGGCCCTTGTCGTCCGCGAGCTTGGCCTCCGTACCGACGCCGATGATGGTGGCCATCGCGTCGAAGAAGCCGGCCAGCACGAGCGTGAACACGATCATGCCGACCGTCATCACGCCGACGTCGCCCCAGCCGCCGAACTCGACGTTCCCGAAGAGCGAGAAGTCCGGCGAGGAGACCGCGCTGCCGCTCAGCTCGGGCGGGCCGCTGCTCCACGCCTTGGGGTCGATGTCGCCGACGGCGTTGACGACGATCGCGGCCAGGGTGCCGACCACGATGCCGATCAGGATCGCGCCGGGCACGTTGCGCGCCTGGAGCATGAAGATCAGGAGCAGGGTCACGGCGAAGATGAGCACCGGCCAGCCTGCCAGCTCACCCGCCGGGCCCAGCGACAGGGGCGTCGCCGTCCCCTTGTGGACGAAGCCGGCCTTGAAGAGGCCGATGAGGGCGATGAAGAGGCCGATCCCGATGGTGATGCCGTGCTTCAGCGCGAGCGGGATGGCGTTCATGATCATCTCGCGGAGTCCGGTGACCACCAGGAGGCAGATCACCAGCCCGTAGATCACACACATGCCCATGGCCTGCGGCCAGGTCATGGCCGGTGCGACCTGCGAGGCGAGCACACCGGAGACGCTCAGTCCCGCGGCGAGCGCGAGGGGCACCTTGCCGATGAAGCCCATCAGCAGGGTGGTGGCCGCCGCCGCGAGCGCGGTGGCGGTGATCAGGCCCGGCTGGCCGAGCAGCTGGCCGTCGACGTCCTTGCCGCCGAGGATGAGCGGGTTGAGCAGGAGGATGTACGCCATGGCCATGAAGGTCGTGACGCCGCCGCGCACTTCGCGTGCGACGGTCGATCCTCGTTCGGATATGTGGAAGTACCGGTCGAGCCAGGACCGTCCGGCGGGGACGCGCGAGCCGGGGCCCGCGTCCTCCGCGCTCGTCCTGGGTTCCACGGACTGCTGGGTCATGTTGCCTGACTCCCAAGGTTCACAGGGGCACCCGCGTGGAGCTCTGGAGATTGCGGGATTTGGGATGACTGCGAGGCGCACGACCCGGGGGACGGCCCGAGGCGAACTCTTCGTGCAGATGGAGCGGTTGTGCGATGGCTCCGGGCGGTGCGGGGCGCGGGGAAGTGTGACGTTCACGGCAGGCACGCACCGCCCGGAGGGTTCTCGGGGGCCCGTCAGGTACCGGTGATGTGCTCGGGGCGCACCGGTGTCCTGTTGAGCTCCAGGCCCGTCGCGTTCCGGATCGCCGCGAGGACGGCCGGGGTGGACGACAGGGTGGGGGCCTCGCCGATGCCGCGCAGCCCGTACGGGGCGTGGTCGTCGGCGAGTTCGAGCACGTCGACCGGGATGGTCGGCGTGTCGAGGATGGTGGGGATCAGGTAGTCGGTGAAGGACGGGTTGCGCACCTTCGCCGTCTTCGGGTCGACGATGATCTCCTCCATGACGGCGACACCCAGCCCCTGGGTGGTGCCGCCCTGGATCTGGCCCACGACCGACAGCGGGTTCAGGGCCTTGCCGACGTCCTGGGCGCACGCCAGCTCGATGACCTTGACCAGGCCGAGCTCGGTGTCGACCTCGACGACCGCGCGGTGCGCGGCGAAGGAGTACTGGACGTGGCCGTTGCCCTGGCCGGTGCGCAGGTCGAAGGCCTCGGTGGGCCGGTGGCGCCACTCCAGCTCGACGTCGACCGCCTCGCCCTCCAGCACGTCGGCCAGGGGGGCGAGCACCTCGCCGCCGTCGGTGACGACCTTGCCACCCTCCAGGAGGAGTTCGGCGGTGGCCCAGGCGGGGTGGTAGGTGCCGAACTTGCGGCGGCCGATCTCCAGGACCTGCTCCCGGACGGCCTCGCAGGAGTTCTTCACGGCGCCCCCGGTGACGTACGTCTGCCGGGAGGCGGAGGTGGAGCCGGCGGAGCCGACCTGGGTGTCCGCCGGATGGATGGTGACCTGGTTGACGCCCAGTTCCGTACGGGCGATCTGGGCGTGGACGGTGACCCCGCCCTGCCCGACCTCGGCCATCGCGGTGTGCACGGTGGCCACGGGTTCGCCGTTGATGACCTCCATCCGCACCCGGGCGGTGGAGTAGTCGTCGAACCCTTCGGAGAAGCCGACGTTCTTCAGGCCGACGGCGTACCCGACGCCGCGCACCACGCCCTCGCCGTGGGTGGTGTTGGACAGCCCGCCGGGCAGCGCGCGTACGTCGACGGAGCTGCCCTCGGCGTCGGCCGAGAGCCACTGCTGCTCGGGCGGCAGGGGCCGGGCCTTGACGCGGCGCAGCAGTTCGGCCACGGGTGCGGGTGAGTCGACGGGCTGGCCGGTGGGGAGCAGGGTGCCCTGCTCCATGGCGTTGAGCTGCCGCAGCTCCACCGGGTCCATGTCCAGGGCGGCGGCCAGCTTGTCCATCTGCGCCTCGTAGGCGAAGCAGGCCTGGACCGCGCCGAAGCCGCGCATGGCGCCGCAGGGCGGGTTGTTGGAGTAGAGCGCGATCGCCTCGATGTCGACGTCCTCGACGACGTACGGTCCCACCGCGAGCGAGGAGGCGTTGCCGACGACGGCCGGGGACGCGGAGGCGTAGGCGCCGCCGTCCAGCACGATGCGGCACTTCATGTGGGTGAGCTTGCCGTCCTTGGTGGCCCCGTGCTCGTAGTGGAGCTTCGCGGGGTGCCGGTGGACGTGCCCGAAGAAGGACTCGAAGCGGTTGTAGACCATCTTGACGGGCTTGCCGGTGCGCAGCGCGAGCAGGCAGGCGTGGATCTGCATCGACAGGTCCTCGCGCCCGCCGAAGGCGCCGCCGACGCCGGAGAGCGTCATGCGGACCTTGTCCTCGGGGAGGCCGAGGACGGGGGCGATCTGGCGGAGGTCGGAGTGCAGCCACTGGGTGGCGACGTACAGCTCGACGCCGCCGTCCTCGGAGGGCACGGCGAGGCCGGACTCGGGGCCGAGGAAGGCCTGGTCCTGCATCCCGAAGACGTAGTCCCCGGTGACGATCACGTCGGCCCGCGCGGCGGCCGCGTCCGCGTCGCCGCGGACGATGGGCTGGCGGTGGACGATGTTGGGGTGCGGGACGTGGCCGATGTGGTGGTCGGTGCGGCCCTCGTGGACCAGGATCGCGTCGGGGGCGGTCGCGGACTCCTCGTCGGTGACGAGCGGGAGTTCGGCGTAGTCGATGCGGATCTTCGCCGCGGCGCGGCGCGCGGTCTCGGGGTGGTCGGCGGCGACGAGCGCCACCGGTTCGCCGTGGTGGCGGACCTTGCCGTGCGCGAGGACGGGGGTGTCCTGGATCTCCAGCCCGTAGTTCTTCATCTCGGCGGGCAGGTCGTCGTAGGTCAGGACGGCGTACACACCGGGGGTGGCGAGGGCCTCGCCGATGTCGATGGAGCGGATCTCGGCGTGGGCGACGGTGGAGCGGAGCGTGTGGCCCCACAGCATGTCCTCGTGCCACATGTCCGAGGAGTACGCGAACTCGCCGGTGACCTTGAGGGTGCCGTCGGGTCGCAGGGTGGACTCGCCGATGCCGCCCCGGGTCTGGGAGCCCTGGGTGATCTTGGTGGGGGTGCCGGCCGGTACGGACGCGGCTCGTGGGTGCAGCGCCATGGCTATCGGACCGTCTCTTCCTGACGGGCGGCCGCGAGGCGGACCGCGTCGAGGATCTTCTCGTAACCGGTGCAGCGGCAGAGGTTGCCGGAGAGGGCCTCGCGGATGTCCTGGTCGGACGGGGAGGGCTGTGTCTCCAGCAGTTCGTCGGCGGCGACCAGCAGGCCGGGGGTGCAGAAGCCGCACTGCACGGCGCCCGCGTCGATGAACGCCTGCTGGACCGGGGAGAGTTCGGCGGCCTCGGCGCTCTGCCCGTCGGTGGGCCTGGCCTGCCACCGCTGGGCGGCGTCGAGCGAGGTGCCGCAGGTGCCGGCGGCGCAGCCGGTGCCGGGGTGGGCGTCGTCGCGGTGCCGGGCGTAGTCCGCCAGGCCCTCGACGGTGACGACCTCGCGGCCCTCCGCCTGGCCGGCGGCGACGAGACAGGAACAGACCGGGACGCCGTCGAGGCGGACCGTGCAGGAGCCGCACTCGCCCTGTTCGCAGGCGTTCTTGGAGCCGGGGAGGCCCATGCGCTCGCGCAGGACGTACAGCAGGGACTCGCCCTCCCAGACGTCGTCGGCTTCCTGCTTCCGGCCGTTGACGGTGAAATTGACTCGCATGATCAAGCAGCTCCTTCGAGGGTGCGTCCCGCTCCGCGGTACTGCTCCCAGGTCCAGCCCAGCGTGCGGCGGGCCATGATGCCGACGGCGTGCCTGCGGTAGGCGGCCGTGCCCCGTACGTCGTCGATGGGGTTGCAGGCCCCGGCGGCGAGCTGGGCGAACTGCTTGGCCACGGACGGCGTGATGATCTTTCCGCTCTCCCAGAAGCCGCCCTCCTCCAGCGCGGCGTTCAGGAACTCCTCGGCCTCCCTGGCCCGGACCGGGGTCGGGGCGGCGGAGCCGATGCCGGTGCGCACGGTGCGGGTCTCCGGGTGGAGGGCGAGGCCGAAGGCGCAGACGGCGATGACCATCGCGTTGCGGGTGCCGACCTTGGAGTACTGCTGGGGGCCGTCGGCCTTCTTGATGTGCACGGCCCGGATCAGCTCGTCCGGGGCGAGGGCGTTGCGCTTGACGCCCGTGTAGAAGTCGTCGATCGGGATCATCCGCGTCCCCCGTACGGACGCGGCTTCGACCTCGGCGCCCGCGGCGAGCAGCGCGGGGTGGGCGTCCCCGGCGGGCGAGGCGGTGCCCAGGTTGCCCCCGACGCCGCCGCGGTTGCGGATCTGCGGCGAGGCGACGGTGTGCGAGGCGAGGGCGAGACCGGGCAGCTCGGCCCGCAGGTGCTCCATGACGGCGCTGTACGGCACGGAGGCGCCGAGGCGCACGGCGTCGGGTCCCACCTGCCACTCGGACAGCTCACCGATGCGGTTGAGGTCCATGAGGTACTCGGGCCGCCGGTGGTCGAAGTTGATCTCGACCATCACGTCGGTGCCTCCCGCGATGGGCACAGCCGTCGGGTGCTCGGCCTTGGCTGCGAGCGCTTCCTCCCAGCTGGCGGGGCGAAGGAAGTCCATGAGTGGCTCTCTTCTTCTCGATCGGGTCGTTCGGCTGGGCTGGGGACGGCCGGCCCTGGACGGGTCGTTCATGTGGTGTTCACGCAGTGTGTGACCCAGTACACAAGCCATGCTCCACCCGGTGCAGTCACCGAAACCATGAAGGAATTGGCTGGTCCCCGTCCGTGTCTTGTAGATTCGAACGAATGGCGGGTACCGGTAACCTCACCGCAATTCACAGGTGACCTCCGCCCTCCCCCGCACCCACGAAGAGATCGGCGGCAATCGACGATGCGGCTGCGCGCACTGCTGGACACCGAGGCGCTGGGCCTCCGGCTGCTCGGCGGCGAGGACGAGCTGGACCGTTCGGTCCGGGGCGTCATGACGACCGACCTGCGCGACCCCAGCCGCTATCTCTCGGGCGGTGAGCTGGTCCTCACGGGTCTGGCGTGGCGCCGGGACGCGTCGGACACGGAGCCGTTCGTACGGATCCTGGCGAGCGCGGGCGTGGCCGGTCTGGCCGCGGGCGAGGCGGAGCTGGGGGCCGTCCCCGACGATCTGGTCGAGGCGTGTCTGCGGCACCGGCTGCCGCTCTTCGCGGTCGACGAGACGGTGGCGTTCGCAACGATCACCGAGCACGTGGTGCGCCAGGTTTCCGGCG
Source organism: Streptomyces silvae (assembly GCF_016745505.1). Classification (GTDB taxonomy): domain Bacteria; phylum Actinomycetota; class Actinomycetes; order Streptomycetales; family Streptomycetaceae; genus Streptomyces; species Streptomyces silvae. Next base: position 41,089 of record NZ_JAERUC010000078.1, on the reverse strand, counting down.
AGCGGGCCGGTGACCTGGCCGCCGTCGTCGACCGCCACCGCAGGCTCATGACCTCGGGCCCGGCCGGCGGCGGCCCCGAGGTGGTCCTCGACCTGCTCACCTCCGACCTGGATCTGCGCGCCTGGGTCCTGTCCCCCACGGGCCGGCAGATCGCCGGGGCGGGCGAGCCCCTGTCCGCGCGCACCGGCGCGGAGCTGGCGGGCCGCCATCTCGCGGCGACCCGCACCGGACGCCCGGGACCGCACCGGGCGGAGGTGGACGGTACGGCCTATTCGCTGTTCCCGATCCGGAACACCGGGCGCGGGGCGCTGCCCGCCCCGTCCCGCGATGTGCGCGAGTCCGTGCTCTCGGAGTGGCTGCTGGCCGTGGCTGCGGACGCCGGTGACTGGCCGGCCGCACGGCTGGATCTGCTCCAGGGCGTCACCCAGCTGATCGCCGTGGAACGCGACCGCCGCGACGCGGCCCGCGCGGTGCGCCGCAGGCTCGCCCAGGAGGTCCTCGAACTGGTCCAGACGGGCGCGGCGCCGGCCGAGATCGCGGCCAGGCTGCGGGTGGCCGCCCCGGTCCTGCTGCCGGGTGTCGGCACGGCGCCGCACTGGCAGGTCGTGGTGGCCCGGGTCGAGTGGTCGGCCGAGGGCGCGGACCTCTCGGGCGGCCAGGCCGCCCAGGCCCTGCTGGAGGAGATCCTGGTCGACCCGGCGGTGGCGGGCCCCGACTCGGCCGACCGGATCGCCGTGGCGCACACGGGCGAGGAGGCCATCGCCCTCGTACCGCTGACCGCGCTTCCCGCGCAGGGCCCCGACGAGGCGGAGGCGCCCGGGGAATCCGGCGCCGCGGAGCCGCGGGACTCCGCGCTGCACGCGGACGCCCTGCTCGACAGCGTCCGTACGCCGCTCTCCGCCGGTCTCGCGGACGACGGCCGCCTGACACTGGGTGTCAGCGCAGCCGTCCACTCCGCGGAGGGGCTGCGCGGCGCGCTGGAGGAGGCCCGGCACGCCCGCCGGGTCGCCGCGGCCCGGCCCGGCCCGGTCTGCGCGGCCGGCCACCACGAGCTCGCCTCGCACGTCCTGCTGCTGCCCTTCGTCCCGGACGACGTCCGGCGCGCCTTCACGGCCCGGCTCCTGGACCCCCTGCGCGACTACGACCGGCGGCACCGCGCGGAGCTGATCGAGACGCTGGAGGCCTTCCTGGACTGCGACGGTTCCTGGACCCGCTGCGCGGCCCGGCTGCACCTGCACGTCAACACGCTGCGCTATCGCGTCGGACGTATCGAGCAGTTGACGGGACGTGACCTCTCACGCCTGGAGGACAAGCTCGATTTCTTCCTCGCCCTGCGTATGAGCTGACTTCCCGGGCCCCTCACCGCCCTCCCGGGCTTCAGATGATTGTGAAATCTTTCACCTGACATTGATCCCACCCCTTGGCCCGGCGTGCCATTCCGTGCTGAGATGCGCGCAGACCCTGGCCGGTCCCGGCGCTCGCCGACCGGCCTCCACAGCTCGATGGCGCGCTCGGGGAGGGCAATGTGGCGCATACCGCCATGTCTGGTTCCGGAACGACCGCAGATGACGATCCGCCGCTCCAGACCGCGGTATGGCGGCTGCGCTCACGGGCCTGCTGGACGGACGCGGCCGCACTGCTCGAACCCCGGGCGGCCACCGACCCCGCGGCCGCTCTCCAGCGGACCTCGCTGCTGACCGAGCGGTGCCTCTACACGGGCGCGGGCTGGACCGACGCCGAGGACGCGCTGCGCACCGCCGAGGCGCTCGCCCAGGACGACTCCGAGCGCGGGGCCGCCGCCTGCGAGCGCGGTTATCTCGCCTACGCCTCGACGCTGCTCGGGGCGCGCGACCGGGCCGACGAGGCCAGCGTGGCGCTCAGCAGGGCCGCGGCGCTGCTCTCCCCCGCGGCCCCCGGCCGTCCCCTGCTGGACTTCCGCCGGGGCCTGATCGCCCAGAACATCGCCGACTCGCCCCAGTCCGCCCGCGCGGCGTACCGCAGGGCGCACGCCGGTGCCACGGCCCGGGGTGACGAGCTCCTGCTCTCCTTCACCTGGCGGCACCTCGCCTCGCTCGCCCTGGGCGAGGGCGAGCTGGCGGAGGCGCGGCACGGCTTCGCGGAGTCGCTGCGGATAAGGGAGGAGCTCGGCTATCTCGTGGGCACGGCCCCGGCGCTCATCTCGCTCGCGGACGCCGAACCGGAGCCCGAGGCGGCCGCCCGGCTGCGCGCCGAGGCGGGCCGGCTGTTCCGGCTGCTGGGCGGCGTGCCGACCTGGCTGGCGCCCCGGCTGGAACCCCCGGCCCCGGAGACCGTCGAGGCGAACTGAGCCCCCGGCGGGCCCGGGGTCTCAGACGTCCGCGCCGTTGAAGTGTTCGCGTACGAGGGACTGGACCACCGTCAGGTCCCGGGCGATGAGCGCGTCCAGCAGCGCGGTGTGTTCCGAGGCGTCGGCGAGCAGGTCGGCCCGGCGGCCGGCGGGGCTGTTGACCAGCGGCCACTGGGACCGGCGGTGGAGCTCGTCGGCGACCGCCACCAGTTGCTGGTTGCCCGACAGCGCGAGGACCGCGCCGTGGAAGGCGCGGTCGCTCTCGGCGTACGCCGCCCGGTCGCCCACGGCCGCCGCCGCGACCGTGGCGTCGGCCAGCGGGCGCAGCGCGCACCAGCCGGCCGCCGGGACCGCGCGGGCGAGCCGCAGCATGACGGGAACCTCGATCAGGGCGCGCACCTCGGCGAGCTCGGCCAGCTCGCGGGGGCCCCGCTCGCTGACCCGGAAGCCGCGGTTCGGCACGACCTCGACGGCGCCCTCCACGGCCAGCTGCTGCATCGCCTCGCGCACCGGGGTCGCGGACACCCCGAAGCGGGCGCCGAGCGCGGGGGCCGAGTAGACCTCCCCGGGGGCCAGCTCCCCGTCGACCAGCGCGGCGCGCAGGGCGTCCAGGATCTGCCCGCGCACCGAGTGCCGCTGGACCGTACGGGGCGGGGGCGGCTCGCTGTGGGTGTGTTCGCCGCGTGCCTGCTCGGGCACCCGGACGTCCTGCGGGGTCCCCGCGGACGCGTACGGCCGCGCGCTCTCCCGCGCTCTGCCCTGCTCCACCCGAACCTCCTCGCACTGGCGGGCCGACTCGCGCGCGCCCGGCCCCTGTGCACGATAGGCGGAGCGGGCCTCAGTTCAAACACCGATCACTTCGGGTAAGGTAAGGCTTACCTGCAAGAGATCGTGATTCGGTGGTCCCTCCATGACCGTGCCCGCCCTGCTCGCCGCCACCGCCCCGTCCCCCCTGACGGCGGCGTACACCCGCCTGGCCGAGGTCTTCCCCGGGCTGCGCGCCGAGGTCCTCGCGGACGACGCCGCGGCGCCCTCGGGCAGCGGATGGGTCGGCGCGGCCGAGCTCGCGGCGGGCGGCACGGCGCTGGACGACTTCCTGGCCTGGGACGAGGCACAGGTGCTGCGGGACTACGGCACCAGGGCCCGGCCCGACGTGGTGGCGAGCTTCGGGCTCCACCGTTACGCCTGGCCCGCCTGCCTGCTGGTGACCCTGCCGTGGTTCACGCACCGGCGGGTGCCCCGGATCCCCGTCGCCGACGTCTCGTTCCACCGGGGCCTGGGCCATCTGACCCTGCGCGTCAGCGAGTTCGCCTGTCTGCCCGACGACCCCGCGGCCGGCCTCCCCGGCGCCCGGGTCGTGGCCGACGAGCAGGCGCTGCGGACCGAGGTCCTCGACTCCGTGGCGCAGCACCTCGAACCGGTACTGGACGGCTTCCGGCCACGTATGCGGCGCGGGAAGCGGGCACTGTGGGGCATGGCGACCGACGAGATCGTCGAGGGCCTCTGGTACATCGCCCACCTCCTCGGCGAGGAGAGCCGCGCGATGAAGGAGCTGGAGCTGCTGCTGCCGGGCACCACCAAGCCGTACGTGGGCACGGCCGGCTTCCGTGAACTGACCGGCCCCGACGGCGAATCGCTCCCGACGCGTGACCGGGCGAGCTGCTGCCTCTTCTACACCCTGCGGCCCGAGGACACCTGCGTGACCTGCCCGCGCACCTGTGACGCCGACCGTGTCCGGAAGCTCACCCCCGCCGCCTGAACCTCGCGACAGCCCGCGCCACCCGGGCGAGCGACTGGCATTCGAACTCAACTCGGCTTATCCGCGCGGGCGTTCGGTTGATTTCCACCCATAGGGAGGACGCGCGAACCCAATGGCGTCCGCTAGTCCCGAAAGCGGCGGGGAGAGACGTTGTTTCCGCCAGAATGGCGCCCGAAACGTCCTACGTGACACAAGGGACCGCGCATGAGATTGACCGACATCTCGCTTGACTGGTTGCTTCCGGGCGCCGTACTGCTCGTGGGAGTGCTGGCGGCGGTGACGGTGGTCGCGCGCGGCAAGCGCGCCGCCGAAAAGGCCACGGCCGACGACAGCTGGGAACGCAGCGAGGAACGCCGCAGGCGCAAGGAGGCGCTCTACGCGACCGCCTCGTACGTCCTGCTGTTCTGCTGCGCCGCCGTCGCCGCCGCCCTCTCCTTCCACGGGCTCGTCGGCTTCGGCCGGCAGAATCTCAACCTCTCCGGAGGCTGGGAATACCTCGTTCCGTTCGGGCTCGACGGGGCCGCGATGTTCTGTTCCGTGCTCGCGGTCCGCGAGGCCAGCCACGGCGACGCCGCGCTGGGCTCCCGGCTGCTGGTGTGGACGTTCGCCGGTGCCGCCGCCTGGTTCAACTGGGTGCACGCACCGCGCGGGATGGACCACGCGGGCGCCCCGCACTTCTTCGCGGGGATGTCGCTCTCGGCGGCGGTACTGTTCGACCGCGCGCTGAAGCAGACCCGCCGGGCGGCCCTGCGTGAACAGGGCCTGGTGCCCCGCCCGTTGCCGCAGATCCGGATCGTACGGTGGCTGCGCGCCCCCAGGGAGACCTTCGGCGCCTGGTCGCTGATGCTCCTCGAAGGCGTACGCACCCTGGACGAGGCGGTGGACGACGTCCGCGAGGACCGTCAGGAGAAGGAGCAGAGCCGGCACCGCCGCAGGGACCAGGCCAAGCTGGACCGGGCCCACATCAAGGCACTGAACCGGCAGAACCGGGTCTGGGGGCGCGGCGGCCGTTCGGGCCGTCAGGTGGACGTCCAGGCCCTCGTCCCGGCACCGGGAGGCCCCCCGGCCGTGGAACCTCCCCAGACGGAACCGGGACAGCTGCCTCTCCGCCCCCGGCCTTCCCTCCAGGCAGTGAACGGCACGCCTCCCAGGAGCGCTTCGGTGCCGCCCCCCGCCGGTGAACCCGCGACCGTCGACCTCACGGCCGAGGACGACACCCAGGCCCTGCCCCGGCTCGACTCGCTGGAGCAGAAACTGAAGGACCTGGAGCAGCAGTTCGGCTGAGCGTCAGGCCGTCCCGGCGTTCAGCTCGAACCAGACCACCTTGCCCAGCGCCTGTGTCATGACTCCCCAGGAGTCCGCCAGGCTCTGGACGAGGAGAAGCCCCCTTCCGTGCGTACCGTCGTCGGCGTTCGGTACGTACGGCGCGGGCTCCTGCCCCGTCACGAAGTCGCGCACCTCGACCCGCAGCCTCGCGGGTGCCGAGGTGACCGTGACCACGGCGCCGTTCCTCGTGTGGATGAGGGCGTTCGTCACCAGCTCGCTGAGCAGCAGCTCCGCGACCTCGGTCTCCTCGGGCCGCCTGCGGTAGCGCAGGAATTCCCTGAGCGCGGCACGTGTCTCCCCCACGGCCGAGAGGTCGGTGTGCCCGAGTCTGCGGTACAGCCGCATGGGCGGGCTCTCCTGTCGCATCGTCATGTCCCCCGCACGCACTTCGGATCGGCCTCCTCGCATTCCGTTTCGTGACGTCATGTCTCGAACACCGTCACGGGATGCATGCCCCACAGGGCCGCCGTCACGCGTCCTGAGGCGTCAACATATGAACGGGAGGTCACGCGGCGCCGGGCGGACGGCTGCGGGGTTACGTTTTCGTACTCACGGTTAACTTCCCAAAAATTCACTCGTGTTGGCGTTGACGGATGGGGTTCTACGCGCGTCATCATGGTGGGCATGCGAATCCCCCCACGGATCACCACGCTCGGCGGCATCGCCGCCCTCCTGTCCGTCCTCTTCGTCGGCGGGCCGGTCACCGCATCGGCGGCGACGGCTCCCCAAGCCGCGGCGGTCGGCAGCATCTGCTACTCCGCGCTGCCCTCCCAGGCCCATGACACGCTCGACCTGATCGACGCGGGCGGCCCGTTCCCGTACGAGCAGGACGGCACCGTCTTCCAGAACCGCGAGGCCCTGCTGCCCAGCCAGAGCACGGGCTACTACCACGAGTACACGGTCATCACGCCCGGCTCCTCGGACCGCGGGGCCCGTCGGATCGTGACGGGCGAGGAAGCCGAGGAGGACTACTACACCGCGGACCACTACGAGTCCTTCGACCTGGTCGACCACGACTGCTGAGCCGCACACCCCGGTCCGGTCCGCGCCGTAGTCCCCCACCTGCGGCGCGGGCCATCGGGCCGAGGCGGGAGGGCACGCGCTTGTACGCTCCACGCATGACCGTGACCTATGTGATCGACGGCTCCCGGATCACCGGCCTGGACAGCTTCTGGGATGTGGTCGGGGAGGCGGTGAACGGCCCCGGCGGCCGTTTCGGCCGTAATCTCGACGCCTTCGCGGACTGCCTCGGAGGTGGCTTCGGCACACCGGAGGACGGCGACTTCGTCATCGAGTGGCACGACCACGCCCGTTCGGCCCGCGCGCTGGGCCACGAGGAGACCGCCCGCCGGCTGGAAGCGCGGCTCCCCCGGGTGCACCACAGCAACAGGGCGCGCGTCAAGGAGGAGCTGGCCGAGGCCCGGGCGGGCCGCGGTCCGACGCTCTTCGACGTCCTCGTCGAGATCATCACGGAGCGGACCGGGCCCGGGACCCTACGCCTGATGTGAGTCCTCCCGCTGAGGGAAGCCCACGCCGGCCTCCTCGCGTACGTGGTGGCGGCCGATGGGAAGCATCAGGGGCTTTCCGGAGACCGGGTCCTCGATGATGCGGCTCCGGAGGCCGAACACCGTCTCGACCGTCTCCTCCGTCAGCACCTCGGCGGGGGTCCCCGCCGCGTGGATGCGCCCCGCCGCGAGGGCGATGAGGTGATCCGCGTACCGGGCCGCCAGGTTGAGGTCGTGCAGGACCATCACGACGGTCGTCCCCCGTGTCCGGTTGAGGTCGGTCAGCAGGTCGAGCACCTCGATCTGATGGCTGGCGTCGAGGAACGTTATGGGCTCGTCGAGCAGCAGCAGATCGGTCTGCTGCGCCAGCGCCATGGCGATCCAGACCCGCTGGCGCTGGCCGCCGGAGAGCTCGTCCACCGCGCGGTCGGCGAGTTCCGCGGTCTGCGTGGTCTCCAGGGCGGACGCCACGGCGGCGTCGTCCCTCTCGCTCCACCGGCTGAAGACGCCCTGGTGGGGGTGGCGGCCCCGGCCCACCAGGTCGAGGACCGTGATGCCCTCGGGGGCGATGGGTGACTGCGGCAGCAGCCCCAGGGTGCGGGCGAGTTCCTTGGCGGGCATCCGGTGCACCTGCCTGCCGTCCAGGAGCACCTGTCCCTTCCGGGGAGCGAGCAGCCGGGACATCGAGCGCAGCAGCGTCGACTTGCCGCAGGCGTTGGCCCCGACGACGACCGTGACCTTGCCGGGCGGCACCGTCAGGTCGAGGGACTCGACGACCACGCGGTCGCTGTAGCCGAGCGTCAGCCGCTCGGCCGTGAGGGAGTGGGACGTGGTCATATCGAGCCTCCAGCCCGATGGGTGCGGACAATCAGGTGGACGAGGTACGGCGCTCCGAGCACCCCGGTGACGACGCCGACCGGGTAGCGGGTGTCGAAGGCGAACTGGCCGGCGAAGTCGGCGACCAGGACCAGGAGCGAGCCGACCAGTCCGGCGGGCACCAGGAGGGAGCCCCCCGCCCCGACGATCCGGGCCGCGATCGGGCCGGACAGGAACGCCACGAAGGCGATGGGTCCGGCGGCGGCCGTGGCGAAGGCGATCAGGCCGACGGCGGCCACGATGACCGTGATCCGGGTGCGCTCGACGCGGACCCCGAGGGCCGAGGCGGTGTCGTCGCCGAGGCGCAGGGCGGACAGGTTGCGTCCCTGCGACAGCAGGACGGGGGTCAGCACGGCGAGCGCGATCACCGCGGGCACGGTCTGGTCCCAGCCGACGCCGTTCAGACTGCCCGTCAGCCAGCGGGTGGCCTCCTGGAGGTCCCACTCGGCGGCGCGGGACAGGACGTACGAGGTGATGCTGTCGAGCATCGCGGAGATCCCGATGCCGATCAGGATCAGGCGGGTGCCGACGACCCCGTCGCGGAAGGCCAGGGTGTAGACGAGCAGGGCGACGACGAGGGCGGCGACGATCGCGAGGACCGACACCTGGGTCTCGCCGAGCGAGAGGGTGACGATCGCGATGGCCGCGGCGGCGCTCGCCCCCGAGCTGATGCCGATGACGTCGGGGCTGGCGAGCGGGTTGCGCAGCATCGTCTGGAAGGTGACACCGGCCATGCCGAAGCTGAATCCGGCCGTGACGGCGAGCACCGCGCGCGGCAGCCTCAGCCGTCCGACGGTGAACGACGCCCCGGGCACCTGCTCCCCGAAGATCACCCTGACCACGTCGCGGGGCGGGTAGAAGGTCTGGCCGGCCATCAGCGTCACGGCGAACGCGGCGACGACGAGCACGGCCAGGGCCAGCGCGACGAGGCGCCGGCGGGAGGCGTTCCTGACGCGTCCTCGGGTGACCTCGTGGAGGACGGAGGGCCGGGTGACGGCGGGGGCGCTCACAGGGCACGCACTTTCTGACGGCGGACGGTCCAGATGAAGAACGGGGCGCCGATCAGCGCCGTCACGATGCCCACGTCGACCTCCGAGGGCCGGGCCACGATCCGTCCGACGACGTCGGCCGCGGTCAGGAGCGCGGCGCCGGTCACCGCGGAGAACGGCAGCAGCCACCGGTGGTCGACGCCGGCCATCAGGCGGCAGGCGTGCGGGACGACGAGTCCGACGAAGCCGATCGGTCCCGCGGCCGCCGTCGCGGCGCCGCACAGGACGACGGCGCCGACCGCCGCCGTGGCACGGGCGACCGCGACCCGTTCGCCGAGCCCGGCGGCGAGTTCGTCGCCGAGGGCGAGCGAGTTCAGCGCCCGTGCGGAGAACAGGCAGATCAGCATGCCGACGCCGAGGAACGGCAGCACATGGCCGATGCGTTCGTAGGAGGCACCGCCGACACCGCCGATCTGCCAGAGCCGGAACGACCCGGAGATGTCGTTGCGGGGCAGCACGACCGCGGTCACCAGCGAGGCGAAGGCCGCGGAGGTCGCGGCGCCCGCGAGGGCGAGCTTGAGGGGCGTGGCACCGCCCCGCCCCAGGGAGCCGACGGTGTACACGAACACGGCGGAGAGGCCCGCGCCGGCCATCGCGACCCAGACGTACCCGGTCGGCGAGGTGAGCCCGAAGAAGGCGACCCCGGTGACCACGGCCAGCGACGCGCCCATGTTGACGCCGAGGATGCCCGGGTCGGCCAGCGGGTTGCGCGTCACCCCCTGCATGACTCCGCCGGCCAGCCCGAGGGCCGCGCCGATCACCACGGCGAGCAGGGTGCGCGGGATCCGCTTGGTGACAGCCGCCTGTTCCAGCGTGCCGTCCGCGCCGCCGAGCGCGCTCCAGACGTCGGACCAGGCGACGGTGCGCGAGCCGACGGCGACCGAGAACACGGTCACCGCGGCCAGCACGAGCAGGGTGAGCAGCAGCCAGAGGATCCGGACACCCGCCGGACGCCGCACCACGGCGGCGTCCGGTGTGTGCCGTGTGTCGAGCGTCGTCACTTGACCTTGTCCGCGGCCTTGGCGAGCTCGGCCACGTAGTCCTCCAGCACCCAGGAGATCGACAGCGGCGTGGGGTTCGCGGCGGTGGCCAGCGGGGCGCTGCCCGGCAGCAGGTAGACCGAACCGCGCTCCACGGCAGGGATCTTGGAGAGCAGCGGGTCCTTCCGGAGCGTCCTGAGCAGTTCGCCCTTGTCGTCGCCGTAACCGGTGATGATGTCGACGTCGTCGAAGGCGTCGATCTGCTCCGCGCTCTTGGTCAGCGCGAACTTGTCGGTGCCCTTGGACGCGTCGGCGATGCTGCCGGGGATCTTCAGGCCGAGGTCCTCGAAGAACAGGGTGCGGGTGTCGTGGCTCGTGTAGAAGCCGACCTCGCTCACGTCGTTGGGGTCGACGTGCGTCATGAACATCGCCGACTTCCCCTTCAGCTGCGGGTACTTGGCAACCGTCTCCCTGATGTCGCCCTCGACCTCGTCGATGAGCTTCTCGCCCTCGTCGGCGCGGCCGATCGCCTTGCTGTTCATCTGGATGATCTCGCGCCACGGGGTGGCCCACGCGGCCTCCGGGTACGCCACCACGGGGGCGATGTCGCTGAGCGTCGCGTAGTCCTGCTTCGTCAGCCCGGAGTACGAGGCGAGGATGACGTCCGGCTCCGTGTCGGCCACGGCCTCGAAGTCGATGCCGTCGGTCTCGTCGAACAGGACCGGGGTCTTGGCGTCCAGCTCCTTCAGCTTGTCGGCGACCCAGGGCAGGACTCCGTCGCCGTCGTCGTCACCGAAGTTCGCGGCGGCCATGCCGACGGGGACGACGCCGAGGGCGAGCGGCACCTCGTGGTTGGCCCAGTTCACCGTGGCGACGCGCTTGGGTTCGGACGGGATCGTGGTCGTGCCGAGCGCGTGCTCGATCGTCATCGGGAAAGCCCCCGAACCGGCCTTGCCGCTCGTGCCCTTGTCGGACTCGGACTCCCCGCCGCAGGCCGTGAGGCCCACCAGCAGGGCAGCCGCGACGGCGACTGCGCGAAGGGGGTGTGGACGCATGGATCCGTACTCCAGTTCCAGGATGGGCGGTGCCGCCTCGCACTCCGCGTGGGCGGTGCGCCGGAAACGCTCAAGGCACTCGCGCGGGGCAGACACTCACTCAAGACACTTAGGTAAGGCTTGGCTTCCCTTTGACCTTATGAAACCCACCAGGTTGTCGCAATCAACCATTTCAGACAGAGCTTGTAGCGATCGGGACATCAGGAGTACGCGGGACCGGCCGGCAGCGTCGCGGGGAGCACGCTCAGCGGGGCCGGAAGGACCCCGGTGTCAGCCCCGTCGTACGGCGGAAGGCCGCGCCGAACGCGCTCGCCGAGCGGTAGCCGACCTCCTCCGCGACGGCCTCCACCTCCCAGCCCCGGGTGAGGAGTTCGACCGCGTGCTGCGCCCGGACCCCGGCGACCCAGCGCGCGAAGCTGGTGCCGGTCTCGGCGTTGAAGGCGCGGGTGACGGTGCGGGTGCTGACGCCCAGCTCGGCGGCCCACCGGGACAGCGTGCGCTGGTCACCCGGGTTCTCGCGCACCGCGTCGGCGATCGGGCGGAGCAGCGGCGACGTCGGGACCTGGACCAGCAGCTCCCGGGGGGACGGGGTGAGGACGTCCAGCACCATCGCCTCCGTCGCGGCCCGGGAACCGGGGTCCAGGCCGGCGTCGCCGAGCCGTTCCAGCAGCAGGCGGAGCAGCGGGGTGATCTCGACGGCCACGGGGACGTCCGAGAGCGAGGGCGTGGTGGCACGGCCGAAGAAGGTCGCGCGGAACCAGGTCCCGGCGACCGCGGAGCCGGAGTGCAAGGTCTCCGCCGGCATCCACAGGCCCAGGGTCGGGGTGATCGTCCACGCCCGTGCGCCCACCACAGCGATGGAGGCGCCCCGCTCGTTCCAGAGCAGTTCGTCCCAGGGGTGGGCGTGGGCGTTCCAGCTGGTGTCGTGCGCGACGGTCTCTTCGTAGCCGTGGATGACGAACGGCGCCCGCACCGCCCCCGGGTCCTGCTCCGGCACGGTGCGGGTCTCCCTGGTCACGGCGCGGCCCCCGGTCCGCCGGTGGCCGGCACCGGGCCGTCGCCGGCGGAGGGGGTCGGTCGCATGCCCTCAACAGTACCGAGGCCGCCGGGCGGCTCCGGCCACGGCTCCGGTCAGGGCCGCGGGACGTTGCGCAGGTTGGAGCGGGCCATCTGGAGCATCCTGCCGACCCCGCCGTCCAGGACGATCTTGCTGGCGGAGAGCGCGAAGCCCGTGACCATGTCGGCGCTGATCTTCGGCGGGATGGAGAGGGCGTTCGGGTCGGTGACCACGTCGACGAGGGCGGGGCCCTTGTGCTTGAAGGCGTCCTTGAGGGCGCTCTCCAGCTGCTTGGGCTTCTCGACCCGCACCCCGTAGGCGCCACAGGCCCGCGCGACGGCCGCGAAGTCGGGGTTCTTGTTGGTCGTACCGAACGAGGGCAGCCCCCCGACCAGCATCTCCAGCTCGACCATGCCGAGCGAGGAGTTGTTGAACAGGACGACCTTCACCGGCAGGTTGTACTGGACGAGCGTGAGGAAGTCGCCCATCAGCATGGTGAATCCGCCGTCGCCGGACATCGACACGACCTGCCGGTTCCGGTCGGTGAACTGGGCCCCGATGGCCTGCGGCAGCGCGTTCGCCATCGAGCCGTGGCTGAACGAACCGATGACCCTGCGCTTGCCGTTGGGTGTGAGATAGCGGGCCGCCCACACATTGCACATGCCGGTGTCGACGGTGAACACGGCATCGTCGTCGGCGAGTTCGTCAAGGACCGACGCGACGTACTCGGGATGGATCGGGATGTGCTTCTCGACCTTGCGGGTGTACGCCTTGACCACGCCCTCCAGCGCGTCGGCGTGCTTCTTCAGCATCCGGTCGAGGAACTTGCGGTCGGTCTTGACCTTCACGCGCGGCGTGAGGGCGCGCAGCGTCTCGCGTACGTCGCCCCAGACGGCCAGATCGAGCTTGGACCGCCGCCCCAGGTGCTCGGGGCGCACATCGACCTGGACGATCTTCACATCGTCCGGGAGGAACGCGTTGTACGGGAAGTCGGTGCCCAGCAGGATCAGCAGATCGCACTCGTTGGTGGCCTCGTACGCGGCGCCGTAGCCGAGCAGCCCGCTCATGCCCACGTCGTACGGGTTGTCGTACTGGATCCACTCCTTGCCGCGCAGCGCGTGTCCGACCGGGGCCTTCACCCGCTCGGCGAACTCCATGACCTCGGCGTGCGCGCCCGCCGTCCCGCTCCCGCAGAACAGCGTCACCCGTTTGGCCTTGTCGATCATCGCGCAGAGCTTGTCGATCTCCTCGTCACCGGGCTTCACGGAGGGCCGCGAGGTGACCAGGGCGTGTTCGATCGACTTCTCCGGGGCCGGCTGCGAGGCGATGTCGCCGGGCATGGTCACGACGCTGACGCCGCCGCGGCCGATGGCGTGCTGGATCGCCGTCTGGAGCAGCCGTGGCATCTGCTGCGGGTTGGAGATCATCTCGTTGTAGTGGCTGCACTCCTGGAAGAGCAGCTCAGGATGGGTCGCCTGGAAGTAGGCGAGGCCGATCTCGCTCGACGGGATGTGCGAGGCGAGCGCGAGCACCGGGGCCATGGAGCGGTGGGCGTCGTAGAGGCCGTTGATGAGGTGGAGGTTGCCCGGCCCGCAGGACCCGGCGCAGGCGGCCAGGGTGCCGGTGATCTGCGCCTCGGCACCGGCCGCGAACGCGGCGGTCTCCTCGTGCCTGACCTGGACCCACTCGACGGAGGGGTTGCGCCGGACGGCGTCGACCACGGGGTTGAGGCTGTCGCCGACGACGCCGTACAGCCGCTTGACCCCCGCCCGTACGAGGATGTCGACGAACTGTTCCGACACGTTCTGCTTGGCCATGGGTGCGCACCCTCTCTGCCTCCGGCTGTCCGTAACTCCCATCAACCCACGGCGTGCGCGGTTACGCCTCCCAGACCGCGGCGCTCGTACGGTCGTCGGCGTACCCCTTGGTCCTCAGCTGGGTGTCGGCGAGATAGGCGGGCAGCCCGGGCGGGCCGTCGGCCCCCCAGCGCCGCGCGAGCTCCTCGGCGAGCGCCGGCTCACCGCGCATCGGTTCCGCCAGGCCGTTCCCGCAGAGCAGCAGCGTGTCCCCGGGGCGGGCGACGGACGCCCGGAAGCGGAAGGGCTCCGCGGGCGGTGGCGGCGGGTCCTCGGCGTACGGGGAGGGGGGCGTGGTGATCTGGAGGTCCATCGTCAGCCGGTCCCCGCCGGGGCCCTGTTCGCGCACCGCCCCGCCGGTCGCGGGGAGCTCGGGATCGAGGTCCTGCCAGGCCCCGTCGCGGAGGCGGAAGAGGCCGCCCGGCCCGGTGCCGAAGAAGACCCGGGTGCGGCACTCCGGGTCGGCGGACAGCAGCAGACAGCGCAGGCCGGCGGTGTACGCGGACGGTTCGAGGCCGAGCTCGGCGGCGCGGGCGCGCAGCTTGCCGTAGGTGCGGTCGGTGAGGCGGTGCAGCCCCGACTTGAGGTCCCCCCTGCGGCCCTGCCGTATGTCGTCGGAGAGCCGGGCATGGCTGCGGGCGACCGATCCGCCGATCCAGCGACATGCGTCGGCCGCGGCGCGGTGGGCCTGCTCCGCCCCGCGGGCGCCGCCGGCCACCGCGACCAGGACCAGGGCGTCGTCGCCGGTGCCGAAGCGGGCGGTGAGCAGGGCGTCGCGGCGGGGCTCACCGCGGAAGCGCGCCGAGTCCCCGCGCACGGAGGCGGCGCGCAGGGTGTACGTCCCGTACCTGGCTCCGTCGAGGACCGTGTCGGGGACGAGGGCGTCGAGGTCGTCCGGGCCGGAGGCGGGGAGTGCGACGGGCTCGGCGTCGTAGGTGGGCGGGCGGTCGCCGATGTGGCCGACCTCGGGGCGTACCGGCGGTTCCGGCGCTTGCGGTGGCTCGGGGACCAGGGGTGCGGCGGGCGCCCGTACGGCGAAGGTCCGCGGCCCGGCCGGCCCGGCGGGTGCCTCCCAGGGTGCGCGGCCCACCGCGACGGTGGGCGGGGGCGGGGGCACCGCCACGGGGGGCGCGGGCGCGGAGCCCTTCGGTGGCTGCGGGCCCTCCCCCGGGACGTGGTCCGCCTCCGGCAGGCGCGGGTCGGGCAGCGGCACCACCGTGACCGGGTGGTCCACCGGCTCCGCCTCCGGTCCGCCCACGGCGTCCGACGCCGAGTCGAAGCGGTCGTCGAGGCTGTCGGCCGCGCCGCTCGGCCCGGTGTCCGGAGCGGTCTCGTCGTACAGCGCGCGCCACCAGTCGTCCTCGTGGGCGGCCGGCTTCTCCCCCTGCTGGCTCATGACCGTATTGTCGACCGCTCGCGCCGAACGAAACCGGGTCATCGGCAAAAGTGGCCCGGAAGTGGCACCACGAGGTGACCCGCCGGACGTCCCCACCCCCCACGGGAAGGTCGTCCGGCGGGCCGGTCTCTGCGATCAGCCCGCCACCCATGGGGCGGCTGTTGCTGCGGTGGCGCCAGATTGTCAGAGAGACAGGTGCTACGGGGCATGATGGGCCCGGCGGGTTTACGCCGTGGCTCTTTTCCGCCACCGCACACCCCGCCCGACGGGCACAGGCTTGCGCGAGCACCGATCCGGGGAGGGCCGAGGATGCTGTCAGCGATAGGACTCGACGAGAGACAGGAAGCCGCTTACCGGGCGCTGGTCGCGGCCGGCGCCGCGGAGCTCTCCGACCTCGCACGCCGGCTGGCCCTTCCGGAGGCGGACACCGAGCGCGCGCTGCGCCGGCTGGAACAGCAGGGGCTCGTGGCCCAGTCCTCGTCACGGGCGGACCGCTGGGTCGCCGCGCCGCCCGGGGTCGCGCTGGGCGCCCTGCTGACCCAGCAGCGCCATGAGCTCGAACAGGCCGAGCTGGCGTCCGCGCTGCTCGCCGAGGAGTACCGGGCGGAGGCCGCCGAACCCGCGGTGCACGACCTGGTCGAGGTGGTGACGGGCGCGAGCGCCGTGGCGCACCGGTTCCATCAACTGCAGCTGGGCGCCACCTCCGAGGTCTGCGCGCTGGTCACCGGGAAGCCGATCGCGGTCACCGGGATGGAGAACGAGTCCGAGGAACGGGCGGCGATGCGGGGCGTGTCCTACCGCGTGGTCGTCGAGCGCGACGTGCTGTCGCTGCCGTCCGGGATCGTGGAGCTGTCGGCGGCCCTGAGCCGCGACGAGCAGTGCCGGGTGGTGGACCGGGTGCCGACGAAGCTGGTGGTCGCCGACGCCGCGCTGGCCATGGTGCCGCTGACCGGCCGGGGGGCCGAGCCCGCCGCGCTGGTGATCCACGCCAGCGGACTGCTGGAGTCCCTGATGGGCCTCTTCGAGGCCGTCTGGCGGGACGCGATGCCCTTGCGGCTCGGCACGGGCGGGATCAGCGAGGAGAACGGCCCGGGCGCGGACGCGACCGATCTGGAGATCCTGTCGCTGCTGCTGGCCGGTCTGACGGACGCGAGCGTGGCGAAGCAGCTGGACCTGGGGCTGCGGACGGTGCAGCGGCGGGTGAAGGGGCTCATGGAGCTGACCGGGGTCACCACCCGGCTCCAGCTCGGCTGGCACGCGTACGAACGCGGCTGGGTGGCCCGCGCCCCGCGCTGACCGCCCGGTCCGCACCTTCGGCCGCTCCCGGGGCCGCGCTGACGGGCGGGACCCGGCGTCCTCCTGCACGCTGGTCGAATGAGTGTGTGGCAGCTCGTTGCCGTCGGGGCGGTGATGCTGCTCGGCCTGGTCGGCGTCCTGGTGCCGGGCGTGCCCGGGCAGGCGATCGTCTGGGCCGCTGTGCTGTGGTGGGCACTGACGGACCCGACCCCGGTCGCCTGGGGCGTGCTGATCGGCGCGACCTGCCTGCTGCTGTTCAACCAGGCGCTGAAGGCACTGCTGCCCGCGCGGCGCCCCCGGGAGTCGGGGGCGCCGCGCAGGACGCTGATGGCCGGCGGGATCGCGGCGATCGTCGGCTTCTTCGTGGTCCCGGTGGTGGGCGGGATCCTCGGATACGTGGGTGCGGTCTACGGTGCCGAACGGCTGCGCCTGGGCAGCCGGTCGGCGGGCTGGACCTCGCTCAGGTCGGTGATGCGGGCGACGGGGTACTCGGTGCTCGCGGAGCTCTTCTGCTGTCTCCTGGTGGTGGGGGCCTGGCTGGGCGCCGTCATCTGGGGCTGAACGACGGCCGGGGTGACCGCCCGGCCACCCCGGCCGCTCCGCTCACCCCCGCCGCCCCGGCCGCTCCGTCAGCGCAGCCTGCCCCGCTTCATCTCCATGGCCGCCTTGCCCTCCGCTCCCCTGCGCTTCCACTCGCGCAGATTCTCCGAGCGCAGCCGTGCGTCCGTCTTCGCCGCGATGCGGTGGTTCTCGCGGAGCAGCTTGCGGTAGCTGTCGAGACGCCGCTCGGGCAGCGAGCCGTCCTCGACGGCGCCGAGGACGGCGCAGCCCGGCTCGGCGACGTGGGCGCAGTCGTGGAAGCGGCACCGCCGGGCCAGGTCCTCGATCTCCGAGAAGACCTGGCCGACGCCGGCCTCCGCGTCCCAGAGGCCGACCCCCCGCAGCCCGGGGGTGTCGATGAGGACACCGCCCTCCGGCAGCACCAGGAGGTTGCGCGTGGTCGTGGTGTGACGGCCCTTGCCGTCCACGTCCCGCGCCGCCCGCACATCCATCACGTCCTCCCCGAGCAGCGTGTTGGCGAGAGTGGACTTTCCGGCGCCGGAGGTGCCGAGCAGCACGCTCGTACCGCCGCCGACGACCGCCCGGAACACGTCGACGCCCTCCCCCGTGGCGGAACTGACGGGGAGCACCTGCACCCCGGGGGCGATGCGTTCGACATCCTCGACGAGGTGGGACAGCGTGATGACGTCCGGGACGAGGTCGGCCTTGGTCAGCAGCACGAGCGGATGCGCCTCGGCCGCCCCGTGACCGGTGGGCCCGGCCCCGTCGCCGAGCAGCGCGGCTCCGTCGGTGCTGGACATGGCCAGTGCCAGGAACCGTTCCAGCCGCCCGAGGTCCAGCTCGACGGCCAGCGAGACGCAGATGACGATGTGGTCGATGTTGGTGGCGAGCACCTGCCCCTCGGAGCGCTGCGAGGACGTCGAGCGTACGAAGGCGGTGCGGCGGGGAAGGAGCGTACGGACGAACCGCGGGTCGCCGTCCGGGTCGACGGCCACCCAGTCGCCGGTGCAGACGATCCGCATCGGGTCACGGGGCACCACGAAGGCGGTGTCCGCCTGGAGGGTGCCGTCCGGGGTGACCACATCGCACCGGCCGCGGTCCACCCGCACCACGCGTCCCGGCAGGAGTCCCTGCTCGGCGTACGGGGCGAAGGTGTCGGCCCACGCGTCGTCCCAGCCGTACGGGGCCAGCGGGTGCGACGGGGTGGAAGCCTGGGAAAGGGAGAAAGACAAGGGAAACCCTTCACAAGGGCGGCCCCGGCACCGCGCGTTCAGGCGCGGAGGAAGAAGGTCAAGGTCAGCCGGTGGCCGCAGGGGTGGGAACGATGTACTCCGGGTCGTGGGCAGCGCCCACCGCTACGACAGTCATCAATGTCCTCACCTCCTGTTTCCTCGAACTGCGCACACCCTAGCCCGGGGGCTCCACGGGCCGTCAACGGGTTTTCCCGGTGCCGGAGCATTCCGCGCCGGATTGGACCGAGTTGAGATCGATCTTCCCCGATCAGGTGATACGGGTGCACAAGGACCGGTCTCCGGCCGTTAGGGTGCCGGTCATGACCTCACCCACATCCCCCACCGCCCCTTTCTCCCCTGCCCAGTTGGGCACCCAGATCCTGATCGGCTGGAGCGGGCCGAACCCCGGCACGGGGCGTGAGACCGCCTTCCTGCTCACCTACACGCTCGGCGACGCCCCGGGCGGTCCTGAGGCCGGCGAGAGGGCCATGCACACCGCTCTGGAGCGCAGCGGTCTGCGGGTGGGAGGCGAGACGCTGGACGCCTCGGAGCAGCCGAACCTCCCGGTGAAGCTGCTCGTCCAGGCCGGGCAGGCCGTCCTGACGCTGCCTCACTTCACCGCGCAGTACACCGTGCCGCGCGAGTGGCTGGCGGCGGCCCGGTCGGAGGGCACCGTGCACGGGATGTTCGCCACGCGCCCGTGGCCCGTGGCCGTCCCCGGGCAGCCGGTCGGCGAGGACCAGCTGCGGGCCTTCGTGGGCGACCCCGAGACCATCCGCACCTCCGCCCACTGCCTCATGCCCGTACGCAGCCTGGGCTGATCCGCGCCCCGCGCACATGACGGTGCCCACCACCCCCCGTGGGGTGGTGGGCACCGTCATGTGCGCCACACAGCCGAAGGCGGGCGGCCCTCAGGCGATACGCCCCGGACCGCCCGCGCTCGGTGGTGTCAGTTGTTGCCGACGCCGTTGCCCGAGAGCACCGGGATGTCGTTCAGGATGTGCGACAGCGGCTCGTCACCCTTGGCCTGGGTGGAGTTGTCGGCGCACTGCTGGTTCTGCGGGTTGGACAGGACGTTGATGTCCTGGACCGCGATCGGAATGGCACCGATCAGCGAGCCCACGTTCGCCTTGACCGGCAGGGCGATGCAGGGCTTGTTCAGCGAGCCCTGGACGAGGCTGAGCTGCGGGCTCTGGTCGCCCTTGGTCGCGCTGTTGCCGTACTCGGCCTCGGCGCCGTTGCCGTTGACCGTGGTGGTGCCGTGGTCGTCACCGATCGCCATGGCCGGGGCCGCGGCGGCGGAGAGACCGATCAGGGACACAGCCACAGCGGCGGCGGCGGTCATCTTCTTCATTACGCTTCACCTTTCGGAGCGTCCCGTTGTGGAACGTACTGTTAACCGCAAGCGGAGCGTTTAGTTCCGGTTCACCACCCGAAAGGGTTGGATCTTCCGTTCAGGTCGACGCGGCCGTTACCCGCGCCCCTCCTCCGCACGGGCGGCGGGGACGAACGCGCCCTTCCGGCCTCGCGCGGAGCCGCGGCTCCCCCGCGGTCCGGACGACGCCTCCACCGGGCCCGGCCCGGCCTCGCGCCGCGCCGCGTCCCGCCATTCGGCGAGCAGCCGGTCGTAGATGGGCGTGGAACTCTCGGGCAACCGGTCGTGGCCGGGCGCGTGATGACTGTCGTACGGGTCCATGAGGCGCATCTACCCGTCCCCCCGGGCTCCGTGGGCCGCCCGTACGGCAACCGGCCCAATTCCCGCACTATCGGGCTACCCGACGTGCAGACCGGAGGGTGCGGACATGCGCGTGGGGCCGTTCCCGCCGGGCGGCCGGCCTGGAGGCCGGCTGCGGCACGGACGGAACGGCCCCACGCGGTTCACGAACTACGACGAGGCGGGTAACGGTGCGCCCTGGCCTGGTCGGACGCAGGGAGAGCCGGGGTGGCGGGGTGTCAGTTGTTGCCCGCGCCGTTGCCCGAGAGGATCGGGATGTCGTCCAGAATGTGCGACAGGGCCTCGTCACCCTTGGCCTGGGTGGAGTTCTCGGTGCACTGCTGGTTCTGCGGGGAGGACAGGACGTTGATGTCCTGGACCGAGACCGGGACGAGCCCGAGGAGCGAGCCGACGTTGGCCTTCGCCGGCAGCGCGATGCAGGGCTTGTTGAACGAGCCCTGGATGAGGCCGATCTGCGGGCTCATGTCGCCGTGCGTGCTGCTGTTGCCGTAGTACTGGTCGGCGCCGTTGCCGTTGACCGTGGTGGTGCCGTTGTCGTTGCCGATCGCCATGGCCGAGGGGGCCGCGGCGGCGGAAACACCGGCGACGGAGGCAGCGACTGCCGCCGACGCCAGAATCTTCTTCATCATGAACGTGCCCTTCTGGTATTTCTGTTGCCCGCCTGTCCGGAGCATTCTGTTCAACTCCGCCCGGGACATTCGGTTGCGCCATTTCACTCGAACGATTTCACCGTCAGGACCGTCACATAATTCATGGGAGACGGCACGGCGACAACGGCGCGGAGAAAGGGCGGCCGGGCGCCGCGAGGCGGATCAGCGGCCGAGCGGCAGCCCGCCGAGGAGTGCGCCAGCCTCCCCCGCCACACCCGTCACCGTCTCGGCCGACCTGGTGACCGTGCCGTCCTCGTGCACCGCTTCGGCGGTCTGTCCGACCGCGTCCACCACGGGGTTCACCACCTGGTCGGGGATCTGCGGAGCGGTGGACGTCAGCTCGTTGACACCGGTGGTGAGGCTGAGCCTGGGCGCCGTTGGGGTGGTGGCGGCGAAGGCGGGAGCAGCCGCCCCGAGAGCGGCCACGGAACCTGCGACAACGGCGACGGTCTTCGCGTACTTCACTTTTCCGAAATCCCTTCTTCGGGCGGCGTTCCACCGCCTTTGACCGGGACAACGATCAAGCCGCGCACGGGGAAACTGCACGCGTCGGCTTTTCTCCGAAGGACAGCAGGAAGGCCCTGGAGCGCCATAGGCGTCCCAGGGCCTTCTCATGACGAGCCGTCGGCTCGGTCCACGAAGATCAGTCGTTGATGCAGGCGTTGCCGAACGCCGGGTTCAGCAGACCGATCACGTTGACGGTGTTACCGCAGACGTTGACCGGGATGTGGATCGGAACCTGCACGACGTTGCCGGACAGGACGCCCGGGGAGCCGGCGGCGACGGCACCGGCGCCGGCGTCGGCCATGGCCGGAGCAGCGGCACCCAGAGCCATGAGGGTTCCGGCGGCGACGGCGGCAACCTTGGTGTACTTCACTTTCATCCCTTTCTGCAGCGGAGTCCTGGACGGACACGTCTTTCGCGCCGTACGAGCACTTCTTGCGAATGCACTCGTGACTCCGGAGCTGTAATCCGTAACGATTGACGGGCGACATCGAAACGCTATGGGAGCCGTTTCCCGGAAAACCGCCCGAATGCTGCAGGCCCGGGCCGCACGATGGAGGAGTGTCGGCGGCCCGGACCGGTCGTTGTGGCCCGGTCAGCTGTTGCCGGCGCCGTTGCCGGAGAGAACCGGAATGTCCGACAGGATGTGCGACAGCGGCTCGTCACCCTTGGCCTGCGTGGAGTTGTCCGCGCACTGCTGGTTCTGCGGGTTGGACAGGACGTTGACGTCCTGGACCGCGACCGCGGCCAGAAGGCCGGCGAGCGCGCCGACGTTGGCCTTGACCGGCAGGGCGACGCAGGGCTTGTTCAGCGAACCCTGGACGAGGCTGAGCTGCGGGCTCTGGTCACCCTTGGTCGCGCTGTTGCCGTACTCCGACTCGGCACCGTTGCCGTTGATCGACGTCGTGCCCGTGTCGTCACCGATCGCCATGGCGCTGGTCGCCGAGAGACCGAGGATGGAGGCGGCGACGGCGCCCGTAGCCAGAACCTTCTTGATCACGATGAACCCTTCTCGTACCGAGTGCCCCGCAGCGGAGCACCCTGATCAACTCGGCGCCGGGCGTTTGGTTCCCCCCGTTCGCCCTCGTTCACCCGAATGCCAGAACTCCGCTGCTGGACGAACACCCGTACGTGACCCTTTCGGGTGGTTACACAATTTCCACCGATCTCCAAGTTTCCCCCGCAACCCCCGCGTCGTTATGGATTCGTCCGCGTCGATGGAATGAACGCCATCAGGGTCACCGCCCACGCGAATTTCCCGGAGAAGGGCATGTAATGCGACAGGTTCTGAATAAAAGCATGATCGTCATGGCGGCGGCGTCGGGCATCCTGACCGCTGCGGGCGGCTACGCCCACGCCGACGCCTCGGCCGACGGTGTCGCCGCGAACTCCCCCGGTGTCGGCTCGGGCAACGCCGTGCAGGTTCCGGTGCATGTTCCGGTCAACCTCTGCGGCAACACCGTGAATGTGATCGCCCTGCTGAACCCGGCCTTCGGCAACACCTGTGCGAACGTCAGCTCGGGCGACCAGCACGGTGACGAGCACGACGATGCGTACGGTGACGGGCACGGCGACGACGCGTACGGCGGCGGGCACGGCGGTGGGCACGGCGGCGGCGCGAGCGCCGACGGCAAGGCCGTCGGTTCGCCCGGTGTCCTGTCCGGCAACCTGGTCCAGGCCCCGGTCCACGTCCCGGTCAACGCCTGTGGCAACAGCGTCAATGTGGTCGGCCTGCTGAACCCGGCGGGCGGCAACACCTGCGTCAACGAGAGCGGCCACCACCACCCGCCGGTCGAGCCCCCGGTGGTGGAGCCGCCGACCGTCGAGCCCCCGACCGTCGTGCCGCCCACCTCGAAGCCGCCGGTCGAGCCGCCGGTCTCCGAGCCCCCGGCCAACCCCGGCCCGAACACGCCCGACACGCAGCTGGCGCAGACCGGTGCGGGTGACATCGGGATGGCCGCCGGCGCGAGCGCGGCGCTGCTGCTGGGTGGCGCGGTGCTCATGCGCCGCACCCGCCGCAACTAGTCCGGCAACGCACGGAAGGGGCCGCCCGGCAGCGACTGCGCTGCCGGGCGGCCCCTTCCGTCTGTTCCGGGCCGGTGCGTCAGGCGCGGGAGAGGCCCGCCCGGTCCAGGTACGCCGCGATCGCGGCCGTCTCGCCCTCGTCCAGGCGGCGCATCGGCGGGCTCATCACGTTGGTCGCGATGACACCGCGCAGCATCAGGGCCGTCTTGAAGGCGCCCAGGCCGGCCGCCGTCGCCGAGGCGGTGCCGGGTGCGGCGGCCGTGACGATGTCGAACAGGCCGACGAGCCGGTCCTGTTCGGCCCTGGCGGCGGCCCAGTCACCGCGCACGGCGGCCTCGTGCAGGCGTACGTAGCCGTGCGGGTCCACATTGCCCAGGCCGGGTACGGAGCCGTCGGCGCCGCTCAGCATCATCGCGTCGACGACCAGCTCATGGCCCGTCAGGACCGAGAAGCCGGGGAGCTCCCGTGCCGCGATGGCCAGCCGGCGGAACGAACCGTCGTCCCCGCTGGAGTCCTTCACACCGGCCAGCACCCCGTCCGCGGCGAGCGGTAGCAGCAGCTCCGGGTCCAGCTTGCTGTGGACGCAGACCGGCACGTCGTAGGCGAGCAGCGGGACGTCCACGGCCGCGGCGATGTCGCGGAAGTGGCGGTCGATCTCGGTGGCGTGGGTGCGCGTGTAGAAGGGGGCGGTGGCCACGACCGCGTCGGCGCCGAGGCCGGCCGCTGCGCGGGCCCGCTCGATGGCCCGGTTGGTGGTGGTCTCGATGGCGCCGACGAGGACCGGCACCTGTCCCGCGGAGGCCGAGGTGATCACCTTGATGACCTCGTCCTGCTGTGCGGGCGTCAGATAGGCGGTCTCGCCGGAGCTGCCGAGGGCGAAGAGTCCGCTGACACCCCCGTCGAGCAGGTGGCCGACGACCCGCTCCAGGGACGCCCTGTCCAGCTCGCCGTCCGCGGTGAGCGGCGTGACGACGGGAGGGATCACTCCGGAGTAGGTGGTGGTGGCGGTCATGCGGTGCTCCTTGCGGGCGGTACGGGCGTCCGGTCCCCGGCGGGGGACGCGGAGGTCTGGGGGTGGACGCAGTGCCAGCGGTGTTCGCCGGGACCGAAGGTCTCGGCCGGGAAGACCGAGGAGCACTCGGCGTCCGCCTTCCAACAGCGGGTGCTGAACGGGCAGCCGGGCGGCGGGTTGGTCGCGGAGGGCACCGGGCCGGTGAGCACGATGCGGTCCGTCGTCTCCAGCAGGCTGGGCGTCGCGGAGAGCAGCGCCTCGGTGTACGGGTGCCTGGGGGCACCGGCCACGTCTGCGGCCCGGCCCTCCTCGACGATGCGGCCGAGGTAGAGGACGGCGATGCGGTCGGCGAGGTAGCGCACGGTCTGGATGTCGTGCGAGATGAACACCATGCCGAGGCCCAGGCGGTCGCGCAGGTCGACGAGGAGGTTCAGCACCTGGGCGCGTACGGAGACGTCGAGCGCGGAGGTCGGTTCGTCCGCGACGATCAGCTCCGGCTCCAGGGCCAGGGCCCGGGCGATGGCGACGCGCTGGCGCTGGCCGCCGGAGAGCTGGCCGGGCAGCGCGGCGAGGGTGTGGCCGGGGAGTCCGACCAGGTCGAGCAGCTCCTCGACGCGGGCCTCACGGGCCTCGCGGGTGCCGCGCCGGTGCACGTCCAGCGGGTCGCGCAGGATCTGGCGGACCGTGAGGCGCGGGTTGAGCGCGGTGGAGGGGTCCTGGAAGACGACGCCGACGGCCGAGCCGAAGTCGTTGCGCCGCTCGGCGCCCGTCATCTCCCACAGGTCGCGCCCGTGGAAGAGGACCTCGCCCTCGGTGGGCTTCTGGAGCCCGGTCAGCACGCGGGCCATGGTGGACTTTCCGCAGCCGGACTCGCCGACCAGGCCCACGATCTCGCCGCGCTTGACCTCCAGGGTGGCGTCGGTGAGCGCGTGCACGGCGTCGCGGCTGAAGAGGCCTCCGCTGCGTGCCTTGTGGCGTACGTGAACGCCGTCGAGCCTGATCACAGGGCGCTCCCTTCCAGCTTCTTCGCGGCGGCCTCGGCCGGGTGGTGGCAGGCGAAGCCGTGGTCCTTCGTGGTGCCGCGCCCGCTGAGTACGGGGGTGGTGGTGCGGCAGAGTTCGGTCGCCGCGCCGCAGCGCCCGGCGAAGCGGCATCCCTCGCCGAAGCCCTGCGGCGCGGGGACGACGCCGCGGATCTGGTGGAGCCGTCGGGCGCCCGCCTCCAGGGAGACGACGGAGCCGAGGAGGCCGCGGCTGTAGTGGTGGGCGGGGTCGGTCAGGACGGAGCGGGTGTCGCCGACCTCGGCGAGCCGGCCGGCGTACATGACGGCGACCCGGTGCGAGAGGTCGCCGACCAGGGCGAGGTCGTGCGAGACCAGCACCATGGCGAAGCCGAGCTCGTCGCGCAGCCGGATGAGGAGTTCGACGACCTGGGCCTGGACGGTGACGTCCAGGGCGGTGGTCGGCTCGTCCGCGATCAGCAGGCGGGGACTGCGGGAGAGGGCCATGGCGATGAGGACGCGCTGGCGCTGGCCGCCGGAGAGCTCGTGCGGATAGCTGCGCAGGGTGCGCTCCGGCGAGAGGCCGACGAGTTCGAGGAGTTCGGCCGGGGTCTTCGTACCGCCGCGCGAGGTCAGCTGCTTCAGCTGGGTGCCGACGAGCACGGAGGGGTTGAGGGAGGAGAGCGCGTCCTGGTAGACCATCGCGATCTCCGGGCCCATCAGGGCGCGGCGCTCCTTGGGCGGGAGCTTCAGCAGGTCCCGGCCGCGGTAGAGGATCTCGCCGCTGACCTCGGCGTTGCGGGCGAGGAGGCCCATGACGGCGAGGCTGGTGATGGACTTCCCGCAGCCGGACTCGCCGACCAGGCCGAGGGTCTCGCCCTCGTGGACGGTGAAGTTCAGCTTGTCGACGACGGGGATGTCGCCGTAGCGGTCCGGGAAGCGGATGGCGAGGTCGCGTACGACGAGGAGTTCGTCGGCGTCCTCGCGTACCGGGGTGATGGTGGGCTCGGTGGACTCGATGTGCCGTGCGAGCTTGCCGAGGGCCGCGTCGATGTCGACGGTGGAGGCGGCCTCGACCGGGTCCGTTGCCGTGGTGGCGGCGGGCCCGGCGTGGGCGCGGGCGCTCTTCGGTGCCGCGGAGGCGTCGGTGAGGCCCTCGGAGAGGATGTTGAGCGCGAGGACGGTGATCAGGAGGGCCAGGCCGGGGAAGAAGGTGGCCCACCAGCCGCCGGCCAGGAGGATCTGCCGTCCGTAGGCGAGGACGCTGCCCCAGCTGGGGTCGGGGTCCTGCACGCCCGCTCCGATGAAGGAGAGGCTGGCCTCGAAGATGATGGCCTCGGCGACCATGACGGTCGCGAACACCATGACCGGGGCCATGCAGTTGACGGCGACGTGGCGGAGCACGATGTAGCCGCGCCGGGCGCCGATGACCTTCTCGGCGGCGACGTAGTCCTCTCCGTACTGGGCGAGGACGTTGGCGCGTACGACGCGGGCGAGCGAGGGGGTGTAGACGAAGGCGATGGTGAAGATGATCACCGGGATGCTGGTGCCGAAGACGGCGACCAGGACGGCCGCGAGGGCGATCGGCGGGAACGACATGACGACGTCGAGGGTGCGCATGACCGACTCGTCGCCGAGCTTGCGCGAGGTCGCGGCGAGCGATCCGAGGAGGGCTCCGGCGACCAGGGCGACGGCGGTCGCGCCGAGGCCGATCACCAGCGAGTAGCGCGATCCGTGCACGACGCGGGCGAAGACGTCGCGTCCCGCGCGGTCGGTGCCGAACCAGTGGTCGCCGCCGGGTGCCTGTACGGGGGTGCCCGTGGTCAGCGGGTCCTGGGTGAGCAGGGGGGCGAGTACGGCGCCGAGGACGACGACGATCAGGACGCCGAGGGCGACGCGTGAGGTGACCGGGAGGGCGCGGAAGGCGACGCCGGGTCGGGAGAGCTTCTTGGCCAGACGGCCCGTGGCGAACATGTCACACCGTCCTGATGCGCGGGTTGACCAGCAGGTAGAGCAGGTCGACGATGACGTTGACCACCAGGAAGGCGATGGCGATGGTCAGTACGGTGCCCTGGACCAGGGCTACGTCGCCGCCGGTGACACCTTCGAGGATGAGCTTGCCCATGCCCGGCAGGTCGAAGATCGCCTCGATGACGACGGCTCCGCTGAGCAGGTAGCCGACCTTGACGCCGAGCACGGTGAGCGGGGTGACGAGCGCGTTGCGCAGCACCGAGCGGATCACCAGGAGGACCGGGAGGCCGTTGCCCTGGGCGGTGCGGACGTAGTCGCGGTCGAGTTCGGCGACCATCGAGGTGCGGACGAGGCGGGCGAGCGACGCGGCGACGGGCACGGCGAGCGAGACGGCCGGCAGGGCCATGGTGGTGAGCCAGCCGCCGAACGAGTCGGCCGGGTTGGTGTATCCGCCGGTCGGGAAGATCCGGGTGTTCAGCGCGAACTGCTGGATGAGCAGGACACCGAGCCAGAACGAGGGGATGGCGACCCCGGCCATGGACAGGATCCGGAAGAGCTGGTCGGGCCAGCGGTCCCGGTACATGGCGCCGAGCACTCCGCCGACGACGGCGAGGACGATCGCGAGGGCCAGCCCGAGGAAGGTGAGCTGGAGGGTGAGCGGGAAGGCCGCGGTGATCCGGTCGATCACGGGCTGGCTCGGCGGGACGGTCATCCCGAGGTCGAAGTGGAGGAGCTGGCCGAGGAAGTCGAAGTACCGCACGGGCAGCGGGTCGTTGAGCCCGTTGGCCTCGGCGAAGGCCTCGCGGGCCTCGGGGGTGGCGCTCTCACCGAGCGCATTGAAGGCCGGGTCGGCCGGCGAGAACTGCAGCACCACGAAGACCAGCAGCGCGATGCCGAGGATCATCACCGGCATCATCGCGACGCGTCGCAGCGCGAGCCGGAGAAAAGCAACCATCGTCGGGTTCCTTGCGATTGGGCGGACGGCGGGTCCGGGCCGCCGGGGAGGGCGGCCCGGACCGGTGGGCGTCAGGCGCGGCCGACGTCCACGAAGGACAGGCCCGTGGTGGGCAGCGGCTTGAAGCCGGGCAGGGCCTTCTCGCTCCACGCGGTGGGCAGCTTGCGGTGGAGGATCGGGTAGAGCGCGGCCTCGTCGGCGACGACGTCGGTGATCTGGCCCCACAGCTGCTTGCGGGCGGCCTCGTCGGCGGCCTGGGCGGCCTTGTCGAGGAGCTGCTTGACCTTCTTGTACTCGGCGGTCTTCGCCCAGCCGTAGCGCTTCTCCGGCCAGAAGCCGTAGTAGAACCAGCGCAGCAGGAGGTCGGCGTCGTTGCCGAAGACCGAGGGGTCGCCGGGGGCGACGAGGACCTCGAAGTCGCCGCTGTCGACCTTGGCGTACTGGGCCGGGGACTGGGCGATGTTGAGGGTGGCCTCGATACCGGCCGCGGCCCAGCTCTCCTTGAGGAGCGGGGCGATGTCCTTGACCCAGCCGGTGTCGGTGGTCAGGACGGTGAACTTGAGCTTGCCCACGCCCGCGTCGGCCAGCAGCTTCTTCGCCTTGGCCACGTCGTGGGTGTAGACGGTGGCGGCCTTGTGGTAATCGGGGTGCGTCGAGGGGACGTACCCGGTCGCGGCCGCGGCGTTGCCGACCATGGCGGTGGAGATGATCTTCTCGGTGTCCAGCGCGTAGTGCAGGGCCTGGCGGACCCGCTTGTCGGCGAACCGCTTGTCGGCGGTGTTGAACATCAGGAAGAGGAGGCCGAAGGACTGCACGGACTCGGTCCTCGTCGTCGCGGAGAGCCGCTTGACGTCGATGTACGGGACGTCCTCGATGGCCTGGACGCGGCCGGACTCCATGGCGCTGACGCGGGCCGACTGGTCCGACATCAGGCGCCAGATCATCTTCTTGGCCTTGGCCGGGTGGGAGCCGTTGTACGCGTCGAACTTCTCGAAGACGATCTTGTCCTCGCGGGTGGCCTCGACGAACTTGTACGGACCCGAGCCGACGGGCTTGGCGTCGAATCCCTTCACGTCCGCCTCGACGATCTTCTTGGGCACGATCCGGGCGACGGCGATGCGCGAGGGGAAGAGCGCGAAGGCGTACTTGAGCTTGAACTCGACCGTCTTGGTGTCGACGGCGGTGATCGTGTCGATGAAGGGCACGAACTGTGCCATCAGCGACGCGTTCTTCTCGTCCAGGATGCGTTCGAAGCTGAAGACGACGTCCTCGGCGGTGACCGGGGAGCCGTCGTGGAAGGTCGCGCCGTCGCGCAGGGTGGCGCGGTAGGTGGTGGCATTGATCTTCTTGGGCATCTCCGTGGCGAGCGCGGGACGCGCCACGAGGGTGGCCGGGTCGAGATCGACCAGGCCCTCGAAGATGTGCATGTTGGCGGCGTACGGCGTGGCACCCGACGTGATCATCGGGTCGAATCCGGTCGACAGGGGGTACGACAGACCGGCTTCGATGGTGCCGTTCCCGTCGCTCTTGCCCGCCGCGCCGTCGGCGGTCGAGGAGGGCCCGCCGCACGCCGAAAGGCCTGCCGTGATGGCGGCGGCCGCCCCGATGGCGCTGGTGTAACGCAGGAAGGTGCGGCGCTCGACGCCGGCTGGCCTCAGCTCGGGCACGGGTCCTCCAAGGGACGTTGAGGATGAGGAATGGGTGGAGAACAGCTGTTTCGGCGGTTCTCAGCACTGCGCTGAACCACCGAGCATCAGACGTCAGATGTCTGATGCCTTGATAGCGTGGGAACGTAGCTTGACAATCGAGAGGGGTCAAGAGGTGGGGAGTTCACATATGTCCGGCACGCGACCCGGTCGCACCCTGTTGAGGCAGGAAGTCGTCGAGGGCATCAAGCGCTACATCCTCGACGAGCGGCTGCGCCCCGGGGACCCGCTTCCCACGGAGCCGGCCCTGTGCGAGGCGCTCGGCGCGAGCCGGTCCAGCGTCCGGGAGGCCGTCAAGATCCTGGACGCCCTCGACATCGTCGAGGTGCGCCACGGCCACGGGACGTACGTCGGCCGGCTGAGCCTGTCCGCGCTGGTGGAGAGCCTCACCTTCCGCGGCCTGCTCTCCCCCGACGACGACTTCCAGGTGATGGCCGACCTCGTCGACGTACGCGAACTCCTCGAGCGCGGCATGGCCGACCGGATCATCTCCTCGCTCAGCGCCGAGCAGCTCGACTCGCTGGACGCCCTGGTCGCCACCATGCGCACCACCGGTGCGGGCGACGGCCACGGCTTCGTCGCGGCGGACCGGACCTTCCACGCGCTGCTCGTGGCCCCGCTCGGCAACGCCCTGATCGGCCAGCTCTCGATGGCCTTCTGGGACGTCTACACGATCGTCGCGCCGCACCTCGACGGCTTCACGCACGCCGACGAGACCGCGACGATCGCCGCCCACCAGAACATCGTGGACGCGGCCCGGGCGGGCGACGTCACCGCGTTCCTGAAGGCCCTCGGCGAGCACTACGCGCCGGTCAGGCGCCGGATCGCCGAGGCCAGGTCGCGCGGGGACGACCAGCTCTGACCGGGGGCGGCCGCTCCTGAGCCCCCGCCCTCCGGGGCGGGGGCCCGGCCACGGCCGCGCTCTTGACGCCCGGCCACAAGTCTCCCTAGGGTCCGGATGCCAGCAGGACATCTGACGTCTTCTGTCCTGTCGCTTCCCGTCCCCCAGGAGGGCACAGCCATGCCGTCGGCCGATCTCCCGCTCGCGGAATGCCTCACCTACCGCCCCGAGCTCCCGCTGCCCGACGGCTTCGACACCTTCTGGGCGGACACCCTGGGCGAGGCGCCTCTCGACGGCGTCCCGGACAAGCCCCGCTACAAGCGGATCGACTCCGGGCTGGCCCAGGTGCATACGTACGACGTGAGCGTCCCGGGGTACGGGGGGCGCCCGGTGCGCGGCTGGCTGCACATGCCGGCCGGAGCCACCGAACCGCTGGGCTGCGTCGTGGAGTTCCTCGGTTACGGGCGTGGCCGGGGGCTCCCGCACGAGCAGCTGATGTGGGCGTGCGCCGGATACGCACACCTGATCATGGACACCCGGGGCCAGGGCTGGTCGGCGGCGGGCGGGGTCACGGCCGACACCGACGCCGGGGCCGCCGGGGCGGTGCCGGGCTTCGTGACCCGGGGTGTCGAGAGCCCCGAAACCCACTACTACCGGCGGGTGTTCACCGACGCGGTCCGCTGCGTGGAGGCGATGCGCGAGCACCCGGAGGTTGACCCCGCGCGCATCGTGGTGACCGGGTTCAGCCAGGGCGGCGGCATCGCGCTGGCCGTGTCCGGGCTCGTGCCGGGGCTGGCGGGGGTGATGCCGGACGTGCCGTTCCTGTGCAACATCCCCCGGGCGGCACGGATCGCCGGGGTGCCGCCGTACACCGAGATCGCCGCCTACCTGCAGCTCTACCGCGACCGCACCGAGTCGGTGTTCCGCACCCTGGCGTACTTCGACGGGGCGCACCACGCCACCCGGGCGACCGCTCCCGCGCTGTTCTCCATCGCGATGATGGACGAGATCTGCCCGCCCTCCACCTGCTTCACGGCCTACCACCGTTACGCGGGCCCCAAGGACGTACGCGTCTACGAGTTCAACGGGCACGAGGGCGGCGCCGAGCACCACCGGGCGGAACAACTGGCCTGGGTGCGCTCCCTGTTCGCCGGCCTGCCGTCGGGGCAGGCCGACCGCTCCTGACCGGAGGAAAGCTCCGTGCGCAGACGCTCCGCACTCCTCGCCGCCGGCGCGGCGGCCCTGGCCGGCCCGCTGGCCGGCCGTGCCTCCGCCGCTTCGGCCGGCCCGCTGGTGGACCACACCACGGCCGTGGATCTCGACGGCACCTCAGGTGTCGATCTGTCGTCCCGGGTGGGGGCCCTGGCCCCGCTCACCACGGGAACGGTCCTCGTCACCTTCCGCACCACCAGCCACAACGAGGCGATGACGCTGATCAGCGCCTCCGACCCGGCCGTCCCCTCCTCCAACCTCACCCTGAACCTCAGTGGCGGAGCCCTGCAGTTCTCCGTACGGCAGCGGGGTGCCGTCCTCGTCAATGTCATGACCCGGACACGCTATGACGACGGGCGCCGGCACACCGTCGCCGTCACCGTCGACTCCACCGGCACCCGCCTCCACGCGGGCGGCCAGGTGGTGTTCGAGACGAAGGCCCGTCCCTTCTTCGGCAGCGTCTCCGGACTGACGGCGCTGACGCTCGGCGCGAACCGCGACAGCGACCACCCGTCCGGCGAGTGGTTCCTCACCGGCACCGTCGAGCGGGCGGCGGTCTGGGACCGGGTGCTCGACGCGGGCGAGCTGGTCGCGCAGTGTCCGCGCCCCGAGGTGGCCGACCACGGCCGGATCTCCACGATCCTCAACAGCGACACCCCCGCCACCTGGCTGTTCACCGGCGACAGCATCACCCACGGCGCCCTGCACACCCACGGCTGGCGCAGCTACCCCGAGCACTGGACCGAACGCGTCCGCTGGGAGCTGGGCAAGCCCAAGAACCGGGACTTCGTGATCGATTCGGGGGTGAGCGGCGCCACGAGCGCCGAGCTCACCGCCTCCTTCGCCGAGCGGGTCACCGCCTTCTCGCCGAAGGTCGTCTCGATCATGATCGGGACCAACGACATCGCGACCGCGGGGCTCGGCCTGGAGAAGTACCGGGCCAACCTCGTCTCGCTGGTCGGCTCGGTGCGCGCGCTGCCCGGGTCACCGGTGCCGGTCCTCCAGTCACCGAACCCGGTCGACCCGGCCACCTGGCCCGGCCGGGTGGCCCTCCCGGACTACGCCCGGGTCATGGGCGAGGTGGCCGCGCAGCAGAACGTGGTCTTCGTCGACCACTACGACGACTGGCTGACCGGCAACGGCGGCCAGGTCCCCCTCTCCCTGCTCAGCGACGGACTCCACCCCAACGAGCGGGGGCACCACCGGATCGCCCTGAAGATGATCAGGGATCTGCAGATCTTCGACAGCGGCAGCCGGGTGTGCACCCTTTCCGTCCCCTGACGCGCCGGCCTCACGCCGTGCGCCCCGCTCCATCTCCGCAGCTCTCCCCCTCACGAGAAGAGAGACCGTTCATGCAGCGCAGAGTCACCCTCGCCCTGCTGTCCGCCGCCGTCATGGTGGCCACAGCGGCCGGCACCGCCCAGGGCGCCCCCACCGTCGCGGCGGCCGCCGGTGAACTGACCTCGCAGGACATCGCCACCGCGGGCGTCGGATCCCCGTACTACCGCATCCCCGCGCTGACCACCTCCGTCAAGGGCACCCTGCTCGCCGCCTACGACGCCCGTCCCACGCTCGGGGACCTGCCCGGCAACCTCGGCGTCGTGCTGCGCCGCAGCACCGACGGCGGCGCCACCTGGCAGACCCAGCAGGTCGTCCGCAAGGAGGCCGCCCCCAAGGGCTTCGGCGACCCGAGCCTGCTCACGGACACCACCACCGGCCGCATCTTCGTCTTCTACGCGGCCTCCGTGAACCAGGGCTTCTTCGGCTCGGCCACCGGCAACGACGAGAGCGACCCGGACGTCCTCCAGGCCGACTACAGCTACTCCGACGACGACGGGCTGACCTGGACCCACCGCCGGATCACCGGCCAGATCAAGAACCCGGCCTGGGCCGGGATGTTCGCCGCCTCCGGCCAGGGCATCCAGCTGCGCAACGGCACGTACAAGGGGCGGCTGATCCAGCAGTACGCGATCCGCAACAACGGGGCCAACTACGCGGTCAGCGCCTACAGCGACGACCACGGGGCGACCTGGAAGACGGGCACCCCGGTCGGGCCGGGCGGTGACGAGAACAAGACGGTCGAGCTGAACGACGGCCGCATCATGCTCAACAACCGTTCCGCGCCCTACCGTACGATCGCCTACTCCACGGACGGCGGCGTCACCTACACACCGTTCACCCAGGACACCAATCTGCCCGACCCGGCGAACAACGGCTCGGTCATCCGCTACGCCCCGGACGCCGCCGCCTCCGACCCGCAGTCCTCGTGGCTGCTGTTCAGCAACACCGAGAGCACGTCCTCGCGGAGCAACCTCACCGTGAAGATGTCCTGCGACAACGGGAAGACCTGGCCGATCCGGAAGGTCGTCAACGCCGGGAGCGCCGCGTACTCGACGCTGACGCGGCTGCCCGACGGCCGGCTCGGGCTGCTGTACGAGCGCGGGGGCGTCGACGCCATCACGTACTCCTCCTTCGACCTGAAGTGGCTCGGCGGCACCTGTGCGGACATCACCATCACCCCGCCGGCCACGCTGAAGGCGGGGACCACCACCGAGGTCACGGTCCGGGTCGTCAACCGGATGGACGTGACCCGCAGCGCGGGGACGCTGGACCTGACGGTGCCGGGCGGCTGGACGACGAAGCAGGTGGCGTTCCCGGCGACGAGGCCGGGTGAGGGCGCCAACATCAAGGTCCCGGTGACGATCCCGGCGGGTGCCTCCGGGGACGTCAAGCTCACCGCGACCTACAGGGCCGACGGCAAGCAGGCCTCGGGCAGCCGGACGGTGACCGTCACACCGTAACCGTACGTCGCCGGGGGTGGGCCCCTGCCCGTCCCCGTGACGGTCAGGGGCTCACGCCGTCGCGTCACCACCGCCCGCCAGGCCGCCGGGCTGCCAGGATGGTGGTGGCAGCATCCGGCGGGGAACCCCGGGCGACTGGACGGGCGGTGGCGGTGTGGCGGTGACGCGCTTACGTATGGGTGTGGTCGGGGGCAGCATCGCGGGCTGCGCGATGGCGGTGGCGGGCGCCCGGGCGGGCGCCGAGGTCACCGTGTACGAGCGCAGTGCCGGTGAGCTGCGCGGCAGGGGCCTGGGGATCGTGCTCCCGCCGTCCCTGCACGGGGAGTTGACCGCCGTCGGCTATCTGGACGCGGCGATGCCGACGGTTCCGGTGGCCACGCGGGTGTGGGTGACCCGGGCGGCGGGGAGCCGGTCGGCCCGCGAGTTCGCCCGGCAGTCCGGCCCGGTCACCGCCTGCAACTGGGGCCTGCTGTGGCAGGCGTTGCGGCGGAGTGCGGGCTCCTCGCCCGCGGTGCGGTACCACCGGGGGCACCCGGTCGTGTCCGTCGGACGGGCGGAGGGAGGGCGCGCCGTCGTCCGTACGGAGGGCGGCGCCGAGGAGTACGACGTCGTCGTGGGCGCGGACGGGCACCGGTCGCTCACCCGGGGCCTCCTCGCCCCGGACCTGCGCCCCTCCCCCGCCGGGTACGCGGTGTGGCGGGGCACCCTGCCGATGAGCGCGCTCACCGGTCACCGGCGGCCGCTGGAACTGCTGCGGGAGTCCTGGGTCACCCTCGGGTTCCGGGGCGGGCACGGCATCTTCTATCTGATCCCGCGCGGGGACACCGAGGGGGACGGGGAGCGGGACCACCTGCTCGCGTACGCGGTCTACGCGCGGCCGTGCGGCCCCGGCGCCCCCGACGTGGCGTACGTACGGCGGATCGCCGAGCAGCACTTCCCCGCGGAGTGGGCCGAGATCGTGGCCCGGGGCGAGCACACCGCGATGACCTGCCACCCCGTCACCGACCTGCACGCGCCGGTCGCGGCGGACCCGCCGTTCCTGCTGGCGGGGGACGCGGCCGGGGTGACCCGCCCGCACACCGCGAGCGGGGCGGTGAAGGCGCTCCAGGACGCGCTCTGCCTGGAGCGGTCGCTGCGGGCGTCCGCGTCACCCGCCGAGGCGCTCGGGCGGTACGCGCGCGAGCGCACCCCGGAGGGGGCGCGGCTGGTGGAGCTGGGCCGCCGGATCGGCCGGGCGCAGGTCGAACGCACCCCGGACTGGGACGCGTTGGACCAGGCCGGGGTGGAGGAGTGGTGCCGGGCCACGCTGGCGGGGACGACCAGCTATCTGTACGGGGACGAGGGCGGCGGCTGAGCGGCCGGCCGGCCGGGCCCGGAGGTCAGGCGCCCGCCCCGGCCCGCTGCGGTTCCAGGCGGTGGCGGATGCCGTCGAAGTGGGTGCGCATCGCGCGTACCGCACGGGCGCCGTCGGCCGCCGCGACCGCCTCGACGATCTCGTGGTGCTGGGCGCAGGTGACGGCGGGGTCCTGGTGGCCGTCGTCGACGTCCTCGCGCACCCGGTCCATGGCCGCCCAGAACGCGTCCAGCACCTCGCTGAGCAGGTGGTTGTCGAGGGAGGCGTAGAGCGCGAGGTGGAAGGCGCGGTCGGTGGCGCGGGCCACCCGGCCGCCCTGCGCGGCCTCGGTCTCCATGGTCCCGACGAGGGCCCGCAGCACGGCCAGGTCCTCCGCGGGCACCCCGGCGGTGACGGCGCCGACCAGTCCTGTCTCCAGCGCCTCGCGCACCTTCATCAGCTCCAGCAGGCCCGGCTCCCCCTGCCCGTGCCGGACGGCGGCCCGGAAGGCCAGCCCCTCGGCGAAGGGGGACAGGGAGAGGGAGCCGACGAAGGTCCCGAAGCCCCGGCGGATCTCGACGACGTTCATGGCCTGGAGTGCTTTGAGCGCCTCGCGCACCGAGACGCGTCCGGCCGCGAACAGCTCCATCAGCTCGGCCTCCGTGGGCAGCGGATCGCCCGGTCCGAGCCTGCGTTCGAGGATCAGTTCCTTGATCCTTCGTTCGATGTCCTGAGCCATGGTGGGGCGGGCCACAACGGTCCTCCTGCGGTGTCGCCGGCCTCCGGTACCTCTTGACCGGCCGCCGGTGCATCTGTTTAAGGTGAGTCCAGACATAGGACATCTTACGTCTCATGTCTCGGGCTCGTCTCCCCTCCGGGCGGCGGGCGCGTTCCGAACGAGCTGGAGCCCCACACCATGTCCTTGACCGCACCGCTGCACGGCGTCGTACCGCCGGTCTGCACCCCGCTCGACGGCCTCGGGGAGGTCGACACCGCCTCCCTGACCCGGCTCGTCGGCCACCTCGTCGACGGCGGCGTGCACGGACTCTTCGCCCTCGGTTCCACCAGCGAGGTCGCCTACCTGACCGACGACCAGCGCGCCACCGCGCTGAGGACCGTCGTCACCGCCGCCGCGGGCCGGGTCCCGGTCCTCGCCGGGGTCATCGACACGACGACCGCCCGGGTCGTGCAGCACGCCCGGACCGCGGCGGAGCTCGGCGCGGACGCCCTCGTGGCGACCGCGCCCTTCTACACCCGTACGCACCCGAAGGAGATCGCCGCGCACTTCCGCGCGCTGCGCGCCGCCGTCGATCTGCCGCTCTTCGCCTACGACATCCCGGTCGCCGTGCACTCCAAGCTCTCCGCCGCCCTGGTGCGCGAGCTCGCCGAGGACGGCACCCTCGCCGGCCTCAAGGACAGCAGCGGCGACGAGGGCGGGCTGCGCCGGCTGATCGTGGAGCTCGGCGGGCGCGAGGGCCGCGCCGACGGCCCGGTGCCGCACTTCAGCGTGCTGACCGGTTCCGAACTCACCGTGGACGCGGCGCTGCTGGCCGGGGCCGACGGTGTCGTGCCCGGCATCGGCAACGTGGACCCGGCCGGTTACGTCCGGCTGTACGACGCCGCGCGCGCCGGCGACTGGGACCTCGCCGCCCGGGAGCAGGAGCGTCTCGTCGAGCTCTTCGCCATGGTCGACGTCGGCCCCGAGCAGGACATGGGCCGCAGCTCCTCTGCGCTGGGCTCCTTCAAGCACGCGCTGCGGCTGCTCGGCGTCATCGACGACGGCGCCACCGTCTTCCCGCAGATCCAGCTGTCCGACGAGTCCGTCGCGCTGATCGGTGAGCGGCTGCGCGCCGCCGGTCTGCCGCCGGTCCGATGAGCGGGCAGGCGACCGGGGCCGTGGTGATCGGCCTCGACCTCGGCGGCACGAAGATCGCGGCCGCGCTCTTCGCCGCCGACGGCACGGTGCTGGCCCGGCACACCCGGCCCACCCCGGCCCGTGACGGCGCCGGGGCGGTGCTCGACGCGCTCGCCGCGGCGGCGGCCGAGGTGGACCCGGGCGGCCTGGCCACGGCGCTCGGCATCGCGGCCGCCGGGGTCGTCGACCCCCGCAGCGGCATGGTCACCAGCGCCACCGACTCCATCAGCGGCTGGGCCGGCACCGCGCTCGGCGCCGGACTCGCGGACCGTACGGGTCTCCCGGTGGCCTGCGACAACGACGTACGGGCCACGGCGGGGCCGGAGCTGGCCGCGCTGCCGGCCGGCCAGGGTTCGCTGCTGTTCGCGGCCGTCGGCACGGGCGTGGGCGGCGCGCTCGCCGTCGACGGCCGGATGCTGCACGGCGCATCCGGGATCGCGGGCCACCTCGGCCACCTGCCCAGCGCGGAGGCGGCCGGACTGCCCTGCACCTGCGGGGCCACCGGGCACCTGGAGGTCATCGCCTCCGGGCCCGGCATCACCGCCCACCACGGACGGCTCACCGGCACCCCGGTGGACCGGCTCGAAACGGTGGTCGCCCGCGCCGCCGAGGGCGAGGAGGCCGCCGTACACGCCATCACCACCGGGGCGGCGGCGGCCGGACGGGTCCTCGGCGGCCTCGCCAACGCGCTCGGCCCCGACCGGGTCGTCGTCGGCGGCGGGGTCCCGCGGATCGGCGCGCTGTACGGCGACGCCCTGGCCGCCGCCTTCACCGCCGAGCTGATGCCACCGCTGCGCGGGCTCCTCCCCGAGCCCCCGCTCTTCGGCCACGACGCCGCCGTACTGGGCGCCGCGGCCCTGACCAGCACTCTTCCCCTCCATCACCCGGGAGCTCTCCGATGACCGCACAGGACTTGGCCGACACCCTGAAGGGCCGGCTGATCGTCTCCTGCCAGGCGCCTCCCGGCGACCCGATGCGCGAGACCGCCACCCTCGTACGCCTCGCCCTCTCGGCCGTGGCCGGCGGCGGTTCCGCGATCCGCGCCAACGAGCCGGAGGTCGTCGCCGCGATCACCGGGGCGGTGGACCTCCCGGTCATCGGCCTGTGGAAGGACGGCGACACCGGGGTCTACATCACCCCGACCGTCCGGCACGCCCTGGCGATCGTCGAGGCCGGCGCGGCCGTCGTCGCCGCCGACGCCACCGACCGGCCGCGCCCCGACGGCTCCACGTTCGCCGAGCTGGTCACCGCCGTGCACGCGGCGGGCGCCCTCGTCATGGCGGACGTCTCCACGCTCGCCGAGGGGATCGCCGCCGCCGAGCTGGGGGCGGACTTCGTCTCGACCACCCTGTCCGGATATGTGCCGGGGACCCCGAAGCAGACGGGCCCCGACCTCGGCCTTGTGACATCTCTCTCGGCCGCGATCTCTGTACCGGTGGTCGCCGAAGGCCGTATCAATACCCCCGAGGAGGCTGCCGAGGCTCTCGCCCGCGGCGCCCACAGCGTCGTGGTCGGCACGGCCATCACCGCACCCACCGCCCTGACCGCCCGCTTCGTCGCCGGCCTCGCCCGGCCCTGAGCAGCCCTCACCCAGCGGGACGGCGCCCCGCCGACGCGACGCCGTCCCGCACCATGGAGCGCACCGTGCAGAAAACACCCCCCACGCTCCCCTGGTACCGCGAGGTGAGCGGTACGCAGTGGAAGTCCTTCTTCGCCGCCTGGATCGGTTACGTCCTCGACGGGTTCGACTTCGTCCTGATCACGCTCGTCCTCACCGAGATCAGTGACGACTTCGGGCTGAGCACGGTGCAGGCCGCCAGCCTGGTCTCCGGTGCCTTCATCACCCGGTGGCTGGGCGGCGCGGTCCTGGGCGCCATCGGCGACCGGTACGGCCGCAAGCTCTCCATGGTGCTGAGCATCCTGCTCTACTCGCTGGGCACCTTCGCCTGCGGGTTCGCCTGGAACTACCACAGCCTCTTCGCGGCCCGGCTCGCCATCGGCATGGGCATGGCCGGTGAGTACGGCGCCAGCGCCACGTACGTCATGGAGAGCTGGCCCGCCCGGCTGCGCAGCCGGGCCAGCGGCTTCCTGATCTCCGGCTTCTCCGTCGGTTCGGTCCTCGCCGCGCAGGTCTACGACTGGGTGGTCCCCTCGCTGGGCTGGCGCTGGATGTTCTACCTGGGCCTGATCCCGATCGCGGTGGCGCTGTGGATGCGCCGGGCCCTGCCGGAGGCCGAGGAGTGGACGGCGGACGTCGCGGACCAGGGCGCGAAGCCGAACCCCTTCAGGCCGCTGTTCCGGACGTCGCGGCTGGCCGTGACGAACACCGTCCTGATCGTGGCCGCCACGCTCGCCCTCTTCCTGGTGTTCACCCCGGGCGGCGAGGGCCTGGTGCCGGTGCTGTCGGTGGTCGCGGGCCTCGCCCTGGTGGCGCTCGCCGTGCAGCTGGGTGGTAAGCGCGGCTGGCTGCTGTACGTCTCGATGATCGTGACGCTGTTCTTCGCGTTCCTGTACTCCTGGCCCATCCAGGCGCTGCTGCCCACCTATCTGAAGACCGACCTGGGCTACACGACGGGCCAGGTGACCGACGTCCTGTACTTCGCGGGCTTCGGCACCATGGTGGGCTGCTGGGGTGCGGGCTTCCTCGGCGACCGGATCGGTGCGAAGAAGGCGTACGCGCTGACGCTGCTGGCCTCGCTGGCCTTCGTCTACCCGGTGTTCGCGGTGAAGGACAACCTGCTGCTGCTCGGCTGTCTGCTGTTCCTGCTGCAGGCCACCAGCTTCGGCATCTCCGGGCTGCTCCCGCGGTACATCGGCGGCCATTTCCCGACGGCGAGCCGCGGGGCCGCGCTCGGCTTCACGTACAACGTGGGCGCGCTCGGCGGGGCGGTGGCCCCGGTGCTCGGGGCGCATCTGGCGTCCGGGATGGATCTGGGGCAGGCCCTGGCGGTGCTGACCTTCGCGGGCACGGTGATCGTGGTGCTGCTGGTCGGCTTCGACGTACCGGCCAGGCTGAACCGGCTGACGGACCCGGACGCGCGGGCGGACCACCTGGCCGTGCCGGAGGGCCGGGCCGGTGAGCAGATGGCGGACCGCGTCGGATAGCACGTCCGCCCGCACGCGAAGGCGCCCGCCCGGGATCCCGGGCGGGCGCC
>NZ_JAERUC010000077.1 GCF_016745505.1 Streptomyces silvae | reverse complement strand
GAGCATCCGGCAATCGGGGGCCCCCGATTGCCGGATGCTCCTACGCAGGGAAGGA
The DNA here is from genome assembly GCF_016745505.1 of Streptomyces silvae. Classification (GTDB taxonomy): domain Bacteria; phylum Actinomycetota; class Actinomycetes; order Streptomycetales; family Streptomycetaceae; genus Streptomyces; species Streptomyces silvae. The sequence continues at coordinate 46,661 of NZ_JAERUC010000077.1, read as the reverse complement.
ACGGACCCTGACTGTCCACGCGCTCAACGAACTTCTGCTCGTCTGCTCACTCGTCCTGCTGGTCGCCGTGGCGGCGGTACGCATCTCGTCCCGCAGCGGGCTCCCCAGCCTGCTCCTGTACCTCGGCATCGGCATCGCCCTGGGGCAGGACGGCATCTTCGACGTCAAGTTCGACAACGCCGAGCTGACCCAGGTGATCGGCTACGCCGCCCTGGTCGTCATCCTGGCCGAGGGCGGGCTGGGCACGAAGTGGAAAGAAGTGAAACCCGCGCTGCCGGCGGCAGCCATGCTGTCGACGCTCGGTGTGGGCATCAGCGTGGGCGTCACCGCGAGCGCGGCGCACTTCCTCGTCGGCCTCGACTGGCGGCAGTCCCTGATCATCGGCGCCGTCGTCTCCTCGACCGACGCGGCGGCGGTCTTCTCCGTCCTGCGCAAGGTCCCCCTCCCGTCCCGGATCACCGGCGTCCTGGAGGCCGAGTCCGGCTTCAACGACGCCCCCGTGGTCATCCTCGTGGTGGCGTTCTCCGCCGTGGGACCCGTGGAGCACTGGTACGTCCTGGTCGGCGAGATAGCCCTGGAGCTGGCCATCGGCGCGGCCATCGGTCTCGCGGTGGGCTGGCTCGGCGCCCTCGGGATCCGCCATGTGGCACTGCCCGCGTCCGGGCTCTACCCGATCGCCGTGATGGCCATCGCGGTGTCCGCGTACGCCGCGGGCGCCATGGCGCACGGCAGTGGGTTCCTGGCCGTCTACCTGGCCGCGATGGTCCTCGGCAACTCCAAGCTGCCGCACTGGCCGGCCACCCGGGGCTTCGCCGACGGGCTCGGCTGGCTCGCCCAGATCGGCATGTTCGTCCTGCTCGGTCTGCTGGTCACCCCGCACGACCTGATCGTGGACTTCTGGCCGGCCGTGGTCGTGGGACTCGTCCTGACCGCCGTCGCCCGGCCGTTGTCGGTCTTCATCAGCCTGGCGCCCTTCCGGCTGCCACGGCGCGAGAAGGCCCTGATGTCGTGGGCGGGTCTGCGCGGCGCCGTACCCATCGTCCTGGCGACCATCCCCATGGTGTCCGGGATCGACGGCAGCACCCGGGTCTTCAACATCGTCTTCGTGCTGGTCATCGTCTACACGCTGATCCAGGGGCCGACGCTGCCCTGGCTGGCGAAGATCCTCAAGATCTCCGACGACCCGTCGGAGACCGCCGACCTCGGCATCGAGTCGGCGCCCCTGGAGCGGCTGCGCGGGCATCTGCTGTCCGTCGCGGTCCCCGGCAAGTCCAAGATGCACGGCGTGGAGGTCGCGGAGCTCCGGCTGCCCGCCGGGGCCGCGGTCACCCTCGTCGTACGGGACGGCAAGAGCTTCGTCCCCGCACCCTCGACCGTGCTGCGCCACGGGGACGAACTGCTGGTCGTCGCGACCGATCCGGTGCGGGACGCGGCGGAGGCCCGGCTGCGGGCGGTCGGCCAGGGCGGCAAGCTGGCCGGCTGGCTGGGGACCGGCGGACAGAGCGGGCCGGACGCCGGCACGGTGGACGTGCCGCACCTCGTGAAGCTGGCGAAGAAGCTCAGCAAGGGCGGCGAGAGCCGTACAGGCGACAAGCACGGCAGCAGGGCCCCTCACTGACCCGATGCGGTCTTCTCGTCGGCCTGAGGCAGTCCTGTCACCGACTTGACGCGGTCAGGAGCGCCCCGCGCACATCCGCAGGTGTGCCGGGGCCAGGACCTGTAAGATGAAGGACCGGATCTTCGGATCCACTCGATGTGAACGTGATCGACTTACCCTGATCGACCAACTCTGTCTGATGCAGAGCTGGCGCGACCGTATGGCGGTCGTGGCGTCCTTCGCCTCTGGAGCGAGCGCCCGGCATCTACCGCAGTCCCGCGCGAAGAGGACAGCTCTCGGCAGCCCCCGCACGCGTTCCGCACCCCGGTGCGGAACGGCCCCGGGGAGCACGGCCACCAGGCGGCAGAAAGGCATGGACCGTGGCGTCCACGGTCTCCGACCGCCCCGGTTACGGGCAGTTGCTGCGCACCCCGGGTGCGTGGACCTTCCTTCTCCCGGGCTTCGCCGCCCGGCAGCCCTTCGCGATGCTGACCATCGGCATCGTGCTCCTGGTTCAGCACACCACCGGCTCGTACGGCAGTGCGGGCGCCGTGGCCGCCGTCTCCGGCGTCTCCATGGCCCTGTTCGCGCCGCAGAGCGGCCGGCTCGCCGACCGGTTCGGCCAGCGTGCCGTGCTGCTGCCCGGCGTCCTGCTCCACGCCGCCTCCGTCGGCACCCTCACGGCACTCGCCCTGGCGGACGCGCCCCTGTGGGCGCTGTTCCTGGCGGCGGTTCCCACCGGTGCCTCCATCCCGCAGGTCGGGCCGATGGTGCGGGCCCGCTGGGCGGCCCGGCTCGGTGCGGCCCCGGGGCGCCCCGCCTCCCCGCTGATGAGCACGGCCGCCGCCTTCGAGTCGGTGACGGACGAGTTCACCTTCGTCGTCGGCCCCGTACTGACGACGGCGCTCTGCACCGGCGTGCACCCGGCGGCCGGGCTGATCGCCGAGGCGGCGCTGACGCTGCTGGGCGGCGTCCTGTTCGCCGCGCAGCGCTCCACCCAGCCCGCGCCCCGGGGTGCCGCCACGGAGGCGGAGCCGCACCGCTCGGCGCTCTCCGTACCCGGCGTGCGGGTCCTCGCGATCACCTTCCTGGGCATCGGCGCCGTCTTCGGCGGCATGCAGGTCTCGCTGACGGCGTTCTCCGAGGAGATCGGCCGGCCCGGCCTGAACGGGCTGCTGTACGGGACCTTCGCGGCCGGCAACATGCTGGCCGGCATCGCCTGCGGGGCCATCGCCTGGAAGAGCAGCCCGCGCCGCCGGCTGATCGTCGGCTACGTGGCCCTGACGCTCACGGCGTCCGGGCTCTGGGCCGTGCACTCCGCACCGCTGCTGGCGGGCCTCGGGCTGCTGGTGGGCCTCTGCATCGCTCCCGCGCTGATCAGCGGCTACACCCTGGTCGAGGCGCTGGTGCCCGCGTCCGCCAGGACCGAGGCCTTCACCTGGCTGACGGGTGCCGTGGCGCTCGGCCAGGCGGCCGCCGTCACGGTGGCCGGACAGCTCGCGGACGCCCACGGCGCGAGCACCGGTTTCGTCGTCCCGCTGGCCGGTACGGCGCTGGCGCTGGCGACCCTGCTGACCCTGCGTTCACGGCTGACGCCGAGGGCCGCGGGACGGACGGTGGCACGTGGGATCGGTCACCGCGAGCCGGTCACGGTGGACTGATCGCTCGGAATAGGTCAGTATGGAGCGTCGTTAGCACTCATTGAGTGAGAGTGCCAGGAGGAGCAAGTGCCGACCTATCAGTACCAGTGCACCGAATGCGGCGAGGGCCTCGAAGCGGTGCAGAAGTTCACCGATGATGCCCTGACCGTGTGCCCGAACTGCGAGGGACGCCTCAAGAAGGTGTTCTCGGCCGTCGGCATCGTCTTCAAGGGATCCGGTTTCTACCGGAACGACAGCCGCGGCTCCTCGTCGAGCAGCACGCCGGCCACGTCGTCGTCCTCGAAGACGTCGGACTCGTCCGCCAAGACGTCCGACTCGTCGTCGTCCACGTCGGACGCGAAGCCGGCCGCTTCGGCAGCGTCGTCGTCCGCCTCCTCGGCTTCTTCCACGTCGTCGAGCGGTACGTCGGCCGCCTGAGGCCACGCGCCCCGCACCACACGTTCCACCGGACCCCGCTGATCGACTCGGCGGGGTCCTGGCCGTGCGCCTCCCGTTAGTGTGACCGCATGGCGAATGCGGAGACGGCTACAGCGGACATCGGTGTCATCGGCGGATCGGGCTTCTACTCCTTCCTGGAGGACGTGACCGAGATCCAGGTGGACACCCCGTACGGAGCGCCGAGCGACTCCCTCTTCCTGGGTGAGCTCGCGGGCCGCCGGGTGGCGTTCCTGCCGCGCCACGGCCGCGGTCACCACCTCCCGCCGCACCGGATCAACTACCGCGCCAACCTCTGGGCCCTGCGTTCCGTGGGCGTACGCCAGGTGCTCGGCCCGTGCGCGGTCGGCGGCCTGCGCCCGGAGTACGGCCCGGGGACCCTGCTCGTGCCGGACCAGATGGTCGACCGCACCAAGGCGCGCACGCAGACCTTCTACGACGGTGAGCCCCTGGCCGACGGGACCCAGCCGAACGTGGTGCACCTCGGCTTCGCCGACCCGTACTGCCCCGAGGGCCGCAAGGCCGCCCTGGCGGCGGCGCGCGGCCGCGACTGGGAGCCGGTGGACGGCGGCACCCTGGTCGTCGTCGAGGGGCCGCGCTTCTCGACCCGCGCGGAGTCGCGCTGGCACGCCGCGATGGGCTGGTCGGTCGTCGGGATGACGGGCCATCCGGAAGCGGTGCTCGCCCGTGAACTGAACCTCTGCTACACGACGCTGACGCTGGTGACGGACCTCGACGCGGGGGCGGAGGCCGGGGAGGGCGTCAGCCACACGGAGGTGCTGGAGGTGTTCGCGGAGAACGTGGACCGGCTGCGGTCGGTGCTCTTCGACGCGGTGGCCGCCCTGCCCCCGAACGACGGCCGCGACTGCGTCTGCGCGCACGCGCTGGACGGGATCGAGACGGGGATCGGGCTGCCGTAGCGCCGTAGGTCCTCGCGCTTCCGGGTAGGCCCTGCGCTTCCGGTCCCGTGGTGCCCGTGCGGGAGGCTCGCTGCCTCGCGCAGGTGGCGTGGTGCCCCGTACGGGTGACGGGGTTTTCCACATCGCCATGGCTGTCCACAGGGCTCGGCGGGATCTCCGCAGACGGTGGATCGTGAGGGGAGTCCGGCGGGGTTCTCCGCGGACTCCCCTCACGGCAGGTGGTGTTGGCCATGTTCCCCTCGGTGCCCGATACACGTCCCGCGCCTCCCGCACCCTGCGGGGTGCCGCCCTTCGGACCTCTGCGGGTGCGGGGCGGGGGTGGGCGCCGGCTGCGGCGGGCTCTGCGCGGTCAGCGCCGGGCGCTGGCCGCGGGGTTCGCGCTGGCTTCAGCCGTGCTCGCCGCGTCGGGACTGAGCGGTGAGAGAGGGGCGGCGGCCGTCGCGGGAGGCGGGCCGCCGGGGCCCGGCAGCCCTGCCCCACGTCTGGTGTCCGCGCCGGTACGGATCGCCGACGCGGCGACGGTCGGTCTGCTGCGGCCGGGCGACCGCGTCGATGTGATCGCCGCGGCCGACGGGGAGTCACGGGCCGAGGTGGTGGCGCGCGACGTACGGGTGACGGAGGTCCCGCGCGGTGCGGGCGGCGGATCGGCCGCATACCCGGAGGCCGACGGCGGGGCGGGCATGGGACAGGGCGCGCTGGTGGTCCTGGCCGTGGAGCGGGACACCGCCGCGGCCCTGGCCGGTGCCGGTGCGTCGGGGCTGCTCTCGGTGGCGGTGTCCCGTGCCGAATAGAACAGGTATCGCGTCAACTCACCCGCCGGACGTACCCGATTGGACAGCGTGGCCTTCTGCCGCCTTATGTGACGGGGCAGTCAGCTCCCCCACGGCACGCACAGAGGAAGGCTCGCATGTGAGCGAGAAGAAGGTCGGTCTGCTGGAGGGGTTCAAAGCCTTCCTGACACGCGGCAATGTGATCGACCTGGCGGTCGCCGTCGTCATCGGTGCCGCGTTCACGAACGTGGTCGACGCGGTCGTGAAGGGGATCATCAATCCGGTGGTCGGTGCGTTCGGCACCCAGGACCTGGAGAAGTACACGTCCTGCCTTCAGGGCCCCTGTGCGGTGGATCCGGGGACCGGAAGGATGGACGGCATCGAGATCCTGTGGGGCTCGGTGCTCAGCGCCGCCCTCAGCTTCCTGATCACCGGCGCCGTCGTCTACTTCCTGATGGTGCTGCCGATGGCGAAGTACCTCGCCAGGCGGGCCGCGGCCCAGGCCGCGAAGGAGGACGTGCAGGAGACGCTGGAGGTCAGCGAGCTGGAGGTGCTGAAGGAGATCCGCGACGCGCTGGTCGCCCAGCGGGGCCAGGCCTGAGGCCCTGTCCGTACGGCCGGGGCCCTCTCCGGCCACCGGCGCGGACGAGGATGCCGCTGCCGGTAGCGGGTTCAGATGTGATGAGGCGGCTTCTCGTCGAGGAAGCGGGCCAGGTCGGAGGCACTGCTCGCAGGAGCCCGCTCGCCCCATCCCTGGTCCGTGTCGTCCGCGGACTGCCGGTCCAGCGGATCGTCGAAGACCAGGGCCGACGGCCTGGGCCTCGGCTCCTGCGGAGACTTCTGCCGGGGCTCCGGCGGCTTCGACTCTCGCGGTCCGGGGGCGGGGGCGGTACTCATACCTCCAGGATACGGCCCTCCGGGCCACGGCCAGGCTCAGCGATCCCCGGGGTCGAGCAGCCACAGCCCCAGCACGACGAGGAACGACAGACAGAGAAAGCCGGCGCCCCACCAGGCCGTGCCCGTGTCGCCCTCCATCCAGACGTTGACGACCTCCGTCAGCGCCCACAGCTGGCCGATGACGACGCTCATCGCCAGTACCAGCCTGGCCGTCAGCTTCGCGGAGCGCTCGGGTTCCTGCTCCGAGCCCGCCCCGGGGCCCGGGCCGGTGTGGCGCACCCGGGGGTCGGCATAGCCGCTGGTGGGCCGGATCTGGGGGTAGCGCTCATGAAGGGGGCGGTTCAGCTCGGCCCGTTCGCTGCCGGGGTGATAGTCGGGGTACGCCGTTCCGGACGGGCGGGGAGGCCGGGGCGGCTCGACCGGGTCCAGCGGCTCGGTCATGACGGCCTCCCCGTGGACGCGGCGCCGGTGGGGGCCGGCACGGCGGGTGCTTCCGCGCCGCCTCCGGTGCCGGGGCAGCCGATCCGTTCGGCGAGGTCGGGGCGGTCCTCGACGAGCTGGCGGCAGAGTCCCTCCTCGGCGCTCTCCCCCGAGCGGGTCGTCCCGACGGCCCAGATACTGCCGTCGTCCAGCTCGGTCAGCACCACCTTGGGCAGGCCCCGGGGCGGCGGGCCGGCCGTGACCTCGCCGGTGCGGGCGTCGAAGACGCCCTCGTGGCACGGGCAGTAGAGCTCGCCCTCCGTGCCCCGGTCCTTGCGCCAGAGCACCCCGCACGCGAGGTGGGTGCAGACGGCGGAGTAGCCGGCGAGGGTGCCGTCGTCCAGCCGGACGGCGACCGCACGGTCCTCGTCTCCCGGGTAGCGGAAGGCGAGGGACTCGCCGGGCAGCAGCTGCGCGGCGATCCGCCTCGGGGCCGGTGCCTTGCCGTCCTCCGTCTCGCCGTGCCGGTGGAGGATGCCGCCCGCGACGGCCAGACCGCCCACGGCGAGGCCGCCGGACACGGTGGCGACGATCCGGAGGTAGTCGCGCCGGGTGGTGAGCGAGTCGGCGGCGATCCGGTCGTGCAGCGCTGCACGGGGGTCGCCCCCGGAGCCGTGGTCGGGGCCCGGCTGCTCCTGTTCGGTGACGCTCATCGGCGGACGTCCTTCCCGTTGATCTCGACGACGGGAAGTCCGCCCGGCACCGGCCACTGGACCCGCTCGGCGGGCACGACCATGGCCACGCCGGTGCGGACCTCGCTCTCGCCGAAGACGAAGGTGTCGGCGACCTGCACACCGGGACGCTCCGCCTGGAGCTCCTCGATGGTGCCGTAGTAGAGCGCACCGGTGGGGCAGACCGTGGCGCACATGGGGGCGAGCCCGTAGGCGGTGCGGTCGTAGCAGAGGTTGCACTTCAGCTGCAGCTTCGCCTGGAGATCGATCTTCGGTACGCCGAAGGGGCAGGCGTTGACGCAGTTGGCGCAGCCGATGCAGCGGGTGGTGTCGGCCTGCTGCACGACGCCGTCGGCGGTGACCAGGATCGCGTCGGCCGGGCAGACCTCGGCGCAGGGGGCCACCGGGTCCTCGCAGTGCATACAGACCGTGGGAAGGGAGGCGACGGATGAACCCTCGTCGGTGTAGTCGAGGTGGATCATCGACTTGCCCCGGTGCGAGTCGCACTCGCGGCAGGCGGAGACACAGGCCTGACAGCCGATGCAGCGCCCCGGGTCGATGAACATCGTTCTGCCCATCATCGGGACATCAGCTCCTTTCCGAGGTGCCGCGGCCCTGCGGGGCCGAGGGCGGCAGTGGGTCGGTGCGGGAGACCTGGGTCTCGGGGTAGGCGACGTGGCCGGGGGCGACCGGTGGCGCGGGGACCTCGTCGATCGCGTCGGCGTGCTCGATGCGGCAGGCGCAGACCTTGTACTCGGGGATCTTGGAGCGGGGGTCCAGGGCGTCGATGGTGAGTGCGTTGGCCGCTGTCGGGACGGGCCAGTGGTAGGGGATGAACACCGTGTCGGGCCGGATCGCCTCGGTGACCAGGGCGGGGAAGACCTCGCTGCCGCGCCGGGTGACGACGCGGACGGGTTCGCCGTTGCGGAACCCGTGGGACGGGTGGACCTCGGCCCAGGGCCGGGGGGTCTGCTCGACGAGGGCGCCCAGCCGGCGGGTCTGGTTGCCGGAGAGGAAGTGGGCGACGGTGCGTCCGGTGGTCAGGGTCATCGGGTGCGCTTCGTCGTACGGGTCGGCCGGCGGGTGCCACTCGACGACCTGCATATGGATCTTGCCGTCCGCGTGGTAGGTCGTGCCGTCCTCGAACAGCCGAGGGGTGCCGGGGTGGTCGGTGGACGGGCAGGGCCAGGAGATCCCGCCGGTCTCCTCCAGCCGCTCGTAGGTGATGCCGGAGTAGTCGATGACGGTGCCCGCGGAGGCCCTGCGCAGCTCGTCGAAGACCTCGCGGGAGCTGCCGAAGGCGAATTTGTCCCCGGCGCCGAGACGGCGGGCGATCTCGCACATCACCCAGGTGTCGGTCCGTACCCCGGCCGGCGGTTCCTGCGCCTTGTTGTGCTTGACGACGCGGGCCTCGGCGTTGGCCATCACCCCTTCGTCCTCGGCCCAGATGGTGACGGGGAAGACGACGTGGGCGTTGGCGGCGGTCTCGGAGAGGAAGAAGTCGAACTGGGCGTGGAATTCGGTGGTGTCGTACCCCTCCTTGACCACGGCGTAGTTGGGGAGCGAGACGAAGGGGTTGTTGCAGATGCCGATCAGGCCGCGGATCTCCTGGCGCTGCATCTGCCAGACCATTTCCATCATCGACGTGCCGGCGGCGGGGAGTTCGGACTCCTCGATGCCCCAGATCTCGCAGATCTGGCGGCGGTGCTCCTCGTTGAGGATCGAGCGTCCGCCGGGGAGGAGGTCGGCCTTCTGTCCGTGCTCGCGGCCGCCCTGGCCGTTCCCCTGCCCGGTGAGGGTGCCGTAGCCGGCTCCGGGCTTGCCGATGTGGCCGGTGGCGGTGCAGAGGTTGATCACGCTGAGGCAGTTCTCGACGCCCTGGGTGTGGTGCTCGATGCCCCGGGCGTGGAAGGCCATGGCCTTGGGCGCGCGGGCGAAGGCGCGGGCGACCTGGACGACCTGTTCCGCGGGGATCCCGCAGATCTCGGCGGCGCGGGACGGGGGGTACTGGGCGGCGTTGGCCTTGACCTCCTCCCAGCCGGTGGCATGTGCCGCGAGGTAGGCCTCGTCGGTGAGGCCCTCCTCGATGACGACGTTCAGCACGGCGTTGAAGAAGGCCGAGTCGGTGCCCGACTTGAGCGCGACGTGGATGTCGGCGGTGCGCGCGACCGCCGTCTCGCGCGGGTCGACGACGATCAGGGTGGCGCCGCGGTCCCGGGCGCCCCAGACGTACTGGGTCAGCACGGGGAAGCACTCGCCGACGTTGGCCCCGGCGAGCAGCAGGCAGTCGGTGAGCAGGATGTCGGAGAAGGGGTTGCCGGCCCGGTCGATGTTGAAGGCGAGCTTGTTGGCCCCGGCTGCGCTGACCATGCAGAGCCGGCCGTTGTAGTCGACGTGCCTGGTCTTCAGCGCCACCCGGGCGAACTTCCCCACCAGATACGTCTTCTCGGAGAAGAGGCTGGCCCCGCCGAGCACGCCGAAGGCGTCGCGTCCGTGCTCCCGCTGGATGCGCTGGATCTCGGAGACCGTGAAGTCGAGCGCCTCGTCCCAGCTGACCTCGCGCAGTTCCTCGTCACGGGAGCGGCGCATGAGCGGGGCGGTGAGCCGGTCCGGGTGGTTGACCTGCTGGTAGGCGTTGATGCCCTTGGGGCAGAGCCGCATGCGGTTGATGTCGTGGTTGCGGGGCTCCACGCCGAAGACCTTGCCGCCGCGGTCCACACGGAGGTACATCCCGCACTGGACACCGCAGAAGCAGCAGTGGGTGGGGACGAGCGTCTCGCCGTTCTGGTCGGCGTGCCACTGGTCCGCCGGGATGCCGCCCGCGTCCCGGAAGCCCCGGGTGCCCGGAGGTGCCGGCGAGGGGTCGAGGGGAAGGATCGTACGGCTGCCGGCTGCGTGGGGGTCCGCGGTCACTTGAAGCCCTTCTTGACCTGGGTGAGATAGGCGTTGCCTCGCAGGACCCGCTTGCAGCGCGGGCAGTACTCGGCCCATGCGTCGAAGCCGAGTTCGAGGTCACGCATGGTGCCGCGCAGGTTCTCGACGTACGGGCCGGTGTCGATGGGCTCCTCGCAGCGGCGGCAGGCGAAGACCTCGTCGTCCTGGCGCGCGGTGTACTTGAAGAGCTGCATGCCGACCGCCGCCGGTCTCTGCACGATGTGGAAGAACTTCCCGAACGGGATGTAGATGAGGGTGAAGACCACCGACACCATGTGGAGGACCGCCAGGAACTCGTAGCCCCCGCCGTGCAGGAAGATCGAGGAGAAGGTGAGCAGCAGACCGGTCACGGAGATGACGATCAGGGCGAGCAGCGGCACCATGTCGTAGGCGAACCGCTGGCCGGTGATGGCTCCGCGGTCCTTCATACGGCGCCAGAGGAAGTACCCCGCGCCGGGGATGACGAGTACGGCCGCGAGGTCCAGGCCGTGGAACATCACCCAGCCGATGAAGCTCAGCGAGTCGAAGCCGAGGACCTTGATGCCCCAGATGCGCATCGCGTAGCCGGGCCCCGCGCCGCTGTCGGAGGTGAAGGTGAACCAGCCCCAGGTCAGCGGGAAGGTGATCAGCGCGGCGAGGATGCAGCCCCAGAAGATCAGCTGGTGGGCGGCCCAGCGGGCGTGGGAGCGGGCGCCGAGGAACTTCTGGAAGCCCAGGTACGTCGCGATCATCTTCGGCAGGGCGGTGGGTGTCCTGCGGAAGTTCTCCGCCGAGAACAGGCTGCGCCAGCCGTTCCTGAAGAGCCGTCGGGCGCCGGGGGCCGAGACCCAGACCGTGTAGCGGTAGGCGACCCCGAAGGCGAGGAAGACGGTGGCGACGGCGTACGGGAGGAGCGCCGAGTCGAAGTCGTGCAGCAGGCGGCTGCCGAACACGATCGCGAGGATCAGCAGGCCGGAGACGACGGCGCCGGCCAGGGCCGCGCGGCCGGAGACGGACTGCGGAAGGCTCCGGGCCGCCCGCGCGGCGGCAGCGGCCCCCCTGCCGGGTCGCCGGCCGTCCGGCCCGCCGGTCGTGCCGGTCCCGCCGGTCGTGCCGGTGCGGGCACCGGCCTCGGGCTGCTCGGCTGCGGCGGGTTCTGGTGGCTCGGTCACCCGGCCACCGTAGGGCCGCATCGGGCGTTCGGTCCCGTTATGTGCCGCTATGGCGTGAGTGCGTCGCCCGGGTGGCCCGCGCTGCCGGTCGGCCAGGGATGTACCGCGCTGCCGGTCGGCCGGGGAGGTACCGCGCTGCCGCGGGCTGCCTGCCCGGGTCCGGGTGGCACGCGCTGCCGGTCAGTCCTGGGGTGTGTCGCGCTGCTGCGGGCGGCCGAGGGACACCGCGCCCCGGAAGTCCTCCGGTGAGAGGACCGACATGGTGTCGAGTGACGCGTCGGGGACCGGCAGCAGATGGGCGTCGACCCAGGTGTCCCCCGCGACCGCGTGGGCCCAGGGGTCCTCGATCACGACGGCGCCGGGCACGACCCCGTGGCAGAGCACCCAGTGCGGCACGTCGAACCCCTGCATCCCGGCGAGCGAGACCAGGAGCAGCACATGCTCCCCTCGGCCGATGGCGTCCCGGATCGCGGCGAGGGAGAGACGGCACGGGTCGACGGGGACACCGGTCCGCCCGGCTTCCGTACGCGAGGTGCGCTGGAGCAGGGCGCGCCACTCCTGTTCCTTCTCCGGGAGATGGCCGAGGAGGACGGGCAGGTCCGTGTCGAGGTGGACCGTGACGGGGGACGAAGGCCACGCACGGCGCACGGCGACGCCCAGTCCGACCGGTTCGCACGAGGGGAAGTTGGTCGCGTCGCGCCACAGCGTCAGCTCGGCCTCCCGGTCGAGCGCCTCCCGCGGCAGCGTCCCCGCGTGCGCCTGCGCGACCAGGGCGGTGACGGCGCCGCACGAGAAGTGCGTGGTCTGCCCGTAGTACGGGGGCTCGGCGCCCGGCCCGTCGCCCAGCCAGCGGACGTGACCGGCATCCGGCCCTGCCCCCTCCTCCACCGGCGTGAGCGGCGGGCTCAGCGGGGCGAAGCCGGCGGCGGCCGCCTCCTCCGGGCTCACCGTCCACCCTTCCCACTTGACCTGCGCGAGCCCCAGACCGCGTGCGTGCGCGACGACGGCCTCGACGACCGCCGGTACGTCACCGACCGCGTCGACGATCTTGAGGTAGGCCGTGTGCGGGCGCGCTGTCACGAGCGCGGCCCCGGCCCGGTCCGTACCGTCGTCGCCCGGAACGGTCACGAGGCGGGGCGCGTGGGCCGAGCGGTCGACCGTGCGCCAGCGCTCCGGCACCAGGTGCGCGAGGCGTCCCAGCAGGCTCGGCGACGCGTCGGGGTCGAACGGTTCGACGACGCTCCTCACGGCGGGAAGGTGCGGCTGGGCCTGCGGAGACGGCATCACGGGCGCTCCAGTTGAGGTCGGGGCGGAGGGACAGGGGGAGGGGGCCGGGCCCCTCGTCAGGCGCGGGACTGCCGGAGCACCCAGATGAAGTACGGGCCGCCGACCAGGGCGATCATGAGACCCGCCGGCACCTGGGCCGGTGCGACGACCGTGCGTCCGAGGGCGTCGGCCACGCAGACCAGCAGCCCTCCGAGCAGCATCGCGACCGGGATCGACCGTCCGTGCCGGGCGCCCACCAGCGACCGGGCGAGGTGCGGGGCGACGAGCCCGACGAAGCCGACGACCCCGACGGCGATCACGCTGAGCGCCGCGAGCACCGCCGCGACGGCCAGTGCGACGAACCGTGTGCGTTCCGGCCGGACGCCGACGACGCGCGGGGTGTCCTCGTCGACGGCGAGCAGGTCGAGATGGCCGCGCATGGCGAGCAGCACGGGAAGCGCGAGCGCCAGGGCCACCGCGACCGGTACGACGTCGGGGAACGTACGCCCGTAGGTCGTGCCGGAGAGCCAGGTGAAGATCCGGGGGGTGTTGTACGGGTCGGCACGCAGCAGGAGGAAGGTGGTGACGGAGCTGATGCCGTACCCGCAGCCGATACCGATCAGGACGAACCGGTCGGGCAGGAAGCCCCCGCGCCAGGACAGCAGGGCGATCAGCCCGAACGTGGCGAGTCCCGTCACGACCGCGGCCACGATGAGCAGCGGCCGTCCGCCGGAGAGTCCTGAGGTGACGACGGCGACCGCCCCCAGCCCGGCGCCCGCGGTGATGCCGAGCACGCCCGGCTCGGCCAGCGGATTGCGTACCGCGCCCTGGACGACGCATCCGGCCAGTCCGAGGGCCGCTCCGGCGAGGATCGCGGCGAGCACGCGCGGGACCCGGTCGTCGAGCGCCTGCCCGACGAGGCCGGGGGCGGTGCCCTGGACCCAGAGCGCGATGTCCCCCGTCCGCAGCCAGAGGCTTCCCGCCAGGACCGCCACGAGGGCGGCGGCTGCCAGGAGCACCACCGAGCCGGACACGACGAGAAGGAAGGCGCGGCGCGACCGTGCGGCGACCCGTGCGTGCGGGGGCTGACGGAGCCGGCCCGTGTCGCGGAGGCGGAGCGCGAGGATCACGATCACGACGGAGCCGAGCAGCGCGGTCGGCACACCGGTGGGGATGGAGGCGGCCCCGTCCGCGCCCTGCACCGCCCGCAGCGTCGCGTCCGCGAGCAGGATGAGCAGCGCGCCCAGCAGCCCGGCCGCGGGCACCAGGAAGAGGTGCCGCCGCAGCGCCCGGACCCGCCCCGCGATCAGCCGGGCGAACACGGGGGCGCCGAGGCCGACGAAGGCGATCGGGCCCGCGAGGGTCACCGCCGTGCTGGTCAGGACGACCGCGCAGATCACGGCGATCACGCGGGTGGACCGGATCGGCACGCCGAGGGTGGACGCGGCGTCGTCGCCGAGGTTCATCACGTCGAGCCTGCGGGACAGCGCCAGGGCGGCGCACAGCACCACGGCCACGAGGGGGAAGGCGCGCAGCGACGCGTCGATGTTGATCTGGGCGAGCGAGCCGCTCCCCCAGGCGAAGAGCCCGGTCGTGTTCTGTTTGAACAGGATCAGGACCATCGCGGTGGCCGCGTCCAGAGCCATCGCCGTCGCCGACCCGGCGAGGATGAGCCGGGTGCCCGTGGTGCCCGCGGCCCGCCCCGCGAGGAGCAGCACGAGCACCGCCGCGGTCAGGCCGCCGGCGAAGGCCACGGCGCCCGACGCCCAGAGCGGGACCGTGAGACCGAGCGCCGCGACGAACGAGAGCGTGAAGTAGGCCCCGGCCGTGACCGCGAGGGTGTCCGGGGAGGCGAGCTGGTTGTGCGTGACGGACTGGAGCAGCGCCCCGGCCGCGCCGAGGGCGATGCCCACCGCCACGCCCGCGAACAGGCGCGGCAGGCGCGAGCCGGTGAGGATCTCACCGACCGGCGCCCCGCCGGTGTTCTCGCGCTCCCCGCCGAGGTACCGCACGAGGTCGCCGACGCCGACACCGGAGGTCCCCTGCGTCAGGTGCCACATGCCCACCAGGACGGTCACGACGAGGAGGAAGGCCAGGACGGCCACTCCGGTGGGGCCGCCGCCGCTCTCCGTGCGTGGCAGCGCTCCCCCTCGGAGCGCCGGTGTCCGCGCTGTGCTCACTTCTTGCTGCTCACTTCTTGTCGAGTACATCGACGTACGCGTCGATCGCCTGCTCGCACGAGCGCGGACCGCCGGCGCCCCAGACCCGTGCCGGGAAGGAGTGCGCGCGGCCTTCCTTCACGGCCGGCATGCTCTTCCAGAGCGGGTTCTTCTCCAGTGCGGAGACATACCCGCCGGCACCTTCGTCGTTGGCGTAGAAGAGGTTGGCGTCGCCCACCGAGGTGAGTCCCTCGACGTCGGTCTGCGCGAGACCGTACGAGGGGTCGACACCGCCGTCGCCGTGCGCCTTGTTGACGTCGTCGGTCCACGCCGACTTCATGCCGAGCTCTTCACCGATCTCGGTGAACAGGGCGCCCTTGCTGTAGGGGCGGACGGTGAGGTTGCCGCCCTCCAGCCATCCGTCGAAGAACACGAAGTCCTTCGTCGGCAGATCGGCGTCGGTGACCTGCTTCTTCGCCGTGGCGAGGTGGTCGTCGAACTCCTTGAGCACCTGGTCGGCGCGCTCGGTGCGCCCGGTGGCCTTGCCGATCATGCTGAAGACCTCGCGCATGTTCCCGATCGGGTCCTTCGGGTTCGCGCCCCGCGTGGCCATCACGGGGACGCCGCGCTTCTCCAGCTTGGCGAGGGTCTCGTCGTCGGCGTCGAAGGCCTCGACGACGATGAGGTCGGGGTTGGCCGCGTAGAGGGTGTCGAGGTCGGGCTCCTCACGGGTGCCGATGTCGGTCACCCCGCTCGGCAGCTTCTCCGCGCTGACCCAGGTGCTGTACCCCTTCGCGTCCGAGACCGCGGTGGGGGTGACGCACAGCGTCAGCGCGTCCTCGACCTGCTGCCACTCCAGGACCGCGATCCGCTTGGCCGGCTTGTCGAGCTTCACCTGACGGCCCACGCCGTCCTTGAAGGAGACCGGCTTCGTCGAGGTGGTCGTGGTGTCGTCGGCACAGCTCTCCGACGCGGGCGACGCGCTGGCGCTGCTGTCGGCGCTGGCCTTGTCGACGGTGGTCGTGCCGCAGGCCGTTGCGGCCAGGACTATGAGCCCCGTGGAGGCTGACGCCGCAAGGCGACGGGCACGGTTCATGAGGGGTCCTCTTTCTTGTTCTTGCGATGCGATGCAGTGCGATGCAGTGCGAAGCGGTGCAGTGCGGCGCGGTGCGATGAGTCGGTGTGTGGGTGCGTCGCGATGGAGCGGGGGGAGAGCGGTTCAGCCGGGGTGGCGTCCGATCGGGTCGATACGGAGACGGCCCGTGCGAGGGTCGACGCCGACCTCGACGCGGATGTCGTAGACCTCGCCGATGTTCTCCGCGGTGAGGACGTCGGCGGGCGCGCCCGCCGCGTGCACCCGGCCGGAGCGCATCAGCACCAGCGTGTCCGCGACGCGGGACGCCTGGTCGAGGTCGTGCAGCACGATCCCGACCGCGATGCCGTGCTCCTCGACGAGATCGCGCACCAGGTCGAGCGTCTCGATCTGGTAGCGCAGGTCCAGGTGGTTGGTCGGCTCGTCCAGCAGCACGACGCCGGTGTCCTGGGCCAGGCAGGCCGCGAGCCAGACACGCTGCATCTCGCCGCCGGAGAGCTCCCCGACCGGCCGTCCCGCCATGTCCCGTACGCCGGTGACGCCCATGGCGTGGTCGACGGCGCTCCGGTCCCCGGCGCCCGGTCCGGCGAAGCCGCGCCGGTAGGGGTGGCGTCCGAACGCCACGACCTCGGCGACCGTCAGCCCTTGGGGCGACGGCCTCGACTGGGAGAACAGCGTGACCTCGCGGGCGAAGTGACGGGCGCTGAGCAGGGCCGCGTCGCGCTCGGACGGTTCGCCGGGGCTGCCGAGCGTCACCCGGCCGCCGTCCACCCGGTGCAGCCGGGAGAGCGCGCGCAGCAGCGTGGACTTCCCGCTGCCGTTCGGCCCCACCAGAGCGGTCGCACGGCCGGGTACCAGGGCGATCGAGACGCCGTGGACGACCGGTGTGCCGTTGTACCGCAGTACCAGGTCGTGCCCGTTGAGGGCGGCCGTCGGCGGGGCCGGGTCGGCCGCGGGGCGACCTGCGCGCCGGGAGGGGCTTGTGAACATCGGTGGTCCGGACACTCGGAGGGGCAGGGACTGCGGCACCCTCCCTCCGGCGTTCACCGGCCGGGCAGCGTGCTTCTCCACGCAGGTGGAAGCCCTGCGCGGCAAGCAAAACTAAGGGTTGCCTAACTCCGAGAAGGGTATGTTCCGCTTGTCCTGTCGGCAATCAGGAGTTTTGGACAGGCACTACGGGATTCCGGACACCTTCGGAAGACTGATTCCGGACATCCTGGGGGAATTCGTCGGCCCTATCGAAGTAGGCGCCCGGTGTGGTGCCCATGACCCGCCGGAAAGAGGCGATGAAGGTGCTGGGCTGCGCGTAGCCGAGCGTCTCCGAGACAGTTGTCACATCGAGCCCCTCGGAGAGCAGCGTCAGGGCCCGGTGCACCCGCAGCACCTGCCTCCACTGCGCGAAGGACAGCCCCGTCGCGAGGCGGAACGCGCGGGTGATCGTCCGCTCGCTGATCCCCAGCCCGCGCGCCCACTCCTCCAGCGAGCGGCAGTCGGCCGGATCGTCCAGCAGCGCTTCCGCGATGGCGTCGATCCGTGCGTCGCCGGGCAGCGGCAGCACGAACTGGCGCTCCGACGGCTGGAGGACGTCGAACACGACCGACTCCGCCCGCGTCCTGGCCGCGTCGTCGAGGTCCGTACGGGACAGATGCGACAGCAGGGACTCCAGCAGCGGCGTCATCGCGATCGCCTGCGGCTCCTCGAACGCGATCGGCGCACGGCCGGGGACGAAGAACGCGTCGTGGAACTCGGCGCCGGCCGTCGCCCTGCCGCCGTGCACCAGCCCGGCGGGCATCCACAGCCCGTGCCCCTCGGACACAGTGAAGACGCGGTCCGCCACGCGGGAGGTCAGCGTCCCGCCGCGTACCCAGACGAGCTCGTGGAGGGCGTGCGCGTGGGGTGCCCACTCGGTGGGAACGGGCGGTATCCGCAGCCCGGCGATGATGGCGAAGGGCGCGGTGGCCTCCTCGGCGGACGGCTCCACCCGGCGCAGGACGGTGCCCGCCTCGCGCCTCCACATCCCGGGGCGCGCGTCGCCACGGGACGGTCGGACCATGCGGACGAGTCTATCCGGGACCGCGTCGGAACCGGCCGGACCGGAGACGCCTGGGGCCCGGCCGGCGGGCGGAGGGCCCGGGGAGCGGACCGGCGGGCGGACGGTCCGGGGGGCGCCCGCGTGGTGCGTTCCCGGTCGCCCCCGCTCCCCCGGCCGGCGCCTGTACGTTCGCGGTACACGGCACCCCCGCACTCACGAGGAGCTCTCATGACCGAGGAACTGCCCGGCCAGGGACCGCTGGACGCGCTGACGGACGTGGCCGGGATCCGCGTCGGGCACGCCCGGGTCCCGGGCGAGGGCGCGCTGAGCGGGACCACCGTGGTCCTCGCCCCCGAGGGCGGGGCCGTGGCCGCCGTCGACGTACGCGGGGGCGGCCCCGGCACCAGGGAGACCGACGCGCTCGACCCGCGCAACCTGGTGCAGCGGATCGACGCGGTCGTCCTGACCGGCGGCAGCGCGTACGGACTCGACGCGGCCTCCGGCGTGATGGCCTGGCTGGAGGAGCAGGGGCGCGGCGTCCAGGTCGGCCCGGACCCCTCCCAGGTGGTGCCGGTGGTACCGGCGGCCTGCCTCTTCGATCTGGGCCGGGGCGGCGACTGGCGGGCCCGCCCTGACGCCTCGACCGGCCGCGCCGCCGTGGAGGCCGCAGCCGCCTCCGCTCCGGGCGCACAGGTCCCCCAGGGCTCGGTGGGCGCCGGTACGGGAGCGGTGGCCGGGCAGCTCAAGGGCGGTGTCGGCACGGCGAGCGTGCGCCTGCCCTCCGGGGCCACGGTCGCCGCGCTCGCCGTCGTCAACGCGGCGGGCTCCGTCGTCGATCCGGCGACCGGGGTGCTGTACGGCGCGTACGGGGCGGGAGAGCCTCCGGCGCACCCCGCGCCCGCGGTGCACGAGGCCGCGCTCCGGCGGCTGGCCGGAATCCGGGGCGCGCGGGAGGGCCGGGCGGGAGAGACCGGCGGTGTCCTCAACACGACGATCGCCGTCGTCGCCACCGACGCCGCCCTGACCCGCGCCCAGGCGCAGAAGCTCGCGGGCACGGCGCACGACGGGCTGGCGCGCGCCGTCCGGCCGGTCCACCTGCTCACCGACGGGGACACCGTCTTCGCCCTCTCCACCGGCCGGCTGCCGCTGCCGCCGGAGCCCGTCGCCGCGCTCAACGGGATCCTGGCGGCGGGGGCGGACACCCTGGCCCGCGCCATCGTGAAGGCCGTCAGGGCCGCTCGGGGCGCCGAAGGCCCCGGGGGCACGTTCCCCTCGTACAGCGAGCTCTACGGCGCATCCTGAGGAGCCCGGGAACCTCTTGCGTTCCGTCCCGGACGACCGGGGAACTTTCTGCGTGCGCGGTACGTTTTTTGCGAACCCCGGTCACGATGTCAGACCCAGGGACTACGTTATGCACGCATCAGGTAACACGCGGCGACGGCCTGGAGACAGCACCTTGAGCGATCCGTACGAGACAACCGAGCAGCACCTCGAGCGACTCCTGCGATGCGCCCTCAACTCCTTCGACCTGTCCGACACCACGGTCGGCCGGC
Source organism: Streptomyces silvae (assembly GCF_016745505.1). Taxonomy (GTDB): domain Bacteria; phylum Actinomycetota; class Actinomycetes; order Streptomycetales; family Streptomycetaceae; genus Streptomyces; species Streptomyces silvae. Next base: position 27,042 of record NZ_JAERUC010000077.1, on the reverse strand, counting down.
TCGGGACGGCGCTGGCGCACAGCTCCGCCCTGCACTCGTCCCACCACAGTTCCGTCCTGCACCGCGAGACCTACCGGCACACCTACCTGCTGTCCGACGGCACCGCGCTCACCCTGTGGGAGCTGGTGCACGGCGGCGGCAGGGACGACACGGCCCCGCGCCGCCACGAGCTGTACGACGACGAGGCCGACGCCCAGCTCGCCGCCGCACGCCTCGCGGGCAGCTTCTGGGACACCCCCGCGCTCGGCGACGACAGCCTGCGCGAGGACCTGGAGGCGCTCACCCTGCTGATGAGCGTCCCCCCGGCCCCGCTGCCCCGCGTGTACGCCCCGGACAATTCGGCGGACCACGCCCGCCGCGTCCTGCGCCGCGCGGAGAACGGCGACCGGCCGGGCGCCGCGACGGCCGGGCTCCTCCGGGCCGCCTTCGCCCACCACATCACCCAGGTCTTCGGCCGCCAGTACCACGTGGACGGCCGGGACGCCGGTTTCACGCTGTACGAGCACGCCTTCCTCCTGCTGGACGGCAGCGAGACCAGCCTGTGGGAGGTCGAGCACACGGCCACACCCGACGGCCGGCACATGTGCGAGGTGTACGACGACGAGCAGACCGCGCGTCTGGCCATGGAGGACCGCACCCGGATCTGCTGACCCGGCCGCTCCCCGGCAGCTCGGTCCGCCCCGCCCGGTTCAGCTCGTCAGCGCGGGAGCCTTCCGGACCTCGTCGCCCTGGGGCTCCCCGGGGGCCGCGTCGTCCTCGCCGCCGCCCTCCAGATGCACCCGGGGCCGGGCCGGCAGGGCGAACATCACGAGGAAGATCACCGCGAGCACCCCGGCGACCCACCCCAGCGACTGCTGGAACGCGTCCACGAACGCCGCGCCCATCGCCTCGGGCGGCAGCCGGTCGCCGATCACCCCGAAGAAGACGACCGAGACGAGGCCGAGCCCCAGCGCCGTACCCATCTGCTGCACGGTGTTGATCAGCCCGGACGCCGAACCGGAGTGCTCCTTCGGCACCTCGGAGAGCACCGCGTCGGTCAGCGGGGCCACGATCAGCCCCATCCCCACGCCCATGACCACCAGCGGGAGCACCATCTGCCAGGGGCTGATCTCCGGCCCGTACCTCCCGGCCTCCCAGATGTAGAGCAGCAGCCCGGCGATCATCAGCAGCGCGCCGGCCTGCAGCACCTTGCGGCCGAAGCGGGGCACCAGCTTCTGCACGGAGATCCCGGCGGCGCCGGAGACGGCGATCGAGAACGGGATGCCCGTCGTGCCGGCCCGCAGGGCGCTCCAGCCGAGCCCCATCTGCAGGTAGAGCGTCCAGACCAGGAAGAAGATGCCCAGGGCGATTCCGAAGGTCAGCTGCACGGCGGTGCCGGCCGCGAAGCTCTTCACCCTGAACAGCGACAGTTCGATGAGCGGCGAGCCGTCCCGCTCCGCCTTCCTGCGCTCGAACACGACGAGCGCGGCGAAGACCAGGATGCTGGCGGCCATCGACAGGTGGCCCCACAGCGGCCAGCCCAGCTCGCGTCCCCGGGTCAGCGGGTAGAGCAGCATGAGGAGGCCGAGGGTCACCAGGGCCACGCCGGCCAGGTCCAGCCGGAGCGCCTTCGGGGCCTTGGACTCGCTGATGAACCTCCGCCCGAGCAGCAGTCCGGCGATGCCGACCGGCAGGTTGATCAGGAAGATCGGCCGCCATTCGAGACCGAAGAGGTTCCACTCGGTGAGCAGGGCGCCCAGCAGGGGCCCGGACACCGCGCCCAGCCCGACGATCGCCCCGAACAGCCCGAAGACCTTGCCGCGTTCGTGCGCGGGGAAGGTGGCGTGCACGATCGACAGCACCTGCGGCACCATCAGCGCGGCCATGCCGCCCTGGAGGATGCGCGAGGCGACGAGCATCTCCGGGTTCACGGCGAAGCCGCAGAGGGCGGAGGCGATCGTGAAGCCGCCGATGCCGATGAGGAAGATCCGCTTGCGGCCGTGGATGTCACCGAGCCGGCCGCCCGTGATCAGCCCCGCGGCGAAGGCCAGCGCGTATCCGGCGGTGATCCACTGGATCGAGGTGAACGAGGCGCCGGTGTCCCGCGTGATGCTCGGGATGGCGATGTTGACGATCGTGACGTCGACCAGGTCCATGAAGGCCGCGGTCATCACGATCGCGAGCGCGAACCAGCGGCGCCGGTCCGCCGGGTCCTGCGGCGTGCCCGGACCGGTCGGCGCCGTGCGGGCGGCTGCCGTGGCCGGCAGGGATTCGGATGAAGTCATGCGGAGAAGCTAGGGGCCCAACAGGTCAGTTCGTGACCTAATGGCCGGGCATCCTGGACCCATGACCGACACCCCGGCACGACTGCTGAAGCTGCTGTCGCTCCTCCAGACACCGCGCGAATGGCCGGGCACCGAGCTCGCCGGCCGGCTCGACGTCACCCCGCGCACCATCCGCCGTGACATCGACCGGCTCCGCGACCTCGGCTATCCGGTCGAGGCGACGCGCGGTTCGGTCGGCGGCTACCGCCTGGTCGCGGGGTCCGCCATGCCGCCGCTCCTCCTGGACGACGAGGAGGCGGTGGCCATCGCGGTGGGCCTGCGGGCCGGGGCCGGCCATGCCATCGAGGGCGTCGACGAGGCGTCCGTACGGGCGCTGGCCAAGCTGGAGCAGGTGCTTCCCTCACGGCTGCGGCACCGGGTGTCCTCCCTGCAGAACGCCACCGTGCCGCTCACCCGTGGCGACGGCTCGACCATCGACCCCCGCACGCTCACGGCGATCGCCTCGGCGGTCACCGGGCGGGAGCGGCTGCGCTTCGCCTACCGCTCGGGGGACGGCACCGCCTCCCAGCGGCAGGCCGAGCCGTACCGGCTGGTGAGCACGGGAAGCCGCTGGTATCTCGTGGCGTACGACCTGGGCCGCGAGGACTGGCGGACCTTCCGGGTGGACCGGGTGAGCGATCCGTTCGCCACCGGGTCGCGTTTCACCCCGCGCGAGCTGCCCACAGGGAGCGGGGACGCGGCGGAGTTCCTCACCCGGTCGATGGCGCGCACCCAGCCCGAGCTGCGCCTCGACGTCACCTTCCGCGCCCCGGCGGACTTCGTGGCGGCCCGGCTGCCCGCGACGCTCGGCGCGGTGGAGCCGACGGGCGAGGGGACCTGCCGGCTGCGGGCGGTCTCCGCCGACTCGCTGGAGTGGGTGGCGCTGCGGCTGGCGCTCGTGGACTGCGAGTTCGAGGTGCACGGGCCCGCCCACCTGGTGGAACACCTCGGCTCCCTGGGCGCCCGGCTGACACGCGCCGCGTCGCCGTCATCGGAAACAGGAACCGGAACAGGAACAGGAACGACCGGGGGCGGACATGAATGAGCCCCGGCGCCGGGGGGGGGTGGGCGCCGGGACTCAGCTCAGGGGACCGGAAGGAGACCGGTCGTCGGGCCGGTGCGAACCGGCTTGATGGGGAGATTACGGGTTATTCGCTCACGCCGCAGCGTCAAAGCCCGTGTCGTGAGCCATTCGCTTCAATTCGAGCAATGCGTGCTTCTCGATCTGGCGGATCCGCTCCCGCGTCAGACCGTGCTGCTTGCCCACCTCGGTGAGGGTCCGCTCCCGGCCGTCCTCGATGCCGTACCGCATCTTGATGATGGAGGCGGTGCGGTTGTCGAGCTTGCCGATCAGGTCCTCGAGCTCCTCGCTGCGCAGCAGCGTCATCACGGACTGCTCGGGCGAGACGGCGGAGGTGTCCTCCAGGAGGTCACCGAACTGCGTGTCGCCGTCGTCGTCCACGGACATGTTCAGGCTGACCGGGTCACGGGCCCAGTCCAGGACGTTGCTGACGCGCTCGGTGTTGGAGTCGAGCTCGGCGGCGATCTCCGAGTGCTCCGGGTCGCGCCCGTGCTCGCGGTTGAACTCGCGCTGCACGCGCCTGATCCTGCCGAGCTCCTCCACGAGGTGGACGGGCAGCCGGATCGTGCGGGACTGGTCGGCGATGGAACGGGTGATGGCCTGGCGGATCCACCACGTGGCGTACGTCGAGAACTTGAAGCCCTTGGCGTAGTCGAACTTCTCGACCGCGCGCACCAGGCCCGCGTTGCCCTCCTGGATCAGGTCGAGCAGGGGCAGGCCCGCCCTCGGGTAGCGCCTGGCCACGGCAACGACGAGCCGGAGGTTGGAGCGGATGAATATGTCCTTGGCGCGCTCGCTCTCGGCGACCAGCGCCTCCAGCTCCTCACGCTTCGCTCCGCCGGCTTCGCTCTCCACCTCGCCCGCGAGGATCTGCTGGGCGTAGACGCCCGCCTCGATCGTCTGGGACAGCTCGACCTCCTTGGCGGCGTCGAGCAGCGGTGTGCGAGCGATCTCGTCCAGGTACATGCCGACCAGGTCGCGATCGGCGATCTCCCCGCCCACGGCGCGAACACTGCTTGCCCGGTCGGTCCCGCCGGTGCTGGCGGACGAACGACGGGCGACGGCACGGGTTGCCATGCGTGCTCCCTTGCTGAGTAGGTCGCGACACCCTCCCGGGTGCCCTGCATCCGATGGAAACAACGACTGGAATCCGGACAGAATTCCCACGGGGACCATTCACTTTTGAGATCATGCAGTACCCTGTCGCCCGCAAGACGAGGACACAAGGTGCAGATACCCACAGAAGTGCAGGTCAGGCCGGGCACGGAAGCCGACCTGGAGGCCCTGACGGACATCTACAACCATTACGTCCGTAAGACCGCGCTCACTTTCGACACGGCTGCCTTCACCCGCGACGAGCGCCTCCCCTGGTTGCGCTCCCATCCGGAGGACGGCCCCCACCGGCTCCTGGTTGCTCTGGACCCTGGTACCCGGGTCGACGCTCCGCATGTCCTCGGCTATGCCACCAGCAGCCCCTACCGCCCCAAGGCTGCCTACAGCACCTCGGTCGAGGTCAGCGTGTACTGCGCCCCGGACGCCGCCGGCCGCGGTGTCGGCACGCTGCTCTACAAGGAGCTGTTCGAGGCCCTGGCCGGCGAGGACCTCCACCGCGCCTACGCCGCGATCGCCCTGCCCAACGAGCCCTCGGTCCGGCTGCACGACGCCTTCGGTTTCCGGCACGTCGGCACGTACACGGAGGTGGGCCGGAAGTTCGGCCGCTACTGGGACGTGGCCTGGTACGAGAAGCCGCTGCTCAGCCGGCCCACGCCGTAGGGCGAGCCGCCCTCAGCCGGCCCGCGCCGTAAGGGCAGCCGCCGCTCAGCCGAACTGCACCGAGCGCTTCGCCAGACCCATCCAGAAGCCGTCGATGACGCTGCGCCCCTGGTCGAGCTCGCCCTCGGCCGCGCCGAGCGTGACGAACAGCGGGGCGAAGTGCTCGGTGCGGGGGTGGGCCAGCTTGCCCGCCGGTGACGCGTGCTCGAAGTCCAGCAGGGCGTCGACGTCCTGCGCCTGGAGCGCCCGGTGTCCCCAGTCGTCGAACTCCGACGACCAGCCGGGTGCGGCCGGGCCGGCGTGCCGCAGCGCCGCCAGGTTGTGCGTGAAGAAGCCGCTCCCGACGATGAGCACGCCCTCGTCCCGCAGCGGGGCGAGCTTGCGCCCGATGTCCATCAGCTTCTGCGGGTCGAGCGTCGGCATCGAGATCTGGAGTACGGGGATGTCTGCGGCCGGGAACATCTCGACCAGCGGCACGTACGCCCCGTGGTCGAGGCCCCGGTCGGGGATGTCCTGGACCGGGCTCCCGGCGCCGCGCAGCAGCTTGCGCACGTCGTCCGCGAGCTGCGGGGCGCCCGGGGCGGCGTACCGCACGCCGTAGTAGTGCTCCGGGAAGCCCCAGAAGTCGTACACGAGCGGCACGGTCTCGGTGGCCCCGAGGGCGAGCGGGGCCTCCTCCCAGTGCGCGGAGACCATCAGGATCGCCTTGGGGCGCGGCAGCCCCGCCGACCAGGCGGCGAGCTCTCCGGGCCAGACCGGGTCGTCGGCGAGCGGGGGCGCGCCGTGGGAGAGGTAGAGGGCGGGCATGCGTTCCGCGGTGACAGTCATGACACTCCCATTCCTCCGCCGATCAAGGTATGTGTGTTCACTACAGGTACCGGGAACGGGCAGCTGAGCGAGCACAGGGAATTCGGCGGACCGGCTCTTCGGATCCCTCTGATCCGGTCAGGACCGGATCGGATCAGGTTCTTGAAACTTCAAGTTCCAACTCTCGGAGACCTTAGCTCTATCTAGTTCAACTTTCAAGAAAAGGTCGTACAGTGGAGTACATGACCACGGCATCCCCCGGCGGGCCCCGGTGGCTCACCGACGAAGAACAGGGCGTGTGGCGCGCGTACCTCCACGCCACCACGCTCATGGAGGACCACCTCGACCGCCAGTTGCAGCGCGATGCCGGCATGCCGCACGTCTACTACGGGCTGCTCGTGCACCTCTCGCAGGCCCCCCGGCGGCGGAAGCGCATGACCGAGCTGGCCAAGGACGCGAAGATCACCCGCTCCCGTCTCTCGCACGCCGTCGCCCGGCTGGAGAAGAACGGATGGGTCCGCCGCGAGGACTGTCCCTCCGACAAGCGCGGCCAGAACGCGATCCTCACCGACGAGGGCCACGCCATGCTGGCCCGGTCCGCCCCGGGACATGTCGAAGCCGTACGCCAGGCGATGTTCGCCCGGCTCAGCCCCGAGCAGGTGCGGAGTCTCGGCGAGATCATGCGGGTCATCGCCGCCGGTCTTCAGCCGGAGGACACGGACGCGGATCTGCCCTGGCTCCGCTGAGCGGAACCAGGGCAGAGGTGGGGGCGGGCTCCCCGGAGGTCTCCGGGGAGTCCGCCGCCGGTCCGGGCGCGTGGCGCACCCGGTCCGGCGTCCTGCTCAGTGGGCGACGACCGGGATCCTGAACTCGTCCTCGACGCCGTCCGCCACGTCCCCCGAGCCGCTCGGGGCGCCGGAGCCCGGGCGGCCCGTGTTGATCAGGGCCACCGCGATCGCCGAGGCGGCGACCAGGATGCCGACCGCCCACCAGATGGCGCTCGCGAAACCGGCGACCATGGCCTGCAGCTGGAGCAGCTTCGGGTCGCTCGCGCCGGCCACGTGATCGGCGATGTACGCGGTGGTGGCACCGGCGGCGATGGTGTTGAGCAGCGCCGTACCGATGGCGCCGCCGACCTGCTGCGAGGTGTTCACCATCGCGGAGGCCACACCCGCGTCACGCGGCTCGATGCCGTGCGTGGCCAGCGACATGGCCGGCATGAACGCGGTACCCATGCCCAGGCCGAGCAGCAGCTGGCCCGGCAGGATGACGGACGCGTACGAGGTGTCGATGTCCAGCTGGGTCAGCAGCAGCATGCCGACGGCCGCGACCAGGAAGCCGGGACCCATCAGCAGCCTCGGCGGGACCCGGGTCATCAGCCGGGCACCGATCTGCGTGGAACCGGTGATCATGCCCACGATCATCGGCATGAACGCGAAGCCGGTCTTGACCGGTGTGTAGCCCTTCACGACCTGGAGGTAGTACGTCAGGAAGAGGAAGAGGCCGAACATCGCGATGATGGCCAGACCCAGCGAGAGGTAGACCCCGCCGCGGTTGCGCTCGGTCAGGACGCGCAGCGGCAGCAGCGGCGACTTCACGCGCGACTCGGTGACCACGAAGGCCAGCAGCAGCACGGCGGCCGCGACGAACATGCCGATGGTCAGGGAGTCCGACCAGCCGGCCGACTCGGCGCGGGTGAAGCCGTAGACCAGCGAGACCAGGCCCAGCGTGGACAGGACGACGCCGGGGATGTCGAGCGGCGAGCGGTTGCGGCCGCCGGCGGGCTCACGGATGACGAAGTAGGCACCCGCGGCGGCGATGATCGCGAACGGGATGTTGACGAAGAAGGTCCAGCGCCAGTTCAGGTACTCGGTCAGGAATCCGCCCAGGATCAGGCCGACCGCGCCACCGCCACCGGCGATGGCCCCGTAGATGCCGAAGGCCTTGGCGCGCTCCTTGGCGTCCGTGAACATCACGGCGAGCAGGGAGAGAGCCGCGGGCGCGAGCAGGGCGCCGAAGACACCCTGGAGGGCGCGGGAGCCGAACATCATCGCCTCGCCCTGGGCCGCGCCACCGAGCGCGGAGGCCGCGGCGAAGCCGAGCAGGCCGACGACGAAGGTGCGCTTACGGCCCCACAGGTCGGCGATGCGTCCGCCGAAGAGCAGGAGCCCGCCGAAGGCGAGGGCGTAGGCCGTGATGACCCACTGCTTGTTGCCGTCGGAGATGCCCAGGTCGGTCTGGGCCGACGGCAGGGCGATGTTCACGATGGTCGCGTCGAGCACGACCATCAGCTGGGCGAGGGCGATGAACGCCAGCGCTTTCCAGCGGCTGGGATCCGGGACGGTGCCGGCTGTTTTCGACATGGGAGTAGCCACCTAAGGACACGAGGAGTCGCGGGTTCGTCGCACGGCCGCGGTGGGACCGCGTGCGAAACCGAAAAAGGGCGGACGGTGCCGACGGCCGGACACACGAGGTCCGGGCCGGCTCTCAAGGGCTGGCGGGGCCGCCGGGGGCTGGCCGCCGAGGGCTGTGGTGTGGGTCGGTTCTCCGGTGCGCGGGCGTCAGCGCCCGCTGCGCAGGTCCTCCAAGGTCGCCGCCGATCCGGGCAGCTCGGAGCGGGCCGGGGTCTCCAGGCCGTCCAGGAAGAGCTGCAGATGACGGTGGGTGAACCGGTCTATGTCCGGGCAGGCGATGCCGGGCAGCGGCCGGGTGAGCTGGGAGAGGGCGACGAGTACGTCACCGACGGCGATGTCGGTGCGCAGCCTCCCTGCGGACATGGCACGCTCCACGAGCCCTTCGACGGCCTCTTCGAGGCGACGGCGCTCGGTGAGCAGTTCGGGGTGGTCGGTGTCGAAGCCGCCGGACAGCATCGGGCACAGGGCGCCGATCCGCTCGTCGGCCGCCGCGTGCACGAAGCGGCTGAGCGCGGCGAACGGATCGGACTCGGCCGCGACGGCCTCCTCCACCCGGTCGGTGGTGCGGGAGGTGACGGCGAGGACGACCTCATGGATCAGTGCCGCACGGTCGGGGAAGTTCCGGTAGAGCGTGGCGTTGCCGACTCCGGCCCTCCGCGCGATCTCGTCGAGCGGCACGTCCGGCCCGAACTCGACGAACATCTCGCGCGCGGCCGTGACGATCCGCTCCCGGTTGCGCAGCGCGTCGGCCCGCGGACGGGTCGTACGGCGCTGTGCGGCGCAGGTGGCGGTGTCGGCGACGGTCTCCACGGCGCTTCCCTTCCGGTGTGCGGCCGGCCCTCCGGCGAACCGGGGACCGCTTCCCCGCTTCATGGGGACACAGATGCAAACGGGGAGAGGATCCCCGGATATTTCCCACCCCTCTGTGACCTGCGTCACCACACATGTCCGGAAGAAACCCTCCATCGGCGCACCCAGCGAGCGGTCCCCCACGACCCGGCAGAGGCTGATCGCCAGAGCGCAGTCGGGGCCGGCCGGCTGCCGCGGACCGAAGGCGACGCCCTATGCAGCAGCCCCGCCACCGGATACGCGCCTACCACCGGCCCCTCGCACTCGCCGGGGCGACGGCCCTGGTCATCGCGACGATGGCCTCGGCCAGCTCCACCCTCCCCCTCGCCAGCCGCGCCTCCGCCGGGCCGGTCTCCGCCCCACGCGGAACCGGTCTCGCGCCGTGCCGAATACCCACGGCCATGGGCGTGCAGATGTCGGAGGGCATGCCGACCCCGCCCGGCTACGCGCGTTCCACCGGCCGGATCAGAGCACTCAACTTGATGATCGACTTCCCCGACGCGCAGGCGACGGAACCGGCGGCGGACCGGCTCGCGGAATTCTTCCCGCAGACCTCCGAGTGGTTCCGTACGAGCTCCTACGGGCGGCTCACCTACCTGCCCGAGACCCCCGTGAAGGACTGGCTGCGGATGCCGCTGCCGTTCTCCGAGTACGGGATCGAGCGCGGCTCACCGTACGAACCGGGCTACCGCAAGATGGTCAAGGACCTGGTGGCCGTCGCCGACCCGAAGGTCGACTTCTCGGACTACGACCTGGTCAACGTGCTGGTCACCCCGAACGCCGGGCCGTCCGCACTGGACACCGTCCTGTCGGTGACCTTCTCCGGCAACGACGACGCCCCCTTCGCCGACGGCACCCCGCTCGCCAACACGTCCTTCGTCTACAGCCGCCAGGACGACGGCTCGGGTTCGTACGCCGAAACCGGATACCGGGTCCTGCCCCACGAGAACGGCCATGTCTTCGGGCTGCCCGACCTCTACACGATGGAGGGCGGCGGCTCCGTGGGGCACTGGGACATCATGTCCGAGGACTGGGGGGCCAACAACGACTTCCTGGGCTGGCACAAGTGGAAGCTGGGCTGGCTGGACGGCGACCAGGTCAGCTGCGCCGCCATGCCCGGCACCAGCGAACACACCCTCGGGCCGCTGTCCACGGCGGGCGGCCCGAAGCTGGCCTTCGTCCCGGTGAGCGCGGAGTCCGGTTACGCCGTGGAGGTACGGACCGCCGGGGGCAACGACGAGGCGGTCTGCCGGCCCGGCGTCCTCATCTACAAGGTGAGCTCCGACGTGGACACCGGACAGGGCCCCGTCTCCGTCGAGGACAGCACCGAGGACAGCGGCGGCTGCACACGCCGGCCGAACGTCCACGCCGAGCTCTCCGACGCCCCGTTCGAGCCGGGCGAGACCTTCACCGACCGGGCCAACGGCATACGCATCTCCGTACTGGAGAAGGACGCCGACGGGAACTACCGGGTGCGGATCACCCGGCCCTGAGCCCTCAGGCGCCCGTTCCGATCGTGTCGCGCAGCTCCCGCTTGAGGATCTTGCCCGTGGCGTTCCTCGGCAGCGGTTCCCGTGTCAGCCGTACATGCGCCGGGACCTTGAACGCCGCCAGGCTCCGGCCCACATGGGCCCGCAGCTCCTCCGCCGTGACGCCGGACTCCGGGCGCACCCGGACGACCGCCGCGACCTCCTCGCCGAGCACCGGGTGCGGGACACCGAGCACCGCCGCGTCCTCGACGTCCGGGTGGTCGTGCAGGACGGCCTCGACCTCCACGCAGTACACGTTCTCGCCGCCCCGGATCACCAGGTCCTTGATCCGGTCCACGACGGCCACCCGCCCGTCCCGGACCACGGCGAGATCACCCGTACGGAACCAGCCGCCGGTGAACGCCCGGGCCGTCGCCTCCTCGTCGCGCCAGTAGCCGCGGACCAGGGACTGGCCGCGCAGCCACAGCTCGCCCGTCTCCCCGTCGGCGAGCGCCTCGCCCGCCGGCCCGGCGATCCGGACCTCGGTGACCGGCGTCGGGGTGCCGACGGAGCCCGGGTGCGCGCGGTACGCGGCGCCGAAGGCGGCCAGCACCCCGCCACTGGTCTCGGTCAGCCCGTAGCCGTTGCGCGGCTCGACGCGCTCGCCGTGCCGGGCCGTGAGCCGGGCGACCAGGTCCGGCGGGGCCGCCGCGCCACCCGTGTTCAGCCCCTTCAGGCTCTCCAGGCCGTCGCCCGCGCGGTCCGCCTCCGCGAGCAGCTGGAGCGCGGTGGCCGGGACGCCCGCGTAGTGGGTGACCGCGTGCCGGCGGATCAGCCGCAGGGCCTCGCCGGCGTCCCACTTCTCCATCAGGACGAGGGTGCCGCCCGCCGCCATCGCCGCGTACAGGCCGGTGAACGCGGCGACATGGAAGAACGGGAACGTCATCAGGGTGACCGGCGCCGGTCCCTGGCCCGGGAGGACCCCACGGCCCAGCGCCGAGGCGGCCGCCTGGTAGCGCGGGTTGAGGGCCGCTCCCGCCTGCGCGAGATGGGTGGCCACGGCACCCTTGGGCCGCCCGGTGGTGCCGGAGGTGTAGATGATCGTGGAGTCGTCCTCGGGCCTGATCTCCACCTCGGGCAGCGCGGCGTACGGGTCGGGCTCCGGCAGGTCCGCGTACCGCTCGGCCCCGGGCGGCAGCGCGTCCTCGCTCCGGAAGACGACGAGGCGCGCCCCCGCCCCACGGGCCCGGCCGGCCACCTTCGGCAGCTGCTCCCCGTCGACCAGCAGCACCGCCGGCTCGCAGTCGTCGAGGGCGTGCGCGAACTCGCCCTCGGTCCACCAGGTGTTGAGCGGTACGGCGACAAGACCGGCCAGCTGGGCCGCCCAGAACGCGATCTGCCACTCGGGGCTGTTGCGCATCGCCACGACGGCCCGCTCCCCGGGGCGCAGCCCGTACACCTCGGTGAGCCGGCGGGCCAGTGAGGAGGCGGCGGCGAAGAACTCGCCGTACGAGCAGGTCCGTTCGCCGGAGATCAGGAACGGCTGCTCGCCGAAGGCCCAGGTGGTCTCCACGAACTCCCGCAGGGTGCGCGGGCCGTGGGCGTAGACGAGCGGTCCGTGTTCCTCGCGCACCACGGCGAAGGGGGCCCCGGGGGCGGTCAGCGAGGCCTCGATACGGGCGAGGGCCGCCGGGTCGGGTGAACTGCTGGGGTCGGTGTGCGGCACGAAAGGCCTCTCCACGTGCGGGCTCGGCGGCCCGGCGACGCTATGCCCGCACCCGGCCGCCGTCAACCGGGCCGGCCGCCCGGCGGGGGCACGGGAACGGGCCGGTGGCCGCACCCCCGGAAGGGTGCGGCCTCCGGCCCGCGGCGGGAGACCGGTGCCGCCTCAGCGGAAGGCGGGCAGGCTGCGCTCCGCCCAGGCCGCGAAGGGTGCGGCCGGGCGGCCGAGGACCTTCTCGACGTCCGGGCTGACGCGCTGCTCGGCCGGGAGCGGCCGGCCGAGGATGTCCAGCGTCCCCTCGACGACACCCGCCGGCATGAACTGCGACATGTGGGCGGCGGCGGCCTCGCGGGTCAGCTCGACGAACGTCACCTTCTCGCCGAGCAGTCCGGCCAGATCGTCGGCCTGCGCGCGCGGGGTGACCGCGACCGGGCCGGTCAGCTCGTAGGTCTGCCCGGCGTGCCCGTCCTCGCGCAGGACGACTGCGGCGACCTCCGCGATGTCCGCCGGGTCGACGACCGGCAGCGCGACATCGCCGAACGGCGCGAGCACGGTGCGCTCGGCGCGCACCGACTCGGCCCACGCGAAGGCGTTGGAGGCGAAACCGCCGGCCCGCAGGACCGTCCACTCCAGGCCCGAACCGCGGACGGCCTCCTCGAACTCCCGCAGTCGGTCGTGCGAGCCCGCCTCCGGGCGGGTCGCGGTGATCTGCGAGGAGAGCAGGACGACCTTGCGCACGCCCTCCTCCTTGGCGACGCCCAGCAGGGTCTCCGCGCTCTCACCGCCGGCCAGCATCTCTCCGGCCAGCAGGATGAACAGCGCGTCGGCGCCCTTCAGCACACCGCGGAGGCTCTCCGCCTCCCCCAGGTCGGCCTGCGCGTGGTGGGCGCCCTCGGGCAGCTCGACGGGGAGCGGGCGCCGCGAGACGGCGGCGACCTTCTCGCCCTGGGCGGTGAGGGCGGCGACCAGCGTGCGGCCCACGTTTCCGGTGGATCCGGTGACAACAATCATGAGACAGCTCCTCGGTAAGGGACGTAAGGGGTGGACAACCGCTGTCGGGGACGCCGCCGCGACGGCCGCACGGTGTTTCTCTCCGTGACATCGTCGACGCTAGCATCCTCAACATAGTAGGTACCTAGAGGAAAGTGGCTTTCGTTTCGGGGGGCTGGGGGGCCGCCTCCCGGAGCACCGCCGTGGGCGGCGGCGAGCTCCTGCCCGAGGCGCGCCAGACGGGCGCGGGCCTCGGGCGGTTCGAGCACCTCGACGTCGGCCCCGGCACCCGCCAGCTGCGCCACCAGGATCTCGACGGACGGACCGTCCGCCTCGATCTCGCACCGCCCGTCGGGGCGTAATTCCCCCGTACGGAGCCGGTCGCCCAGCAGCTCACGCAGCCCCGGGACCGCGGCGGGCCCGGCGGCGGCGCGCACGGTGGTGGCGCGCAGCCGGCGCTCGGCCTCGGCCGCGAGCTCCTGCCAGGCCTCGGCCAGATCGAAGCCCTCCGGCCGCCGGGCGGGCTCACCCGTGACGGTGACCGAGGTGACCCGGGTGTGCAGGAAGGAGCGCAGACCCTCCCCGTCGGCGGCGACGGTGTACCAGCGGCCCGCCTTGCAGACCAGGCCGAGCGGGTCGACGGTCCACTCCTGGCGCGGGGCGCCCTCGTCCGCGTAACCGACGGTGATGCGCACCCGGTCCAGGACCGCCTGCTCCAGGGCGTGGTGGTGGGGCCCGCCCGCGGCGCGCACCGCCGCGCGGGACCAGTCCAGGCCGTCGACGACCAGCGCCTTGGACGCCGCCTCGGCATGGGTCCGCATCGGGGCGGGCACCGCCTGCACCAGCTTGCGCAGGGCGGCGCGGAGCTCGGGCGACGCGGACAGAGGGCCGGCCGCCAGGAACAGCGCGCCGATCTCACGCTGGGTGAATCCGGTGAGGTCGGTACGGGCGCCGCCCACCAGGCTCCATCCCCCGCCGCGCCCGCGCTGCGAGTAGACGGGGACACCGGCGGCGGAAAGCGCCTCCAGATCCCGGCGGGCCGTGCGCTCGGAGATCTCCAGCTCCTCCGCCACCTGACGGACGGTCACCCGGCCGCGCGCCTGGAGGAAGAGCAGGGTCGCCACCAGACGGTCTGCCTTCATTTTGTCCAGCTCTTTCTAATAGGCCATGAGGTGACCTGTTTTATAGGGAAGATGAAGTTATGACTGATACCTCGCAGGCTTCCGGCGCTTCCGCCACCCGTCCGCCCGCCGACCCCCGCGGCGGCCTCTTCAAGGCCGTCGAGCTGGCCACCGGCGTGCTCGCCGCCATCCGCCCCGACCAGTACGACCAGGGCACTCCCTGTCCCGAGTACTCGGTCCGCGACCTCGCCAACCACCTGGTCTCGGTGCTGCGGCGCCTCACCGTGCTCGGCAGCGGCGGCTCCTTCATGAGCGTCCCGAACCTCGCCCCCGACGTCGCCGACGGCGCGTGGGCCGAGGCCTGGACCGGCGCGGCCAAGGAGTTCGACACCGTGTGGTCCGACCCGGCGGTCCTGGGCCGGCAGATCGCCCTGCCGTGGGGCCCGGTCCCCGGTGCGGTCGCCTCGGTCATCTACACCAACGAGTTCGTGCTGCACACCTGGGACATCGCCAAGGCCACGGGCCAGAGCCCGCAGTGGGACCCGGAGGTGCTCGCCGCGCCGCTGGCGGTGATGCAGCGCGCCGTGCCCGCCGAACCGCGGGGTGGACAGGTCCCGTTCGGACCGGTGGTCGAGGTGCACGAGGACGCTCCCGACATCGACAAGCTGGTGGGCTGGTACGGCCGCCGTCCCTGACGCGCCGGGGAGGAGGGGCCGCCGTCCGGTGACGGCGGCCCCTTCCCGTTCCGGGGCGTCCGGGGTCAGCCGGCCGATCCGATCCCCTGGGCGAAGGAGAAGAACCGGTGGCGGTCGTACGTCGTCTTGACCGTGGCCAGCCGGGCGTAGTTCTCGGCGTAGTACGACCGCTTCCAGTCCTTCAGGGACGGGTCCATCCAGTTCTGGTAGGTCTCGCCGTTGGACAGCGGGTCGATCACCGCGAACCCGTTGTCCACCCAGCGGCCGGCGACGGCCCTGGCCTCGGCGGTGTTCTGCTGCGGATCGTTGATCAGGGCCCGGTAGTTCACCGAGAACAGCGAGTCGCGGTGCACGTACGCCGTGTCCGTGCGGGCCGGGTCGTTGGCCGCGCCGCCGAAGAAGTGCAGGTCGAGGTAGCGGGCCTGGCCCGCCGCCCGGTCGGCGTCGAAGGCCGTCATCACGTCGGCCCAGCCACTGCCGGTGTACGGCGCGCCGGCCAGCCTGGTCCGCTCCAGACCGAACTCGGGGCGGGTCAGGACCCCGGTGGGGGTCTTCTCCGAGCGCTGGCACTGGTCCTGGCTGAGGGTGCCGCAGCCGAAGACCATCATCATCAGCTGCTGGTACGTCAGGACGGCTTCCTGGCGGTCCACGGCCGGACCGGTCAGGGAGAGCAGCCGGGCCGTCTCCGAGGCCAGTTCGGTCGGCGTGCCGCGCGAGGCCAGCATGATGTTGACGTTCGGCACCGAGCCGGGTGCGGCGTCCGGCTGCACGACGTATCCGCCGCCGCCGATGGTGCGGGGCGCGTCCACCAGCCAACGGGAGGCGGCGTCCAGGACGTCCGCCGCGCGGTCGTACGGGAAGATGAGGTTGGCCATGGCTATCTGGTCGCCGACGTGCGGGGTGACCGTGAAGCGGGTGACGACGCCGAAGTTGCCGCCGCCCCCTCCCCGTATCGCCCAGAACAGGTCGCTGTACCGGGTCGGTGAGGCGGTCACCACCCGGCCGTCGGCCAGGACCACCTCGGCCGAGGTGAGGGCGTCGCAGGCCATGCCCGTGGACCGGGTCAGGAAGCCGAAGCCGCCGCCCTGAAGGAATCCGCCGCTCGCGACGGTCGGGCAGCCGCCCTCGCTGACCACGAGCCCGTGCGGGGCGAGCGCGCCGAGGATGTCCACGTTCCTGGCGCCGGGGCCGACGCTGACCGACCCGTTGCCGACGGTGATCGCGTTGAGCCTGGACACGTCGATGACCAGGCCCGGCGTCGTCGAGTAGCCGCCATAGCTGTGGCCGCCGCTGCGCACGGCGGTGGGCAGGCAGTTGTCCTGGGCGAACCGGAGCGCGACGGAGACGTCGGCCGAACCGGCGCAGTAGGCGACGGCCTTGGGCGCCACCGCGTCGAACTGCGCGAGTTCCAGCTGCCTGGCCACGCCGTAGGAGGCGTCGGTGGGCAGCACCAGCGTGCCCCGGAGGTTGCGGGCGAGCTGGGCCCAGGGGGCCGTGCCGCCCCCGGTGCTCGCGGCGACGGACGTGCTGGGCAGGGCGGCCAGGCCGGCGACCGCCGTGCCCGCACCGAGAAGTGCTCTGCGAGTGATCACGGGTGTCCCATGGGTCGAGGTGGGCTGAGAAGAGGTGAGACGTGGGAGGGGCCGGGGTGCCCGCGCGACGCGGACACCCCGGGAGCCGGCAGGGCCGGCGTCACGTACGGAGGGAGACGGTCAGGAGACCTTGCGGCCGCGTATGCCCTGCTTGACGACGCCCTTGAGCATGGAGCGCCCGAGATCGCGCATCTCCTTGGGGCCCGAGGTGCTCGCCCACCACATGAACTTCATCATCGTGGGGGTGGTGGCGCGGAAGAACCGGTGGTCCTCGGGGCCCTTCCAGCCGAACGGCGTGTTGACCGACTCGCAGTCGCGGATCGCCTCGAAGACGATGTCGGCCGCCTTGTCCCCGTCGATCTCCCCGGCCTCGTACCGTTCGCAGGTCTCGGCCGTGATGTCGAAGAGGTGCTTGAAGGCGTGGCTGTCCGGCCACCACAGCCCGGTGTAGGGGGACTTCTCCATCTCCTTGAAGTGGCGGTCGTCGCCGTCGAGTTCGAAGCTCTGGCGCGCCTGGATCTGCCGCATGGTGGCCGGGGTGGTGAAGCAGGCCCAGACCCGGAAGACCGCGTTCCAGAGACGGAAGTGGCTGAAGGCGATGTAGGAGCTGTTGACGATCTTGTCGTTGTAGTCCAGCAGCCCCTGCTCCAGCCGCTCCACGTACTCGAAGCGCTCCGCCGTGAAGTCGTCCTCGCGCAGCGCGTCCAGGACCCGCCAGGCGAGGGCGTCGACCACCTCGAACGTGTTGGAGAGCCCGCGCGAGAAGAGCGGGTCGATGAAGCCCGCGGCGTGCGACATCAGGCACCAGCGGTCGCCGACGGTCTGCTTGGAGGAGTACTGGATCCGGTCGGTGGAGACCCACTCGCGCACCCGCTTGGCACCGTCGAACTGGCGCTTCACGGCCGGGTACATGTCGAGGTAGTGGTTGAACTCCTCGTCCGGTGTCATGTCCTTCGGCTTGGGGTACAGCCGCTCGTCGAAGGTGAGGCCGACGCTGCAGACCGGGTTCTTGGAGTCCTTGTAGTTGTCGAACGGGATGATCCAGAACCAGCCGCGCTCGATCAGGTGGTGCAGCGTGCCGCCGTGGAAGGGCGAGTCGGCCGGCGGGCGCAGCGCGTCGGGGTAGTTGCACACGTCGTCGTACGGCTTGACGCCCACGTAGTGGGTGAACAGCGACCGGGCGTGGTGCTTGTGCCGGGGCGGGTTGTCGCGCAGGGCGAACTTCTCGGCGAGCGGCGAGCGGAAACCGCTGGCGTCGATGAGGTACTTGGCCCGGAAGACCTCACCGTTGGCGCCGGTGACCGTGACGCCGTCGTCGTCGAAGTCCAGGTCGGTGGCGCGCCAGTTCTGGCGCAGCGTGCAGCCGTACTTCGCGGCGACGTTGAGGTAGTACGAGTCGGTGTCCTGCCGGTAGAGGTGGATGGCCTCCGTCAGCATCTTGGGGATCACGAACATGTTGGCCTCGCGCGGGTCCGGCTCGCGGTTCTTCCGGTGCGAGACGAAGCCGAAGCTCTGCTTGCGGCCGTGGTGCGGACCCATGTGCTCGGTGATCGCCTTCACGTCGAGCATGTGCTTGATCTCCGGCACGTCGTACCGTGCCGCGAGTATGTGCAGCCACTCGACGAGCTGCGGGTTCTGCGACTCACCGATGGAGAACCGCGGGTGCTGGCCCGCGTCGATGAGAGCGACGTTCGCCCCCTGCCGGGCCAGGATGGCGCCCGTGATGGAGCCCGCGAGGCCCGATCCCAGGATCAGGACGTCGCACTCGTTCCGTTCGCCGGCCCCGGGGGCCTCTTTCGCTGCCTGAGCCTTGACTGCCTGATCCTTGGTGGACAAGACCGCACTCCTTCTTCTTCGTCGTTACGGGGGCGCTCGCGTGGCGCCGGGCAGATGGGGTCAGGCAGCGGGCTGGGGCACGCCGAACCAGGTGGTCAGGGCATCTTCGAGACCGTCGGGGGCGCCGTCGGTGCTCACCCAGGCCACATAGCCGTCGGGGCGGACCAGCAGGCTCGCGGCCGGTGCGTCGGCGTCGGCGCGGGTCGCGGTGACGAGGTCGACGCGGTCCGCCCAGCCGGCGGCGGCGGCGCGCAGCTCGGCGCTGTCGTGCAGGTCGAGCAGGACCGGGCGCCCCTGGTGGAGCAGCGCGTACGTGGTGGTTTTCTCGTCGCCGGTGATCAGCTCCTGGTCGGGCAGGCGGCGGCCGAGCAGCGGGTGGTCGCCGGGGGCGGCGCCGTAGGTGATGTCCAGACCGGTGACCAGGCCGACGAGGTGGCGCTGGACCTCCTCGATCTTCACGAGGTCGGCGAAGATGGCGCGCAGCGGCTGCATCTCGGGCCCGCCGAGGTAGAGGGAGCGCTGGACCAGCGTGTTGGCGACGATCATGGCGCCGACCGGGTGCCGTTCGGCGTGGTAGGTGTCGAGCAGGCTGTCGGGGGCCTGGCCCTTGACCACCGCGGCGAGCTTCCAGCCCAGGTTGACCACGTCGCCGACGGCGGCGCTGATGCCCTGGGCGCCGATGGGCAGGTGGATGTGGGCGGCGTCGCCCGCGAGGAAGACCCGGCCCTTGCGGTACTCGGCGGCGTGCCGGCTCGCGTCGGTGAAGTAGCTGGTCCACAGCGGCGTCGCGCCGGTGATGTCCTCGCCGGTCACCCGCTGGAAGGACTCGGCCACCTCCTGGAAGGTGGGCGGCTCCTGGGTCGGGCGGACACCGGCGCCGCGCTCGAAGACCACGACCCGGGTGGCCTGCGGGCCGAGGGGGAGGACCACGACCATGCCGGCCTCGCCGACCTCACCGGTCGGGCGGATCCGCAGCGGTACGCCGGTCACGTCGGCCATCTTCATCTCGATGGTGGCGTTGGTGCCGGGGAAGTCGATGCCGGCCAGGCGCCGGACGGTGGAGCGGGCGCCGTCGCAGCCCACCAGGTAGGAGGCGCGCAGGAGTTCGGAGCCGTCGGGGCCCTCGGCCTCGACCTCGATGCCGTCCGCGGACTCGGTCATGCCCACGACCTGGTGGCCGCGGCGTATCTCGGCACCCAGGCCCACGGCCCAGGTGTGGAGGATGGCCTCGGTGCGGGACTGCGGGACGCCCCGTACGCCGAAGTTGCCGCCCTCGATGATGCGGTAGTCGATGGGGAGGCCGCCGAAGTGGCCCCCGGGAATGGTGTCCAGCTCGCCGAATTCCTCGAGGAGGCCGCGCTGCCCGAATTCCTCGATGGTGCGGGCGGAGAATCCCAGGGCGCGGGACTGCTGCATGGGCTTGGTGAGCTGGTCGAGCACGATGACGGAAAGCCCCGAAAGGCGGAGCTCGCCGGCGAGCATGAGTCCTGCGGGACCCGCTCCGGCAACAATCACATCGGCATTCAAGTCGTCCATCTTCCCTCTCCCGCTGGTGTTTTCTTCAGTATTCCGACGGGACGGGGGAAGCTGAACGGTCTCCGGTACAGGGCTCTGACAAGTTCGTCAGATCTCCGGTATGTGTGTCAGCCGGTGCTCCGGAGCTGCCCCGGGAAGACACGGGAGGGTGCCGGAAGCTGCGCTTCCGGCACCCTCGCGGTTCTGCGTGTCCTCGCCGGGTCAGCCGCCGAGCACCCGGTCGACCCGGATCTCGATGACGGCCAGCCCCGGCGGCCGGGGCGGCGGCGACCAGAACCGCTTGGTGTAGAGGCGTACGCCCTCCGCGACACGGGCCGGTTCGGTGGAGACCGTCGCCGTGCCCTCCAGCGTGATCCAGTGCCAGCCGGCCATCTGGCAGACCGACACCCGGCTGCCCGGCCGGGCCAGCACGTTCCTGGCCTTGCGCCGCGTCACCGCGGTCATGACCCGGGCCAGACCCGTGTCCTTGTCCCAGGTGAAGCGGACCGGCGCCGTGTGCGGGCTGCCGTCGGGACGGAGGGTGGTGAAGGTGCACAGGTGGTTCTCTGTCAGGAACGCCTGCGCCTCGGCGGACAGTACGGGCGTCGGTGTCTGTGTCGGTGCCATGGGATGTTCCGTTCCTCAGGCGACCGGGGCGCCGGTGGGCAGGTCCTTGGCCCTGGTCAGCGGCAGCAGCACCAGGGTGACCAGGAGTCCGGCCGCCGCGAATCCGGCGCTGATGAGGAAGGCGTCGTGGAAGACCGTGGTGCGGGCCTGGTCGACCAGCTCGGGGACGCCCTTGCTCTGTGCCTCCAGCTCGTCGATCCGGCGGAAGGCGTAGGTGGCGGCGACGGCGAGGCCGAGGGCGCCGCCGATCTCCTGGGAGGTGTTGATGAGGCCGGCGGCCAGACCCGACTCGTGCTCCTCGGAGCCGGCGAAGGCGGAGATCTGGAGCGGCACGAAGGAGGCGCCCAGGCCGAGGCCGCAGATGATGAACGCGGGCAGCAGGTCGACGAGGTAGGCCGCGTCGGACGGGGCCCTCCACAGCAGGAGCATGCCGGTGCCGACCAGCGTCAGACCGGTCATCAGGACCGGCTTGGCGGCGACCTTGGTGACGACCTGGGAGGCGATGCCCGCGCCGACCGCGGTGGTCAGGGCGAGGGGGACGTACGCGAGACCGGTGGTGATGGCCGAGTAGTCGAGCACCTGCTGCATGAAGAGGCTGGCGAAGAAGAACAGGCTGACGCAGGTGCCCAGGAGCAGGATCGCGATGATGTTGGCGGCACGCAGGGACGGGCGGCGGAATACACGGAGCGGCATCAGCGGGGCGGCCGCGCGGCGCTCGATGAGCAGGAAGCCGATCAGCAGCAGGGCGGAGAGGGCGAACCCGCCGTAGATACGGGCCATCGGGACGTCGGAGTCGTCGACGGTCTGGCCGAGGGTGAAGATCAGCAGGATCAGGCCGGCGGTGAGGACGACGGCGCCGGCGACGTCGAAGCTGCGGGTGCGCTCGGCGGAGCGGCTCTCACCGACGATCATCGGGGCGACGAGCGCGCCGACGAGACCGATCGGCACGTTGATGAAGAAGATCCAGCGCCAGCCCGGCCCGTCGGTGAGCAGACCGCCCAGGGTGACACCGGCGACGGCGGCGACCCCGCTGAGCGCGCCCCACACACCGAGCGCCTTGTTCCGCGCCGGGCCCTCCTCGAAGTTGTTCGTCAGCAGGCTGAGTGCGGCGGTGGCCATGAAGGCGGCGGCCAGACCCTGCCCGGCGCGTGCGCCGATCAGCATCGCGGAGTTCTGCGCCAGGCCCGCGAGCAGCGAGGACACGGCGAAGAGGACGAGGCCGGTCTGGAGCATCCGGCGGCGGCCGAGGGTGTCGGCGAGCCGGCCGGTCAGCAGCAGGAAACCGCCGAGGAGCATGCCGTACGTGGTGACGACGTACTGCAGGGCCGTCTGGGAGATGTGGAGCTCGTCCTCGATGGTGGGCAGCGCCACGTTCACGATCGACACGTCGAGGAACGTCATGAAGCCGGCCAGGCAGAGGAAGGCCAGGATGAGGCCGGGGCGGTGGGCGGGCCCGCCGTCCGGCTTCGCTGCGGATGTGCTCGCTGCGGATGAGCTCGGGGACTCTTGGACTGACATGACAACTCCTACGGGAACGCGGAACGGATGAGGGGACGGGACGGGGAGAGCGGATGAAGCCGGTGGACCGGGTGGAGCCGGTGGGTCCCGGGTGGCGCCCGGAGCCGGTGGAGCCGGGGCGGAGCCCGGTGGCGCGGGGAGAACGGCATGGCTGACTGTCGGTGACGACGGCGGTGCTCTGTGACGTCTTCCAGGAAGCTAGCATCCTGGGTAAAGTAGGTACCTAGAGGAAAGTGACTACCTGGAGGGTTCGCATGACCACCAGCAGCACCGCCATGGCAGGCGTCGGGGGTGCCCCCGCACACGGCGCGACCTCGGCGCAGGCGTGCCCGATCGCCCCGGTGCTCGACATCGTCTTCAGCCGGTGGACGACGCCGATCCTGTGGACGCTCCACACCTTCGGCCGCCAGCGCTTCGTCGTCCTGCAGCGCAACATCGGCACCATCACGCCGAAGGTGCTCACCCAGCGCCTGCGGCAGATGGAGCGGGACGGGCTCGTGGTGCGCACCTATCACCCCGAGGTACCCCCCAGGGTGGAGTACGAGATCAGTGAGCTCGGCAGCAGCCTGGCGCCGCTCTTCGCCCACCTCGCCGACTGGTCCGCCGACCATCTGCCGCGCGTCGAGCAGGCACGGCAGGAGTTCGACGTCGCGGAGGAGGCGGCCGCCGGCCGCGGTCGCTGAGCGGGCGTTCCGGCGGCGGACGGCCGCGCCCGGGGCGTCAGCTCGCCCGCGCGGCTGCCGCATCGCCGTCCAGCTCACGCATGGTTCCCTGGAAGAAGATCAGCGGATCCTCCTGGGCGGCCGGTGCCCCGAGTTCGACGACCTCGCCGAGCAGGATGGCGTGGTCGCCACCGTCGTACTCGGTGATCAGACGGCAGTCCAGGAAGGCGAGCGCCTCGCTGAGGACCGGCAGTCCGGCATCCGAGCGGTGGTGGACCACCTCGTCCATCCGCGCGGAGGCGCGGCCGGCGAACGCCCAGGCCACGCTCTGCTGGTGCTGGGTCAGGAAGTTGACCACGAAGCCGCCCGACTCCTGGACCACCGGCAGCAGCCTGGAGGAGCGGTGCAGGCAGATGAGCACCAGCGGCGGCTCCAGCGAGACCGAGGTGAAGGAGTTCACCGTGGTGCCGGAGGCGTCCTGCCCCGCGCCGGAGGTGATGACCGTGACACCGGTGGCGAAGTTCCCGCACACGTCGCGCAGGGCGCGCCCGTCGACCGGGGCCGGTTTCTTGGTGGTTGCTGACTGAACAGGAATCACGACATGCCCTTTCTCAGGTGCGTGGGGTGATGAGGTGCGCGGCGTCCTCCGGCGCACGCTGCTTCCCGGGTACGTCCGGATCCGTGCCGTGCCCGACGGGGACGGGAGGGACCGTGGGACGGGACAGCAGCGGGCCCACCATCGCGGTGGTGACCAGCGCCATGATCACGAGCATGGTGAACATGCGCCCGTCCAGGACGCCGAGGCTGACGGCCGCGTTGAGGATGATGAGTTCGGTCAGGCCCCTGGTGTTCATGAGGAGGCCGAGGTCCATGGAGTCCCGCCAGGTGAAACCGGCCAGCCGGGCCGGCACGATGGCGCCGATCAGCTTGCCCGCGCAGGCCACCCCGATGATCAGGGCGAGCCCGATGCAGTCCGAGCCGGTCAGCGCGCCGAGGTCCACGCCGAGGCCGGTGACGATGAAGAAGACCGGAAGCAGGACGGTGCTCACGTTGCTCATCGGCTTGCGCAGGTGCTCGGTCAGCACCCGGGCGGGCTCGCGCGGCATCACGAAGCCGAAGAGGAACGCCCCGAAGATCGCGTGGATGCCGATCCAGGTGGTCAGCACCGCCGATCCGAGCGCACCGGCGCTCAGCACCGCCAGCAGCATCGGCCAGCGCTCCGCCGCCGCCCAGCGCCACACCAGGCGCGCCGCCAGCGGCCGTACGACCAGGAACATCAGCGCGACGTAACCGACGCTGAGCAGGGCGATCCGCCCCAGCTGGGTGTAGTCGCCGTCCGAGCTGACGAGGGCGGAGACGTACGCCAGCAGGCACCAGGCGAGCAGGTCGTCGACGGCGGCGCTGGCCAGCGAGAGGGAGCCGATACGGGTCCCCAGGAGCCGGTTCTCGGTGAGGACGCGGGCCAGCACCGGGAAGGCGGTCACCGACATGGCCGTGCCGAGGAAGGTGGCGAAGGCGACGAAGGAGATCTCCTTGCCGGCCACGGTCGCGTGTTCGTCGTACAGCACGGGCGCGAGCGCGACACCCAGGCCGAACGACAGGACGATGGACGACATGGAGACGCCGGCCGCGAGCCCCGCGTGCGGCCGGACCAGGCGCTTCTCGAACTCCCAGCCGACCACGAACATGAAGAGGACCAGCCCGACCTGGGCGACCGCCGACAGCAGCGGGCGCACCTCGGCGGGGAAGAGGCGCTCGGACAGGTCGCCGGGCAGCAGCCCCAGGGCGCTGGGCCCCAGCAGGATGCCCGCGGTGATCTCACCGACCACCACGGGCTGACGGAACCGCTGGGCGAGCCGGCCGAGCAGGGCGCCCGCCACCAGCACCACGCCGATCCCGAGCAGCAGCATCGCGAGGGTGGACTCCTTGACCCCGCCGGCCGCCAGGGCGTTCACCGGGACTCCTGGGGCGCGGGCGGGGCGCCCTCGGTCCACAGGACCCGGAAGGACAGCGCCGAGAGCCGCCAGCCCTCACCGGTCAGCCGGGCCTCGCCGGTCGCCAGCGTGCCGGCGGTGAACAGCGGCCGGCCTCCGGTGCCGGGGTGGTGCACATGCGTCGAGACGAGGTTGGCGCGCAGCACCGCGCGCCCCTCCTCCTCGAGGTCCACCACTGCGGCGGAGCCCAGGTGCTGGGTGGCGGCGAAGGCCGCGAGCGAATCGCGGTGGTAGGCGGCGAGCCCTTCGAGGCCCTTGTGGCCGCTCATGGGGAACTCGACCCGGGCGTCACGGGTGAACAGCGCCGCGGCCCACGCGTCGTCCAGTTCCTCGTCGTCGAGACCGATGAGATACCGGTCAAGCAGCGTACGTATGTCGGCTATTGCCTGGCCTGGATGCATTACCCGAGCATGGCCGCCATTCCAATGGCGGGCCAAGGCCGCTTTTCAGAGACCTGACGAATATGCGGAAGATCTTACGCGCGCACCGGAAACTTGACAGAACCACGCCGAATCATGACGGGTGAGGCCTTTCCCGCTTCACTTTTCCGCTGCCAGGCTGTGACGGGAACACCCGGCCCGAGTGTTTATGGCCGTTCGCACACCCCTTTCCTCGAATGGAAGAGAAGAGAATGCCGAAGATTGCAGCCGACGGTCAGCATCTGACTGTTCTCAACCTGTTCTCGACCGACGCCCCGGAGAAGCAGGTGAAGCTCCTCGCCGCGATGCGGGAGATCGTCGATTCCGCCGCCTACGAGGGCTGGATCTCCAGCACCGTCCACGCGGGCGAGGACAAGCCGGGCACCGCCAACTTCATCCAGTGGAACAGCGCCGAGGACCTCGAAGCCCGCTACGCCGGCGAGGAGTTCAAGCACCGCACGCTGCCGCTGTTCGGCGAGATCACCACCTCGATCCGGCTGCTGCAGAACGAGATCGCCTTCACCTGGTCCAAGCCGGGCCTGGACGGCACCGAGATCTCCCCGGACCGCGACGACTACACCGCCATCGAGCTGTTCGGTGTCGCCGAGGAGGAGCAGGAGGACCTCGTCGACGCGCTGGGCACCTCGCAGGAGTGGCTCCAGGACGTGCCGGGCTACCGCACCCACACCGTGCTGCGCGGCCTGCGCGCCCGTGGCGTCGAGGGCAAGTTCGTCGTCTCCTACTCGCAGTGGGACAGCAAGGAGGCGTACGACGCCTTCCGCGGCACGCCGGAGGCGGACCGCGCCCCGGAGCGCCAGAAGGTCGACGCCCGCGTCGCCGCCCTGGCGACCTGGCAGGACTCCAACACCTACCGCGTCGTCCACACCCGCGCCGCGGGCGAGTGACGGCCGGCCCGGCCGGGCTCCCGGCCGGGCACGCGTGGTCGGACGTACACCTCGGGCGGTCCCGGACGGGACCACCCGCACTGCCGCTGCCGGGCACCGACCGGCAGCGGCAGTCCCGGTTCCCGGCCCGCCGGGTCACCGGGCTGACAGCGTTCTTCCCCTCGCGGGCGAATCGGGCACCGGGCTCCCCCGGGGCGGCCGTGCCGTCGTCACGTGCCAACTCGCCGACGGCCGCCGCCCCATGGGCCGGCCCGGCACCCGTACTCCCCGCGCCCTTCACGGACGAGGAGTCCGCACATGAATGAATCGGGCGTGCGCCGCACGGCGCACGAGATCACCGTGGCCGTTCCGGCCGCCACGGTCCACCGGCTGATAGCCGACGTGGAGAACTGGCCGAGGACGTTCCCCGCGACCGTCCATGTCGCCCACGACGAGGCACCGGAGGGCGAGCAGCTGCTGCGCATCTGGGAGGCCGGGGACGGACCGCTGCGGTCCCGGCGGCTGCGCCGCATCGTCCAGGACGCCGAACTCCGCGTCAATTTCCAGCGGTTGCACGTCGAGGCGCCGCTGGCCTCGCTGGGCGGCGCCTGGGTCGTCGAACCACTCGGGGAGGACACCGCGCGGGTCCGGCTGCTGCACGAGTTCCAGGTGTCCGGGGACGAGGCCGCCCTGGACGCGGCCGGCGAGGAGGTCGCGAACAGCGCCACGGCCGAGTTGGCGGCGTTGAAGGAGAACGTGGAGCGGGTCCA
>NZ_JAERUC010000006.1 GCF_016745505.1 Streptomyces silvae | reverse complement strand
ACCACGGGAGGAGAGGTAGAACGGGATGTTCTTGTAGGCCAGTTCGCTGCTCGTGCCGCCGTCCGCCTGCCAGATGTCCACGCTCTGGCCGTTCTTCACGTACGGCGTGAAGCGCTCCCCCAGTCCGTAGACGTTCTCGCCCACGTCCAGGGCGAGTTGGGCGATCATGTGGTGGACGCCGTCGGGTGTGGTCGCGAAGGCGGTGCCCTTCGGGTCCACCCCGGTGAGGCGGCGGCCGTCACCGTCGAGGAAGGTGATCCCCCAGGGCCCGTCGCTGTCCGTGCGCAACGTCAGTGGTCCGCTGGTGAGTTCGGTGACCGTGCCGTCCCGCCGGGTGCGTGCCGCAGGTGCCGTCGTGTCGTCCGTCAGCAGCGCGAAGTCCGGCCCGCGCCGCGCCCGTCCGGCGTGGTGGGT
Source organism: Streptomyces silvae (assembly GCF_016745505.1). GTDB lineage: Bacteria > Actinomycetota > Actinomycetes > Streptomycetales > Streptomycetaceae > Streptomyces > Streptomyces silvae. The sequence continues at coordinate 37,561 of NZ_JAERUC010000006.1, read as the reverse complement.
GGTGCGTACGCCGATGACGCCCTCGGCCGGGGAGAAGCATTCGACCGTGATCAGCGGGGTGTTGAGTGTGTCGCCGCGTGCCGTGACCCGCTTGACCGCCGCGTACGCGGTGAACCGGTCGTCCTCGACCCGCAGATCGCGGATCTCGGTCGCGTACGAGGCGCTGACACCCTCACGCATGAGCCAGAAGCCGTCGGTGAACCTCATGCGGACTCCTCGGTGTGAAGGACTTCGATGCGGGCGAGGCGCACGTTGCCCGAGAGGTCGATGCACAACTCGGGCACCACCCCACGGATCTCCTTCTCGACCTCGATGGCCCGGTAGTCGTACGGGCCGCCGGTGTCCGGGAACTGGATCGCTGTGCCGACTCCGCCACCGCTCACTTCGACGCACCCCTGCCCCGAGACGAACAACGTCAGTCCGGCCGCCCCCTCACCGAAGTCGCACCGCCGGTAGACGAGCCGTCCCGCCTCGTCGGCGGAGGCGGGGGCCACGGCGTCGCCCTCCGTCTTGGCGCGGTCGACGATCACCGTGCCCCGCTGCCAGTCGTAGTCCGCCGCGTCCAAGCCGCGCGCCACCACCGGGCGGGGCCCTTCCGCTTCACCGTCGACGGCCACCGTGGCGGTGAGCCGGATGTCGGCGCTCGACGCGCCCGCGAGAATCTCGTACGTGCCGGGCTCGACGGTCCACCGGCTGTGGGCCACGCTCCAGTGACCCAACTCCTCGACGGCCACATCGAATTCGATACGCTCCGCCACGCCCGGCGCGAGGTGCGTCCGGCGGTGGGCTGCCAACGTGAGCCGTGGCAGGTCCGAGGGGAAGGCCGTGGCGGGCAGCAGGCGGCCGAGGCGTCTGCCGCCGACCGTACCGGGCTCCACGGGCGAGTCCGGCTGTCCGGGCACTGCCACGCGCACGTAGAGCTGAATCACCTCGTCGGCCGCGACGGAGCCGTCGTTGGTGACGGTCAGTGACATCCGCAGCCGGTCGCCGTCCACCTCCGCCCTGAGGTCGGAGTACCCGAAGGCGGCGTACCCGAGGCCGTGGCCGAACGGGAAGAGCGGGGTCCCGTCGAAGTAGAGGTAGGTCTGCCGGGAGCCGATGATGTCGTAGTCGAACAGGCCGGGCAGGTCGTCGTCGCTCGCGTACCAGGTCTGCGGGAGCCGGCCGGCCGGGGAGACGTCGCCGGCGATCACCCGGGCGAGCGCGGTGCCGGCGGCCTGTCCTCCGTGCGCGGTCCAGAGCAGGGCGGGCAGCGTCTCCGCCGCGTCGGTGACCGCGTACGGGTAGGCGGAGGTCAGGGCGAGGACCGTCCGCGGGTTGGCGGCGTGGGCGGCGCGCCACAGGCGGTCCTGCTGGACGGGGAGGGCCAGGGTCGTACGGTCCTCGGTCTCGCGGCCGTTGATGTGGGGGTCGTTGCCGGCGACGACGATCACGGTGTCGGCGGCAGCGGCGGCCCGGGCCACGGCATCCGCGCCGTGCTCGACGGTCTCCAGCGCGAGGACGGTGGCGTCGTCCCGGGAAATCTTCTCGCCGGACACGGCAACCTTCGCGCCGTCGGCGGCGACCGACACGTACCCACCGGTCCCCATGTGCAGAAGGCGGTGCCCGCCGTCGTGCCCCTCCACCGCTTCCAGGCGGAACGTCTCCTGGACGACCCAGCCGCCCGGCTCGTCCGCGGACGCCCTGACGTATCCGTCGTCGGCGACGGAGAGGTACAGCCCTTCGTCGGTGCGCAGGGTCAGGACGCCGTCGCCCCAGTCGACGAGGGCCAGTTCGGTGGCCTCCTCGCCGCAGGTCAGCGGGGGCAGGTCGGTGCGGCCGGCGAGGAGCGCCGGGTCGAGGGCGCCTTCCGCGCCGCGCGCCTCAGCGTCCGTGGCCCCGTCGGCCGCGGGGACCTGGAGCCAGCCGTCGGAGGACTTCAGGCGGACTCTGTCCACGCCTTCCGTGAAGAGGACGTTCTCGGCGCCGTACCGCTCGCGGATCCCGTCGAGCGGTGTGGAGCGGTGCATGAGCGTCCCGCTGTACCAGTCGAGCTTGCAGGCGTCGCCGAGCAGTCCGACCACGGCGACGGTCCGGCCCGGCGTCGGTTCCAGGGGCAGCAGGCCGTCGTTCTTGAGGAGGACGACGGCCTGCTCCGCGGCCTCCAGGGCGAGCGCCCGGTGTTCCTCGGTGTCCAGGGCGTCGACCTGGGCGTACGGATCGAGCGCGGGGTCGAACTCGCCGAGTGCGAAGCGCAGGGCGAGCAGCCGGCGTACGGCCCTGTCGATGTCGCTCTCGTCGATGAGGCCCTTGGCGAGTGCGTCGCGGATGCGGCCGGTCATGACCGTGGAGTCCGTGCCGTGGTCGGTGAAGCTGTCGACGCCCGCCTTCAGGGAGGCCGCGGTGGCCTCCTCGTGGGTGTCGAAGTAGTGCTCGGAGTCGACCAGGTTGGAGGGCGCGCCCGCGTCCGAGCAGACGACGAGCGGCTGGTCGGTCCAGCTCCGCAGCTGCTGCTCCAGGAGCGGGGAGACGTGGTTGGGGCGGCCGTTGACCAGGTTGTAGGCGGGCATGACCCCGGCCACCGCGCCGGCCCGTACCGCGTCGCGGAAGGCCCGCAGGTCGTACTCGTGCAGGACGCGCGGACGGACCGAGGAGGAGGCGGTGTCGCGGTCGGTCTCGTTGTTGTGCGCGAGCCAGTGCTTGAGCACGGGGGCGGTGCGCCAGTAGCGGGGGTCGTCGCCGCGCAGTCCCCGGGTGTAGGCGACGGCGATGGCGGAGGTCAGCGCGGGGTCCTCGGAGTACCCCTCCTCGCCGCGCCCCCACAGCGGGTGGCGCAGCAGATTCACCGTCGGCGCCCAGACGTTGAGCCCGACGCGGTCGTCCAGGGCGCGCCTGGCGCGCACCTCGTCGCCGACGGCCTCGCCGATCCGGCGGACCAGGTCGTCGTTCCAGGTGGCGCCGAGGCCGACGGCCTGCGGGAAGACGGTGGCGGGTCCCATCCAGGCGACCCCGTGCAGGGCTTCCTGTCCGGTACGGAACGGGCCGACGCCCAGCCGCTCCACCGCGGGGGCGAACTGGTGGAGCATCGCGATCCGCTCGTCGAGCGTGAGCCGTCCGAGCAGATCGTCGGTGCGCCGGGAGAAGGACAGCTGCGGGTCGCGGAAGGGAAGCGGATGGTCCGTCACGTGCGGGTCCCCTTGGAGAGGTGGGAGGTTTCAGGGTCTGCGGGCGCCGAGTCGTCCATCGACGCGAGGAGAAGATCTTTCGAAGCGCTTCGATGCTCTGCGGCCGACCCCGCAGGTGTCAAGGGGACTACCGCTCCGAAGAGGCTCTTCCGGGCGCGCCTGAGCCGGACCACAGCGAGAAACGGTTCGGGAACAGGTCCGAGGAATATCGAAACGAACTCTTGTGTGGCCGGGACCCTTCACTTAACCTCGCTGCAACATCGAAGCGCTTCGACGAGGCAGCCCGTTGACCGCTTCAGCTCAGCCGGTGCAGTGCCACCGGCTCGGCCGGTAACGCCCCCTACCTCAGACACAGGGCCGAGCGGCAGTCGCCGCCGCGGGCCGTCCTGTTGCACCACGAAGGGTTGACCCCATGACGCCGAACTCCTCCTCCGCTCCCAGCCGGAGACGATTCCTCGCCTCCTCCGTGGTTGTCGCGGCAGCCGTGGGCGGCGGGATGCCGCTCCTCGCAGCCTGCGGCGGCGGTTCGGGCGGCGCGAAGAACGAGGGCACGACCACGGGCAAGAAGCTGAAGGACCTCCTTCCCGCCTACGTGCCGTCGAAGGCGGTCACCCCGGACCTCCCCAGCAAGAACGGCTCGGCGGTCGGCTTCACCACCGCGCTCCCGGCCGCCCAACTGGCGGTCTCGGTACCGAAGAAGCTGGGCCAGGGCAGCCGGCTGAGCATCATGGCGCCGCTGTGGGGCACCTCCCCCGGCGAGGGCAACCCGTACTGGACGGCCATGGACGAGGCCGTCGGCGTCAAGGTCAAGTGGCAGAACCAGGACGGCAACGTCTACGGCCAGAAGCTCGGCGCGGTGCTCGCCTCCAGCAGCATCCCGGACGCCGTGGTCGTCCCCGGCTGGGAGCTGGGCGGCAAGATACCGAGCGCCATCGCCAACAAGTTCGCCGACCTCGGCCCGTACCTCTCCGGCGACAAGGTCAAGGCCTACCCGAACCTGGCGGCCATCCCCACCGGCGCCTGGCAGCGCGGTGTCTTCGCCGAGAAGCTGCGCGGCCTCCCCATGCCGGCCGAGGCGACGCCCAACATCACCCCCTTCTACCGCGCGGACATCTTCGAGGAGAAGGGGTACGAGGTCCCGGCCACCACGCAGGAGTTCTACGACCTCTGCAAGGAGATCAACGCCCCCAGGAGCAAGGTGTGGGCGTGCGGCGACATGACGTGGTCGGCGTTCGTCTTCTTCGGGGTGCTGCCGGAGAAGCCGTACTACTGGAAGCTCGTCGACGGCAAGCTGGTCAACCGCTACGAGACCGACGAGTACCTGGAGGCGCTCGAGTGGTCGCGCTCGCTGTACTCGGCCGGCTTCGTCCACCCGGACGCCAAGGCCGAGACGGGTGACATGCGCACCACCTTCTCGTCCGGCAACGCCCTCATGTACAACGCGGACATCTCCGACTGGTACGCGGCCTCCGCGATCCAGCGCCTCGACAAGCCGGACTTCCGGATGGGCGCGATGGACTTCTTCGCCCACGACGGCGGAGACCCGGTGATCTACGAGGCCTCGCCGTCCAACATCTGGTGCTTCGTCAACAAGAACGCGGACAAGAAGACGATCGAGGACATCCTCGCCCTCGCCAACTACACCGCCGCTCCCTACGGGACCAAGGAGCAGCGTCTGAAGGCGTACGGCCTGGAGGGCACCCACCACACCCTCAAGGACGGCGTCCTCACCAAGACGGAGCAGGGCAACAACCAGGTCTTCGCCACCTACGAGTACATCGCCACCTCGGCCCCCTTCCGGGCCTACCCCGACCACCCGGACGTGGTCAAGGGCGTCATCGAGTGGCAGCAGCGCCAGGGGGCACACCTGCGGAAGCCGCTGTTCCACGGCATGCAGATCCAGGAGCCGACGCGCTACACCGAGCTCAACGCGCAGTTCGAGGACCTGGAGAAGGACATCGTGCGCGGCCGCAAGAAGGTCGGCGACATGCAGCAGCAGGTCTCCGACTGGAAGACCAAGGGCGGCGACAAGCTCCGCGACTGGTACAAGAAGCTGCTCGACGAGACCGGTGAGTCGGCTTCCTGACATGTCACTGAGCACAGAGGACCGGCGCGCGCGGGAGTCACGGACGCCGCCGGTCACGACGCAGGCGGCCGGTGACCGGCCCGCCGCCAAGGGCATGCCGCTGCGGCACCGGCTGCGCCGGGACCGCACGCTGCTGCTGATGACCCTGCCCGCGATGCTGCTCCTGCTGGTCTTCGCGTACATCCCGCTCGCGGGCAACGTCGTCGCCTTCCAGGACTACGACCCGTACATCGCGGACAACGCCTTCCAGGCGATCACGCAGAGTCCGTGGGTCGGGTTCGAGTGGTTCCAGCAGATGGTGAACGACCGGCTGTTCTGGTCGGCGCTGCGGAACACACTGGTGATCTTCCTGTTGCAGCTGACGCTGTTCTTCCCGGTGCCGATCCTGCTCGCGCTGTTCATCAACAGCTTCGTGCGGCCCCGGGTCCGGGCGGTGGCGCAGGCCATCCTCTACCTGCCGCACTTCTTCTCCTGGGTCCTGGTCGTCACCGTGTTCCAGCAGATGTTCGGCGGGGCGGGGCTCATCGCGCAGACGCTGCGGGAGCACGGTCACGAGGGCTTCGACCTGATGACCGATCCCGGTCTGTTCAAGTTCCTGATCACCTTCGAGATGATCTGGAAGGACGCCGGCTGGGGCGTCATCGTCTTCCTCGCCGCCCTGGCCGCGGTCAGCCCGGACCTCTACGAGGCGAGCGCGATGGACGGCGCGAACCGCTGGCGCCGGATCTGGCACATCACCCTGCCCGCGCTGCGCCCCGTCGTGGCGCTGCTGCTGGTGCTCCAGGTGGGCAACGCGCTGACCGTCGGCTTCGAGCAGATCCTGCTCCAGCGCACGGCGGTCGGGCCGGGCGCCTCCGAGGTGCTCGACACCTACGTCTGGAACGTCGGCATCACCAACGGCGGGTTCAGTTACGCGGCGGCCGTCGGCATCGTCAAGGGAATCTTCGGTCTGCTGCTGGTCCTCGGGGCCAACAAGGTCGCCCACCTCATGGGTGAGCAGGGGGTGTACAAGAAGTGAGCAGCCTGCTCTCCGGACTGACCGGCTTGGCCGGGGTGAAGCCGGGAACCCGCGGCCGTCTGCGTCCCGCCTGGGAGGAGGAGCCGTCGCGGACGGGCCTCGCCTCCAAGGGCGTGGTCCTGGTCCTGATCTGCCTCGCCGTCCTCTTCCCGCTCTGGGTGGTGATCGTCACCAGTCTGTCCTCGGTGAGGACCATCACCGAGGCCGGCGGGCTGGTGGTGATCCCCCGCGGCATCACGTTCGTCGCCTACCAGGAGCTGCTCGGCGGCGGCCAGGTCACCCGCGCGACCGTGATCAGCATCTGTGTGACCCTGGTCGGCACGGTCTTCAGCATGGCCGTGTCCATCATGTGCGCGTACGGCCTCTCGCGCACCGGGTCCGTCCTGCACCGGCCGCTGCTGGTGTTCATGCTCGCCACGATGTTCTTCGGCGCCGGCCTCATCCCCACCTACCTGGTGGTCCAGGGGCTCGGGCTCACCGACTCCTATCTGGCGCTGATCCTGCCGAGCGCCCTGAACGTCTTCAACATCCTGGTCCTGCGCGCCTTCTTCATGAGTACGGCCCAGGAGCTCATCGAGAGCGCCCGGATCGACGGGGCCGGCGACGTCCGCATCCTGTGGCAGATCGTCATGCCGCTGTCCCGCGCCGTCATCGCCGTGATCACGCTGTTCTACGCGGTCGGCTACTGGAGCGCCTGGTTCAACGCGTCCATCTACATCAGCGACCCGGAGATGATGCCGCTCCAGAACGTGATGAACCAGCTGGTCCTCAAGCAGGAGCGGCCCACCGGTCTCGCCCAGGTCATCAACACCGGCCACCTCTCGCCGCTCGCCATCCAGATGGCGGTGATGGTGCTCGCCCTGATCCCGGTCGCGTTCCTGTCGCCCTTCGTGCAGAAGCACTTCAAGGAAGGCATGCTCACCGGCGCCGTCAAGGGCTGAGCCACGTTCCCGCCGCACGTTCCCCCCCCTCAGTGGAGGATCCAGATCCATGCCGTCCCTGCACGACGCCACCCGTGGCCGCATCCTCTTCGGGGGCGACTACAACCCCGAGCAGTGGCCCGAGGAGGTGTGGGCCGACGACGTACGGCTGATGAAGGAGGCCGGGGTCAACTCCGTCACCGTCGGGGTCTTCTCCTGGGCGATGATCGAACCACGGCCCGGTGCGCGTGAGTTCGGCTGGCTGGACCGGCTCCTCGACCTGCTGCACACCCATGGCATCGGCGTCGTGCTCGCCACCCCCACGTCCTCGCCGCCGCCGTGGATGGGAGCGCTCCACCCGGAGACGCTGCCGCGCGCCGAGGACGGCTCCCTCGTCACCTACGGTTCACGGCAGCACTTCTGCCCGAGCTCACCGGTGTACCGGCACTACGCCGCGGCCCTCACCGAGGATCTCGCCGCACGGTACGCGGACCATCCGGCGCTCACCGTGTGGCACATCAACAACGAGTACTGCACCCACTGCTGGTGCGACGAGACAGCCGCCCACTTCCGCCGCTGGCTGGCCTCCCGCTACACCACCCTGGACGCGCTCGACGAGGCCTGGGGCACGGCGTTCTGGAGTCAGCGCTACGACTCCTGGGCGGAGATCCTGCCGCCGCGCCGGGCGCAGTACCTGCGCAATCCGGCGCAGGAGCTGGACTTCAAACGGTTCACCTCCGACGCCCTGATGGAGTGCTACACCGCCGAGCGGGACATCGTCGCCCGGCACACCCCGCACATCCCGGTGACGACCAACTTCATGCCGCTGTGGTCGGGGCAGGACGCCTGGGCCTGGGCGGAGCAGGAGGACATCGTCTCCGTCGACGTCTACCCGGACCCGGCGGACCCGCACGGTGGCCAGTACAACGCGATGCTCGCCGACATGACCCGCTCGCAGGCCCGTGGGCCGTGGATGGTGATGGAGCAGGCGGCCGGCACGGTCAACTGGCGCCCCGTCAACCGCCCCAAGCCGGACGGGCTCAACCGGCTCTGGTCCTGGCAGGCGGTGGCCAGGGGCGCGGACGCCCTCTGCTACTTCCAGTGGCGGCAGTCCCGGCAGGGCGCGGAGAAGTTCCACTCCGGGATGCTCGGGCATGCGGGTGAGCACGGCCGCACCTTCCGCGAGGTGAAGCGCATCGGCGCCGAACTCGCCCTGATCGGACGCGAGGTGAGCGGCACCGGGGTGCCCGCCGACGTCGCCGTGCTGCACGACTGGGACGCCTGGTGGTCGAGCACCCAGGACGGCCGGCCGTCCTCCCTCGTCGCGTACCCGGAGCTGCTTCAGGCGTGGCACCGCGCCCTGTGGGAGGAGGGGATCGGCACGGACTTCGCCCGCCCCGGCGCCGACCTGAGCGCGTACCGCATGGTGCTCGTGCCGCAGCTCCAGCTGCTCTCCGACGCGGCGGCGGACAACCTCGTCGCGTACGTGCGGGGCGGCGGGACCCTCGTGTGCGGGTTCTTCACGGGTGTCACGGACGTCGACGACCGGATCAGGCCGGGCGGCATGGACAGCCGGCTGCGTGAGCTGTTCGGCATCCGTACGGTGCACGAGTGGTGGCCGCTGGACGCCGACGCGACGGTGGAGTGCGACGGCTTCCGGGGCACCCTGTGGTCGGAGGAGCTGGAGCCCGACGGCAGCGCGGAGACGGTCGCCGCCTACACCGGCGGCGAACTCGACGGGCTCCCGGCCGTCCTCCGCAAGGGCACCGCGTGGTACGTCTCGACCCTGCCCGAACCCCGGGCGCTGCGGGACCTGCTCGGCCGGGCGGCGGCCGGCGCCGGCGTGCGCCCGGTGGTGGAGGGGCTGCCCGCCGGGGTGGAGGCGGTGCGGCGCGGCGGACTGCTCTTCCTGCTGAACCACGGCCGCTCCCCCGTCCGGGTGGAGCTGACGGGCCGCCATGTCGACCTGCTCACGGGCGACGGCGGAGTGGAACTGGGCCGCTACGGCGTGGCCGTCCTCCAGGAAGCGTCCGCATGATCGACGGCACGTGGGAGCCCCGTCCCGCCACCCGCTGGGAGGACGCGTTCCTCAGCGGCAACGGCCGCCACGGGGCCATGGTGTGGGGCGATCCGGCGGACGACCAGGTGATCGTCGACCACCACACCCTGGTGCGGCCCAACGGCAGCGAGGACCTGCGGCCGCCGGAGCTCGCCGACCGGCTCGGCCGCCTCCAGGACGCCCTGCTGGCCGGGGACACCACGGCGGCCGAGGACTTCGGCGCGGGACTCCCGCTGGCGTGGGTGCAGCCCTTCCACCCGGCGTTCCGGTCACGCGTACGCCGTGGCCGGGGGCTGCACGAGGCGGTCACCGGCTACCGGCGCGAGGTCGACTTCACGACGGGAGAGGTCACCGCGTCGTACGAGGCGTGGCGCAGCAGTGTCTTCGTGTCGCGGGCCGACGACGTGGTCGTCCAGCACGTCACGGACCTGGGGCTGACCGCCGACGTCGTCCTGGACCACGCGCTGCCCGGCGCCCCCGCGCGGCTCGCCGTCGGCCGCTCCACCGTGCTGACCCCGCAGGGCGCACGTCTGGCGCTGCGGGTGGGCTATCCGGGCAGCGAACTGGGCTACACCGGCGTCACGGTGGCCCGGGTGGACGGCGGCACCGTGACGGTGGCCGGCGAGGGCATCCGGATCGAGGGCGCGCGGAGTCTCACCCTGACGACCCGGGTCGTCAGAGGGCCCGGTCACCCGGACCTCGGGGAGCTGTGGGCCGCCCTGCCGTGCGAGGACCACGCCACGCTGCTGGCCCGCCACCGGCCGCTGCACCGCACCGCGTACGGGCGTGCCTCCCTCACACTGCGGGACGCCGCGCCCGAGCGTGAACTCCCGGGCAGCGAACTGTTGCGCACCCCGAGGTCCCCCGCCCTGCTGGAGCGGCTCTTCGCGGCGGGCCGCTACCACCTGCTCTCCTCGTCGGGGATGCTGCCGCCCCGGCTGACCGGCCTGTGGACCGGTGACTGGGACACCGCGTGGTCCGGGGCGTTCACCACGAACGCCAACCTCAACCTCCAGATCTCCTCCGCCGCGACGGCCGCGCTCCCGGAGGTCACGGAGGCCCACGCGGCCTTCGTACAGGGCCAGTTGGCGGACTGGCGGGACAACGCCCGGGCCCTCTTCGGGGCCAGGGGTGTCGTCGCGCCGTCCCACACGGACGGCGCCTCGGGTCACACCCGGCACTTCCAGCGTGCCTATCCGCTGCACCTGTGGACCGCCGGGGCGGACTGGCTGCTGCAGCCGCTGCTGGAGCACGCCGAGGTGACGACGGGCACCCCGGGCCCCGCGCTGACCTCCGCCCTGGTCGAAGTGGCCCTGTTCTACGAGGACTTCCTCAGCCGGGAGGACCCGGACGGGAACGTGGCCGTCGTGCCCTCGTACTCCCCGGAGAACCGGCCCGCCAACGCGAGCTGGGGCACGGTGAACGCCACCATGGACCTCGCCGCGGCCCGTCACGCCCTGACGACGGCCGCCGGACACGCCCCCGGGCACCCGTCCGCCGGTCACTGGCTCGCGCTCGCCGGCCGGCTCCCGGCCTACCTGGTCAACGAGGACGGGGCGCTCGCCGAGTGGGCCTGGCCGGGCCTGCGCGAGACGTACGACCACCGCCATCTGAGCCACCTCTACCCGGTGTGGCCGCTGGACGCGATCAACCCGTACGACACACCGGAGCTCGCCACGGCCGCGCACCGCGCGCTGGAGCTGCGCGGCTCGGAGAACGACTCCGCGCACGGGCATCTGCACCACGCCCTGATCGCCGCCCGGCTGCGGGACCCGTCCCGGGTGTCGGCGGCGCTGGACGCGGTGCTGGGCGGGGACTTCTTCCACGACTCGCTGATGAGCGCCCACTACCCGTCCAGGAACGTCTACAACGCGGACGCCGCCCACACCCTGCCCGCCGCCGTGATCGAGTCTCTCGTCCAGTCGACGCCCCACCGCCTGGTGCTCCTGCCGGCCGTCCCGGCCGCGTACCCGGCAGGTGAACTCCGAGGCGTACGGACGCGGTTCGGCGCCCACCTGGACCTGCGGTGGTCCGAGGACGGCGCCACCGCCGTGCTGCGCCCCACCCGCGACGCCCGCGTCGATCTGCGTACGGGCGACGGGCTCGCCCTCACCGAGACCTCCGCCGGAAACCCCCCGGCTCCGCTGGAGCTGACGGCCGGCGTGGACCGCGTCCTCACCCTGGAGGCGCGGTAGCAGTTCCCAGCCTCCATCCCCACATGGAAGGAACACCCCATGGCACGATCCACCCTGACCAGGCTCCTCCTGGCGCCGACGGCGGCCGTGGCCGCGCTGATCGGCTTCGCGGCGGCCCCCGCACACGCGGCGATCTGGACCTCGTCCGAGCAGTGGGGCAACTACACCACGTCCGACAACTACATCCTCTACAACAACATCTGGGGTTCCGGAGCGGGCACCCAGACGATCTGGGCCAACTCCTCCAGCAACTGGGGCGTGACGGCGAACCACCCGAACACGGGCGGCATCAAGTCGTACCCGAACGCCAAGAAGATCGTGAACAAGCCGATCACGTCGCTCTCCTCGCTGAAGAGCGGCTACAACGTGACCGTCCCGTCGTCCGGCGCGTACAACACGTCGTACGACATCTGGGACACGGACTACGACTACGAGGTCATGCTCTGGGTCAACTACAACGGCGCGGTCGGTCCTCTCGGCACCTCGCAGGGGACGGTGACCCTCGGCGGCCACACCTGGGCCGTGTACAAGGGCGACAACGGGGCCAACGAGGTCTTCTCGTTCCTGCGGACCTCCGACTCGTCGTCGGGCACCGTGGACATCCTGCCGATCCTGAAGTGGATCAAGGACACCAAGGGCTGGTGGGGCAACGAGACCATCGGTGACGTCCAGTTCGGCTACGAGATCACGTCGTCGTCGGGCGGGCTGGACTTCACGACCAACGGATTCAACGTGTCGTCGAGCTGATCCAGGTACGGGCCGGGGGGACGCCCCCGGCCCGTGTCACCTCGCGCCCCGGTGTCAGCTGCCCTGCGTGACGTCCTTGACGTCCTTGACGAATACCAGAGCGTCGACACCCGCCAGGTGGGCCGGGTCGAACGAGGCGTAGCCGAACCACGGGGATACACGGTGCTCGGGCGGTGTGCCGGCGAGAGCGGCGGCCAGTCGACGCGGGTCGACGACGCAGCGGTCGTCCGGGAGTGCGTACAGGAGGCCCTCGACACTGTCCGGCGGCGGTGCGCCCACCCCCTGGTGGTGGATCGTCCCGAGGGCGGTGGCCACGAAGGCGTACGCCTCGCCGAGTTCGGCGTTCACCAGCGCACCGGCGCTCCACCACTCCAGTGGCTTCCCGGCCATCCGCATGCTGCTCCTCTCCCGCTGGAGGTGGGAGTTGTGGGCGCTGACGAGCACCGGGCCGCGTGTGGCGAGGGCGAGCAGGTTGCCGGCCATCATCTGGTCCCGCACACCCACCAGCCGGGTGAGACGGGCCGGTGAGGTGTCGGCCATCCAGTGGTGGTAGCGCAGCAGGCCCGTCGCGGTACGCCCGTACAGGCGTGCCAGACGCAGGTCGTCGCACGAGGTCGCCGTGAGCAGCCCCGGTGTCTCCGCGTCGAGCAGCACCACGAAGTCGTCGGCGAGCAGCCGCAGCCGGGCGGCCTCGGCCGACTGCCCCACGGACCGGGCCGGGTCCCTCATCGCGGCGGCATCGGTCCACCGCTCGTCGTCGCCGAGCAGCCGGTCGAGCTCCTCCCGGGTGCACGGGAGCAGGTCCGTGTCCACGTGGGCCGCGAGGTAGCCGTGGAGGGCGGTGAGGGCCTGCCGGGGGCTCGCGGCGGCGGTGATCTCCAGCGGGCCGTCGAAACCGGCGAACCGGACCCGCTCGGAGGGGTCGAGGCCCTCGTTGCGGGCGCGCATCCAGCGCACGAGTTCACGGTTGCCGGCGAAGGCGCCCCACCCATGGCTGAACCCGCGCTCCATGACCTCGTCGAGCGTGCCCGTGCCCGACACCACGTAGTCGTCCACGAGCAGACCCGCCACGCAGTCGCTCTCGATCGCGATGGTCCGGTACCCCTCCTCCTCGACGAGGTGCCTGAACAGTTCGTTGCGCAGGCCGAGCAGCGTGCCCTCGCCGTGGGTGGGCTCCCCCAGGGCGAGCAGCCGGGGCCGGGCCGGGAGCAGCTCCATGACGGCGGAAGCCTCGACGGCGCGGACGGTGTCCTTGATGTCTGTAGCCATGCCTTCGACGGTATCGTTGAACCTTCGGTGGAAACTTTTCCCGGAAACCCGCGCGATACCGTGGGCCCCATGGGGAGCAACCTTCAAACCGGTGAACGACTCAGGCCGGTCGATCTCGCGCGTGGGCACGGTCTGTCCACGCAGGCGGTCAGGAACTACGAGGAGTCCGGCATCCTTCCGGCCGCCGGTCGCACGCCCCACGGCTACCGCACCTACACCCCGCTGCACGCGGGCGCCCTGCGCGCGTTCCTCGCCCTGGTCCCCGGCCACGGCCACCGGACGGCGGCGTCGGTGATGCGGGCCGTGAACGAGGACGCGGCCGAGGAGGCGTTCCGCCTCATCGACGAGAGCCACGCCGAACTCCTCGACGACCGGCGGACCCTCCACGCCGTGGAGAACGCACTCCGGGACCTGGGACCCGTCCCACCGCCCGAGGCCGGCCCCGGCACCACCTTCATCGGGCCGCTGGCGGGCAGGCTCGGCATCCGGCCCGCGACCCTGCGCAAGTGGGAGCGCGCCGGCCTGGTCAGCCCGCGCCGGGACCCGCGGACCGGCTACCGCGTCTACGACGAGACCGCCGCGCAGGACGCCCGGCTGGCCCACCAGCTCCGGCGGGGCGGCTATCCGCTGGAGCGGATCGCCCCGCTGATCGCCCAGGTGCGGGCGGCCGGCGGGCCGGAGCCGCTGGAGGCCGCACTGCGCGACTGGCACGGCCGGCTGGCCACGCGCGGAAGGGCGATGCTGGCGGGGGCGGCGGAGCTGGAGGCGTATCTCCGCCTGCGCGGATGAGGCCCGTCCCGGGCCCGGCGGGCGGTCCGGTCAGACCGGGGCCGGCCCCGAGCTCGCACGGACCGTCAGCACGGGCTCCAGCAGCTCCACTTCGTCCGTCCCCCGGCCGGTGAGCTTCGCGACCACCTGTTCCACCGACCTGCGTCCCATCTCCTGCGCGGGGATGGCCACGGACGTGAGCCGCACCGACGCCTGCGTCGCCACCTGTTCGGGGCAGATGGCCACCACCGACACGTCCTCCGGTACGGCGCGCCCCTGCTGCTGGAGCAGGTTGAGCAGCGGCTCGACGGCGGCCTCGTTCTGGACGATGAAGCCGGTCGTCCCCGGCCGTTCGTCGAAGATCCGGCCCAGCGTGCCGGCCATCGCCGCGTACCCGCCCTCGCAGGGCCGGTGCAGGATCCGCACCCCGGTCTCCTGCGCCTTGGCCCGTATGCCGTCCACGGTGCGTTCGGCGAAGCCGGTGTGCCGCTCGTAGACGGCGGCCGCCTCACCGATCACCGCCACCTCGCGGTGGCCGAGTCCGGCGAGGTGGTCCACGCAGAGCGCCCCGGTGGCCTCGAAGTCGAGGTCCACACAGGTCAGACCCGAGGTGTCGGAGGGCAGACCGATGAGGACGGCGGTGCGGCCCGAGTCGCGGAGCAACGGCAGCCGTTCGTCGTGCAGTTCGACGTCCATCAGGATCATCGCGTCGGCCAGCGAACTGCCCGCGATCCGCCGGACGGCCGCCGGGCCCTCCTCACCGGTGAGCAGCAGGACGTCGTAACCGTGCGTACGGGCGCTCGTGGCGACGGCGATGGCGATCTCCATCATCACCGGCACGTACATGTCGGTACGCAGGGGCACCATCAGCGCGATGATGTTGGACCGGCTGCTGGCGAGGGCGCGCGCACCGGCGTTGGGGTGGTAGCCCAGCTGCTGGATACTGTGTTCCACACGTTCGCGGGTGGAGGCCGAGATCGACCGCTTGCCGCTGAGGACGTAGCTCACCGTGCTCGCGGAGACTCCGGCGTGCTGGGCGACCTCGGCAAGCGTGACCATTCGGCTTCTCCCCTACAGATGGCGACCGGAGGGGAGAGCCGGGTGAAGCGCTTCGACAACGCCTTGCTGTGCTCCCCTGCACACTCCGACATGCACAGACACCGTGGAGCCTAGACTCGCTCACAGGGACTGTCCAGAGTGGAGTCGAAGCGCTTCGACCGAGGCCTCGGCAGCGGCTCGCTGCCGCACACCGTGACTCAGGACGCCGAAGGTGTCCAGCCCGCCAGCCAGTCGGCGGTCTCCTGGTCCGCGGCCTGGGCATCGGTGAGCTGCGGCCGGTCGCTGCTCGCCGCGCCGGATCCGGGCCCGGTGTTCCTGTACTCGGCGAAGCGGTCGTCCTTCCAGGAGAACCCGCTCATGTCCGTCCACGGGGCGGACTTGACCGCCGCACCGAGGGTCGAGTTCCTGAAGGTGGCCATCGGGTCGAGGGTGGCGTCCCCGCCCGCGTGCCACGGCCGGCCGAGGTGGAAGGACGACGCCGAGACATCGCCGGTGACGGTCGATCCGGTGATCAGGAAGCCCTTGCGGCCGGTGGCCGTGCTGGGCGCGGTGACATAGCCGGCGGAGCTGCCGTCCCACCGCTTCTTCAGCGTGATGACCGACGTGTCGATCACCGCGGTGGCGCGTCCGAAGATGAAGTCGACGTTGCCGACGACGGAGGAGTTCCTCATGTAGACGCGGCCGAGTGCCGCCTTGGAGGCGGTGTCGAGGAGCAGGGTGTCCTGGTCCCCGGAGACGATCACGGAGTCGAGGAAGACCTTGTCGGCGGCGGTGCGCAGGGCCACGGCCTGGAGCGCGCTCATGTCCTGGTGGGCGGCCTCGTCGAAGTCGTTGGAGATCGTGAGGTTACGGGCCTGGAAGCCGTCGGCCTCGGCGGCGACGGTCGCGCTGCCGCTGGTCCCGTAGGTACCGGAGCCGTCGGGCTTCCGGGTGCCGGAGGCGTTGTCGTAGACGAGGACGGTGTCGCTGCGCCCGGCACCGCTGCCCTGGAGCGTCACGTTCTGCTTGCCGGCCGGGATCTTCACCAGCCCCCGGTAGGTGCCCGGCGCGATGGACACGACGACCCGCGCGGTGTTGCCCGCGGGAATCGCGTCGACCGCCGCCTGCACGGTCGTGTACTGCCCGCTGCCGTCCTTGGCGACGGTGAGGGTGGTCGCCGCCTCGGCGCCGCACGCCGATCCGGACGTCCACACCGAGGTGGCGGCGAGGAGCGCGGCGGCCCCTGCCGTCACCGCTGCGCGCGGTCCGGGGCGGAGAGCGGTGCGTCGTCGTCGTACGGCTGCCATGGCCTGATCCGTTCGTCGGGGAAGAGGTGGGGTTCCGCGCAGTAGTCGCCACCGGCCGCCGCAAGGTTGCCGGGCCCGTGGCCGCACCGGGCACGCGCGTGGGCCGGGCGTCCACGACGGACACCCGGCCCGGTCGGCATTCCGGCGGCACGGCGGCACTGGATCAGCGGTGGACCCCGCCAGGCCCGCCCACCCGAACGCGGCGGACCCCCTCAGAGCCGACGGTCCGCCCTCAGCACTCGGCGGAGGCCGGAAGCCCGGCGTACTCGTCCCCCTTGAAGTAGACCGCGCTGCTGTACCCGTCGGCGAAGGCGATCCAGACGTCGTTGGTGTAACCGTTGTCGGTGACGGTCTGGCCGTGGGTCCAGCAGTAGGCCTGGTACGACCGGCCGGCCGTCAGGGTGGCGAGGTAGGCGCTGTCCGAGGTGGGCAGCTTGCGGACGTTGACCCCCGTCCACGGCACGACGGTGTACGACGGCTCGGCGGGTGCGGCCACGGCCGCGGCCCCCGGCGCGAGCACGACGATCGCGGCGGCGAGTGCGGCGATGACGGCCGGCTTGCGGTGCATGACGGTTCCTCCCGTGTGGTGCGGCACGCTGCTCACTGGCAGAGGCCGACGCCGTCGATCCAGTTGGTCTTGTTCGTGAGGTAGTAGCTCGCCATGAATCCCATGTACCGGTCGGGGGCCGAGACCAGCACCCAGTACGGGTTGCCGCCCACGGTCTGCCCCGGCTGCTGGCAGATCACGGTGACGACGTCCCCGGCATTGACCTGCGTCTGCACGCTCGGGCAGGCGGCGACGCTCGGGCGGATGCCGCACCCGGTGCTTCCCGGTGCGTTGTCCCGGACGTTGACGCTGTTCGCCCAGACCCCGTAGCTGCCGACCCCGTGACCGTCCGCGTGCGCCGTCGGCATCCAGACGGCCCCCAGGGCGGCCGCGGCCGTCACGGCGCCCAGAATTCCCCGTTTCCTCATGTCATCCCTCCCGGATGTATGTGACGGGGACAACGATCGTCACGGCCGCCCGCCGGCGGCAATCCTTTCGACCCAGCCCGAAACGACAGCGCTCACAGGTAACCTGACAACCCGTCACTTCACGGCGTACGCACGGCGGAGGCCAGCAGCGCGGCGCCCAGGTGCGTGATCATGTGCAGCACCGCTTTGCCGTCCCGCCGGGTGGTGATCAGGTTGGCCTGCCGCAGCACGCGCGCGTGCCGGCTCGCCGACGCGGGCGAGATGTTCAGGCGGCGGGCCAGCCCGGTGGTGGTGCAGCCGTCGGCCACGGCCGTGAGCACGGAGGCCCGCGTACGCCCCAGCAGGTCGTCCAGCGAGCTGGCGGTGTCCGCGTCGGCGCCCCGGAGCGCCGGTCCGTCCGTCGCACCGTCGATGGTGGGCAGCGCCAGGACGGGCGCCCGGTCCAAGTCCAGGAGATCCTGCAGCACTTCCGCCTGCTGCGAGGAGAACACCGTGGGGGCGATGACGATCCCGCGCCCGCGCAGATGGATGTCCGCGCCGCGGGGGTGGCGCACTTCGAGCACGGGAGGCCGCCAGCGCACCAGGGGAGGGCACAGCGTCCCCAGGAGCCGCTCCACCCCGCCTTCGGCCATCGTGCGCACATAGGCTGCCCGGGCCGCTGCCAGATGTGACCACACCTGCTGCTGGTAGGGCGCGATGGCCGCCCGGTGGCAGGCCCGCAGAGCACCGGCCAGCTGGAGCCTGGCCTCACGGTCACCGTCGGCCAGGGCTCCGGCCCACGAGCGGTGGTCCGGATGGACGTCGATGTACTCCAGCTCGGCGCGCATGAGGGAGCGCGGGGCCGCCAGAAGCCTGTCGACCGCCTCGTCGATACAGGTGACGTCCCCCGTCAGGCTCGCCACATCGATCTGCGGCCCGCTCGCGGGCATCAACGCGAGCAGGGGCCTCGCCTGTTCACCCAGCCGTTCGTCGAACTCCGCGCCCACCGACGCCCGCCAGGACCGGAACGCCAGGCCGCCGTCGCGCTCCCGCAGCCGTCTCACGCCGTCCATCGTCTCGGCCGCCACACCGATCGTCGCGACCACCCGGGTCCGCGCCAGATCCTCCGCCGTGAAATGGATGCGCTTCGCCACAGCCCGCCCCGCCCCCGCCGTACTCGGTCTCGCACGGCAGTATCCCAGGGGGCGGGCCGACGGCACGACCGCCGTTCGAGCCATGTCCCGCCCACCGGAGTCAGTAGGCGACGGGCCAGCCGCTGCTCCAGTCCAGCAGGTTGACGCCGAGCTTCGGGGTGCCGTTGTCCTGGGCGTCGTAGTAGTGGTAGACGAGCAGGTCGCCGTCGGAGTCCGCCAGGATCGACTGCCCGCCGGGCCCGATGTAGCGCCCGTGCGACTCAAGGACGGGCGTGCCGCCGTTGTCGAGCATGCTGACACCGTTGCGGTCCGTGTAGGGCCCGGTGACACCGGTCGCCCTGCCCACCTTGATCCTGTACGTCGAACCGGTCCCGGCACAGCAGGTGTCGTACGACGCGAAGAGGTAGTAGTAGCCGTTGCGCTTCACGACGGAGGGCGCCTCGACGGCCTTCGTCCCGGTCGGCCGTGAGGCGAGCGAGCGGCGGGCGGTGTCCCCGGCGTACTGCTTGCCCGTCGACGGGTCGATCCTGATCATCTTGATCCCCGTCCACCAGGACCCGAACGACAGCCACCACTTCCCGTCGTCGTCCACGAACAGGTTCGGGTCGATGGCGTTGTAGTCGCTCGACGCGTCCGAGGTGTAAACGGTCCCGTAGTCGCTCCAGCTGCCGGCCTGCCCGGTGGTGGAGCCCGCCAGGCCGATGGCCGACGTGTTGGAGCCGAAGGACGAGACGGCGTAGTACATCAGGTACTTGCCGCCCCGGTAGGAGATGTCGGGGGCCCAGGGGTCGGACGCCGAGGAGTAGTTCTTCCACCAGCCGGGCTTGGTGGTGAAGGCGTTCCCGGAGCGCCCGAAGGCGGTGCGGTCGGTGGAGGTGCGGAGCTGGAGTCCCTCCCCGGTGGAGTAGAGCAGGTACTGGCCGGACGAGCTGCGGATCATGCTGGGGTCGTGGACGACGATGTCGCCGTTGACGGCGCCCGGGTTGGGGTACGCCGACGCGCTGCCCGGCACGAGGGCCATCAGGAGCGCGGCGGGGAGTACGGCGAGGGCTCTCAGCGAGGTGCGGCTCACGGAACCTCCTCCTCTTCCTTCTGGGGGGATCGGGGCTGAAGGGTGCCCCCCTCAGTCGCCGCCGCCCGCGCATCGGTTGCCGCAGCGCGAAAAGGGAGGGGTTTCGGACCGGACGGGCGCCGCTGTGGGCGCGCGCACGGTCCGAAAGCCCTCCCTTTTCACCCCCGTCAGCCGTGGAGGCGGACCGGGAAGGCCTCCATGTCGTTCTGGGTCATGACCGGGAGCTTGCGGATCTCGTCGTCAGCTATCGCGAGCTTCAGGTCCGGGAAGCGCCCGAAGAGCGCGGGCAGCGCGATGCCGGCCTCGACCCGGGACAGCGCGGCACCGGGGCAGATGTGCGGCCCGTGACCGAAGGTCATGTGCCGGATGGGGGTGGGCCGGGTGATGTCGAAGGCGTCGGCGTCGTCCCCGTGCTGGGTGAGGTCGCGGCCGATCGCCCGGTAGGAGATCACCACGCCCTCCCCCGCGGCTATCACCTGGTCGCCGACCTGGATGTCCTCGGTGGCGAACCGCATCAGCAGGTGGGTGGTGGGCGTGTCCCAGCGCAGGGTCTCCTCGATCACCGTCTCCCACGGGATCTCCCCGTCCAGCACCATGCGCAGCTGGTCGGGGTGGGCGAGCAGGGCGCGTACGGCGTTGAGGATGAGCCCGATCGTGGTCTCGTGCCCGGCGGCGACCATCGCCTTCAGGTTGCCGACGACCTCCTCCTCGGTGAGCGGCTCCCCGCCCTCCTCGGCGAGGATGAGGGCGCTGGTGAGGTCGTCCGTGGGGCGGGCGGTCTTCTCCCGTACCAACTCGGCGTAGAAGACGTCGAGTTCGGCCAGCAGGGCCAGGCGGTCCTCCTGCGGGGTGAGCATCGAGAAGAAGGCCGTGTACTGCCGGGTGAGCATGGGGTGCAGCGCCTCGTCGACGCCCATCAGCAGACCGACGACCTTCATCGGGAGGGGCTGGGCGAACACGGCCTTGAGGTCGACGACCCCGTCCTGGCCCTGCGCGGTGAGCGCGTCCAGCAGCTCCTCGGTGAACTTCTCGATGGCGGGGCGGATCGCCTCCAGCCGGCGCGGGGTGAGGGCCTGGGACGTCTTCGTCCGCAGCCGGCGGTGCTGTTCGCCGTCCACGGTGAACATGGAGCGCCCGGCGTCGATCATGCCGATGAGCGGCCAGGCGTGCGTGACCTCCCCGCTCCGCCAGAGCCCCCAGGCGTCGAGGTCCTTCACCAGGCGTGTGTCGACGAGGAGATGACGTGCCTCGGCGTGCCGGGTGACGGTCCACGCGGGGACGCCGAGGAGCTCGATGCGGGCGAGCGGGGCGGAGTCCCGCAGCGTTCTGGTCTCACCGTCGAGGTCCTGGACCATGGGGTCGATCACCACGGTCGCGTACGGGCAGTTCACAGCAGGTCTCCAGTCGTGTGTACGGGAGCGAACCGGACGGGAAGCGCGTTCATGCCGCGGAGGAAGGCGGACGGCCGCCTGACGAGTTCCTCGGCGGGGACGGCGAGCCGGAGGTCGGGGAGCCGGTCGAGGATGACCTCGATCGCCGTACGGGCAATGGTCTCCGCGATCTCCTGGGCGGGGAAGGGGCAGCGGTACTCCCCGTGGCTGAACGCCAGATGGGATCCGTTGGCCGCGTGGTGCCCGGCACCGCCGGACACCGCTTCCTGGCGGATCAGCGGGTCGGTGTTGGCGGCGCCGAGGCCGAGGAGGAGCATGTCACCGGCGCGGATGGTCCGGCCGCCGAGCTGTGTGTCGCGGACCGCCCAGCGGCCGGCGAGGATCTGGGTCGGGCTCTCCTCCCAGAGGACCTCGTTCATCGCGTCGCCGACACTGCGCCGCCCGCCGGCGAGGGAGTCGGCGAACTGGTCCTCGGTGAGCATCAGCCGCAGGGAGTTGCTGATCCAGTCGGCGGTGGTGAGGTGTCCTGCCGCGGTGATGGCCATCAGGTCGAGGGCGTACTCCTCGTCGGTGAAGGGCTCCGGGTCGGCGAGCATGCGGGAGGTGACGTCGTCGCCGGGCGCGGCCCGCTTGGCCGCGACCAGCCGCCGCATGTGTGCGCCGAAGCGGCCGTACGCCTCCTGGGCGCCGGGTCCGCCGTCGGCCAGGTCCTTCAGGACCCGGGCGATGTCGGCGCCCTCCGCGTCGGGGAAGCCGACGAGGCGGGCGAGGACGAGCACGGGGAGCGGCTCGGCGAAGTCGGCGACGAGGTCGGCGGTGCCCCGGGGGGCGATGCCGTCGACGAGCCGGTCGGCGAGCTGCTCGCAGTGCTCCCGGATCTCGAACGGGTCCGCGGCCTCGAGCGCGGGCACCACCAGTTCGGCGTGGCGCCGGTGTTCGGCGCCCGCGGTGAAGTAGATGGACGGCATGGGCCGTCCGACCATCGGGAGGAGCGGCCAGTCCTCGGGGATGTGCTCCCACTGGTTCCACAGCCCGACGTCCCTCGGGAAGAGTTCCCCGTCGCTGGTGACCTGGTGGAGCTCGCGGTATCCGACGACCAGCCAGGCCGGGAACCCGCCGGGGAGTTCGACGGGGACGACGGGCCCGTAGGAGTGGCGCATGGTCCGGTACAGGGCCTGCGGCTCGGTGTGGAAGGCGGGACCGCTGAGCGGCACGGGGGTGTCGGCGGCGTGCGCGGGGCAGCCGCCGCGGGGTGCGGACGCGGCGGATAAGGACGGGGATGAGGGGGTCGTCATCGTACGGGCTCCTGGGAGACGGCTTTCGCGCGTTGCGGCCATACGATCAACGCGCCCCCACTATAGGGAGGTTGCGTGAAGCTTTGGGCAGCGTTCCGGCTGCCCGCCTTCACGTCCGGGCCGCCGGCGGGCGGAGTCGCGTGCCCGGCTGCGGCGGGGGCCGAAATGGCGCGGAAGCAGTGTGGACAGGCCCCCTCGCTCGTGCTCTGATGCTGCACGCCGCCGAATTTCCAACGTAGTAACACAACGAGTAACACAACGCGGTGAACACGGCGAGGGTGGTGCACGCAGTGACCGAGCGCCCGCATCCCACCTTGCCCGACAACGTTGTCGCTCAGGAGAAAGGCCTCCTTGCCCATGGTGCGCATCATCCGCAAGCTCTCGGTCGCCCTGGCCTCCGCCGCCCTGCTGCTCGGCTTCGCGCCCTCCCCCGCGGGAGCCGGGCAGCAGGGTCCCGTCCGGACGGCCGCCCCGCCGGTCCACAGCACGTCCGAGGCGGGGAATCCCCTGGTCGAGGGGTGGTACGCCGATCCGGATGTGGCGGTCTACGGCGACCGCTTCTGGATCTACCCGACCACGTCCCGCAGTTACGGCGAACAGACCTTCATGGACGCGTTCTCCTCGACGGACATGGTGCACTGGACCAAGCACCCCAAGGTGCTGGACATCGCCGACGTCCCGTGGGCGAAGTACGCGCTCTGGGCGCCCGCGCCGGTGTACCGGGACGGCAAGTACTACCTCTACTTCGCCGCCAACGACATCCAGAGCGACTCCGAGGTGGGCGGCATCGGCGTCGCCGTCTCCGACCGCCCGGAGGGCCCGTACAAGGACGCCATCGGCGCTCCGCTCATCGACCGGTTCCACAACGGCGCCCAGCCGATCGACCAGGACGTCTTCATCGACGACGACGGCCAGGCGTACATGTACTACGGCGGGTGGGGCCATGCGAACGTCGTCAAGCTGAACCCGGACATGACCAGCCTCGGGACCTTCCCCGACGGTACGGTCCACAAGGAGATCACCCCGGAGAACTACACCGAGGGCTCCTTCATGTTCAAGCGTGGCGGCACCTACTACATGATGTGGTCCGAAGGCGGCTGGACCGGCCCGGACTACTCGGTGTCGTACGCGATGTCGGACTCCCCCACCGGCCCGTTCGAGAAGATCGACAGGGTGCTGGCCCAGGACCCGGCCGTCGCCCGGGGTTCCGGGCACAACTCGGTGGTCAACGTGCCGGGCACGGACGTCTGGTACATCGTCTACCACCGGCGCCCGCTGAGTGAGACCGACGGCAACCACCGGGCGCTGGCCTACGACCGGATGTACTTCAACGAGGACGGCACGATCCGGCCCGTCACCATGAAGGTCCAGGACAACTTCGAGGACGGCAACGCCGTCGGGTGGCGCACGTACGGTGGCGGCGACTGGACCGCCGCCCACGGCACCTACTCGGTCACTCCGGCGGCCTCGGCCACCTCCGTCACCTCGGCCGCTTCGGCCACCTCCGTCACCTCGGCCTCCGGCGGCCTGGCTCTCCAGGACACCGACTTCTCGGACCTGGTGTACGAGGCGGACGTGACCCTGCGGGACGGACGCGGAGAAGCGGGCCTCGCCTTCCGTGCCACCCCGCCGGAGGCCGGCGAGGAGGGCTTCCACGGGTACTACGCCGCCCTCACCGCGAAGGGCCTCGTCCTCGGCAAGGCGGCCGGCGGTGAACGGACACCCCTCGCGACAGCACGGCTCGCGAACGCTTCGGGCAGCACCCACCGGGTGAGGATCGAGGCGATCGGGTCGTCCCTCAAGGTGTACGTCGACGACCTGGCGAAGCCCAGGATCAGCACGACGGACTCGACGTACGCCTCCGGCTCCAACGGTGTGCACGCCACCCGGCCGTCGTCGAAGCCCGGCTCGGCGGCGGAGCGCAAGCCGCTGGCGAGCTTCGACGACGTCGCGATCCGCTCCGACGTGTTCAGCTTCGAGGCGGCCGACGCCCCGAACCGGTTCATCCGGCACGCCTGGAGCCGCGGCCGGGTCGATCCCGACGTCACGCCGTACGCCGACATGCAGTGGAAGGTCGTCCCCGGACTGGCGGACCCGTCGGCCGTGTCACTGGAGTCGGTCAACTTCCCCGGCCACTTCCTGCGGCAGCGGGACGGAGAGGTGTGGAGCGAGGCGCGCACCGACGACGCGGGATTCCTCGCGGACGCGACCTGGCGGCGTGTGCCCGGACTCTCGGACCGGTCCCTGACCTCGTTCGAATCCATCAGCTCCCCCGGCCGCTACCTGCGCCACCGGGACGCACTGCTGTACGCCGAGCGCGTCGCCCCCGGGGAGCGGCCCGGGGCCACCTTCAGGGAGTGGTGAGACGGTGACGCGGTCCGGCCGGGCCTCCTTCCGGGGGCCCGGCCGGACTGCCGGGACCCGGAAGACGCGGCAGTGCCCCACTGCCGGTTCCTGTCCTTGAGCGCCTGCCGGTGGACCGGGCAGCCTGGGCGTACCGGACGTATTGCGGCCGGGTCGCAAGGGGGGGCCGGATGAGACATGTGCCGTTTTTTCGCTGGGTGCTGACGATCGGAATGATCCTGATCGGCTGCTCCATCGGCGTGCATCTGACCGTGCCGGACTTCCCCGAGCTCCGGCAGGTCGAACTGGTGGTGCTCGACGAGGCGCCGGACGGCCGCTGCACGGTCCGGTGGACGGACCCCTTCGAGCACCGCGAACACGAGGCTGCCTACCGGTGCGACCCCGCCCGTGACCCGCTCCTCAAGGCCCCCCACGACGGGACCGGCTCGGGCCGCGGCTGGGAGACCGGCTACGTGATCGCGGAAGGCGCGGACAAGGGTGCGCTCTACTCCCTGGACGGGGACGGTTACGGGGACGACGGGACCGCCGACGAGCGGACCGAGCTCTCCGACACACTGGCGATGACCGGGATCCTGCTGACGGCCGCCGGCCTCCTCGGGGGGAACCTGCGCGCCCTGGCCCGGGTGGGCGGTGTACGGCCCGACACCGTACGGCGGGCGACACGGCTGAGCCGGGCCGCCGCGCTGGCGGCCCAGGACCACGCGCGGGCGGTGGAGGCGGTACAGGAGGCGTGGGCCCCGCTGCGGCGGGAGCGGGTGGAGGAGGTGCTGCGCGGTGTGCCGGTCGCACGGCTGCGTCGGCGGCTCGGCGGGCGCCTGCGGTCCAGGGAGCTGGAGAAGGCGCTGGAGAAGGCTGGGGTCAGGACCGTACAGGAGGTTCTCGACTCCGGGGCGTGGAAGCTCGCTCAACTGCCCGGTGTGGGAAGGGAGTCGGCGGAGAAGGCCGTCGCCGCAGCGCAGGGGCTGGCCGGCGGCGCGGACGGTGCCGTGACGGTACGGCTCGACGCGGAGCGGCCCCGCGCCGGGACCACGGCTCTTGTCTCCGCCGTACACGTACTGGTGGAGGCGGGGCCGGAGGCACGGAGGGCGGCGGAGGCGGGACAGGCGCTGAGCGCGCGGCTGGAGCCTCTGCTGCACGACGCCGTGGCCGCTTCCGGGTACCGGAGGATGCTGGGCGCCGGGCCGGAGCGACGCAGGCGCGCCCGGGCCGCGGTCGCCGAGCTGCGCGTCCTGCTGGACTGGGCCGAACACGGCGGGCTGGAGCAGCGGTTCGGGCAGGTGTCGGTGGACCTGCTGCGCGGGGCGGACGGCGACGCGGAGGGACTGGACGCCTGGGTGGGTTTCGAGGCGCGCCCGGCGGAGTACTACCGGGTGCTCACGGAGATCACCGGCGGCGCGCACGAGGGAGCGGCCGGCAGCGGGGCGGGCAGTCCGCCCGGAGGCGGGCGGCGGCCGGTGGCTCTGCTTCGCCGCTCTCCTACGGTGTGACGGGCGGCCTGTGGCGTCGGGCGGGGCGGTCCCGGTGCCTGCTGGAGGCTGCTGCCGTCCGACGAGCGGGCCTGCTGGCTTTGCTGCCTGCCGGCCTGCTACCTGTCTGCCGGGAGCCGCTCATGCCGTCCGGTATGAGCGGCCTGCGGTCCTACCGCCTGCGGGGTCGGCTCTATGCCGCGTCGTCCGCGAGGAACGCGCGGGCCGCCGCGGCGCCGGCGTCCGCGTCCCAGCCGGTGGCGGGGGCGACGGCGGCCACCATGGCGGCGTCGACCTCGCCGTCGGCGGCGATCAGTGCGTCGATCGCCTCGAACGGGGGTCGGCCTCCGTCGGCGTCCGGCATGCGCTCGACGGTGGCGAGGATCTTCCCCCGGGTCAGGGCCGTGGTGAGCACGGGCAGCCCCACGCTCGTGAACCCGTCGTCGAGTTCGTAGTCGGCGCGGTGCCAGGTGCTGCCGTCGTAGCCGTACACGAAGCCGAGGAAGAGTTCCGCGTCGCGAACCCGGCGGACGGGCGGCCCCCACCACTCGGGCGCGCCGTCCAGCAGGTCGGTCTCCTTCTCCTCGAAGAAGTCGGACGCCTCGGCGTAGAAGGTCTCCGAGTCGTTGCGGTCCTGTCCGAGCAGCACCGCCCGGCCCTCGTCGAGATGGTGCAGGTCGGCCCAGCTGCCGTGGCCGTCGTCGTAGTGCCACAAGGGCCAGAGCGCCCGGCATCGCTCACCGTGCCCTGACGCCGCCTGCACGGCGGCGAGGGCCGCCCAGCGCCCTCGCCACGTCGTCGGGTCGGGTAGGTCGAGCGGCACCAGGGCCATGGTCGGACTCCTTCGCGCGTCGTCACGGCTCGGTCGGTGTGACCGTGCGTTCTGCGGGATTCCGCGCCGTGGGGACGGGCTCCCGGCCCGCTCACCCATCGGCCGCAGGCCCTTTTCGTCCCCCGTGTACCCTCGCCGGGCACCGGTATACGCTGCCTGATCATGCGCATAACAGCACGCGGGCCCGCCGTCGGCGCCACCGCTCTCGTCACGGTCCTGCTCGCCGCGGTCACCGGCTGCTCGTCCTCCGGTCCCTCCGACGGTGACGACGGCTCCAAGCTGCTCACGGCGCTCGGCGCGCTCGCCGGCGACAGCGGTACGAAGCAGGTCACCTTTGTCGACGCCGCCCGTGTACGGGAGTTGAGCAAGGGAGACGCGGAGCGGTTCGCCTGGGTCTCGGCGCCGGCCAGTCCTCTGCTGAGTCCGCACGAGCCGGGTCTTCTCGGGCAGCAGTTCGAGGTGGCCCAGATCGACACCGCGGTCGACACCGCCGAGGCGGGGCACTGGACGGGTTCGTTCGACGCGGCGGCGGTCACCAAGTCGCTGAAGTCCGACGGCTATACGCAGAGCGAGAAGGACGGCCGGGAGGTCTGGGCGCACTCCGGTGGCACGGGGGCGTCGCTCCACGTCTCGGACGACGAGATCTCCTACTCGACGCGGGACTCCGACCCCATGGCCGCGGTCGACCCGGAGGACGGCTCCTCCCTGGCCGACGACAAGGAGTTCCGGCGGGCGGCCGAGTGTCTGGGAGACGTGTACCGCGCGGACTTCAACCCGTCCACCGCCTCCTCCGAGCCGGTGCGTCTGGCGGCTCTGGGCCAGCGGGCGAGCTCCGCGGCCAAGAACACCGAGATCCTCTGCTTCGTGGCCAAGGACGAGGCCGCCGCCAAGAGTCTGGAGGGCGAACTGCTCGACGTCGTCGGGGCGAAGTCGCCGAAGTTCGACGGCACGAAGGTGACCGTGGAGAAGGGCGACCAGCCGTTCGTGCGGGCCGTCGTCCCTGACAGCGCCTCCCAGCGGCCGGGGCGCCTGATCATCTCCGACCTCGAGCTGTGGATGACAGCGGCGGAGTAGCCGCCCGTACCTCGTCCGATGGCGCGTGCGCGGAACGGCACCGGAGTTGCCGCGCGCACCCCGCCCGGTGGCGCGGGGGACGGCGGCGCTGCCGTGTCCCCCGCGCCCGCTCACGCCGGGTGGCGTACGAGCGTCAGAGGCACTTTCCGCTCAGCCAGGACTTCAGTTCCTTGGGCCAGGTGGTGACCATCGCCTGCGAGGAGACGGGGGTGCCGAACTGGTCCAGCTTCTCCTGCCATGTGGCGTACTGTTCGGAGGCCGGCGGGGCGGGCTCCTCCCAGCCGACCGCCGCCGAGTCGACCCAGCGGGGGTAGTTCTTGAGCGTGGCGCCGAGACCGGCCGCCTCGATGCGCTTGATGAGTTCGGCCTTCAGCTCGGTGTTCTTGGCGCCCGTGTAGATCCTGATCTTCTGCGTGGAGGCGCGCTCGGCGATCGGATCGATGACCTCCTTCCAGGCGGTCTCTCGGATCGTCGCGTTGGTGTTGAGCAGGGACTGTCCGGCCTCGCCCTTGAGCTCCACGAACGCCGCCATGTTCTGCTTCTTGGCGCTTTCGAGCCATTCTCGGAAGGTGTACACGGTCTCACCGGCGTACGGACCGTCATCGATCGTTCGGCCCTTGAGCTGGTCGGCGCCGGTGGCCCACCAGATGTCCGTGACATCGGCCTTGGGGCCCGTGAGACCCCTGGTGGTGCTGTTGTGCCACATCACGCCCTTGGTGCCGTCCTTGGTGAGCTGGAGGTCGGCCTCCACACCGCCCGCTCCCCAGCTCTTGTGCTGCGCGAGTCCCTTCGGGTGGTTCGGCTGACGAATCTTGTCCCGCTCCCAGGCGTTCGCCCCGGTCGGGTAGCCGCCGTGTCCGTAGACCACCGGGCAGACGGGCAGGGGCGGCGGGCTGCTGTAGCGCTCGGCCATGTGGACCCGGTCGAGGGTCCAGCCCTTCGGTTCCGACCAGCTGTGCAGGGCGTCGCCGAGGGTGCCGTCGGCCTTGGCGACGAAGGTGATGGCCTTCGCCCGTGTGTCGCTGTATCCGTAGAAGGCGGCGAGGTCGTCGCGCCCGTCACCGTTGTAGTCACCGGTGACGATGCGCATCTGGGACCGCTCGTACCATCCCGGTACGGCGTTCAGGAGTTCGCGGCGGTTGCCGAACGCGCCGTTGGCGTCGAGCTCGAAACCGATGAGGGCGTCGTGACCGTCGGCGTAGTCGTACCAGGCGGCGAACTCGTCGCGGCCGTTGCCGTCGAAGTCACCGGAGTGCACGCTGACCCTGCCGAACTGCCAGCCGGTGGACTCCCATCCGCGTACGGGCTCACCGAACCCGCCGCCGGGCTCGGCGATGAAGGTCATCAGCCGCACGGTGCCGGCGGTGTAGCTGTCGAGGACCCCGATGTCGTCGCGGCCGTCCCCGTTGTAGTCACCGGTGGCGAACTTCATGCGGTCGACCTCCCAACCGTCGGCGTCGGTGCGCGCGAAGGACGAGAAGGGGGTGCCGAAACCGCCCTTGGCATCGGCCAGGAACGTGAAGAGCTTGTCGTCACCGTTGCGGTAGTCGTACCAGGCGGCGATGTCGTCGCGGCCGTCACCGTTGAAGTCACCGGCCTCGGCGGTGATCGCGTCGAAGGTCCAGTTGCCGGGGGCCACGGCCCAGGAGGCGACGTGGGCGGCGAAGGTGCCGGTGCCTGTGCCGAGCCAGGTGAGGAGCGAGACCCGTCCGTCGTCGTAGCCGTAGAAGGCGGCGACGTCACCGATCCCGTCCCCGTTGAAGTCACCGGTGACACGCTTCATGTGCTCGGCCCAGAAGTTGCCGGCGGCCGACTCCCAGGCCCTGTTGGGCGCGGGGAAGCTGCCGTCCGCGCCGGCCAGGAAGGCGCGCATGCCGTCGTGGCCGTCGTCGTAATCGTACCAGGCGACCATGTCGCTGCGGCCGTCGCCGTTGTAGTCGTGGCGGGGGCCCTTGCCGGCTGCCCGCACGGTGGCCGCCCGCGTACCGTCATCGGGCTGGCCGCGACGGAACCGACGTACGGAAACCCTGCCGGTCCACCGGAGGTCTCCGCGCCGGCCGCCACAGCCGCCGCTTCCCCACCCACGACGGCGCTCGCGCTGCCGGTGCCCGCCTGCAGACCGAGCAGGGCGCACACGACAGCGGTGCCTATGATCCCAAAGCGTCTCTTCATTCGATTGTCCATCCCCCACGTTCACTTCACTGTCACTGGACGAGAACGCGCCCGCAGTCCACGGACACGCGTCGCTCCGCCACCCGAAGAGATGTCACCCCCTCGGCCGCCGGGGCCCCCCTCGACCCGGCAAAGCCGCCGACGATTAGATCACCGGCGCGTCCGTGTGGACAGCCCGCACGAGGCCGATTCCACGCCGGACACACCGCTCGACGTACTCCGCTGCGGCGTACGGCGGCGCGGCGTACGGCGCGGCGTGCGGCGCGGACGCTATGTGGAGGGCATGCGGTGGGCCTGTGCGGGCGGAAGGGCGGCGCGGACGGTGGTGACGACGGCCACGACCGCCAGCAGGACCAGCAGGACGCGGAACGCGGAACCGATGGCACCGGCGTGCAGCAGGCCGTTCAGCGCTACGAGTACGAACCCGAGCCCGCCCACGGCGACGGTCACCCGGCCCGCAGGATTCCGGACGAGGACCAGGACCGCGCCGATGGCGAGCACCGCCGCGAGGAGTGAGAAGAGCACCGCCTGAAACACCCCTGCCTCGTACGTCGCACCGCCCTCGTCGACGGCCCGACCTGCGGAGACCGGGACGAGAGGGGCCAGGAGCAGGGTCAACAGGGCGGGGGCGACGGTACCGGGCCGGACGACCGGGGCCGGGACCACCGGTGTGTCGTGGCACCAGCGGGCCGTGGAGGGGCGGAGGGCCGCGACCGCCGCCGTCGCCGCTGCGCCGGCCATCAACGGGCCGACGACGTAGGCGATCACGGCGACGGTCTGCGGTCCGTGCGCCACCTGGTACTGGACGCTGGTGCTCAGCCCGTGCAGCGCGGTGGCGACTCCCGCTGCCGCGATCATCCGGCGGCCGGGCGGTCTGCCGCGCAGCAGGAAACCCACGCCGATGCCGAGCGCGGCCAACTCCGCCAGACCGAGCAGCATGTTTGCGATGAGCAGCCCGGTGGGCGCGCTGGTGTCCGTGAGGTAGGTGGCGGTTTGTGACCCCAGGTACATCAGGGGCGGCAGACAGGTCAGTGCGGCTGCCATGGCGACGGTCGCGGTCCGGCGCGCGTCGAGGTCGGCTTCGCCCGGCGTATCGGTGGTGGCGCGGACGGTCGGCGGGTCGACCGGGGCCCGCAGCGTCGAGGCGGTCGTGGGCCCGGCCGGCTCCGGCCGGTCCAATCGCCGCAGGTCTGAGGCGAGTTCGGCCGCGTCTGCATGCCGCCGACCGGGGTCCTTCTCCAGCAGCCGGAGGACCAGTGCGTCCCAGTCGGGCGACACACCCGGCACGACCGAGCCGGGCGCGGGCGGATCGTCGGTGAGGTGGGCGGTGAGGTAGCCCATGGTGTCGGGCGCCTCGAAAGGCAGTCGCCGAGTGAGGAGTTCGAAGAGAACACAGCCCAGGGCGTACAGGTCGCTGCGCGGCTCGGGGTGGCCACGGGCCTGCTCGGGAGCCATGTACGGCGGGGTGCCGACGATGAAGCCGGTCTGCGTGAGCCGGTCCGTGGTGGCGTACGGGTCGGCGGCCCGCGCGATGCCGAAGTCCAGGACCTTCGCACTGCCCGAGGGTGTGACCATGATGTTCGAGGGCTTGACGTCCCGGTGCAGGACCCCGGCCGCGTGCGCCTCGGCCAGCGCGTCTGCCACCTGCGCGCCCCACCGCGCCGCGTCCTGCGGGGTGATGTCACCACGGCGCACCAGGGTGTCCAGGCCTTGGCCGCGCAGCCGTTCCATGACGAGGAAAGGGGTGGTCCGTCCCTCCACGTCCGCCTCGCCGACGTCGTGCAGGGTCACGATGTGGGGGTGTTGGAGCCGGGCGGTGAGCCTGGCCTCACGCAGGAAGCGGGCGCGGGCATCGGTGGCGTGACTGCCGCCTCCGGAGAGCAGGGAGATGAGCTTGACGGCGACGGGCCGGTCCAGCCTCTCGTCCCGCGCCTCCCATACCTGCCCCATACCGCCTTCCCCGAGCGGCTCCACGAGCCGGTAACGGCCCCCCAGCAGTTGGTCCCGCACCGCAACGCCTCCTCGTTCACCCCGCCGGGATCGCACCGGCCCCCGCATCTTCCAGGATCATGCCGCGCACGCACACCCCGTACAGGCGATCCGCAGGAACCGGCCCGTTCATCGCCCTTCTCGGCAGCCGACCTCGTTGCTGCCGGCTCTCTATAGGTTGGTGCTCGTGGATGTGACGGGGTGCCTAGGGTGCGACCTTCTGACCGGGCGTCGGGAGCTGCCCGGAGGTGTCCTGCACGAAACCTCTGCCTGGGTGGTGAACCACGTCGTCGGCCCGATGAATCTCGGCACCCTGATCGTCGGTCCGCAGGACCACATCGTGGCCGTCGCGGATCTCGACGACACCGCAGCGGCGGAACTCGGCCCCTTGCTGCGGGACACCGCTCGTGTCGTGGAGACGCTGTGCCGGCCCGAGCAGACCTACGTCTGTATGTGGTCGCACGGCCACGACGCGCGTAAGCACCTGCACATCGCGGTCCAGCCGGTGACCGCTGAGGTGCGGGCGCGCTACGGCGGGCTGCGCTCCGAGCAACTCCAGGCCCGGATGATGGCGGCCGGTGACGAACCGGACGTCACCGAGGTCGAGCAGTTCTGCGAGCGGGCCCGTGAACTGTTCCGAGCGATCACCGTCAGCAGGGCCGAGGACCGCAGCTGATCAACGGCGGCAGCCGCCGGCCTCATCGTGGCCGTCCGTCCAGGGTGACGCGCGGGCGAAAGTGACGCGCATCCAAGCCTTCGCCCAGGTCAGCGAATCCGCGTCTGCTGACGAGCCTGAGGCAGAGCACACCGGGTTTCAGCCGCCGCCCAGCTCCGCCGCGAGGTCCGGATCGCGCATGCCGGGGAAGGCATAGCCCCCGGTCTCGTCCCACGGGACGTCGAGGTCGTCCATGTGTACGCGCCACTCCGCCTCAGGCAGGGCGCGGCGCAACTCGCTCACCGAGCCCAGCACACGGTCGAGAACCCCCAGCACCCGCCCGGGGTCGAAGGGCATCTTGGTGGACCCGGCGACGACCTCGTCCGGGTGGCTGTCATCGCTGTCGTACAGATAGAGGCTTTCCTCGTCCTCGTACGGGAAGGACTCCATGTGGGCAGCGGCGATGCGTTCGACGGCTGCCCTCTCGGCATCCGTCAACGGCATCGCCCGGGTCGCGCTGTAGTAGAGAGAGACGCTCATGGGCCCGAGCGTACTGAGGGGGTCTGACAGTGCCGCCTGCCGTCGCGCCGCCCTGTGGTGGGATGGGCCGGGTGAGCCGCACCGTGGAAGACACCAACCGCCGCATGCTCCGGGCCCGGGACGCGATGGACCGTGCGTACGCGCAGCCGCTCGACGTACCGGCCCTGGCCCGGATAGCCCACGTCTCCCCGGCGCACTTCGCCCGCACGTTCCGGGCCACCTTCGGTGAGACCCCGCACCGCTATCTGCAGCGGCGCCGTGTCGAGCGGGCGATGTTCCTGCTGCGGGAGACCGGCCGCAGTGTCACGGACATCTGTTACGAGGTGGGCTTCGGCAGCACCGGCACCTTCAGCCGTACGTTCCGCGACATCGTCGGCCGGTCGCCGCGGACGTACCGCAAGGAAGCGGCGGCCGTGAACGTACCCACGTGCTTCACGAAGGCCTGGACGCGGCCGAGTACCTGAACAGCCCCGTTGCGGCCGCCCTTCCTCACGCGCCGTCGGTCGAGCAGTTCCGGATAAGTTTTCGCGGCCCCTGCCGACTAGCGTGATGCACATGTTCAACGCCATCACGCACTCACAGATCTATGTCCTCGACCAGGACGAAGCCCTCGACTTCTACGTCGGCAAGCTGGGCCTGGAAGTCAACGCCGATGTCGACATGGGCTTCATGCGCTGGCTCACCGTCAGCGTCCCCGGCCATCCCGACCGCCAGGTCCTGCTGGAGAAGCCGGGCCCTCCGGCGATGTCCGAGGAGACCGCCGAGCAGGTCCGTGACCTGCTGACCAAGGGCGCGCTGGGCGCCGCGCTCATCCTCACCACGGACGACTGCCGCAAGACGTACGAGACGCTGCTGGCCCGTGGAGTGGAGTTCACGGACGAGCCGACCGAGCGCCCGTACGGAATCGACTGCGGTCTGCGCGACCCCTTCGGCAACCACCTCAGGTTCACCCAGCTGAAGGGCTGAGAACCCGGGGGGCCGTCCGGCGCACGAGCGGGTCCCGCCGACACGGCGACGGCCGGGAGGACCAGCGGTCCCGGATGCGTGCACCAGGTCCTCGTGCGTGCCGTTGCACCGCACCGATTTGCCCCGCCCCCAGCGGTTGTCGCCGGCGCCCGTTGCCCCGACGATGGGGTGGCATGCCGCCATGGACGGGAGGGCGAGTTGACGGATCCCTGGGTGGCTCTGGCCGCCGACACGAACCCAGGTGCGCGGATCGGTGAACTGCGCCGGGCGTACGAGGTGTTCACCTCCGACGGACGGCTGGAGACACCCGTACGTACGGTCGTGGGCCAGTCGTGGCGGCGGTCCGCACGGGCGCGGGTCAGTCCCGACGGAGCGGCGCTGGTCGAGCTCGGCGCGGACGAGGTCGGGCCGTACCGGGACGCGCATCCCCTGGCCCGGGTCATGCCGATGATCCGCGAACTCATGAGTGCCTACGCCGTCGACGGCGAGCATCTGCTCGCGGTCTGCGATGCGCACGGCAGGCTGCTCTGGGTCGAGGGGCATGCCCGGGCCCGTCGGCGTGCGGAGCGCATGAACTTCGTGGAGGGGGCCCGCTGGGCCGAGTCGGAGGCCGGCACCAACGCGCCCGGCACGGCGCTCGCGGTCGACCGCCCGGTCCAGGTGTTCGGCGCCGAGCACTTCCTCCGGCCGGTCCAGCAGTGGACCTGTGCGGCCGCCCCGCTGCACGACCCGCACTCGGGCCGGCTGCTCGGCGCGGTCGACATCACCGGCGGGGACGGGCTGGCCCATCCGCACAGCCTGGCGTTCGTACAGGCCGTGGCGCGCGCCGCCGAGTCCCAGCTGGCGCTCGTCGCACCACCGTCCGCCGCCGGCTCGGCGCAGCTGTCCGCGCTCGGCCGTGACGAGGCTCTCCTGGTCGCGGGTGGGCGCAGGATCCGGCTGAGCAGGCGCCACAGCGAGATCCTGGTGACGCTCGCACTCCACCCGGAGGGCCTCGGCGGTGACGAGCTGCTGATCGAGCTGTACGAGGACGAGTCGGTCCCGCCGGTCACGATCCGGGCCGAACTGGCGCGGCTCCGGCGGCTTCTGGGGCCGGAGCTGCTGCGCTCGCGTCCGTACCGCCTGGGTCTGCCGGTGGACGCCGACTTCGACACCGTCGTGCGCAGGCTGGAGTCCGGTGCGGTGGCGGCGGCGCTCGGCGCGTACGCGGGCCCCCTGCTGCCGCGTTCGCAGGCACCGGCCGTCGTCCGGCTGCGGCACCGGATCGCGGGGCAGCTGCGTGCCGCGCTGATCGCCCGGGGCGATCCGGGGCTGCTCGCCGACTGGGCGTACAGCCCGTGGGGCGCGGAGGACCTCCCGGTCTGGCAGGCACTCGCCGCGGCGGCGCCCCCGGGACGACGGGCGGCGCTCCTGGCCAGGGCCAGGGCGCTCGACGAGGAGCAGCGCTCGTAGGGCCGCTCATGGGCCGGGCCGTGCAACGGCGTTGCAACGTCGCGCTCCCTAGCCTCGCCCCGAGGGCCGTCCAACGGCGGGCGGCACCGGATCCGGGAGGCCACAGAGATGACCCGTTACGCCGAACCTGGCACCGAGGGTGCCATCGTCTCGTACGAGTCCCGTTACGACCACTGGATCGGCGGCGCCTACGTCCCGCCGGCCCGTGGTCAGTACTTCGAGAACCCGAGCCCCGTCAACGGCCGCCCCTTCACGGAGATCGCGCGCGGCACCGAGGACGACGTCGAGCGCGCCCTGGACGCCGCCCATGCGGCGGCCCCCGCCTGGGGTGCCGTCTCCGCGGGTGACCGGGCGAACGTCCTGAACCGGATCGCCGACCGTATGGAAGCGCATCTGGAGGAGCTGGCGGTCGCCGAGAGCTGGGAGAACGGCAAGCCGGTGCGCGAGACGCTGGCCGCCGACATCCCGCTGGCCATCGACCACTTCCGGTACTTCGCGGGTGCGCTGCGCGCCCAGGAGGGCTCGCTCAGCGAGATCGACGACGACACCGTCGCGTACCACTTCCACGAGCCGCTGGGCGTCGTGGCCCAGATCATTCCGTGGAACTTCCCCATCCTGATGGCCGTCTGGAAGCTCGCCCCGGCGCTGGCCGCGGGGAACGCGGTGGTCCTCAAGCCGGCGGAGCAGACTCCGGCGTCCATCCATGTGTGGATGAGCCTGGTCGCGGATCTGCTCCCGCCGGGCGTCGTCAACATCCTCAACGGCTTCGGCGCGGAGGCGGGCAAACCGCTCGCGTCCAGTCCGCGGGTCGCGAAGATCGCCTTCACCGGCGAGACCACGACGGGGCGCCTGATCATGCAGTACGCCTCGGAGAACCTCAAGCCCGTCACCCTGGAGCTGGGTGGCAAGTCGCCGAACATCTTCTTCGACGACGTATGGGCGAAGGACGACGACTTCCGCGACAAGGCGCTCGAGGGGTTCACCATGTTCGCCCTCAACCAGGGCGAGGTGTGCACGTGCCCGTCGCGGGCGCTGATCCAGCGCGGACACTACGGCGAGTTCCTTGAAGCGGGCATCGCCCGTACGGAGCAGATCGTGCCCGGGCACCCGCTGGACACCGACACGATGATCGGCGCGCAGGCCTCCGCCGAACAGCTGAAGAAGATCCTCTCGTATCTGGAGATCGGTCAGCAGGAGGGCGCAAAAATCCTGACGGGCGGTCAAATCGTCCAGCACGGGGGCGATCTGGAGGGCGGCTACTACGTCCAGCCGACGATCTTCGAGGGCGACAACCGGATGCGGGTTTTCCAGGAGGAGATCTTCGGTCCCGTGCTCGCGGTGACGTCGTTCTCGGACTTCGACGAGGGGATCAGCACGGCGAACGACACGCTGTACGGGCTCGGCGCGGGCGTATGGACCCGGGACACCAACACCGCCTACCGGGCGGGCCGGGCCATCAAGGCGGGCAGGGTCTGGACGAACTGCTACCACGCCTATCCGGCCCACGCCGCGTTCGGCGGGTACAAGCAGTCGGGCATCGGGCGGGAGAACCACAAGATGATGCTGGAGCACTACCAGCAGACGAAGAACCTCCTGGTCTCGTACAGCCCGAAG
>NZ_JAERUC010000076.1 GCF_016745505.1 Streptomyces silvae | reverse complement strand
CCCAGTCGATGTCGATGCCGTCGAAGACATCGGCCCAGCGCGGGTCCTCGACCAGGTCGTAGCAGGAGTCGGCGAAGGCGGCCGGGTTCTGCGCGGCCTCACCGAAGCCGCCGGACCAGCTCCAGCCGCCGAAGGACCAGATGACCTTCAGGTCGGGGTGGAGCTTCTTCAGCTTGCGCAACTGGTTGAAGTTGCCCCGGAGTTCCTGGTCCCAGGTGTCCGCGACGCCGTCGACCGACTGGTCGGCGGTGTAGGCCTTCTCGTAGTCGGCGTAGCTGTCGCCGATGGTGCACTTGCCGCCCTGGACGTTCCCGAAGGCGTAGTTGATGTGCGTGAGCTTGTCGGCCGAGCCCGACGTCTCGATGTTCTTGACGTGGTAATTGCGGTCGTAGACACCCCAGTTGGTGAAGTATCCGACCACCTTGCCGCCGGCCGCGGTGGGCGCCGCCTCGGCGGCGGCCGGTGCGGCGGCCTCGGAGGCGGCCGGGGCGGCACCCGCGGACGACGTACCGGCGACGCCGAGCAGAGCGGCGCCGAGCGCGGCGGTACAGACGGTGGCGGCGAGCGCCCGGAGACGGGCGCGGGGACGGTGAAGTCCGGTCATTGTGGCTCCTCGTGGGGGAGGGCTTGGGAAGTGGGGGGTGCCTGCCCTGTCCACCGAAGTTGGCATGGACGCGATGAGGCATTGGGGGAGACCGTAGAAGGACTAGACCAGTTGGGTCAATGGTTCGGACCAATTTCCCTGATCGCGGCTCCCGCTACCCGGTGACGCCTGCGCTCCGATCGGGCATACTCGACGCGCCACAGCCGCTGGCCAGCACCTCCCGTGATCCGGGAAGGCAGGATCGGCTGCGGAGCCGTAGATTTCCGGGCATCGCCCGGGACCACCCGGCGGTGCAGCGCACACCCCGCGCGCGACCGTCGTCACGCCCGACAGGGAGGAGAGCGCCGTCATGTCCGACCGTGCCCAGCAGCCGGTGGAACGCCGTCTGCCCACCGAGGAGTCCCGGCAGCTCATCGAGCTCGTACGCGACATCGTGTCGAAGGAGATCGCTCCCCGGGCGGCCGAGGAGGAGGAAGCGGGCTTCTTCCCGCGCCCGGTCTTCACCCTGCTCTCCGAAGCCGGCCTGCTCGGCCTTCCGTACGACTCCGCGCACGGCGGCGGGGACCAGCCGTACGAGGTCTACCTCCAGGTCCTCGAGGAGCTGGCGGCCGCCCGGCTCACCGTCGGCCTCGGCGTCAGCGTCCACTCGCTCTCCTGCCACGCGCTCGCCGGGTACGGCACCGAGGCCCAACAGGCCGCCCACCTCCCCGACATGCTCGCGGGCGGCCTGCTCGGCGCCTACTGCCTCTCCGAGCCCGCCTCCGGCTCCGACGCCGCCTCGCTCCGCACGAAGGCCGTGCGGGACGGCGAGGACTGGGTGCTCACCGGGACCAAGGCATGGATCACCCACGGCGGCGTCGCCGACTTCTACACGGTGCTGGCGCGCACCGGGGAGGACGGCCCCCGCGGGATCACCGCCTTCCTCGTGCCCGGCGACGCCGAGGGCCTGAACGCCGCCCTGCCCGAGAAGAAGATGGGCATGAAGGGCTCGCCCACCGCCCAGCTGCACTTCGACGGCGTACGGATCTCCGACGACCGGCGCATCGGCGACGAGGGGCAGGGCTTCGCCATCGCCCTGTCCGCGCTCGACTCGGGGCGGCTCGGGATCGCCGCCTGCGCCATCGGTGTCGCCCAGGCGGCCCTGGACGAGGCGGTCCGGTACGCCACCGACCGGCGCCAGTTCGGACGGCCCATCGCGGACTTCCAGGGGCTGCGCTTCATGCTCGCCGACATGGCCACCCGGATCGAGGCCGGCCGGGCGCTCTACCTGGAGGCGGCCCGACTCCGCGACGCCGGCCTGCCGTTCTCGCGGCAGGCGGCGATGGCGAAGCTGTTCTGCACGGACGCGGCCATGCGGGTGACCACCGACGCCGTCCAGGTCCTCGGCGGCTACGGCTACACGCTCGACTTCCCCGTCGAGCGGCTGATGCGCGAGGCGAAGGTGCTCCAGATCGTCGAGGGCACCAATCAGATCCAGCGCATGGTCATCGCCCGTCACCTCGCGGGTCCCGAGACGCACTGACCCGCACCGGCCGGTCCGACCAGACAGGTGTCGTCATGATCCGGTTCCACTCCTGGTCATGACGGCCCGGCAGGGTCCGTCCCGCGCCCTCCCAATGCCGCAGCAGGGCGCGGTAGATGGGCGGGTCGGTGGTGTGCGACGCGGACTGCGCCGACGGCTCCCGGGACTGCGGCCCCTGCTGCGGAACCGATTCTCCGGACGTCGGTGCGGCGAGACGGCGGCGGACGGGGCCGGCCGTTGAATGCAGCGTGGTCATACAGAGCCAACGCACCCACGGGGCCCCGGGTCACTGCCCGGCCGATTCGCGCGCCCGTTCCTCGGGTGTCGCGGCCACCGGCCGGCCGGTGCGTCCGCACCACGCCGGCCCGGCCGCCGTGGTGCGCGCGGAGCCGTCAGGCGGCGTGACGCCGCGTCTGCGGCACGTACCGCAGGGGACGCGAGCCCGGGCCGCCGGCGTGCGAGAAGGGCTGCATCCGCCAGTCCAGCCCCTGAGGGAGCGTCAACAGCAGCGCCGTCTCCTGCTCCTGGACCTCCAGCGACTCGTCGGCCGGACGGGCCCGGGAGGCGTCACGGTTCGTACCGGGGCAGACGGTGAGGACGAACGGGTTCCACGGCGTGGGGCACAGCGCGTGCTCGGGAAGTACGTCCTCGTCCGCCAGCAGGGCGATCGGCTGGGCGCAGTCCGGGCAGATCACCCGGTACATCTCGAACGTGTCGTACACATCGGCAACGGAGTCCTCGTCCGGAGCGGCGTACGAGGCGTCCTCGTCGGAATCCGGTCCGGTACGTCCGGTGAGCTTCAGGCTCTGCATGGGTCTTTCCCCCCTCGGGTGGGCCGGCCAGGCGCCACGGCCTCGGCCACAGCAAGCACTTCCCGTGGGAAGTCGGCCGTAACCGCGAGGTCGTCGGCTACCGATGCGTAAACCTGTGGCATTCATCACATGCCCTGCGAACATGCCCTTCCGGCGCTCCCACGACTGTGCCTGGAGGGACCAGGGGCCATAGGTTGATCCGCATGGAGGAGCTGGACCGTCAGATTGTGGAGTTGCTCGTCAAGGACGGGCGGATGAGCTACACCGACCTGGGCAAGGCCACCGGCCTGTCCACCTCGGCCGTTCATCAGCGCGTCCGCCGGCTGGAGCAGCGCGGGGTGATCCGGGGCTACGCCGCGGTCGTCGACCCCGAGGCCGTCGGCCTGCCCCTCACCGCGTTCATCTCGGTGAAACCCTTCGACCCGAGCGCCCCCGACGACATCGCCGAACGGCTCGCCGGGGTGCCGGAGCTGGAGGCGTGCCACAGCGTCGCGGGCGACGAGAACTACATCCTCAAGGTGCGCGTCTCCAGCCCCCTGGAGCTGGAGCACCTGCTCACCCGCATCCGTACGCTGGCCGGCGTCTCCACCCGTACGACCGTCGTCCTCTCCACACCCTACGAGGCGCGCCCGCCGCGTATCTGAGGGCCCTCCCGGCGTTGCGGAGGGGGCGGGGGAGGAACCGGTCCCGGCAGGCGCGAGACTGGTCCCATGACCGAGAGCACCGCCCCCCAGAGCGAACACCGCACCGTGCTGCTGCGCGGTGGAGACGTCCACAGCCCCGCCGACCCGTTCGCCACCGCGATGGTCGTCGAACGCGGGCATGTCGCCTGGGTGGGCTCCGAAGGGGCTGCCGACGCCTTCGCGAGCGGTGTCGACGAGGTGGTCGACCTGGAAGGGGCCCTGGTCACCCCGGCCTTCACCGACTCCCACGTCCACACCACATCGACCGGACTCGCCCTCACCGGGCTGGACCTCTCCGGTGCGCGCACACTCACCGAAGCCCTCGGGCTCGTGCGTGCGTTCGCGAACGGCGAGGCGGGGGCCGGGGTGATCCTCGGCCACGGCTGGGACGCCGCCCGCTGGCCCGAGCAGCGGCCC
This sequence comes from Streptomyces silvae, assembly GCF_016745505.1. Lineage (GTDB taxonomy): Bacteria > Actinomycetota > Actinomycetes > Streptomycetales > Streptomycetaceae > Streptomyces > Streptomyces silvae. The sequence continues at coordinate 3,280 of NZ_JAERUC010000076.1, read as the reverse complement.
CCGTCGCGCGCCGAACTCGACGAGGCGGCCGGGGGCCGGGCCCTCTACCTGCCCCGTGTCGACGTCCACTCCGCCGTCGTGACCACGGCGCTCCTGGACCTGGTCCCCGGCGTCACCGGCCTGGCCGGCTACCACCCCGACGCCCCGCTGACCGGCGACGCCCACCACGCGGTGCGGGCGGCCGCCCACGGCGCCGTCACCCCGTCGCAGCGGGCGCGGGCCCAGCGCGCCGCCCTGGCGCACGCCGCCTCGCTCGGGATCGGCACCGTCCACGAGTGCGCGGGCCCCGAGATCTCCGACGAGGAGGACTTCACCGGTCTGTTGAAGCTGGCCTCCGAGGAGAAGGGCCCCCGGGTCTTCGGCTACTGGGCCGAGGCCGTCGAGGGCGACAAGAGCGCCCGCCGGATCCGTGAGCTCGGTGCCATCGGCGCGGCCGGCGACCTCTTCGTCGACGGCTCCCTCGGCTCGCACACCGCCCTCCTGCACGAGCCGTACGCCGACGCCCCGCACACCGGCACGGCCCGGCTCGACGCCGCGGACATCGCCGCACACGTGACCGCGTGCACCGAGGCGGGGCTCCAGGCGGGCTTCCACGCCATCGGCGACGCGGCGGTCTCCGCCGTGGTCGCCGGCGTCCGGGCCGCCGCCGAGACCCTCGGCCTCGCCCGCATCCGGGCGGCCAGGCACCGGGTGGAGCACGCCGAGATGCTCACCCCCGAGACCGTCGCCGCCTTCGCGGAGCTGGGCCTCACCGCCTCCGTCCAGCCCGCCTTCGACGCGGCCTGGGGAGGCCCGGACGGCATGTACGCCCGGCGCCTGGGCGCGGAGCGCGCCGCGACCCTCAACCCGTACGCCGCCCTGCTGCGCGCGGGCGTGCCCCTCGCCTTCGGCTCGGACAGCCCGGTCACCCCTCTGGACCCCTGGGGCACCGTGCGGGCCGCCGCCCACCACCGCACACCCGGACACAGGGTCTCCGTACGCGCCGGCTTCACCGCGCACACCCGGGGCGGCTGGCGTGCCGTGGGGCGGGACGACGGCGGGGTGCTCGTGCCCGGCGCCCCGGCCGACTACGCCGTCTGGCGCACCGGGGACCTGCTGGTCCAGGCCCCGGACGACCGGGTCGCGCGCTGGTCCACCGACCCCCGCTCCGGGACCCCCGGCCTGCCCGATCTCCGGCCGGGCGCGGAGCTTCCGGTCTGCCTGCGGACGGTGGTCTTCGGACAAACTGTCTACGTACGGCCGAACGAGTGACGTCGGGACATTTCGTACCGCCGATCGAAGGCGCGGAGACTCGGCCACGACCTGCGAGTCCTCAGCGCTGACCTGGTGTTTTCGGAAGAAACAGCAGGTCGAACGACTGTTGACAGAAAGTGCCCACGGGCCGGTAGGTTCGGCCGGGTCCACCACTGGACGTCCGACCGGTCGAACCTCCACGCAGTCGTCGAACGCCGCTGGGTCATGGGGTGGTGTGCCGCACCGGCGCACCACCACTGACAGCCAGGTTCAGCGCCCGCGCCTCGGGGGCGAGGGAAGGTTTCGTACCGGACGGCAGGTGTGACCCGGGTGGGGCCCGGAGGTTCAGTAGACAACGGCTCTCGGTCGACCCGCAGCCAGCGGGTCCCAGGTCGGCCCGAAGGACACCGGGCCCCGATCCGCAGTGGTGCCCTTCTGTCCGAAGTTCCACGCTTCTGTCCGTGCGCCACACGCCGCCCCGCGACCGCGTCGGAGTCCGGGCGCGTCGTGCTGGATATGGTGTGCACCTGCGTACGGACTTTAAGGGGCAGTAGTGAACGACGGCGGTCAGAGGCAGTTCGGCCCGCTCGGCGGAGTCTTGGTGATCATTCCGACCTACAACGAGGCCGAGAACGTCAAGCTGATCGTCGCCCGGGTGCGCGCCGCCGTCCCGGAGGCGGACATCCTCGTCGCCGACGACAACAGCCCCGACGGCACCGGCAAGGTCGCCGATGAACTCGCCGCCGCGGACAGCCAGGTGCACGTCCTGCACCGCAAGGGCAAGGAAGGGCTCGGCGCCGCCTATCTGGCCGGCTTCCGCTGGGGCTCCGAGCACGGTTACGGCGTCCTGGTCGAGATGGACGCGGACGGCTCGCACCAGCCCGAGGAGCTGCCCCGGCTCCTCACCGCCCTGAAGGGCGCCGACCTGGTCCTCGGCTCGCGCTGGGTCCCGGGCGGCCGGGTGGTCAACTGGCCCAGGCACCGCGAGATGATCTCGCGCGGCGGCAGTCTCTACTCCCGCATGCTGCTCGGCCTCTCGGTCCGGGACGTCACCGGCGGCTACCGCGCCTTCCGCACCGAGACCCTGGACGGCCTCGGCCTCGACCAGGTCGCCTCGCAGGGCTACTGCTTCCAGGTCGACCTCGCCCGGCGGGCCGTCGAGGCCGGCTACCACGTCGTCGAGGTGCCGATCACCTTCATGGAGCGGGAGATCGGCGACTCCAAGATGAGCCGCGACATCCTGGTCGAGGCCCTGTGGCGGGTCACCGGGTGGGGCATCACCGGCCGGGCCAACAAGGTGCTGGGCCGCAAGGCCCCCTGACCTCTCCGCCGCGGTCCATGATCACCCCCATACGTCACTCGCACTCCGGTACAGGCACACTGGGAGCATGACGACCGGCACACCGCCTCCGAACCGTCCACGGCGCTCACGCGCCCGTACCCTCCTGCCGCTGGGCGTCGCCGCCTGGCTGGTGCTGGAGATCTGGCTGCTGACCGTGGTGGCCGGTGCGACGAACGGCTTCACCGTGCTGCTGATCCTGGTCGCCGGCGCCGTGCTCGGTGCCGCGGTGATCAAGCGGGCGGGCCGGCGGGCCTTCCGCAACCTCACCGAGACCCTCCAGCAGATGCCGGGGCAGCCCGGCGCACCCGCCACCCCCGCCGATGCCCCGGCCCCGACGGGCAGCAAGGGCAACGGCTTCCTGATGCTGGGCGGGCTGCTCCTGATGATCCCCGGCGTGGTCTCCGACGCCGCGGGACTCCTGCTCCTGCTGCCCCCGCTCCGCTCCGTGCTCGGGCGCTACACGGAACGCTCCCTGGAGCGCCGGATGAGGGCGGCGACCCCGGGAGGCCTCTCCGACGCCTTCCAGCAGGCCCGTATCCACCGGCCGGACGGCAAGGTGGTGCAGGGCGAGGTCATCCGCGAGGACGGCACGCCCGGACGGCCCCGCCCCGACGACGGCCAGGACCGCCCGCCGCTGATCCCCTGACCAGCTGATTTCTAGACCGTGACCACGGACAAAGAGCCGCGGGCCGCGACACATGTTCT
>NZ_JAERUC010000075.1 GCF_016745505.1 Streptomyces silvae | reverse complement strand
CATCTGCGGCGTTGTCGTCAATCACCATGGCTCCGCCATGGCTCAATCCTCCGCCTTGCAGCTGCACGCACCCAGACCCGCTCCTTCACCCACCTCCCAGTCGCCGGACCCTCCAAGCCGCAGCGCGAAAGGACTTTGACCAGCAATGGCCGACGAGAACACCCCTGTGATGCCCGAAGAGGAGCCCGCCGTCCCGGGCGTGGGCATGCGTGTCGAGCCCGTCGGGCTCGAGACGGAGATGCAGCGCTCCTACCTCGACTACGCGATGTCCGTCATCGTGTCGCGTGCGCTGCCCGACGTGAGGGACGGTCTGAAGCCCGTCCACCGCCGGGTGCTGTACGCGATGTACGACGGTGGCTACCGGCCCGAGAAGGGCTTCTACAAGTGCGCCCGCGTCGTCGGTGACGTCATGGGTACGTACCACCCGCACGGCGACTCCTCGATCTACGACGCGCTCGTGCGACTGGCGCAGCACTGGTCGATGCGCATGCCGCTGGTGGACTCCAACGGCAACTTCGGTTCCCCGGGCAACGACCCGGCCGCAGCGATGCGGTACACCGAGTGCAAGATGATGCCGCTGTCCATGGAGATGGTCCGGGACATCGACGAGGAGACCGTCGACTTCCAGGACAACTACGACGGCCGCAACCAGGAGCCGACGGTCCTGCCGGCGCGCTTCCCGAACCTCCTGGTGAACGGTTCCGCGGGCATCGCGGTCGGTATGGCGACCAACATCCCGCCGCACAACCTGCGTGAGGTCGCCGCCGGCGCCCAGTGGTACCTGGAGCACCCGGAGGCCTCGCACGAGGAGCTCCTGGACGCCCTCATCGAGCGGATCAAGGGCCCGGACTTCCCGACCGGCGCGCTGGTCGTGGGCCGTAAGGGCATCGAGGAGGCGTACCGCACCGGGCGCGGCTCCATCACGATGCGCGCGGTCGTCGCGGTCGAGGAGATCCAGGGCCGTCAGTGCCTGGTCGTCACGGAGCTCCCGTACCAGACCAACCCCGACAACCTCGCGCAGAAGATCGCCGACCTGGTGAAGGACGGCAAGGTCGGCGGCATCGCGGACGTCCGGGACGAGACGTCCTCGCGTACGGGCCAGCGCCTCGTCGTCGTGCTCAAGCGTGACGCGGTCGCCAAGGTCGTGCTCAACAACCTGTACAAGCACACCGATCTGCAGTCGAACTTCGGCGCGAACATGCTGGCGCTCGTCGACGGGGTGCCGCGCACGCTGTCGATCGACGCGTTCATCCGGCACTGGGTGACGCACCAGATCGAGGTCATCGTCCGGCGCACGAAGTTCCGGCTGCGCAAGGCCGAGGAGCGGGCGCACATCCTGCGCGGCCTGCTCAAGGCGCTGAACGCGATCGAAGAGGTCATCGCGCTCATCCGCCGCAGCAACACCGTGGAGATCGCGCGTGAGGGCCTGATGGGCCTGCTGGAGATCGACGAGATCCAGGCGAACGCGATCCTGGAGATGCAGCTGCGCCGCCTGGCCGCGCTGGAGCACCAGAAGATCACCGCCGAGCACGACGAGCTCCAGGCGAAGATCAACGAGTACAACGAGATCCTGGCCTCGCCCGCGAAGCAGCGTCAGATCGTCAGCGAGGAGCTGGCGGCGATCGTCGACAAGTTCGGCGACGACCGGCGCTCCAAGCTGGTCCCCTTCGACGGCGACATGTCGATCGAGGACCTCATCGCCGAGGAAGACATCGTCGTCACCATCTCGCGCGGCGGCTACGTCAAGCGCACCAAGACGGACGACTACCGCTCGCAGAAGCGCGGCGGTAAGGGCGTGCGGGGCACGAAGCTCAGGGAAGACGACATCGTCGACCACTTCTTCGTGTCGACGACGCACCACTGGCTGCTGTTCTTCACCAACAAGGGCCGGGTCTACCGGGCCAAGGCGTACGAGCTGCCGGACGCCGGCCGGGACGCGCGCGGCCAGCACGTCGCGAACCTCCTGGCGTTCCAGCCGGACGAGCAGATCGCGCAGATCCTGGCGATCCGCGACTACGAGGCCGCGCCCTATCTGATCCTGGCCACGAAGGGCGGTCTGGTGAAGAAGACCGCGCTGAAGGACTACGACTCCCCGCGGTCGGGCGGTGTCATCGCGATCAACCTGAGGGAGACCCAGGACGGCAGCGACGACGAACTGATCGGCGCCGAGCTGGTGTCGGCCGAGGACGACCTGCTGCTCGTCAGCAGGAAGGCCCAGTCGATCAGGTTCACCGCGACGGACGACGCTCTGCGCCCGATGGGCCGCGCGACGTCGGGCGTGAAGGGCATGAGTTTCCGCGAGGGAGACGAACTGCTCTCGATGAATGTTGTCCGGCCCGGTACGTTCGTGTTCACTGCCACCGACGGCGGGTACGCGAAGCGGACCGCGGTCGAGGAGTACCGCGTCCAGGGCCGCGGCGGTCTGGGCATCAAGGCCGCCAAGATTGTCGAGGACCGGGGCTCGCTCGTCGGCGCGCTGGTGGTCGAGGAAGCGGACGAGATCCTCGCCATCACGCTCGGCGGCGGTGTGATTCGTACGCGAGTCAATGAAGTCAGGGAGACGGGCCGTGACACCATGGGCGTCCAACTGATCAATCTGGGCAAGCGGGATGCCGTCGTCGGCATCGCGCGCAACGCCGAGGCCGGTCGTGAGGCCGAAGAGGTCGAAGGGACCGATGAGGCCGAAGGCGCCACGGTCGAGGCCGATGCCGCGAGCGTGGACGAGGGCACAGCCGAAGGCACGGCGCCTTCGGCCGGGGAGCACGAGGAGTAGAGCGTGAGTGGAGCCACGGGCGCCGGGTCGGCCGCTTCCGGAGCAGGCGCGCACGGCGCCCGTGGCCCTGCCACGGACTCCCAAGGGGGCACTGTGACGGACACTCGGGGACCTCAGCCGCAGTACGAGGGGTACGCGACCGGGCCGTTGCCCGGCGAGCGTGAGCCCGCGGCAGGGCAGGCGGGTCCCTACCACCCGCCGCAGGCGTACCAGTCCCCCACGGGCGGTACGCAGGGCGGCGGCACCCAGGGCGGTGTACAGGGCGTCGGCGGTACGCAGGCGACCCGGCTGCCCCGGACCGGGGCGCGGACGACTCCGCGTACCCGTAAGGCGCGACTGCGGGTGGCGAAGGCCGATCCGTGGTCGGTGATGAAGGTCAGCTTCCTGCTCTCCATCGCGCTGGGCATCTGCACGGTGGTCGCGGCCGCCGTCCTGTGGATGGTGATGGACGCGATGGGCGTCTTCGAGACGGTGGGCGGCACGATCAGCGAGGCCACCGGCTCGAACGAGAGCAACGGCTTCGATCTGCAGTCGTTCCTGTCGCTGCCGCGCGTGCTCATCTTCACCTCGGTCATCGCGGTGATCGACGTGGTGCTGGCCACCGCGCTGGCGACGCTGGGCGCGTTCATCTACAACCTGTCGGCCGGCTTCGTGGGCGGTGTGGAGCTCACTCTCGCCGAGGACGAGTAGGCCTCCGGGTATCGATTTTGGGACTGGCCCCGACGTGCGCTAATCTTCAGAAGTCAGCGCAACAGCGCGGCGGGGCTATAGCTCAGTTGGTTAGAGCGCATCCCTGATAAGGATGAGGCCACAGGTTCAAATCCTGTTAGCCCCACCAGCACGAAGGCCCCCCACCGGTAACGGTGGGGGGCCTTCGGCATGTGCGGGTCCGGGGACAGCCGCCGAGCGGCATCTCGCCGCCGGGGCTACGGAGGACTGCTACCCGCTGATCGGTTGTGCCGCACGGTGTGGAGCGACGCGACCGGAGCGGGCATGAAGAAGGCCCCCGCCGGTGTGAACCGGACCAGGGGCCTGGGTGGCGTCAGCGGCGCCGTCAGGGTGGCAGCGGGGCCGAGTCCCCGGCCGGTGTGGCGCTGTGGGCGGAGCGGGCACCGTCCGTCGGGTGCGTGGCGTCCGTGGTGTCGGCGGACAGCTGGCGGGTGGCCGGCGAGGAGCCGTGGGCCTCGGCGCGGATGCGCTGCTTCATCGTGGGTGGCAGCGCCCTGTCACGCGGAAGGGTCCATCGCACCGACGGCGTGGTCGCGGTTGCCGGGTTCGCACCCGTGTGCTCGTGGCTCGTGACCGTCGGCTTCGCGGCCGTGGCCTGGGCGGTGGCGAGGCCCAGCGACGCGAGAAACGCGAAGAAGGCGGTGATGAAGGCGGTCCAGATGCTCTTGACCCTGAAGGTGCTCATGGCCCCTCGCTTTCAGGTGGTCCGGTTTGCTTACCTTTCCGATGATGTGGATCCGGGCCCTGAAAACCGGGACCGACGCCCCCGGTGCGCCGATCTTCCGATGAACACCACTCTTATGGTTCAACCGGCTCGAAAAAGCCGTCCAGGGGGTCCCGGGGGACCTCGAAAGGGGTCCGGAACGGGTGGCGGGCGGGTGCCGGGGAGGTCACCGATCGGTATCGGCCGGTGTGTATAGTCGGGCGCCAGAAGTCCCTTACGTCAAGGAAAGACGAGGTCGCGCGGTGAAGAAGCTTCTCCTGGTCGCACTGGCCGCCATCGGCGGGCTCCTCGTGTACCGCCAGATCCAGGCGGATCGCGCCGAGCAGGATCTGTGGACGGAGGCGACCGACTCCGTGCCCGCAGGTTCAGGTGTGTGAGACGGAACAGTCTGCTACAAGCCCCGGTCGCCGAGCGGCCGGGGCTTTCTGCTGCCCGGGGACCGTGACGACCGTCTCTGGGTTCACTCAAGCGAATTCTTGGGTTGCTTGAGCAAAATGGCCCGGGTGCCGGCGCCCGGTCCTCGGGTTCGAGCCCGAGGACCGGGCGTGGACGGTGATACGCCGGAGGCCGCAGACAGCGGTGGTACGGGCGGGGCAGGATGGACCGGCATCACGGCCGCCGGTGGAGCGGGCGCCGTGCCGCCCGGTCTCCTGCGCGTACGCAGCCGGCGCCGGGCACGTACGAGGACGACGAGGGGGAGCGCGTGAACAGGCAGCGCAACAGGGGCCGGGTGACGCTCGCGACGGTCGCGGCGGTGTGCGCGGTGGCGGCGCTGCCGGGGCAGGCGCACGCGGCCGACGGCCCTGCGGCGTACACCTTCGACCCGGCGGCGGCGACGGTCGAGGGCGCGGAGACCAACGCCGACGCGGAGGAGCTGAAGCCGGGTTCGGTCTACCGGAGCTCCATCGGGCAGGGGCAGAAGCTCTACTACCGGCTGGAGCTCGACGACAGGACGGACGCGTACGTCTCCGCCGTGGCGGTGCCGAAGGCCGGCGGCAAGGTCGCCTACGGGGACGGCATCACGATCAGCATCAGGGACCTCGACGACACCCGGTGCAGCTCCGAGGACGCGGACTTCGCGTCGGCGGAGTTCCCCCGCCCGATCGCCGCGTACGCCCGGCGGACCGTGGAGAAGGACAGCACCACGTGTGCGGCGAGCGGCACGTACAACGTGCTGATCGAGCGGGAGAGCAAGGCGACGTCGTCGACCGAGGACTGGGACCTGGAGCTGCGCTTCGAGAACGAACCGGCGCTGAAGGACAAGAAGTCGATGCCGACCGAGGCGCCGGAGAACTGGCCCTCCGCCTCGCCGACACCGCCCGCCGGCAAGCAGAAGCGGACCGGCGGCAGCGGTTTCTACGACGCCACCAGCCTGGACACCGGTGAGTGGGCCGACACCATCGCACCGGGGCAGACCCGCTTCTACCGGGTCCCCGTGGACTGGGGGCAGCAGCTCTTCGCCACGGCCGCGCTGAGCAACAGCTCCACGTCGACGGAGTACCTCGGCAACGCCTTGGCGCTGGCCCTGGACAACCCGGCGCACGGCCATGTGGACGACGCGACGCTCTCGTACTCCGGGGCGCCCAACTCGGTGGCCCTGGACACGCTTCCCCCGGTGGCCTACGAGAACCGCTACGACGCGGGGGCCGACGTCAGCGCCATGCGCTTCGCGGGCTGGTACTACCTGTCGGTGACCCTCTCGCCCGAGGTCGCCGAGCACTACGGGGACGAGGCCCTCGGGCTGACGCTCAAGGTGAAGGTCGTCAACGACGGCAAGGCGTCGCCCTACCAGGGGGACGCCGGGATCTTCGGGGTCACGGACGACGACCGGGACATGGCCAGGAGCGGCCTGAGCGCGCCGGAGGCCGGTGAGAGCGACACGATGAGGATGGTCGCCGCGGCGGGCATAGGCACGGGCTCGGTGCTGGTGCTGGGGCTCGGCGCGTGGGTGCTGCTGGCCAGGCGCCGAGCCGTTCCCGCCGCCGTGCCGCCGGGCGCGGGCGGACAGCCGCCGTTCGGCGGTCCGCCGCAGGCCTGGTAGGGGCTCAGGCCTGGGTGAGCGCCCAGATGCCCACCGCGAAGCAGATCAGCGCCACGACCAGCACCGGGACCGCCACCTTCGGGGACGGTCCCGGACGCCTCGCGGGGACCGGCAGCGGCTGCGGCACGGGTGGCGCTGTGTGCTGGGGGGTCCCGGGGGCCTGGGCGGTGTAGGCGCGGGTGGGCGCCGTCCCGTACGGCACAGCGGCCGTGGGTGCATGGGCGAGGTCCGGGGCCGCGTCGGAGGCGTAGGGGGGCCCGGCGTGGGCCGGGAGCGGGGACGGCGCCTGCGGCTGCGCCGGGTGGGGAACCTGCGCGGGCGGCGGCGCGAGATGGAAGCTGCCGGTCTCCGACATCGACGACGCCGGTGGTGCGTACGGCTGTTGCTGCCCCGGCGTGCCCTGCGGAGCCGCGTAAGGCTGCTGGCCGGGGCTCTGCGGCGCGTACGGCTGCTGCGACGACTGAGGGCCGGGCGGCGTGGAGTTGGGGGCCTGAGCGGGCGTCTGCGGCCCGTTGCCGGGTGTCTCGGGGCCGGTGGAGGGACCGTCGGGGCCGAATCCGGCGGGCAGCGGGCCGATCTGGTCGAAGACCTCGACCCGCTCGTCGTCCGGACCGGGCTCCGGCAGCATCTCGACCGCAGCCGTCAGCGCCTTGCGCGCGCCCGTGGCCGTACGGAAACGGGCGTGCGGGTCCGGTTGCAGCAGGCCGGCCAGGACCTGCCACAGGGGCTCCGGCACCCCCTGGGGCGCGCTCGGGGTGCCGTGCGCGGCGAAGTACTCGATGAGCGCCTTGGAGTCCGGCTTCTGGCCCTGCAGGAGGTAGAGCGCGACGAGGCCGACGGCGAACAGGTCCGCGGGGAAGTCGGGCTCCGCCCCCATCATCTGCTCGGGTGCGAAGTAACCGGGCGTGCCCACCACGTAGTTGGTCTCCGTCAGCCGCGGCTCGCCCTTGCGCATCGAGATGCCGAAGTCGGAGAGCCGCAGATGTGGCCGGCCCGTACCGGTGGCCTCCATCAGGATGTTGGCCGGCTTGATGTCGCGGTGCACGACCCCCTCGGCGTGCACCGTGGACAGCCCGGACAGCAGCTGGTCGAGCAGGAGGCAGACGAAGCGAGGGGGCAACGGGCCGTAGTCGCCGATGACATGGGCCAGCGAGCCGCCGCTGACCAGGTCCATGGTGAACAGGACCTTGTCGTCGTCGGCGGCCCAGCTGGCCGGAGCGAGAACATGCGGGTGCTCGATCCGCAGCGCCTGCTCGCGGACGAAGCGCAGCAGCGTGTGCGCGTCGCTCTGCTGCAGGACCTTGGCCGCCACGTACCGGCGGCGCCGGTGGTCCCACGCGCGCCAGACGGCGCCGACCCCACCGCGTCCGATCGGATCGACCAGCTCGTACCGACCAGCGAAGACCTCACCCATTGCGCTGCGCCCGCTCCCGTTCCCGTTTCGGTTCGTGCCCCGGCTGTCGGGATACTGCCACGGCTCAGCCGCCCCGGAGTGGCCCCCGGGGCCCTGGACCCCTTGCTAGCTCTGGTGGCCTTCGTAGTGCGCGACCGCGTCCGCGGTGCGCCCCGCGCCGTACACCTTGAGGAACTCTGCCAGTTCGGGGTGGGCCGGGGCGAGGGAGTCGGCCGCATCGATGATGTCGCCGGCCGCCGCGACCGACCGCAGCAACGACTGGATCTCCCGGACCACACGGCGCACGGTGGGGGCACCGCCCGTGGTGGAGGTCTGGCCGGTGTTGGTCAGGACCGATCCGCCCTGCGACTTCTTGATCTCTTCCATCCGGTCGGTGGCCTCTCCCGCGCTGACGCTGCCGTCCGCCACCTGGCTGGCGAGCTCCTGAAGTGCCTGGACCCGCTGGACGACCGCCGGGTTGCCGATCTTCGCCCGCTGTCCGCTCATCAGCTGGGAGAGCATGGGCGCGGACAGCCCGAGCACCGCCGCGAGGCGTGCCTGGTTGAGGCCGAGGTCGTCGATCAGCCTGCGGAAGAGCGCCCCCAGCGGCTCTCCGTACCAGCTGCGCTGGAGCTCCCGGGCTCTAGCCGTCGCCTCTTGCTGCGCTGCGTCCATTGCGTCTCCCCTTCGCTGCGGCTTCGCTGCTGCGAACCTCGTCGTGCATCTTACGGAGAGCCGTTCCGGGCCGGGAGCCCCAATCCTTTTGCAGGATCCGGGGGGTCACCCGGTACTCTGTTCTGCGACGGGCGTCGCGGCATGGTTATGTCCTGTGGTGTCCGGTTTTTCGGGGCCTTAGCTCAGTTGGTAGAGCGCTGCCTTTGCAAGGCAGATGTCAGGAGTTCGAATCTCCTAGGCTCCACATCCCGAAAGTCCCTCTGTCCCGCGCGGAAACGCAGGACAGAGGGACTTTTTCGTGGGCTTCCGGGGGCCCACGTCTTTCGTGGGCTTCCGGCGGGGGCCCGCGGGCACGGGAAGAGGGGCGCCGGAGGACTGTGAGGTCCTCCGGCGC
>NZ_JAERUC010000074.1 GCF_016745505.1 Streptomyces silvae | reverse complement strand
AGCGCGTCTGCCATTCCGCCACCCGGACAAGGTGTCTGTCTCGCGGGCTCCTGGCCCGTTCCGACGTGGAAAACCATAGCAAACATTCGAGGGTGCTCGATCACGCCCCTGGTCATGTGAAAGGCGCATGACGGAGGCCGGGCGGTCTTGGGTGCGCGGGGTCCGGCGCGCGAGGATGAGGGGGAGCACCACCGCGACAGTGGAAGGAAGCAGCGTGAGCGAGACCAGCACGGCCCGGGCCGGCATCGGCGAGACCGCCGAGAATGAGGTCGTGGACCTCTGTCGTGACCTGATCCGGATCGACACCAGCAATTACGGCGACCACTCGGGCCCGGGGGAGCGGGCCGCCGCCGAGTACATCGCGGAGAAGCTCGCCGAGGTCGGGCTCGAGCCGAAGATCTTCGAGTCCCACAAGGGCCGTGCCTCCACCGTGGCCCGGATCGAGGGCGAGGACCCCTCCAAGCCGGCCCTGCTGATCCACGGGCACACCGACGTCGTGCCGGCCAACGCGGCGGACTGGACGCACGACCCGTTCTCCGGCGAGATCGCGGACGACTGCGTGTGGGGCCGCGGCGCCGTCGACATGAAGGACATGGACGCGATGACCCTCGCGGTCGTCCGTGACCGCATGCGCAGCGGCCGCAAGCCCCCGCGCGACATCGTTCTGGCCTTCCTGGCCGACGAGGAGGCGGGCGGCACGTTCGGCGCCCGGTATCTCGTCGACCACCACCGGGACCTCTTCGACGGCGTCACCGAGGCGATCGGCGAGGTCGGCGGCTTCTCGTTCACCGTCAACGAGGACCTGCGCCTCTATCTGGTGGAGACCGCGCAGAAGGGCATGCACTGGATGCGGCTCACCGTGGACGGCACCGCCGGCCACGGTTCGATGACCAACGACGACAACGCCATCACCGAGCTCTGCGAGGCCGTCGGCCGGCTGGGCCGCCACAAGTGGCCGGTCAGGGTGACCAAGACCGTACGGTCCTTCCTCGACGAGCTGTCCGACGCGCTGGGCACCCCGCTCGACCCGGAGGACATGGAGGCGACGCTCGCCAAGCTCGGCGGGATCGCCAAGATGGTCGGCGCCACCCTGCAGAACTCCGCAGCCCCCACCATGCTCGGCGCGGGCTACAAGGTGAACGTGATCCCCGGACAGGCCACCGCGCACGTGGACGGGCGCTTCCTGCCCGGTTACGAGGAGGAGTTCCTGGCCGACCTCGACCGGATCCTCGGCCCGCGCGTGAAGCGCGAGGACGTGCACGGCGACAAGGCGCTGGAGACCAGCTTCGACGGGTCCCTGGTGGACGCGATCCAGCTCGCGCTCAAGGCCGAGGACCCGATCGCCCGCGCCGTGCCGTACATGCTGTCCGGCGGCACCGACGCCAAGTCCTTCGACGACCTCGGCATCCGCTGCTTCGGCTTCGCCCCGCTGAAGCTGCCGCCGGAGCTGGACTTCGCGGGCATGTTCCACGGCGTGGACGAGCGGGTGCCGGTGGACGGCCTGAAGTTCGGCGCCCGGGTGCTCGACCGGTTCATCGACCACTCCTGAGCCCCTCGGACGACCGGATTCGCCAGCCTGTACGTATCTCACCGGAAAGGGTGAAAGCGATCTCCGACTCGTAGCCCCCTCACTCCCTCCTCGTTACACGTGATGCGGTCCGCGGCTGGGACCGCACTTGTCAACCAGGAGGAATCATGATCAAGAAGGTCGTCGCAATCGCGGCTGCTACCGGTGGTCTCGTGCTCGCGGGTGCGGGTATGGCTTCTGCCGACGCCGGTGCCCAGGGTGCCGCCATCGGCAGCCCCGGCGTGCTCTCGGGCAACGTCGTCCAGGTGCCGGTCCACGTTCCGGTGAACGTGTGCGGCAACACGATCTCCGTGATCGGGCTGCTGAACCCCGCCTTCGGCAACACCTGCGTCAACGCGTGACGATGCGCGTCAACCCGTAAGGGTGTGAGTCCGGTCGGCCTCGGGGTGCGCGCCATGCACCCCGGGGCCGCTGGGCATATCGGCCCCGCGCACGGCTGTGTCCGGGGCATTTCGGTAGGCAGAAGGCAGGAAGACAACCTATGCGACAGGTCACACGTAAAGGCCTGATCACCATGGCAGCGGCGGGCGGAGTGCTCGCGCTCGGTGGCGGCTACGCGCACGCCGACGCGGGCGCGGCCGGCGCCGCTTCGAGTTCACCGGGAGTGCTCTCGGGGAACTCGATCCAGGTCCCGATCGATGTACCCGTCAACGTGTGCGGAAACTCCGTGGACGTCGGCGGTCTGCTCAACCCCACGAGCGGAAACGACTGCGGAAACGGATCCTCGGACTCCGGTCACGCGTACACCTCCGACGAAGGTTCTTCGTCGGGTCACGGCTCCTCGTCCGGTCACGGCTCCGGGAGCCGGGCGTCCGGGCACGAGGAGGCCCGTGACAGCGGGGCGGGGACCGGCAGGCACCGGGCCTCGGGCACCTCGGCCCAGGCGGTGACGAAGGGTTCCCCCGGGATCCTCTCCGGCAACCAGGTGCAGGCGCCGGTGGAGATCCCCCTGAACGTCTGCGGCAACAGCGTCACCGTCGGCGGACTGCTCAACCCGGTCTTCGGCAACACCTGCGAGAACGACACGGAGACGGTCCCGCCTCCCGTCGTGCCGCAGACACCGCACACCCCGGAGAAGCCGGTCACGCCGCACGCCCCTCCGGCCCCCGAGCCCCAGCTCGTGGTGGGCGAGCAGCTCGCGCACACCGGTGCGGGCGGGCTCGACCTGCTCGTCCCGGCGAGCGCGGGCCTGCTCCTCGCGGGCGCGGGCACGGTCCTGTACCGACGCTCGCGCAGCGCCGCATAGCGGCATCGCGACATCGGTGGGACGAGCGGGTTCCGCGCATGCGGGGCCCGCTCCGTCCTACCAGGTGGGCCGGAGCTGGCGGATGATGCGGCGGCGCAGCCGCACCCGGCGGCTGCCGTCACGGCGCAGCGTCAGCCGGTCCAACTCCCAGTGCCCGTACTCGGCATGGTCGGTCAGCAGTCGGGCCGCCTCCTTGCGGGACACCCCGCGCGGCACGTACACGTCGATGAATTCGTATTCCGGCATCGCATCTATTGTGCGGGCAGACCCCCGGTACGGATAGCGTCTGTCCTATGTCTGATGCTGCGCAGCCCACCGCTGCCGAGGTACGCGCCGCCGCCGATGCAGTCAAAACCGCGCTCGACCGCCACCTCCAGGCAGTCGAACGCCGTACCGGGGACGACGACCCCGCTGTCTACGACGCGTTCAACGCACTGGCCGCTGCGGCCGAGGTCTACGACGAACTGCTCTACGACCGCCATGACGAGGTCACCCCCTTCGAGATCCCCGCCGCCCAGGACTCCCTCCCGCCCTACGCCGGTCCGGAGGAGCCACACGCCGTCAGTGTGCTGATCAGGCGCGACTACGCAGTGGCGGAGCCCGCGCGCCTCCTCGCCCAGGCCGAGCGGCTCGCCGACCTCGACCCGGACGGCCAGGTGCCCGCCGCCGCGACCGCCGGAGCGGGGGTGCACGCCGCGCTCGGCGTGGTCTTCGGCGAGTACGAGGCGGACGAGATCGCTTCCCGGCACAAGGAGTTCGGCCTGGAGGAGGGGGACTCCACCCTCTGGGTCTCCGCCGTGGAGGAGCTGCCCGAGCCGGGGGAGTGGCTCGGGGCGCCCTTCGACGAGGCGGATCCCGCGATGGTGATCTGCCGCTTCGACGTGAGCGCGGTCTTCGACGAGGAGGACGAGCTGGACGCGGACCCGGAGGACGGCGTCACGGACCGCCCCTGATCCCCCCGTCCGACGGCCCCGGAGCGCAGCGCACCGGGGCCGTCGGCGTGCCCCGGCGCCTGCGGGCCCGGGGCGGTGCCGCTACGAGGCGTCCGGCGTCGGCAGTGCCTCCAGCAGGGGGCGCAGCCGGGTCGTCCGCTCCTGGGCCGGGACCTCGGCGACCGCGCGCGGCAGGGCCTGGTCCACGCCGTGCACCACGGACAGGTGGCGCTCCCCCCGGCTGAACGCCGTGTACACCCAGGGCCTGCTGAGCTGCTGGGCGGCGTCCCCGGGCAGGACGACGACCACGGCGGGCCAGCGCATCCCGGCCGCCTGGTGGGCGCTGAGCGCCCAGCTGTGGCGCACCGAGGTCTCCACCCGCTCCTGCGGTACGACGACGGGGGTGCCCGCGCAGTCCAGGTGCAGGCCCTCGGCGTCGGCCGAGACGACCGAGCCGGGCACCGCCCGGCCGGGGGCGGGGACGTGGACCACGCGGTCGCCGGGGTCGAAGCCGCCGAACCGGCCCGGCCCCGGGTTCAGCCGCTGCTTGAGCGCCGCGTTCAGCGCGGTGGTCCCGGCCGGGCCGCCGTGCCCCACCGTGATCACCTGGGTGTCCGAGCTGGGTACGCCGATGGCGCGCGGCACCGAGTCGGCCACCAGCTGCACCGTGCGGTGGACGGCCTCACCCGGGTCCCGGACGGGCACGATCACCACTTCCCGGCCGGGCGCCTCGACCTGGGTGAGCTCGCCGATCCCGATGCCGGAGACCAGCTCGCCGATCGGCCCGGGGTCCGGTGTGCGCGAGACCACGTGCGGGCAGGAACGCGCCGCGATCACATCGGCGAACACCCGGCCCGCACCGGCCGATCCCAGCACCCCGGGGTCGCCGCTCAGGATCAGCCGCGTCCCGTCGGCGAGGGACTCCACCAGCATCGCCGCCGTCTCCACGTCGAGCTGCGGGGCGTCCAGCACCACCAGCACGTCGAGGGCGAACGCACCGTCGGCGTCCCGGCCGGGCCCGTCCTCGCCGGAGAGCAGCGCGGAGAGCGTGACGGCGGACCTCGGGTCGCCCACGGCGGCCGCCAGCCTGCGCTGACCGTCCGCGCTGTGGGTGGTGCCCAGGGCCCGCAGCCCGAGGCCGTGCGCCGCGGCGACGAGCGCGGCGGGTTCGGCCCGGGCGGTCTCGCCGCCGCTGTGCGCGACCAGGCCCGCGGTCGCGGCGGCCCTGATCAGCTCGCCCGCCGAAGGGGACGGGGCGGCGGCAGCGGCCTCCGTCCAGTCGGCGCCCTTCTCGCAGGAGTTGACCAGCCGGGCCAGACCGTCGGCGAGGCTCTCCTCGGCCAGGGCGTACCGGTCGAGGCCGAGCAGGACCTGTACCGGCTCCTGGTCGGCCTGGGGCTCCTCCCCGGACGGCTCCCCGGTCTCCTCCGCCCCCTCGGGCTCCGGGGCGCCCTCCTCGGCCTCGTCGTCCTGGAAGACCAGCACGACGCCCTCCGCGACGGCGTGCTGGACGGCCTGCGCGGGGTCGGTCACCGCGAACCCGGCCAGCGCGGTCCTGACCTCGTCGGCGTCCATCGCGGTGTGCCCCCGCAGCGCGGCCCGCTCCAGCAGCCAGCCCACCAGCGCCGCCGTACGCCGCTCGTCGTCCGGACCGCAGCCGGCGCCCAGCAGCGCCCGCGCGAAGCCGTCCGCCTGCTCGGGCCGTACGCCGGGCACCGACAGCAGCTGCCACGGGTCCGCCCGGAGGACCTCCGCCGCCCCCTCGCCGAGCATCGCCGCGGCCGGGCGCGCCAGGGCCTCGGGGGCCCCGCCCTCGGCGAGCACCTCCGCGACCGAGGCGGCGGCCTCGGGGGACGCGCCCCGCGGGGCCGGCCGCTCGGGGGCCGGGGAGGTGCGCGCGGGCGCGGCGTCGGGGGCCGCCCGGCGGGGCGCGGGCGCCGACGCCGGTGAGTCGAAGAACGCGGTGGCCGGCTTCTCGCCGCTCTCCACCGCGCGCACCGCCGCGAGCAGATCCGCCGCCGGACCGCTCAGCTTGGTGCCGGCCGGGATCGGCCCCTCCTTCTCGGCCTTGCGCCGCTCGATCCGCTCGCGCAGCTCACGCTGGGCGGCCAGCTCCGCCTCGGCCTCGGACAGCGCGGGCGCCACGGGAGCCCCGGTGGCCCCGGGGGCCTGCTCCAGGTCCGGTGCGCCCTCCGCGGCCGCCGCGCCGTCCTCCGCCCCCTCCGTGCTCCCCGCGCCGCCCTCGTCGGGGGTGCCGGGCGTGTCGGCGGCCTGGGGACCGGAGTCCTCGACGGCCTCGTGGTCCTCGGCCGCGGGGTCCGGGGTCTCTCCCCGGGGATGCGCAGTCACAGCGTGCTCCAGTCCTGGTCGGGATAGCGGTGCACGGGCGCCGACACATCGTCGAGCGCCTGGCAGATCTCGTCAGGAAGACTAAGCGCCTCCACCGACAACGCCTCGGTCAGCTGCCGCGCGTTGCGCGCGCCGACCACCGGGGCCACCACCCCCGGCCGGTCCCGCACCCAGGCGAGCGCGACCTGGAGAGGGGTGGTGGCGAGACCGTCGGCCGCCGTGGCCACCGCGTCCACGATCCTGCCCGCCGGCTCGTCGAGGTACGGCTCGACGAACGGCGCCAGCTGCTCCGACGCCCCCCGCGAGTCGGACGGCGTGCCCGTGCGGTACTTCCCGGTCAGCACCCCGCGGCCCAGCGGGGACGAGGGCAGCAGCCCCACACCGAGGTCCAGCGCGGCGGGCAGCACCTCCCGCTCGACGCCCCGCTGGAGCAGCGAGTACTCCATCTGCGTACAGGCCAGCCGGGTGCGCAGCCCGGGCGCGGCGAGCTGCCAGGTGGCCGCCTTGGCCAGCTGCCAGCCGCTGAAGTTGGACACCCCGGCATACCGGACGCGCCCCGAGGACACGGCGAGGTCCAGCGCCTGCAGCGTCTCCTCCAGCGGGGTCACCGGATCGAAGGCGTGGATCTGCCAGAGATCGACGTAATCCGTCCCTAGCCGCCGCAGGGAGGCGTCCAGGGCGGCGAGCAGGTGGCCGCGCGACCCGTCGAAGCGCCGGTACGGGTCGGGCACGCTGCCCGCCTTGGTGGCGATGACCAGATCCTGCCGTGGCACCAGATGGTCCAGAAGGTGACCCAGCAGGTGCTCGGCCTCCCCGCCGCCGTAGACGTCGGCGGTGTCGACGAGGGTGCCGCCCGCGTCCCAGAAGGCCTTGAGCTGGTCGGCGGCGTCGTGTTCGTCGGTGTCCCGGCCCCAGGTGAGGGTGCCCAGCCCGATCCGGGACACACGAAGGCCGGTACGGCCGAGATGCCTCTGCTCCATGGGCGCTGAGATTACTGGCCAAGGCCCCACGGGGTGGAGGCCTGTGGACAACAGCCCGGGTGGGCCTGTGGACAACAGCCGTACCCGGGCGAGCCTGCCGGATTCCGCCGCCCCGCGCTAGAGTCCCCGGCACAGGAACGTTACTGATCAGTAGAGGAGCGTGGGTATGCGGCTCGGCATCAATCTCGGTTACTGGGGTGCGGGGATGGACGACGACAACCTCGCCGTCGCCCAGGAGGCCGACCGGCTCGGCTACGACGTCTGCTGGGCGGCCGAGGCCTACGGCTCCGACGTGCCGACGGTGCTGGCCTGGGTCGCGGCCCGCACCGAGTCCATCGACGTGGGCTCCGCGATCATGCAGATCCCGGCCCGCCAGCCCGCCATGACGGCGATGACCGCGGCCACCCTCGACTCGCTCTCCGGCGGCCGTTTCCGGCTCGGCCTCGGCGTCTCGGGACCACAGGTCTCCGAGGGCTGGTACGGCGTCAAGTTCGACAAGCCGCTGGCCCGCACCCGTGAGTACGTCGAGATCGTACGCAAGGCGATGTCCCGGGAGCGTCTCTCCTACGACGGCGACCACTGGACGCTGCCCCTGCCCGGCGGTCCCGGCAAGCCCATCAAGCTGACCGTCCACCCGCAGCGCGAGCACATCCCGCTGTACATCGCCGCGATCGGCCCGAAGAACCTGGAGCAGACCGGCGAGATCGCCGACGGGGCCCTGCTGATCTTCCCCTCCGCCGACCACCTGGAGGAGACCGCGGTGAAGCACCTGCGGGCCGGGCGCGAGAAGGCCGGGAAGACGATGGACGGCTTCGACGTCTGTCCCACGGTCCCGCTCGCCGTCGGCGACGACGTCAACGGCCTCGCCGACATGTTCCGCCCGTACACCGCGCTGTACGTCGGCGGCATGGGCAGCCGCAAGCAGAACTTCTACAACCAGCTCGCCCAGCGCATGGGCTACGAGAAGGAGGCCGCCGAGATCCAGGACAAGTACCTGTCCGGCGACAAGGCCGGCGCCGCGGCCGCCGTGCCGCACCAGCTCATCGACCAGACCACGCTGCTCGGTCCGGTCGAGCGGATCGCCGACCGGATGCAGGCGTACGCCGCCGCAGGCGTCACCACGCTGACCCTCGCGCCGGCCGGCTTCACGCTCGACGAGCGGCTCGCGGCCCTGCGCGCCGGGACCGAGGCCCTGGAGCGCTCCGGCCTCGCCGCGTAACACCCTTGCGTCACGCTGTGGGCGCAGCACTACGGCCGTGGTGGGGGCTCGGGGGTCCTCCCCGCCACGGCCGTCACAGGGAACAACGCGCCCCGCGGCGCCGGGTTACGCCCCGTGACCCTCCCGGGGCTCCCGGGCAGGTCCGGGACGTGCCGGGGGCCCGTTCGGCCCTGCCCGGCCCCGCTCGTGTTGCCTACCCACGCGTACCGGATTTGACTGTGCCTCTGCGGACACCGGTGCGAAAGGTGGCAGTGATGCTCTCGGCAAAGAGTCTGTTCCAGGAGATCCTCGACGACGACGAGGCGTTCCGGCTGTTCTGCTCGATCGCCGCCGGCGGGGAGTCCCAGGGAGGCTGGGAGAACGGACGCATCGCCGCACTCGTCCCCCCTGCACTGGCCGAGCTGGCGCCCAAGGTCGCCCGGCACGGCGCCGACGAGGACAAGCACGGCCGGATCTTCAACGCCCTGCTGAAGCAGCGGGGCCTCCAGCCCGCGACGGTGCCGTACGAGACCGACTACACCCTCCTGCTGGAGCGCCAGGGCATCGGCCTCGCCCATGACCGGCTCAGCCGCGAGGAGCCGCTCACCGAGCACGAGATCATCGTCTACCTGTCCCACAGCAGGGTCACCGAGCAGCGGGCCTCCGAACAGATGCGGCTCCTGCTCAAGCACTTCGCCGGGCACCCCGCCCTCGGCCGCGCCGTGAAGATGATCTCGCGGGACGAGGACAACCACCTCGCGTACTGCCACGAGGAGCTGCTCCGCTTCGCCCGGGCCGGACACGGCCGGACCATCCAGTCCGTCCTGCGGGAGTACGCCCGTGCCGAGATCCGCGTGTACCGCGACGTCAGCCTGGCCGTGATGCGGCACATGGGCACCCTGCTGGGGTGGCCCCGCGCCAAGTCCGCCCTGCTCGTCGCCGGCATCCACGCGATGTACGCCTACGAGCGCGCGCTGGGCTGGCGGCGCATGGTGAGCCTCGAACAGCCCGCCCTGCGCGACGCCCTGGGCGGCCCCGCCGTACCCGAGACCGAGTTCGCCTGAGCCGGGGCGCCCGTCCCTACATCCAGCCCCGGCGCTTGAACAGCCGGTACAGCCCGACGACCGCGATGCCCATCAGGACGATCACCGCAGGGTAGGTCCACGCCCAGTCGAGCTCCGGCATGTGGCGGAAGTTCATCCCGTAGATCCCGGCCACCATCGTCGGTACGGCCGCCATGGCGGCCCACGCCGAGATCTTCCGCATGTCGTCGTTCTGCCGGACGCCGACCTGCGCCAGGTGCGCCGACAGGATGTCCGAGAGCAGCCGGTCCAGGCCCTCCACATGCTCGACGGCCCGCGTCAGATGGTCGTTCACGTCCCGGAAGAACGGCTGCGAACCGGTGTCGACGAACGGCACGCCCGCACTCGACAGCCGCGCCATCGGCGCGCTCAGGGGGTTGGTCGCCCGGCGGAACTCCAGCACCTGCCGCTTGAAGGTGTAGATGCTCGCCGCCGTGTTCTTGGAGTCCGAGGACCCGGTCGGGGCGAAGACCTGGGCCTCCAGCTCCTCCAGGTCGACCTGGAGCTCCGCCGCGACCTCGATGTAGTGGTCCACGACCGCGTCACTGACCGCGTAGAGCACCGATGTGGGCCCGTGCCTGAGCACCTCGGGCTCGGCCTCCAGCCGGCGCCGTACGGCCGCGAGGGGCGCGCCCTCGCCGTGGCGCACGGTCACCACGAAGGAGTCCCCGATGAACAGCATCAGCTCACCGGCGCTCACCGCGTCGCTCTCCTGCTCGTAGACCACCGGCTTGATGACCACGAACAGGGAGTCGTCGTAGATCTCCAGCTTGGGCCGCTGATGGGCACGCAGGGCGTCCTCGACCGCCAGAGGGTGCAGCCCGAACTCGCTGCTGACCAGGTCGAACTCCTTCTCCGTCGGCTCGTGCAGCCCGATCCAGACGAAGGCGTCCCCGGCGGCGCGTGCCTCGTCGAGGGCATCGGAGAAGTCGGCGGGACCCTCGGTCCTGCGCCCGTCCCGGTAAATTCCGCAGTCGACGATCACCCCGCGCATTCTTCCCTGCCGCGAAGCGTTCACGCACCTCTACGCTGGCAGGTATGCCCACGCTCATCCTCGTACGCCACGGACGCTCGACCGCCAACACCTCCGGAGTGCTCGCCGGCCGGACCCCGGGCGTCTCCCTCGACGAACGCGGCGCCGAACAGGCCGCCGCGCTCCCCGGCCGCCTGTCGGCCCTCACCCTCGCGGCGGCCGTCAGCAGCCCGCTGCAGCGCTGCCGCGAGACGCTCCAGCCACTCCTCGACGCCCGCCCCGGGCTCCCGCTGCACACCGAGGAGCGGATCAGCGAGTGCGACTACGGGGACTGGTCGGGCCGCAAGCTCGCCGAACTCTCCGACGAACCCCTGATGCGGGTCGTCCAGCAGCACCCCTCGGCCGCCGCCTTCCCCGGCGGCGAGTCCATGCGGGCCATGCAGGCCCGGGCCGTCGAGGCCGTACGGGACTG
Organism: Streptomyces silvae; assembly: GCF_016745505.1. Taxonomy (GTDB): domain Bacteria; phylum Actinomycetota; class Actinomycetes; order Streptomycetales; family Streptomycetaceae; genus Streptomyces; species Streptomyces silvae. The sequence continues at coordinate 21,417 of NZ_JAERUC010000074.1, read as the reverse complement.
GAACTCCCGGATCGAGGCGGAGCACGGCGAGGACGCCACGTATCTGATGTGCTCGCACGGCGACATCATCAAGGCCCTGGTCGCCGACGCGCTCGGCATGCACCTCGACCTCTTCCAGCGCATCCACGCCGACCCCTGCTCCGTCACCGCGATCCGCTACACCGCGCTGCGCCCGTTCCTCCTCCGGCTCGGTGACACCGGCGACTTCGCGGCACTGGCACCGCGCGAACAGGCCATCGGGGCCGACGCGGCCGGGGACACGGCAACGGATGCGGCCGTCGGGGGCGGCGCTGGGGCACCGTGATCGCTCCGCGCAGTAGGGTGGACGCGCCGTAGAGGCCCCGTGGGACGTCCCGCGAGGCCCCGGGGCCGCCCCCATCCGCCATCACATTCTCAAGGGAGACAGGACGTGTCCCGTCAGGTGTTCCTCTACGACCCGCCGGACCGCTTCGTGGCCGGTACGGTCGGGTTGCCTGGCCGCCGTACGTTTTTCCTGCAGGCATCCTCGCGGGGACGGGTCACCAGCGTGGCCCTGGAGAAGACCCAGGTCGCCGCGCTGGCCGAACGGATCGACGAACTCCTCGACGAGGTCGTCCGGCGGACCGGCGGCAATTCACCGGTGCCCGCCGTGGCACCCATGGACGTCACCGACACCGCGCCGCTCGACGCCCCCGTCGAGGAGGAGTTCAGGGTCGGCACGATGGCGCTCGCCTGGGACGGCGAGGAACAGCGCATGATCGTCGAGGCGCAGGCCCTCGTCGAACTGGACGCCGACTCCGAGGACGACCTCGCCGAGGCCGAGGAAAGGCTTCTGCAGGACGAGGAGAACGGCCCGCCGATGCTGCGCGTCCGGCTGAGCGGCGCCCAGGCGCGGGCGTTCGCCAAGCGCGCGCTGGACGTCGTCAACGCCGGCCGCCCGCCGTGCCCGCTGTGCAGCCTCCCCCTCGACCCGGAAGGACACGTATGCCCGCGCCAGAACGGATACCGTCGCGGGGCCTGACGGAGGCGGAGCTGCGCACCCTGCTCGCCGAGGGGGAGCTCACCGTCCTCGGCCAGGTCCGGGGCGCGTCGAACGCCGTGCTGTACTGCACGGTCGCGTACGAGGGCGAGGAACGCACCTGCGTCTACAAGCCGGTCGCCGGCGAGCAGCCCCTCTGGGACTTCCCGGACGGCACCCTCGCCCAGCGCGAGGTCGCCGCGTACGAGATCTCCGAGGCCACCGGCTGGGGGCTCGTGCCGCCGACCGTGCTCAGGGAGGGCCCGTACGGCGAGGGCATGTGCCAGCTGTGGATCGAGGCGGAGCCCGGCGACGAGACCGCCGCCGCCTCCGCCCACGGGCTGCCGCCGCTGCTCGCGCTCGTCGAGGACGACGAACCGGGGGACGGCTGGAAGGCCGTCGGCTTCGCCGAGGTGGGGGAGGGGAGGACCGCTCTGCTGGTGCACGCCGACGACCCCCGGCTGCGCCGCCTCGCGGTCTTGGACGCGGTGATCAACAACGGCGACCGCAAGGGCGGGCACCTGCTGCCCGCGGAGGGCGGCCGGCTGTACGGCATCGACCACGGCGTCACCTTCAACGCGGACGACAAGCTGCGCACGCTGCTCTGGGGGTGGGCGGGCGAGCCGCTGACGGAGGAGGCCGCCGAGGTCCTCGACCGGCTGTCCGCCGGCCTGGAACCGGGGGCGCCGCTCGCCACCCGGTTGGGGGAACTGATCACCGCTGCGGAGATCGAGGCCCTGCGCGGCCGCGTGGAGAACCTCCGCAAGTCCGGCCGCCACCCTCAGCCGAGCGGCGACTGGCCGCCGATCCCGTGGCCCCCTGTGTGAGGTCCCGGGCTGTGCGATGCCCCGGGCCGGCCGGGACCCGGGGCGCCCGGACCGGCCCCGGGGACGGGGTGCGTAAGCGAAAACCGCCCCACGCGCAAGACCGCCTCTTCGGCCATGATCTGGCATCCGGTTCGTATCCGGATGCAACGTCCGGTTACGCTCATGACATGCATGCCTGGCCCGCTTCTGATGTCCCCGCCCTGCCTGGCAAGGGCCGCGACCTTCGGATCCACGACACCGCGACCGGCGGACGGATCACCCTTGACCCCGGTCCCGTCGCCCGCATATACGTCTGCGGCATCACGCCGTACGACGCGACCCACATGGGTCATGCGGCGACCTACAACGCGTTCGACCTCGTTCAGCGCGTGTGGCTCGACACCAAGCGGCAGGTTCACTACGTCCAGAACGTGACCGACGTGGATGATCCGCTGCTGGAGCGGGCCGTGCGCGACGGCGAGGACTGGACCGAGCTCGCGGAGCGCGAGACGGCACTCTTCCGGGAGGATATGACCGCCCTGCGCATGCTCCCCCCGAAGCACTACATCGGGGCGGTCGAGGCGATACCCGGCATCGTGCCGCTCGTGGAACGCCTCCGCGACGCGGGCGCCGCCTACGAACTCGACGGCGACGTCTACTTCTCCGTCGAGTGCGACCCGCACTTCGGCGCGGTCTCGGGCCTCGACGCCGAGGCCATGCGGCTGCTCTCCGCCGAGCGCGGCGGTGACCCGGAGCGTCCGGGCAAGAAGAACCCGCTCGACCCCATGCTCTGGATGGCCGCCCGTGAGGGCGAGCCGAGCTGGGACGGCGGCAGCCTCGGCCGCGGCAGGCCCGGCTGGCACATCGAGTGCGTCGCCATCGCGCTGGACCACCTGGGCATGAGCTTCGACATCCAGGGCGGCGGCTCCGACCTCGCCTTCCCGCACCACGAGATGGGCGCCTCGCACGCCCAGGTGCTGACCGGCGAGTACCCCTTCGCCCGTGCCTACGTCCACGCCGGCATGGTCGCCCTGAACGGCGAGAAGATGTCCAAGTCCAAGGGCAACCTCGTCTTCGTCTCGGCGCTCCGCCGGGACGACGTGGACCCCGCGGCGATCAGGCTGGCCCTGCTCGCCCACCACTACCGGTCCGACTGGGAGTGGACGGACCAGGTGCTCGCCGACGCCGTCGAGCGTCTGGCCCGCTGGCGCGCGGCCGTCTCCCGCCCCGACGGACTCCCCGCCGACGCCCTGGTCGAGGAGGTGCGGGCGGCCCTGGCCGACGACCTGGACGCCCCGGCCGCACTCGCCGCCGTGGACCGCTGGGCCGAGCTGCAGAGCTCCGGCGGAGGTTCGGACGAGGGTGCCCCCGGCCTGGTCTCCCGCACCGTCGACGCCCTGCTGGGCGTTGCTCTCTGACCGGTCCTCACCGAAGACCTGTCCTACCGACAACCTGTCCTACCGACAACCTGTCCTCACCGAAGACACCGAACGGCCCCGGACCCCGCGAATGATCGCGGGGTCCGGGGCCGTTCCCGTGCGGGGAGGCGGGCGGTCAGTCCTCCGGGGTGTCCTCGTCCGGCCCCGCGGACGGCGGGTCCTCGGGCGGGGAGCCCCCGTCGGCGTCCTTCGGCCGGCCCTTCTCCGGGCGCTGCGGCTTCGGCGGCCTCGTACGGTCGCTGGAGGTGTCCCGCAGATAGGGCAGGTCGCCGCTCTCGGTGGCATGGCCGCCCGGCGCCTGGCCGGGGCCGCCGATGTCCCGGCGCCTCAGATACCGCTCGAACTCACGGGCGATGGCCTCGCCGGACGCCTCGGGCAGCTCGGCGGTGTCCCGCGCCTCCTCCAGCGTCTGCACGTACTCCGCGACCTCGCTGTCCTCGGCGGCCAGCTGATCCACCCCGAGCTGCCAGGCGCGGGCGTCCTCGGGCAGCTCGCCCAGCGGGATCCGCAGACCGAGCAGGTCCTCCAGGCGGTTCAGGAGGGCCAGCGTCGCCTTCGGGTTCGGCGGCTGCGACACGTAGTGCGGCACCGCCGCCCAGAGGCTCACCGCGGGCACACCGGCGTGCGTACACGCCTCCTGGAGGATGCCCACGATGCCGGTCGGCCCCTCGTAACGGGTCTCCTCCAGGTCCATGGTCCGTGCCAGGTCCGCATCCGAGGTGACCCCGCTGACGGGCACCGGCCTGGTGTGCGGGGTGTCGCCGAGCAGCGCCCCCAGGATGACGACCATCTCGACGCCCAGCTCATGGGCGAAGCCCAGGATCTCGTTGCAGTACGAACGCCAGCGCATGGAGGGTTCGATGCCACGGATCAGCACCAGGTCACGGGGCTTCTCGCCGCCGACCCTGACCACGGAGAGCCGGGTGGTGGGCCAGGTGATCTTGCGCGTCCCGCCGTCCAGCCACACCGTGGGCCGGTTGACCTGGAAGTCGTAGTAGTCCTCGGCGTCGAGCGCCGCGAAGACCTCGCCCTTCCACTCCCGGTCCAGATGCGCGACCGCTGTGGAGGCGGCGTCACCGGCGTCGTTCCAGCCCTCGAACGCGGCCACCATGACCGGGTCGATCAGCTCGGGTACCCCCTCGAGCTCGATCACCCAGGCCTCCTTCCGAAGTTCCCTTGTGTACGGACCAACCTTACGGCTTCCGCCCTGTTCCGCCGCAGCCGTTTGCGCCCGGAGCTGAAGCGTGCCACCTCATGATTCATCCGAGCTGTCCCGGCCGGAACCGATCCGAAACTGATCAGACTTCGCCCGGACCCTGGACCGCGGGACCTGCGGGAGGTTATACATCGGATGACCATGCAGAGATCCGATGTTATTCCCCTGGGGGCGCACATGAGTCTGACCGTCACGGACTTCGAGGTCGACGACATCCGGTTCCCCACCTCGGAACAGCTGGACGGCTCGGACGCCATGAACCCCGACCCCGACTACTCCGCCGCCTACGTCGTCCTGCGGACGGACGGCGCCGGTGGGGAGGAGCACGACGCCGGTACGGAGGGGCACGGCCCCGGCGTGGAGGGGCACGGCTTCTGCTTCACCATCGGCCGCGGCAACGATGTCATGGCCGCCGCCATCGAGGGCCTCAGGTCCTATGTGGTGGGCCGCCCCGCCCCGCGTACCGCCGCGGACCTCGCCGCCCTGTACCGGTCTCTCACGCACGACTCCCAGCTGCGCTGGCTCGGCCCCGAGAAGGGCGTGACGCACATGGCCGCCGGAGCCGTCCTCAACGCCGCCTGGGACCTCGCGGCGCGGCTGGCGGGAAAGCCCGTCTGGCGGTTCCTCGCGGAGATGACCCCGGAGGAGCTCGTCTCCCTCGTCGACTTCCGCTACCTCACCGACGCCCTCACCCCGCAGGAGGCGCTCGCCCTCCTGCGCGCCGCCGAGCCGGGCCGGGCCGGGCGCACCGGGCGGCTGCTGGCCGAGGGGTATCCGGCGTACACCACCTCGCCCGGCTGGCTCGGGTACGACGACGACAAGCTCGTGCGTTTGGCGAAGGAGGCCGTCGCCGACGGCTTCACCCAGATCAAGCTGAAGGTCGGCGCCGATCTGGACGACGACATCCGCAGACTCGCGCTCGCGCGCCGGGCCGTCGGGCCCGGCATCCGGATCGCCGTCGACGCCAACCAGCGCTGGGACGTGGCCGGGGCGGTGGAGTGGATGACCGCGCTCGCCCCGTACGACCCGTCCTGGATCGAGGAACCGACCAGCCCCGACGACGTCCTCGGCCACGCCGCCGTGCGCGCCGGGCAGCCCGTCAAGGTCGCCACCGGCGAACACGTCGCCAACCGGGTCGTGTTCAAGCAGCTGCTCCAGGCGGGCGCGGTCGACTTCGTCCAGATCGACGCCGCACGCGTCGCCGGGGTCAACGAGAACCTCGCGGTCCTGCTCCTCGCCGCCAAGTACGGCGTCCCGGTCTGCCCGCACGCCGGGGGAGTCGGACTGTGCGAACTGGTCCAGCACCTCTCGATGTTCGACTACGTCGCGGTCTCCGGCAGCCGGGAGGACCGCGTCATCGAGTACGTCGACCATCTCCACGAACACTTCGCCGACCCGGCCGTCGTCAAGAACGGCCACTACGTCGCCCCCCGCGCACCGGGCTTCTCGGCGCGGATGCTTCCCGCCTCGCTCGCCGCGCACCGCTACCCGCAGGGTCCCGTCTGGCAGGCCCGGCGCACACCCGAGGAGACCGGCCGATGACCGTGACACAGGATTTCGAGGGAATGTCCGCCCTGGTGACGGGAGGCGCCTCCGGCATCGGCGCCGCCGTGGCGGCCCTGCTGCTCGCCCGGGGGGCGCGCGTCGCCGTACTCGACCTCGACCCCGGGGGCGCTCCCGAGGGGGCCCTCGCCCTGCGGGCCGACGTCACGGACGACGACGCCGTACGGAACGCCGTCGAGCGGGCCGCGGCGGAGCTGGGCGGCCTGCACACCGTGGTGTCCAACGCGGGGATCGGCTCGATCGGCACCGTGGAGGACAACCCCGATACGGAGTGGGCGCGCGTACTGGACATCAACGTGCTCGGCATGGTCCGCACCGCCCGCCACGCGCTGCCCCATCTGCGCCGCGCCGCCGCCGGACGTCCCGGTGCCGTGTCCATCACCCAGACCTGCTCCATCGCCGCGACCGCCGGTCTGCCGCAGCGGGCGCTCTACAGCGCGAGCAAGGGTGCTGTGCTCTCCCTCACCCTCGCGATGGCCGCCGACCACGTCCGCGAGGGGATCAGGGTCAACTGCGTCAACCCCGGCACCGCGGACACCCCCTGGATCGGCCGGCTGCTCGCCCAGGCCGACGACCCGGCCGCGGAGCGCGCCGCGCTCGAGGCCCGCCAGCCGCTGGGGCGGCTGGTCTCCGCAGAGGAGGTGGCCGCCGCCGTCGTCCACCTGGCGAGTCCGGCGGCCGCGTCCGTCACCGGCACCGCGCTCGCCGTGGACGGGGGGATGCAGGGCCTGCGGCTGCGTCCCGCCGCCCCTCCGCAGGGGTGAACCGCCGCGCCCTCACAGGGTCGAGCGCAGCCAGTGCTCCACACTCGCGATGTGCACCGTCGCCCAGGACCGGGCCGCCTCGGCGTCCCGGTCCCGCAGCGCGGCCAGGATCGCCCGGTGCTCGTGCAGGGTGCGGCTGACCGCGTCCTCCTGGGTCAGCCCGCGCCACACCCGGGCGCGGGTGGTCGGGCCGGACAGCCCGTCCAGCAGGGAGCAGAGCACCGTGTTGCCCGAGGACCGGACGATACGGCGGTGGAACTCCAGATCACCTGCGACCAGCGCCTCCACCGAGGGCTCGGGCCCCAGCGCGTCCAACTGGGCACCGAGCGCGTCCAGTTCCTCCTCCTCGATGCGCAGCGCCGCCATCGCCGTGGCCGCCGGCTCCAGGATCCGGCGGACCGCGAAGAACTCCAGCACCGTGTCGTCGCGGTGGAAGTCCACCACGAAGCTGAGCGCCTCCAGGAGCAGCTGCGGGTCCAGACTGGTGACATAGGTGCCGTCACCCTGGCGGACGTCGAGGATCCGGATCAGCGACAGCGCGCGCACCGCCTCACGCAGCGAGTTGCGCGACAGACCCAGCTCCGCCGCGAGTTCGCTCTCCTTGGGGAGCCGGTCACCCGGGGCCAGGGCACCTGAGACGATCATTCCCTTGATTTTCTCGATCGCTTCGTCGGTGACGGCCATGTGGGGCCTCCTCGCGCACAAGACATCCGATGTATAGACCTCATTATGCGGCCCCCGGTTGTGCCCGCCGTCCCCTGCCCGGTCACAGGCTCCGCGCACGCTCCACGAGCAGCCGGTGCAGATCGCGTGCCGCGCGCGGGACCGAACCCGATCTGCGGCGCTGGAGCACCAGCAGCACGGCGGCGCCGGCCTCGTCGAGCGGCCGCCACACGAGCGTGCCGCTCCGCTCCAGGGGGTCGCCGACGACGCTGAAGTCGGGTAGCACGGTCGCGCCCAGCCCCTCCGCCACCATCAGCTTGCCCATCTCCGCACCGTCCGTGGAGTACGAGAAGGCGGGGGTGCGCCCCGCGAGCAGCCGGTGCATGAACCGGTGCATGACATAGCCCGAGCGCATCACGATCAGCGGCTCCGCGAGGAGATCGCTCACCCGGACCGTCTCGCGGGCCGCCAGAGGACTGTCGGGGCGCATGCAGACCACGGCCCGGCCGCGCAGCAGCTCCGTCGTCTGGAAGTCGGGCGGCAGGTCGTCGCCCTGGAGGTAGTTGACGAGCCCGAGGTCGAAGCTGCCCTCCAGGAGCGAGCGGTGGATCTCGCCCTGCTGCGCCCCGACCACCTCCACCTGGGTCATGGGGTGGGCCGCACGGAACTCGCGTACCGCCGGGACCAGCAGCGGGACCGTCGCCGCGTTGACCGTCCCGAGCCGGATCATCCGGCTGATCTGGTGCTGGTGGTCGGCCGCCCGCCGCAGCCGGTCGACCGCGTCGATCACACCGATGATCGCCCTCCCAGTCGACCCCCTCCTCGCTCCACAGCCGCCGCAGCAGCTCGTACTTCTCCTTCTGCAGGTCCCACTGCCGCTCCTCGTCCAGCCCGAACAGGCTGAAGTGGCCGGCCTCCGCGCCCTTGCCCACGACGAGCTCCAGCCGGCCCCGGGCGATCTGGTCCAGCGTCGCGAACTCCTCCGCCACCCGCACCGGATCGAGGATCGCGACGACGGTGACCCCGGTCAGCAGCCGGATGGTGGAGGTCCTCGCGGCCAGCGCGCCCAGGACCACGCCCGGGCTGGACGAGAGGAACGGCCCGGCATGCCGTTCCCCGATGGCGTACGCGTCGAAGCCGAGCCGCTCCGCCGCCGCCCCCGTTTCGAGCACCTCGGTGAACCGGTCGGCTGCGGAGGGGAGTTCACCCGTCAGAGGATGAGGGGCATGACCGACGAGGGAGAGTACGGAGAACTTCACGGTGGCCTTCCTCCGATGTCCGGGGTCCAGGGGTCCGGCTGCTTGCGTGCTTCGCTGCGGCGCCGGCGTCAGACGGCGGCGAGACCGAGGTGGCCGCGCAGGGTCCGCGCCGTGTACCCGGTGCGGAAGAGCCCGCGCCGCTGGAGGACGGGCACCAGCCCGGCCACGATCGCGTCCAGGTCGTCGGGAAGCACCGCCGGCCGCAGCCGGAACCCGTCCGCGCCGCCGTCGAGGAACCACTCCTGAAGGAGGTCGGCCAGACCCTCGGGGGTGCCGGCGAAGACGGCGGCGTCCGAGGTGAACGGTTCACCGGCGGCCTCCTCGAGACCGGCCAGCCGCGCGCCGGCCGCCTCCTGGCTGTCCCCCAGTACGACGTTCACATCGGCGAAGACCCGCACGGCCCCGGGCGCCCGGCCCGCCTCCTCCCGCAGAGACTCGACCTCCTTGCGTACGGCGACCAGCCCCGCGGTGTCCTGCGGGGTCACGAAGACGACGTCGCCGTGCGCGGCGGCCAGCCGGTACGGCACCGTGGCGTGCGCGAGCAGAGCCAGCGGCGGCCTGCCCTGCGGCGAGGGCACGGAGCCCCACGCCGCGGTCGCCTCGGTCAGGAACTCGCCCGCCCGCGCGAAGAGTTCGGCCACCCGCCGGTCGCCCTCGGGAGTGCCGAGGACGGTCAGCAGCTGCGCGTGCTCGGGATTGCTCGTCGTGGCCCTGGGCCGCACCCCCGCCCGCCCCGCACTCAGATGGTCGAGCGTCGCGATCCGCGTCGCCCAGGCGGTGGGGTCACCCGTCGTCGGACCCAGCGGGACGAGCCCGATCCGCTCGGTCACGTGTGCCGCCAGGGCGAGCAGCAGCGCGGAGTCGAGCCGCCCCGGGCCGTCCTCCACCGTGACGAAGTCGAGCAGTCCGGCCTCGGCGCCGCGCACCAGCCGGGCGTACGCGTCGGGCGTGAAGGGCCTGGAGGGCGCGGCCGGATGCGAACCGGCGCCGTTCAGGGCCACTGACAGATGGAATCCCTGGTGTTCGGACATCCCTCCACTGTCCCCGCGTCATATTGCACCCGTATGGCGGGCACATGGCACGTCTCCAGGACCCCCACGCCGCAGGGGCGGCCTCCGACCGGAGGATCGCCCGCACGCCGCAAGGGCGGCCTCCCCGACCGGGAGACCGCCCCTGCGGCCGCGTGCGCGCCGACGCCGTCAGCGCCCGTCGGCCAGCATGTCCTCGACCCCGGCCCGGATGTCGTCGGTCGCCAGGCCCCGGATCGTCAGGGTCGTCCGGCGGCGCAGCACGTCGTCCGCCGTCTCGGCCCACTCCCGGTCACGCGCGTACGCGACCTGCGCCCAGATCTCCGGGGCGTCGGGGTGGATGCGCTCACCCAGCGCCGGGTTCTCGTTCGCCAGACGCGCGATGTCGAAGGAGAGCGAGCCGTAGTGGGTCGCGAGATGCCGGGCCGTGTCGGCGGACATCCGCGGCCCCGGCGTACCGCCGTCGACCAGCAGCCGGTGCGCGACCGCGTTCGGGTTGGCGATACCGGGCAGCGGCACCTTCTTCGGCAGCCGCGCCATCGGCTCCATGTCCTCGCCGAGGGGGTGGCCGGGCAGCTCGGCCAGCTTGTTCATCACCGTACGGCCGATGTGGCGGAACGTCGTCCACTTGCCGCCGGCGACCGACAGCATCCCGCCGCGGCCCTCCGTCACGACCGTCTCGCGCTTGGCCTTGGAGGTGTCGCCAGGACCGCCGGGCAGCACCCGCAGCCCCGCGAAGGAGTAGGTGATCAGATCACGGGAGAGCTGCTGGTCCCGTACGGAGAACGCCGCCTCGTCGAGGATCTGGGCGGTGTCCTGCTCGGTGACCGCGACATCGGCCGGGTCGCCCTCGTACTCCTCGTCGGTCGTACCGAGGAGCAGCATGTCCTCCCAGGGCAGGGCGAACGTGATCCGGTACTTGTCGATCGGGGTCGCCAGCGCGGCCTTCCACGGGCGGGTCCGCTTGAGGACCAGGTGGGCGCCCTTCGACAGGCGTATGGAGGGCGCGGAGGCCGGGTCCTCCAGCTTCCGCAGGTGGTCGACCCACGGGCCGGTCGCGTTCAGCACCAGGCGGGCGTTCACGCCGAACTCCGTGCCGTCCTGGCGGTCCTCCAGCTCGGCCCCCGTGACCCGGCCCTTGGTGAACCGCAGCCCGGTCACCGCGGCGTGGTTGAGGACCACGGCACCGGCGTCGACGGCCGCGCGGACCGTCATCAGCGCCATCCGGGCGTCGTTCATCTGGTCGTCGCCGTAGACCGCGACGGCCTTCAGGTTGTCCGTACGCAGCTCGGGCACGTCGCGCTGCGCCCGGGCCGGGCTGATCACATGCCCGACGCCGTCACCGAACGCGGACAGCGCCGAGTAGGCGAACACGCCCGCGCCGAGCTTGGCCGCGCCGTGCGGGCCGCCCTTGTAGACGGGCAGGTAGAAGGTGAGCGGGTTCGCCAGGTGCGGGGCGACCTGGCGGGAGACCGCGCGCCGCTCGAAGTGGTTCTCGGCGACCAGCTTCACCGCGCCGGTCTGGAGGTAGCGCAGACCGCCGTGGAGCAGCTTGGAGGAGGCCGAGGAGGTGGCGCCGGCGAAGTCGCCGGCGTCCACCAGGGCCACCCGCAGTCCGGACTGCGCGGCATGCCAGGCGGTGGAGATGCCCAGGATGCCGCCGCCGATCACCAGGAGGTCGTACGTCGCCTTGGAAAGCTGCTCCCGGGTCTCGGCGCGGCTCGGGAGGGAGCCGGAGGCCGGATGCGTCCCGAGGGCGGGGACGCTCTGCAGGGTGGTCATGTCGATTGCTCCTCAGCTCTCTTCGTCCTCGATCCAGCCCATGGTCCGTTCGACGGCCTTGAGCCAGCTCTTGTACTCGCGGTCACGGGTGGCCGCGTCCATGCGGGGGGTCCACTCGGCGGCACGGCGCCAGTTGGCGCGCAGTGCGTCGGTGTCCGGCCAGAAGCCGACGGCGAGGCCGGCGGCGTAGGCCGCGCCGAGGCAGGTGGTCTCGGCGACCATCGGGCGCACCACGGGTGCGTCCAGGAAGTCGGAGAGCGTCTGCATCAGCAGGTTGTTGGAGGTCATGCCGCCGTCGACCTTGAGCGCGGTCAGCTCGACGCCGGAGTCCTTGGTCATGGCGTCGCTGATCTCGCGGGTCTGCCAGGCGGTGGCCTCGAGCACGGCCCGGGCGATGTGCGCCTTGGTGACGTAGCGGGTGAGGCCCGCGATGACACCGCGGGCGTCGGGGCGCCAGTACGGGGCGAACAGCCCGGAGAACGCGGGCACGAAGTACGCGCCGCCGTTGTCCTCGACGGAGGACGCCAGCGTCTCGATCTCGGCGGCGGACTTGATCAGGCCCATCTGGTCGCGCATCCACTGGACGAGCGAGCCGGTGACGGCGATGGAGCCCTCCAGGGCGTACACCGCCTTCTGGTCCCCGATCCGGTACCCGACGGTGGTCAGCAGCCCGTTGTACGAGTTCACCGGGGTGTGGCCGGTGTTCATCAGCATGAAGGTGCCGGTGCCGTACGTGGACTTGGCCTCGCCCTGGGCGAAACACGTCTGGCCGAACAGCGCGGCCTGCTGGTCGCCGAGCGCGGAGGCCACCGGGACGCCGTCCAGGACGCCGCCCTTCGCCGTTCCGTACACCTCGGCGGAGGAGCGGATCTCCGGCAGCAGGGCCGACGGGATGTCGATCGACTGGAGGATCTTGTCGTCCCACTGCATCGTGTGCAGGTTCATCAGCAGGGTGCGCGAGGCGTTGGTCACGTCGGTGACGTGGACGCCGCCTTCGGTGCCGCCGGTGAGGTTCCAGATGACCCAGGAGTCCATCGTCCCGAAGAGGATGTCGCCGCGCTCGGCGCGCTCACGCAGCCCCTCGACGTTGTCGAGCAGCCAGCGGACCTTGGGTCCGGCGAAGTACGACGCGAGCGGCAGCCCGGTCTCGCGGCGGAAGCGGTCCTGGCCCACGTTGCGGCCGAGCTCCTTGCAGAGCGCGTCCGTGCGGGTGTCCTGCCAGACGAGGGCGTTGTAGACCGGCTCACCGGTGTGCCGGTCCCAGAGCAGCGTGGTCTCGCGCTGGTTGGTGATGCCGATCGCCTTGACGTCGGCGGAGGTGATGCCGGCCTTGACGACGGCCCCGGCGACGACCTCCTGGACGTTCTCCCAGATCTCCTTGGCGTCGTGTTCGACCCAGCCCGGCTTCGGGAAGATCTGCTCGTGCTCCTTCTGGTCGACGGAGACGATCCGGCCGTCCTTGTCGAAGACGATGCACCGGCTGGACGTGGTGCCCTGGTCGATGGCCGCGATGAACGGTCCGGTGGTGTGTGCGTCGGTCACGGTTGGCTCCCGGAAGTCTGTGTGGTGTGGAGGGTCGGGCTCAGGCGAAGGCGAGGTTGTAGAGCCCACCGGCGAGTGCGCCCCCGATGAGCGGTCCTACCACCGGTACCCAGGCGTAGCCCCAGTCCGACCCGCCCTTGTTGGGCAGGGGCAGCAGCGCGTGCACGATGCGCGGACCGAGGTCGCGCACCGGGTTGATCGCGTAGCCGGTCGGACCGCCGAGCGACAGGCCGATACCGACGACCACCAGCGCGGTGATCAGGGCACCGAGCGCGCCGAGGCCGTTGCCCTCGTCGTTGAGGCCCTGGGTGAGGATCGCCAGGATCAGTACGAAGGTGGCGATGATCTCCGTGACCACGTTCTGCACCATGTGCCGGATCTCCGGGCCCGTGGTGAAGATGCCGAGCACGGGGCCGGCCTTCGGGGCGGTCGACTGGTCGACCATGCCCTCCTCGGCCGGCTGGTTCTGCACGATCTCGGGATCCGTGAGGTGTGCGTGGAACTGGCCGTAGTAGACGGCCCAGACCAGCACCGCGCCGATCATGGCGCCGAGCAGTTCGGAGGCGAGGTAGAGCGGTACGTCGCTCCACGCGGTGCCGCCCTGGATCGCGAGGCCGATCGTGACCGCGGGATTGAGGTGGGCGCCGGAGACGCCGGAGGCTATGTAGGCGCCGGTCAGCACGGCGAAGCCCCACCCGAAGGTGATGGCCAGCCAGCCGGCGTTCTGCGCCTTGGATCGCTTGAGCGTGACGGCGGCACAGACACCGCCGCCGAGCAGGATGAGTATGGCGGTACCGATGGTCTCGCCGATGAAGATGTCGGAGCTGGACACCCGCGACTCCTTTGTCCTTCGTCCAGGGGAAGGCGAAACACCGGGTCCCTCCGGTGGATCGCGCCCCAGGTGGGTACCCATCGAACACGGGTACGTCACCTGTAGGGCTTGACCGGCCCTCGGCACTGTCACACTCTAACGCGTATTGCCGTCAAGTGTTCGGCAATGCCGACCGGTGAGCGGCAATGTTTCTCCCCGACGGGGGGTGCGTCAAGGGGTCTGTGACGGGCGACTCGATCGTTACCGACGCCGCGGGGGGTCCTCAGAAGCGTCCGGCGCCCAGATCGCGGGAGACGGCACGGGCGCAGTCGCGTACGGCGGCGACGAGCTCCGGCCGCAGCCGGCCGTCGGTGCACACGCGCTCCACGGCGCCCGTCACGGCCACCGCGCCGACCGGCATCCTGCGCCGGTCGTGGATGGGCGCGGCCACCGCGGCCACGCCCTCCCAGGTCTCCTCGACGTCGGCCGCCCAGCCCTGCGCCCGGATCAGGTCGAGCAGCTCCTCGAACTCCTCGTCACCCGTGACGGTGCGCGGCGTGAAGGAGCGCCGCTCCATCTCGGTGGCCTCGCTGTGCGCCACCGGGTCGTACGCGGAGAGGACCTTGCCCAGGGCGGTGGAGTGCAGCGGCTGCATGGCGCCGACCTCCAGCACCTGGCGGCTGTCGTCGGGCCGGAAGACGTGGTGGACGACCAGCACCCCGTGCTGGTGCAGCACCCCGAGGTGGACGCTCTCGCCGCTGGAGCGGGCCAGGTCGTCGGTCCACACCAGCGCCCGGGCCCGCAGCTCGTGCACGTCGAGGTAGCTGTTGCCCAGGCGCAGCAGCTCGGCGCCCAGCTGGTAGCGGCCGGAAGTGCTGTCCTGCTCGACGAAGCCCTCGTGCTGGAGGGTGCGCAGGATGCCGTGCGCGGTACCTTTGGCCAGGCCCAGGGATGACGAGATGTCGGACAGGCCGAGACGGCGCTCACCGCCCGCCAGCAGACGCAGCATCGCGGCTGCCCGCTCGAGCGACTGGATGTTCTTCGCCATCGCGCCGTACTCCTCCACCTCGGTTCGACAATGCTGAACACTATCGGTCGATGCCGACCTCTGTCCGGTGGCGCGAGAATTATGCGTCACTCCGTGGAGGGGCCTGTTCCCCGCACAGCATGGCGTCCGCCTCGTGGGACACGACGACCGGCCCGGGCGCCTCCCGGCTACGCTGGCCGCGTGCCCCCTCCGCAGAAGGGCGCAAAGCCGACAGCCGTCGCATCCCTGGGAGAACATCCATGGCCTCGTTGCCGACCCCCTCCGCTGACAGCCGGAACCGAGCCACAGCGCTCCGTGAGGCGCTCGCCACCCGGGTGGTGGTGGCCGACGGTGCGATGGGCACCATGCTCCAGGCCCAGGACCCCACCCTCGAGGACTTCGAGAACCTCGAGGGCTGCAACGAGATCCTGAACGTCACCCGCCCCGACATCGTCCGTTCGGTCCACGAGGAGTACTTCGCGGTCGGCGTGGACTGCGTGGAGACGAACACCTTCGGAGCCAACGCCTCCGCCCTGGGCGAGTACGACATCCCCGGCCGGATCCACGAGCTCTCCGAGTCCGGCGCGGCCATCGCCCGTGAGGTCGCCGACCGGTTCACCGAGTCCACCGGACAGCAGCGCTGGGTGCTCGGCTCCATCGGCCCCGGCACCAAGCTGCCGACCCTGGGCCACGCCCCCTACACGGTCCTGCGCGACGGCTTCCAGCAGAACGCCGAGGGCCTGATCGCCGGCGGCGCCGACGCGCTCATCATCGAGACCACGCAGGACCTCCTGCAGACCAAGGCCGCCGTGCTCGGCGCCCGGCGCGCCCTGGAGGCGATGGGCAGCGACCTCCTGGTCCTGTGCTCCCTGGCCTTCGAGACCACCGGCACCATGCTCCTCGGCTCCGAGATCGGCGCCGCGCTGACCGCGCTCGAACCGCTCGGCGTCGACATGATCGGCCTGAACTGCTCGACCGGCCCCGCCGAGATGAGCGAGCACCTGCGCTACCTCACGCGCCACTCCCGCATCCCGCTGCTCTGCATGCCGAACGCCGGGCTGCCCGTGCTCACCAAGGACGGCGCGCACTTCCCGCTCGACGCCGAGGGCCTGGCCGACGCCCAGGAGACCTTCGTCCAGGAGTACGGCCTCTCGCTCGTCGGCGGCTGCTGCGGCACGACGCCGGAGCACCTGCGCCAGCTCGTGGACCGCGTCCGCGGCTCAGAGCTCACCACCCGCGCCCCGCGCCCCGAGCCGGGCGCCGCCTCGCTCTACCAGACCGTCCCGTTCCGCCAGGACACCTCGTACCTGGCGATCGGCGAGCGTACGAACGCCAACGGATCGAAGAAGTTCCGCGAGGCCATGCTCGACGGGCGCTGGGACGACTGCGTGGAGATGGCCCGTGACCAGATCCGCGAGGGCGCGCACATGCTCGACCTCTGCGTCGACTACGTGGGGCGCGACGGCGTAGCCGACATGGAGGAGCTGGCCGGCCGCTTCGCCACCGCCTCCACCCTGCCGATCGTCCTCGACTCCACCGAGGTGCCCGTCCTGCGCGCCGGTCTGGAGAAGCTGGGCGGCCGGGCCGTACTGAACTCCGTCAACTACGAGGACGGCGACGGCCCCGAGTCCCGCTTCGCCAAGGTCAGCGCCCTGGCCGCCGAGCACGGCGCCGCGCTGATCGCGCTCACCATCGACGAGGAGGGCCAGGCCCGCACCGTCGAGCACAAGGTCGCCATCGCCGAGCGGCTCATCGAGGACCTCACCACCAACTGGGGCATCCACGAGTCGGACATCCTCATCGACTGTCTGACCTTCACCATCTGCACGGGCCAGGAGGAGTCCCGCAAGGACGGGATCGCCACGATCGGCGCCATCCGCGAGCTGAAGCGGCGCCACCCCGAGGTGCAGACCACGCTCGGCCTGTCCAACATCTCCTTCGGCCTGAACCCGGCCGCCCGCGTCGTCCTGAACTCCGTCTTCCTGGACGAGTGCGTGAAGGCCGGTCTGGACTCCGCGATCGTGCACGCCTCCAAGATCCTGCCGATCGCCCGGCTGGAGGAGGAGCAGGTCAAGGTCGCCCTCGACCTGGTCTACGACCGCCGCGAGGAGGGCTACGACCCGCTGCAGCGGCTCATGGAGCTCTTCGAGGGCGTCAACATGAAGTCGATGAAGCAGGGCAAGGCCGAGGAACTCCTCGCCCTGCCGCTGGACGAGCGGCTCCAGCGCCGCATCATCGACGGCGAGAAGAACGGCCTGGAGGCCGACCTCGACGAGGCGTTGCAGACCAGGCCCGCGCTGGAGATCGTCAACGACACCCTGCTCGCGGGCATGAAGGTCGTCGGCGAGCTCTTCGGCTCCGGCCAGATGCAGCTGCCCTTCGTGCTCCAGTCCGCCGAGGTCATGAAGAGCGCGGTGGCCTACCTCGAACCGCACATGGAGAAGACCGACGACGACGGCAAGGGCACCATCGTGCTCGCCACCGTCCGCGGCGACGTCCACGACATCGGCAAGAACCTCGTCGACATCATCCTCTCCAACAACGGCTTCAACGTGGTCAACCTGGGCATCAAGCAGCCCGTCTCCGCGATCCTGGACGCCGCCGAGGAGCACCGCGCCGACGTCATCGGCATGTCGGGTCTCCTGGTGAAGTCCACCGTGATCATGAAGGAGAACCTCGAGGAGCTGAACCAGCGCAAGATGGCGGCCGACTACCCGGTGATCCTCGGCGGCGCCGCCCTCACCCGCGCCTACGTCGAACAGGACCTCCACGAGATCTACGAGGGCGAGGTCCGCTACGCCCGCGACGCGTTCGAGGGCCTGCGCCTCATGGACGCCCTCATCGCGGTCAAGCGCGGAGTCCCCGGCGCCGCCCTCCCCGAGCTGAAGCAGCGCAGGGTGCCCAAGCGGGACACCCCCGTGGCCGAGGTCGTGGAGCCCGAGGACGGCGTGCGGTCCGACGTCTCGGTCACCAACCCGGTCCCGGAGCCGCCGTTCTGGGGCACCCGGGTCGTCAAGGGCATCCAGCTCAAGGAGTACGCCTCCTGGCTCGACGAGGGCGCGCTCTTCAAGGGCCAGTGGGGCCTCAAGCAGGCCCGCGCCGGTGACGGACCGACGTACGAGGAGCTCGTGGAGCGGGAGGGCCGGCCCCACCTGCGCGGCTGGCTCGACAAGCTGCACACCGAGAACCTGCTGGAAGCCGCCGTCGTCTACGGCTACTTCCCGTGCGTCTCCAAGGGCGACGACCTGATCCTGCTGCACGAGGACGGCTCGGAGCGCACCCGCTTCACCTTCCCCCGCCAGCGCCGCGGCCGCCGCCTCTGCCTCGCGGACTTCTTCCGCCCCGAGGAGTCGGGGGAGACCGACGTGATCGGCCTCCAGGTCGTCACCGTCGGCTCGAAGATCGGCGGAGCCACCGCCGAACTCTTCGAGTCGAACTCCTACCGCGACTACCTGGAGCTGCACGGGCTGTCCGTGCAGCTGGCCGAGGCGCTCGCCGAGTACTGGCACGCCCGGGTCCGCAGCGAGCTCGGTTTCGCCGGCGAGGACCCCTCCGACGTCGAGGACATGTTCGCCCTGAAGTACCGCGGGGCGCGCTTCTCGCTGGGCTACGGGGCCTGCCCCGACCTGGAGGACCGGGCGAAGATCGCCGAGCTCCTGGAGCCCGAGCGGATCGGCGTGAAGCTCTCCGAGGAGTTCCAGCTGCACCCCGAGCAGTCCACGGACGCGATCGTCATCCACCACCCGGAGGCGAAGTACTTCAACGCACGGTAAGCCGATGTTCGACGCGCGGTAACGCTCCACTCCGCGCGCCGGACGGGCACGAGTCGTAGACTGGTCGGTCCAGTGCAGGCCGGTCGCCGTTCCCACCGGGAAGGCGGCCGGCCTTCTCGTCCCTCATGGACCCCATGGAGGTGTGCCGGATGACCAGTACGGTCCCCGCGTCCCTGACCCGTACAGCCGAAGGATCGGCGCTGCAAGCCGTCCTTCTCGACATGGACGGCACACTGGTCGACACCGAAGGATTCTGGTGGGACGTGGAGGTCGAGGTCTTCGCCGATCTCGGTCACCGGCTGGAGACGGACTGGCGCGAGGTGGTCGTCGGCGGGCCGATGACCCGCAGCGCCGGCTATCTCATCGAGGTCACCGGCGCCGACATCGCGATCGAGGAGCTCACCGTGCTGCTCAACGACCGCTTCGAGAAGCGCATCGGACGCGGTGTCCCGCTGATGCCCGGCGCCGCCCGGCTGCTCGCCGAACTCTCCGCGCACGAGGTGCCCACCGCGCTGGTCTCCGCCTCCCACCGGCGCATCATCGACCGGGTGCTGGACTCGGTGGGCCGCCACCACTTCGCCCTCACGGTCGCCGGGGACGAGGTGGCCCGTACGAAGCCCCACCCGGAGCCCTACCTCGCGGCGGCGGCCGGTTTCGGGGCGGACCCCTGGCGCTGCGCCGTCATCGAGGACACCGCCACGGGTGTCGCGGCGGCCGAGGCGGCGGGCTGCCGGGTCGTGGCCGTGCCGTCCGTGGCGCCGATCGCCCCCGCGCCGGGCAGAGCGGTCGTCTCCTCCCTGGAGCAGGTGGATCTCGCCTTCCTGCGCGGTCTGGTCGTCGATGAGTGACAGCTGATGCACCGAGGGTGTTCCACCGGGACCCTGCAAATCAGGTCCATGTCAATACGGTCGCAGGGGCCGCAGCGTGACGTTCATCACTCGACGTGACGAACGGGGGTCCCGGCGGCCGGTCCGCCTGTCCGTTTCGGGACCCCCATACGTCCGTATTCCTGGAGTCGTGTACGAAACATTCCCGAGCGTGACATGGACAACCCGTCATCGGTGATCACCGAGTGCATACGCGGCCGTCCGGCACCGGTCAAGCCCCTCTGCGGCGCCTACTAATCTCGGTTTTCTCACATGCCGGAATGAGGGAGAACGTCCAGATGAACCGCAAGACGCTGGTGCTGCCGGCCGTGGTCGGCCTGCTCGCACCCGTGCTGGCCGCCTGCGGCGGGTCGGACGACGGGGGCGATGCCATCGTGGTCGGGACTACGGACCAGTTCATCGCCTCGAAGGACAACCCGGCCCCCCTCGACCCCGCCATCGGCTACGAGGCGGGCGTCTGGAACGTGCTGCGCCAGACCGTGCAGACCCTGACCCACATCCCGCGCGGTGGCGGAGCGCCGGTGCCCGAGGCGGCCCAGAGCTGCTCCTTCACCGACACGGAGAACGAGAGCTACCGCTGCACGCTGCGCGACGGGCTCACCTTCGCCGACGGCACCCCCGTCACCCCGGAGGACGTGAAGTACTCCATCCAGCGTGTCCTCGACATCAAGGACGACAGCGGCCCGGTCGGTCTGCTCGCCAACATCGACACGATCGAGACCAAGGGTGAGAACCAGGTGGTCTTCCACCTGAGCACCTCGGACGCGACGTTCCCCTTCAAGCTGGCCACGCCCGCCGCCGGCATCGTCCAGAAGGACAAGTACCCGGAGAACAGCGCCCGCGAGGGCTTCCAGGTCGACGGCTCCGGCCCGTACACCATGAAGCCCGAGGTCAAGAACAACCAGATCGTCAAGGTGGTCTTCACCAGGAACCCGAAGTACAAGGGCGACCTGAAGATCAGCAACGAGAAGGTCGAGCTGGACCTCTTCCCCGACGCGGCGGCCATGGGCAAGGCGCTCGACGCCAAGAAGATCGACATGATGACCCGCACCATGTCGCCCGAGCAGGCCCAGAAGATGATCGCCGAGCCGGTGGACGGCTTCAAGCTCACCGAGATCCCCGGTCTAGCCATCAGCTACCTCGCCTTCAACACCGACGACCCGACGGTGAAGGACAAGGCCGTACGCCAGGCGATGGCACAGGTCGTCGACCGCGGCGCTGTCGCCAGCAAGGTGTACGGCAGCACCGCCGAGCCGCTTTACTCGCTGATCCCGTCCGGCATCACCAGCCACACCAACTCCTTCTTCAACAAGTACGGGGAGCCCAGCGTCTCCGGGGCCGCGAAGATCCTGGAGAAGGCAGGCATCAGCACCCCGGTGAAGTTCACGCTGCACTACACGACCGACCACTACGGGCCTGCCACCAAGGCCGAATTCGAGCTCCTGGCGAAGCAGTTCAACGACTCGAAACTGTTCGACGTGGACATCCAGGGCACTCCGTGGGACAAGTACCGCCCGGCCCAGAAGAAGGGCGAGTACGCGGTCTACGGGATGGGCTGGTTCCCCGACTTCCCGGACCCGGATACCTACATCGCGCCGTTCCTCGACGAGAGCAACTTCCTCAACTCGCCGTACACATCGGCCGAGGCGCAGAAGACGCTCATCCCGCAATCCCGCCGTGAGGCCGACCGCAGCGCCGCGACGCCGACCTTCGAGAAGCTCCAGGACATCGTTGCCACCGACGTCCCCGTGCTCCCCGTCTGGCAGGGCAAGCAGTACGTCGCCTCGGTCGACGAGCTGACCGGTGTGGAGTGGGCCGTCAACTCCTCGGCCGACCTCCAGCTCTGGGAGCTCGCCCGCG
>NZ_JAERUC010000073.1 GCF_016745505.1 Streptomyces silvae | reverse complement strand
CCGCCCTCGTCCAGCAACTCACTCACGAGAACTGGAGACATCCAGCATGACCCATCACGCCCCGTCCGCGCTGCTGTCCGCAGCCTTACGAGCCGCCGAGCAGGGCTGGCACGTCTTCCCGCTCCGGCCCGCCGACAAGCGGCCCGCGCTTCACGGTGAGTCCGTCTGCCCCCTGGT
Source organism: Streptomyces silvae (assembly GCF_016745505.1). GTDB lineage: Bacteria > Actinomycetota > Actinomycetes > Streptomycetales > Streptomycetaceae > Streptomyces > Streptomyces silvae. Next base: position 4,348 of record NZ_JAERUC010000073.1, on the reverse strand, counting down.
CGGGGACTGCGCCAGTGGTCACCGCAAGTGGGAGCGGCGCGCCACCACCGACCCCGACCGCATCCACCGGGCCTGGTCCGCCGGCCGGTTCAACGTCGGGATCGCGACCGGCCCGTCCGGGCTGGTCGTCGTCGACCTGGACATGCCCAAGCCCAACAGCAGTACGGACACGCCTGGCGGCGTGACGACCTTCGGGGCGCTCTGCGAGCGCACCGGCCAGGCCGTGCCCGCCACCTACCGGGTGCGGACCGCGAGCGGTGGAGAGCACCTGTACTTCACCGCCCCGGACGGCATCCGGCTCGGCAACACCGCCGGGTTCCTCGCCCCGTCGATCGACACCCGAGCCTGGGGCGGGTACGTCGTCGCCCCCGGCAGCACCGTCAACGGCCGCGAGTACGAGGTGATCCACCACGCTCCGGTGGCCCCGTTGCCGGGATGGCTGCTGGACGCTCTCAAGTCCGAAGAGCGGCCCACCGGGCCCGTGCGGCTGTCCGTGGCGAAGCGGGGCAATCGGGCTGCTGAGACCGCGCTGGAGCGGGAGACCGCCCTCGTGGCAGGCACCGCCGAGGGCGGCCGTGAAGCGCAGCTCTTCGAGAGCGCCCGGAAGGTGGCTCGCTTCGTCGGTTGGGGCGACCTGGCGCGGGACGAGGTGGAGGAGGCATTTCAGAGGGCGGGTGAGGCGGCCGGACTCCCGGCTTCCCAGTGCCGCTCGACTCTGCGCAGCGTTCTGAACTGGTCCCTGCGCACCTGCCGGCCGAGGGAGACGACGTGAGCTCCCGGCCGAGTCCCCCTCTGAAATGCCTGCCCTCCACCCCCACCGGCCCCTACCTCGCCGAACCGGCCCTGGCCGTCACCGGGGGTGGTGCGGCGAAGGGCGTCGCCGAAGGCGTCCCATCTGCTGTTCGCCCTGACCAGCAGATGGGAGACGGCCGCTACGCCATCGCCTGGCTGACCATCAGCGCGCCCCGCGGCGCGGTCCCGACCGCGACGAGCGTCTGCGCGTGCGGCCGCAACCGGTTCGCCGCCGGCCGCCGCAAGGCCCTGGCCCTGATCGAAGACCACACCCGCCACCGCGACCTCTGCCCGCTCCGCACCCACCAGGAAGGCGCCGCCGTATGAACGCGACACCACCCGCACCGCCCCTCGACGGCGCCACCGTGCTCAACGACGTGGAGAGCTTCCACCGCAGGTTCAACGTCTTCCCCACCGAGGCCGCCTACGTCGCCGTCACGCTCTGGGACGCTCACGCGCACCTGGTGGAGTGCTTCGAGACCACACCCCGGATCGCGTTCCTCTCCCCGGAACCGGGCAGCGGGAAGTCCCGGGCCCTGGAGATCGTGGAACTCCTCACCCCCCGGCCGGTCAGCACCGTCTCGGCATCCGCGAACGCCCTGTACCGGCTCGTCGACTCCGCCGCCGGTCTGCCCACCGTGCTCTTCGACGAGGTGGACACCATCTTCGGCCCGAAAGCCGGGGCAGACGAGGCACTGCGCGGCTTCCTGAACGCCGGTTACCGGCGCATCGGCGGTGCCCTGCGGTGCGTGGGAGAGGGCTCCAACCAGAACGCGCAGGTCTTCGGCTCGTACTGCGCGGTCGCCATGGCCGGGCTCGGCTCCCTGCCCGACACAGTGCTCACCCGCTCCGTCATCATCCGCATGCGCAAGCGCGCCCCGAACGAGCGAGTGGAGCCCTACCGGCAGCGCATCCACGAGAAGCAGGGCCACGAACTGCGCGACCAGCTCGCCGCGTGGGCCGACACCGTCCGCGACCAAGTCGCCGACGCCTGGCCCGAGATGCCCGACGGCGTCACCGACCGGCCGGCCGACGTCTGGGAGCCCCTCCTCGCCGTCGCCGACGCCGCCGGGGGCGACTGGCCCGCCCGGGCCCGGACCGCGTGCCTGGAACTGATCAGCGCCGCCCACGACAACGACGAAGCCTCCCTCGGAGTCCGGCTGCTGACGGACCTGCGCGACCGGGTGTTCTGCGGCGCGGATCGCGTACCCACCGCCGTCGTTCTGGAAGGGCTGCTGGCCATGGACGACGGCCCGTGGGGAGATCTGGACGACAAGCCGATCAACTCCCGCACCCTGGCCCGGTTGCTCGCCCAGTACGTCACCCCCGCCAACAAGCCCATCAAGCCGCGCGGCATCCGTACGCCATCCGGCTTCCCCAAGGGCTACTACGCGGAAGACCTCACGGACGCCTGGACGCGGTACTGCCCTCCGCCCCCGGAGGAATCCGCCACGTCCGCCACATCCGCCACACCGCAGGTCAGCCGGGTTGAATCCGTGGCGGATAGCCCCACAGCCATCCGCCACACGTCTGCGGAATCCGCCACACCGCTCTTCCCGGTCGCGGGCTGAACCCAGCTCCACTAGGTGCTGCCACACCGCGTGTGTGGCGGCACCTATCCGCCACAGAATCGCTATCCGCCACAAACGCAAGCCTCTGACCTGCGATGTGGCGGCGTGGCGGACGTGGCGGATCCACCAGAGCCAAGAGACCACGCGCTCAAAGAGGAGTCGCACCATGGCCAGCCCGCAGATGCTCAAGCTCCCCGAAGTCCTCGCCGAACTCGCCATGAGCCGCGCCGCGTTCTACCGCATGCGAGCCCGCGGCAAGGCACCCAAGCTCATCAAGCTCCCCAACGGCCAGCTCCGCGTGCGCCGTGCCGACCTCGACGCATGGTGGCGCGACCTCGAAGCCGCCGCCTGACCGTCCACTCCCCCGCCAGATACCCGAGGGCCCGCCGGACCGGCGGGCCCTCGGCCTGTTCCAGGAGAACCATGCCCCTCACGTACGACGTGCGCCTCTACTCGATCGAAGTGCGGCGGGACCGGCCCAAGCCCTACCGGCTGCGGTGGGTGGTCGGACAGCGCAAGCACTCCAAGAGCTACCAGCTCAAGGCCCAGGCCGACGGCCGGCGCTCGGAGCTGATGGCCGCCGTCCGGCGCGGCGAGCAGTTCGACGAGGAGAAGGGCCTGCCGACCTCCGAGCTACGCGCTCTCCAGGGCTCGATCACCTGGTACGCGCACACCCGCGCATACATCGATCGGAAGTGGGCGGCAGCGCCGGCCAAGTCCCGGAAGAACTACGCGGACGCTCTGGCCACCATCACCCCTGCGCTCGCGAAGTCGGCCGCTGGGAAGCCTGACGCGGCACTGCTTCGGCGGGCGCTGTACGGATGGGCGTACAACCGCAACCGCTGGAACGAGGAGCCTCCGGAGGACGTCGCGCAGGCTCTGCGGTGGCTGGAGAAGAACTCCCTGCCAGTGTCCGCACTCGAAGACGCGGCCACCGTCCGGCTGGCGCTGGACGCCCTGGGGCTGAAGATCGACGGAAAGCCCGCGGCTCCTCGTACCGCCCGACGCAAGCGCGCGTGCCTCAGCGACGTCCTGGGCCTGGCCGTCGAAGAGCGCTACTTCACCATGCCGGTGAACCCGCTGACGACCGTGAAGTGGGTTGCGCCGAAGTCAGCCGAGGAAGTCGATCCACAGAGCGTCGCGAACCCGCGCCAGGCTCGCTCGCTTCTGCAAGGCGTCCGCGAGCAGGGGCCCCGCGGCGAGCACCTCGAAGCGTTCTTCGGGTGCCTGTACTACGCCGCCATGCGGCCGGCGGAAGCGACCGCCCTCCGGGACTCTCAGTGCCAACTCCCGGAGACGGGGTGGGGCACGCTGACGCTGCGCGAAGGGGCCGTACGGGCCGGTCGTAACTGGACCGACGACGGCGAGGCCCACGAGATGCGGCATCTGAAGGCGCGGGCGGTCAAGGACTCCCGGCCGGTGCCGATCCCGCCGCACTTCGTGCGCCTGCTGCGTCAGCACATCGCGACGTATGGCGTCGCCCCGGACGGTCGGCTGTTCCGGACGAGCCGCGGTGGCCTGCTCCAGGAGACCGGGTACGGCGAGGTCTGGGCACGGACGCGGAAGGAGGTACTGACCGAGGGCGAGCACGCGTCGCTCCTCGCCCGCCGCCCATATGACCTACGTCACGCCGGAGTTTCCTTCTGGCTCAGCTCCGGAGTGGACCCCATGGAGTGCGCGCGGCGGGCCGGCCACACCATCGCCGTCCTCTTCCGCGTCTACGCGAAGGTGCTCGCACAGACCCAGCAGCGGGCCAACGACCGGATCGACGCGGCGCTGCGGGAGTGGAACGAGCCGGAGTGAGCCCGTCCCCCGGGGGACGGCTGGGGGACACACCCTGATCAGGGGTGGGATTCGGGTGAGACAACGTGGGATTCGGGGGCCTACCGGCGCGCTCCGCAGCGACACTTGCACACATGCAGAAACCCCGCCCGACCTGGTGTTTAAGCAGGTCGGACGGGGTTTCCCGTCCTGTGGCGGCGCCA
>NZ_JAERUC010000072.1 GCF_016745505.1 Streptomyces silvae | reverse complement strand
TCTCCCAGCCGACGGTCTCCCATCACCTGAAGAAGCTGCGCGAGGCTGGCCTGCTTACCTCGGAGCGACGCGGGACCTGGGTCTACTACCAGGTAGCCCCGTCCGTCGTGGCGGCCATGGCCGCCATGCTTGACCTGCGCAGCTGACCTGCCCGCTCGCCCCTGCGGGTCAAGTAGCGCAGTCGGGAGGGCAGCAGTTCGCCAGGTACGCCTGGAGCGCGGAGAGGCGCTGGGCCATCGTGGCACCGTCGGCCCGGTAGTAGACCTGCTTGCCGTCCTTGCGGGAGATCACCAGGCCGCCGCGGCGCAGCAGGCTCAGATGCTCCGAGGCGGTTGAGGGCTTCAGTGCGCAGCGCTCGGCGACCTCGCTGACCGTCAGCTCGATGCCGCCGGTGAACTGCTGCAGTACCTTCTGGCGGGTTTCGCTGGCCAGGGCCTTGAGAAAGTCGGCCGTCGCCGGTTCCAGCGGGTGTGTACCAACGCCGTCTTCTGTCACAGCTTCCTGCCCAACATTTCGTCACTTCCCGAAATAACGACTCAATCGAAGGGTCCACGATCTCATGGAGCATGCCGATCTCATCGTCATCGGCGCTGGACAGTCCGGCTTGGCCACCGCGGCCCTTGCCCCGCGTCATGGCTTCACCCGCGTTCTGGTCCTGGAAGCCGCAGAGAAGCCGGGCGGGTCTTGGCCGCGTTACTACGACAGCCTCACGCTGTTCTCCCCGGCCCGGTACTCCTCCCTTCCCGGCATGCCGTTCCCCGGCGACCAGGACCGCTACCCGCGCCGGGACGAAGTCGTGGACTACCTGCGCGACTACGCCAAACGCCTGCCCGCCGACATCCGCACCTCGACCTCCGTCACCTCTGCAGCGCAGCAGGACGGTGCCTGGTCCGTGCTTGCCAGCGACGGGCGGAAGTTCACGGCCGGGGCGGTCGTCGCCGCGACCGGCGACTACGGCACGCCCTTCACTCCGGACCTCCCTGGCCGCCAGGACTTCGGCGGCCAGGCACTGCACGCCGCTGACTACCGCAGTCCCGACGTGTTCGCGGGGAAGCGGGTCGTCGTGGTCGGCGGAGGCAACTCCGCGATTCAGATTGCTGCGGACCTCGGCGTGGTCGCTGACACCACCCTGGCCAGCCGGCGCCCGATCGGCTGGTTGCCCCAGCGCCCCCTCGGCCGGGACCTGCACTGGTGGCTCAAGCACACCCGCCTCGATATCGCCCCGATCCGACGGCTACCGGCGAAGGTCCCCGTCTCTGTGGTCGATGACGGCCACTACCTGGCTGCACTGGACCGGCACGGCGTTGAACGCCGCGACATGTTCGCCCGGTACACGAACGAGGGCGTGGTGTGGGCCGACGGAACGAGAGAAGCCATCGATACAGTCCTGCTCGCCACCGGCTACCAGCTCACCTTTCCCTACCTGCACAGCAGCGGCGCCCTCGGCTCCGACGGCGCACCGCTCCACAAGGGCGGCATTGCCATCACCGTGCCGGGCTTCGGTTTCGTAGGCATGGAGTTCCAGCGCAGCTTCTCCTCCAAGACTCTGCGCGGCGTCGGCCGCGACGCGGGGTACGTGCTGTCCCGTCTGCAGAGGCGCTGAGCGACAGCGGCTCTGTGCGTGAGAACTGGTTCTGGCTCAACTTCTGTTTTAGCCGCGAGGCGCCTCAGGCTCCTTTTGCGAGGTGGCGAGCGCTGAGGGGGCGAACTTCTTGCGCCAGGCCAATGCGACGTACACCAGGCCGATCAGGACAGGGACCTCGATCAGCGGGCCGACGACGCCCGACAGCGCCTGGCCGGAGGTGACGCCGAAGGTGGCAATGGCGACGGCGATGGCCAGCTCGAAGTTGTTGCCCGCAGCGGTGAACGCGAGCGTGGCGGTGCGGTCGTACGCGAGGCCGAGGCCCTTGCCCAGGAGGAAGGTCCCGAAGAACATGATCGCGAAGTAGACCAAGAGCGGCAGCGCGATCCGCACGACGTCCAGCGGCTGGGAGGTGATGGTCTTCCCCTGGAGCGCGAAGAGGATGACGATCGTGAACAGCAGCCCGTACAGCGCCCAGGGGCCGATCTTCGGCAGGAACTTCGCCTCGTAGTTCTCGCGGCCCATCTTCTGCTCGCCGATGCGGCGGGTAAGGAAGCCGGCAAGCAGCGGGATGCCGAGGAAGATGACGACGTTCAGCGCGATATGCCAGACGGACACATCCAGGCCCTGGCCGTCGCCGAGGTTCATCCAGCGCGGCAGCAGGTCAAGGTAGAACCAGCCCAACAGGCCGAACGCGAACACCTGGAACACCGAGTTCAGAGCGACGAGAACAGCTGCGGCTTCGCGGTCACCGCAGGCGAGGTCGTTCCAGATGATGACCATGGCGATGCAGCGGGCGAGGCCGACGACGATCAGGCCGGTGCGGTACTCGGGCAGGTCGGGGAGGAAGATCCACGCCAGGGCGAACATGACCGCGGGGCCGACGACCCAGTTGATCACCAGCGAGGACACCATCAGCTTGCGGTCGCCGGTGACTGTGTCCAGCCGGTCGTAGCGGACCTTGGCCAGCACGGGGTACATCATCACCAGCAGACCGAGCGCGATCGGCAGGGAAATCCCGCCGACCTCGATCTTCGCGAGCGCGTCGTTCATCCCTGGGATGAGCCGGCCCAGCCCCAGGCCGACGGCCATGGCCAGCAGGATCCACACCGCCAGGTAGCGGTCGAGAGTGGAGAGCTTCTTGACGATCGAGTCGTCCCCCGCCGGGCCGGCACCCTGGGTGGAGACCGTGGTGGGCTCAGTGGAGGTCACGGGCAGGCCCTCTTGTTCTCGGCGGCTGTGCGGGCGGACTCGGCGAGTGCCGCGAATTGCTCGGAGAGCCCGGCGAGGACCTCGGGTCGCAGCTTGTAGTAGGTGAAGCGGCCACACGGCTCGGTCTCCACCACGCCGGCTTCGCGCAGGACCTTCATGTGGTTGGACAGGTTGGTCTGCTTCGCGCCGGTCTCCTCGACCAGGTGCGTCGTACAGAGCGTCTCGCGCGCCAGCAGGGTCACGATCTGGAGGCGGAGCGGATCGCCCAGCACCCGGATCAGATCAGGATCGACTGAAGTCAGCATGCACTGATACTCTCACATCACCACTCGCTGATACCAGCGGGGGCTGAAGTCATTGGCGACTGGTCCCGCCGTGCGACGAGAGAGAACGATCACCATGGCCGAGTCTTCCGGCAAGCCGTCCGTCCTGTTCGTCTGTGTCCACAACGCCGGCCGCTCCCAGATGGCCGCTGCCTGGCTGACTCACCTTGCCGGGGACGGCGTCGAGGTCCGCTCCGCCGGCTCGAACCCGGGCGCCTGCGTCAACCCTGCTGCCGTCGAGGCGATGGCCGAGGTCGGCATCGACATCTCCGCCGAGACCCCCAAGGTCCTCACCACCGACGCGGTCCGCGAGTCCGATGTCTGCATCACGATGGGCTGCGGTGACACCTGCCCTGTCTTCCCCGGTAAGCGCTACCTCGACTGGAAGCTCGAGGACCCCGCAGGCCAGGGCGTGGAAGCCGTCCGCCCCATCCGCGACGAGATCAGGACCCTCGTGGAGGGCCTGATCGCCGAGATCGCCCCGGAGGCCACGGCGTGAGCGTGATACGTGACGTCGTCATCATCGGCTCCGGCCCTGCCGGCTACACCGCTGCCCTCTACACCGCCCGTGCTCAGCTCAGGCCCGTTCTCTTCGGGAGCAGCATCTTCGTCGGTGGTTCCCTGACCACTACCACGGAGGTCGAGAACTTCCCTGGCTTTCCTGAGGGCGTCGACGGCCCCGAACTCATGGCAAAGATGCGGGCCCAGGCCGAGAAGTTCGGCGCCGAATGATCGACGACGACATCACCGACGTCGACCTCACCGGCCCTTCAAACTCCTCACCGACTCGAACGGCACCGTCCACCAGGCCCGGACGGTGATCGTCGCGACCGGCTCCGGCTACCGCAAGCTCGGCGTCCCAGGTGAAGAAGAGTTCTCCGGCCGAGGAGTGTCCTGGTGCGCCACCTGCGACGGCTTCCTTTTCCGTGACCGCGACATCGTCGTGGTCGGCGGCGGCGACACCGCTATGGAGGAATCCACCTTCCTGACTCGTTTCGCCAGGTCCGTGGCCGTCGTCCACCGCCGTTCCGCCCTTCGCGCTTCGCGCTTCGAAGGTCATGCAGAACCGCGCCTTCGCCGACGACAAGATCTCCTTCGTCTTCGACACCGAGGTCGCCGAACTCCGGCAGGAGGGGACCATGCTCGGTGGCATCGTTCTCCGGGACGTCCTCAGCGGCGCCACGCGAGAAGTAGCGGCCACCGGACTGTTCATTGCGATCGGACACGACCCGCGCACCGAGCTCTTCCGTGGTCAGCTCGACTTGGACGAGGAGGGCTACCTCAAGGTCTCCTCACCCACGACCCGGACGAACCTCCCTGGCGTCTTTGGTGCAGGCGATGTCGTCGACCACACCTATCGGCAGGCCGTCACCGCTGCCGGCAGTGGGGCCTCGGCCGCCCTGGATGCCGAGCGCTATCTGGCAGGGCTCCCCTCCGGCGACCTGGCTGACGCATCCATAGCCTCTGTCGCGGTCGCCTGATCCTGAACCGCAGGACGTCTGCGGGATCAATGCCCTGTCGCCCCGCCCTCGAAGGGAAGGCTAGGCGGGTCCCGAGCCGCCTGCTGGCCCTCGCCAGTCAGTCAGTGATGTGACCTGCCCGTTCACGAAGTTGCTGAGCCTCGGGAACCGCGCTGTACCGGCGCAGGCGTACGCGCATGTCCCGCAGTGCGGCCTGGACGCTGACCGAACGGATGCCGTCGGCGCAGCCAAGGAAGTCGCGCCAGGTGGCCATGGCGCCGTCGATGTCTCCTTGGCGTAGGCGGACCTCCCTCGACTGAACCTCACCGCGCACTACCGCGCCTGCCACGCGGTGGCCCCCGGCATGGTCGAAAGGCGCTGGGGCCGCATCGTGAACATCAGCAGCGTCAACGCCCGCGCCGGCCGGACCAATCTCGTCGCGTACAGCACCGCGAAGGCAGGGCTCCTGGGCCTCACCCGATCCCGCGCCCGTGAGCTGGGCCCGTACGGAGTCTGCGTCAACACGGTCCTGCCCGGCGCCATCCAGGTCGACGCCGAGACCGCGATCCCCGCCCGCCATCGCGCCAGCCCGGAGGACCAGATCAAGCGCCAGTGTGTTCCCCGCCGGGGGCGGCCCGAAGACGTGGCGGCGCTCGTGGCGTTCCTCGTCGGGCCCTCCGCATCGTTCGTCACTGGGCAATCGGTCCACGTCGATGGCGGCTGGCTGATGCACTGAGACCGTCAACAAGCAAGGAGACAGAACCGAATGATCGAACGGGTCCGAGCCGTCCTCGTCACCGAGCACGACACGATGCTGGTCATCCGCCGTACCAAGCCCAAAGTCCCCGTGTACTGGGTGCTTCCCGGTGGAGGTGTCGAAGCCGAAGACGAATCCCGGGAGGCTGCCCTTCACCGGGAGATCCACGAGGAGATCGCAGGGAAGGCGGACATCGTCCGCCTCCTCCACACGATGGAGTCCGACGACGAGCGTCAGCTGTTCTACCTCACCCGCATTGCGACCTGGTCCTTCGACGACCGCAGCGGGCCCGAGTTCAGTGCCCAGGGCCGGGGCGAATACGCACTGGAGGAGGTCCCGCTGACCATGGAGGGGATCGACAGCATCGATCTCAAGCCCGAGGAGATCACCCACGTTCTCCGAGGTGCCCTCGGTGACGGCTCTCTCTCGGATGCTGCTCCAGCTTGAGCGATGAATCGTGGCGTGCCAGTGGGGTCAGTGCTCTATGTGCTGGTCTCGCTGGCAGGTGCATGTGGCCTACGCCCCGACCGCCAGGGTGCTCATGGGGCGACGTCCGGGCGAGCAACGTCCCATCCGCTCACGCAAACGGCCCCGGACGAGAAGTCCGAGGCCGAGCAAGACCCCTCCCTGGGGGAGAAACCCCAGGTCAGAGCGGTAATGCGCTGTGCCCCCGGCAGGATTCGAACCTGCGACACCCGCTTTAGGAGAGCGGTGCTCTATCCCCTGAGCTACGAAGGCGGGGATCTGTCGGAAAACGTGTCTGAAAGTCTGCCGAGGTAGGCGGACTGCTTCAGGCTTGCTTGGCGACAGGTCGCGGTGGAAGCCGGTGAGGGCTTAGCCACCGCGGTCAGTGTAGCGGGTGGTGCGTGATCCGCAGGCGGATGTGTGCGCCCTGGCTCAGGCGGCGACGGTGGAGTTGATCTTGGCGCGCGCGACGGAGTTACTGAGCCAGGCGTAGCCGATGTAGATCAACATGCCCGCGTTGGCCCCGTATGCCGGGACCCTCTTATGGGGGTAGCTCTGGTCGAAGCGGGAGTGCTGGGACTCGCTGTCTTGGCGGAAACCTTTGAGGCGTCGGCCCGCGTGGGTGTCCGGTGGGACCTGCCGCAGATGTTCTGTCCGGTTGAAACGCTGTCGCTTGGTCGACGGGTCAATCTGGCGGTCCTCTGGGGTTTCGTCGACTCGGACGCGGGTGGTGTGGTTCGTCACCCGGCAGGGGATGGTCAGGCGGTGGTAGAAGCGGGTCCGTGTCCCCTGCCGGTATTCGAGCTCTTCGACGGGTAGCGGGGTGTAGTGCGTGGTGCCGTCGACGGTGATGTGGCGTTCGCAGACGCGCCCCTCGGCGACGTAGAGATCGTGGCGGCAGGGCCCGTCCTCGTAGCGGTGCAGGGATTCGGGTGTGAGTCCGCCGTGCTGGGTGGTGAAGACGACGAGGCCGTCGGCGATGAGCGGGGCCCGGTGGACTCCGCGGAGGGCGTTGTCGTAGGTGATGGCACGAAGGCCACCGGCTCGGCTCAGGATGTACTGGGCGAGCTTGACGAAGGCGGTGCCTTCGTCGCCGCGCTGGGGGTCGTGTTTGGCCGACTTGTGGCGGATGGATTCGATGCCCAGGATGACGCGGCTGTGCGGGGTATTCGCGAGACGGATGGCCGCAGAGAGGAATTTGTTGCCGTAGACGCGAGCGCCACCGCCCTCGACGGTATTGCCGGCGTCGGGATCGACACGGTGGTGGCGGATCTCTCCGGTCACCTTGTTAACGGTCGTGCGGTGCCGCTGAGAGGACGGCGGGCAGGCGACGGTTGCGTCGGCGTGGATGACCTGGTGGCGTTCGGGGCAGCTCCGGCTGACTCGCGTGCTGGTCTCGCTCATCATTCCGTGGTCGAGAGCCTGCTGGATCCACAGGTCGCGGCTGATATCGCGTACGTCAGCGAAGGCGGGCTTGAGTTTCGTGTGGAAGAAGTAGTTCCACTGGCCCCTGCTGGGGCCGACAGGCTGAAGAGAGTCGGCGAGCTCGTCGCCCATGTGGGTACGGATGCCTGCGCGGACGAGGTCCCACCAGATGGGACGCTGAAGGTGACACGAGGTGGCTCGGGCGGAGCCGAACAAGGAGATCGCGCAGAGGAAGACTAGATAGACGACAGGCGGGTGATGGGCAGGCCGGCCAACGCGGCCAGGCCCGGGGAGGGCACGGGCGGCGGCGTATAGGTCGGGGTTGTCCAGGAGGTACTCGAACCGCTCGTCGGCGGTCAGCGGTGGGGCCTCTGGACTCTTGGCCGGCAGGGGGTCGGTTGCCGCTCCGAACGTGTCGTCGGGGATGGTGGCCAGGACGTAGTCAGGCTTCTTCTTCACAGGCTTGCGCCTGGCGCGCTTCTTGGGGGCGGTCATGCGGCATCGCCTCCCGTGTGCCACTGCAGATCGGCCAGGGCGGCAGCGACATCGAGGGAGGACAGGCCCAGGCGGCGGGCGACTTCGGAGAGCTGCCCGGTTTCATTGAGGATCTTGCGGGCTACATAGCGGGTGACATCGCGGGGCTCGACCTTGCGGGATTGAGTGGACAGGCCGCTGCGGCGCGCGATGTCACCGAAGCCCGAGCCGACGCTGGACTGCACGACGCTGGGCGCGGAGGTGGCACTGGCCACGAGCTGGTGCGGCTGCGGACCTCGCTTGCCTAGATGGGCGGCGCGCAGTCCCAGGACATGGACGCTCCACTCGTCGAGCTGGCAGGTCCGGGCGAGCGTCCGGGTCGAGCCGCTGGTGTGTACTGAGCCCGCGTCGAGTTCTAGGTCGGCGGTGGACGCGGCGCCAGTCTCGGCGCTGGAGAATCCAGCGAGCAGGAGGGCAAGCAGGGCTGCGTGCCGTGTAGCGGGCATGCCCCGTTCGGAGTGGAACTGCAGTTGGGCGACTTCATGTAATTGCAGGTCGGCCCCAGGCCGACGGGGGCTGCGGGCAATGGGCGCGGAGTCGACCATCGGCGCCGCCTTGGTCAGTCCGAGAGCGCGGGCGTGCGCGAACAGGGATGTGACCGCGGAGCGCCGTTGTCGGCGGGTTCCTCCTGCCGGGGTGGCGATGATCCCTCGGTGCCGGTCGTGTCCCGGGGCATTGACGAAGGCTTCGGCCAGGGCTGGGGTGATGTCATCGAGATGGGTGATCTGGTGAGCTCGGGCGAAGTCGAGCAGGCGTTCGCTGACTTCGATGTACTCGTCGACGGTGTCGATGCTCATCACCCCGTCCCACGCGAGTTGCTTCCAGACGTGGGAGACCTGCAGCAGTGCCTCCTTGGTCGTCGGCCTAGCCATGGAGGTTTCCCGCCGTGACCGTGTGCCGTGCGGGTGAATCCCACCCGCTGTATTGCGAGGTCGCGCTACCGTGGGCAGCGTTCCTCTCCTTGCGTGAGGGCATGCCGAAGCCCCTTCCGTGCGGCCGTGCCGCGTGGTCGATGGTGGAGGTGGGGTCCGGCAGCGCCAACCCGGCCAAGGGATGAAGGCGCTGCCGGACCATTTTTGAGAGGTCAGAGGACGGGCTGCCCCCTGAGCTTGGCTGTCAGGGCCGCAAGGCCACGAAGGTGCCCGTGCAGTTGCATCAGCTCCTCCGAGCTCAGCCGGACCAGGTCTGCGAGCAGGATGGGCGGGCACAGCAGAGCGAGGAGATCCAGCTCGGCGTATGTGGCCGAGCGGGAGTCCATGCCCAGCCCTGTTGATTCTTGCCGGGGCTGAGGGAACAAGGTGATCCCGGGACTTGGGGCGTGGCCTTCCTCAATTTCGTTCTGGAGAGAGGCGTCCTCTTCAGGCTCTGGGCCGGATCTGCGACCTAGCGTGTGACCGGGGGAGGCTCCAACCTGTGGTCCGGTCGGGGCGGCGCGCTGCGGGCGTTCCGGGGGAGTGAGGGCTGCTCCGCTGCCGTTTCCTCACCGACCTCCTTCGGTTGACTGCCATGAATTTCTTCGTGCCAGCTCATGTGGGATCTGTCGAAAACGCTCCAGGCCCAGGTCAGCGCCTTAACGCGGACGCCTCCAAAACGGCCCACCCGGGATTTCAAAACGCCCCCGGCTTGTACGCACGCGACCCAGCGCTGGGGTGCCCGCTGCGGGGACCGGCTCGAAGGCATCAGTACAGGACCTCGTCGTGCCATGCACCAATCGATAGCAGTTCGCGCTGCGCTGGCCGTCATGTGCACTGCGTGGCATGCGCCTTTCCGCACTGTGGGCCCTGTCCTCGATGCACCAAGTAGTGCGGGACGCCGGTCTCAGGGTCCTTGCGGAGCTTCATTGTGAGGTCCCGGTAGGCGAATCCCGCATCGATCAGATCGGTGGGGCGGGGGTGCCACAGGGAGGCGATCCAAGTCCTTCGCGAACCAGCCTTCCGCGGGCAACCCTAGTGATTGCGGCCGTCACGAGCGTGGCAGTGCCGGTAATCCACGCTCGGCGCATGGATGGCGAGCGGAGCCGGGAGCCGGGAGTGATGAGGGCGCTCCAACTCAGGCCCAAGGCGCCGGCTCCGTCGGGAGTCGACCCCTTGGACCTTCAGCGGGGAGGCCCTACTCCGACAGGTTTCTCCATCGGCGGGACAGCACGTCGGCTCGGCGGACCGAGTCCGGGGCCAGGTCGTGTCGGAGGTCCAGGCGCAGGCCGCTGTAGATCAGCTTCCACTCGTGGAGCAACTCGGCGATCGGCGTGGACCATTCCGGGACGTCGCACTCCGTGACGCTCTCCGCCAGCGACATCGCCCGGTCCGAGGCGAGCGCCACCTCGAAGTGCTTATTCCCGCGCTGGAGGAATTCCTGCCACCGGTTGTCGCTCTGGCTAGCGAAGAAATCGGCCTTGTGATCAGGATAGTGCCGCAGGCGGCCCGGGTGAACGCGTCGTCCAGCAGGTTAACGGCCCGTTCGGCGAACGACTCGGCGCGCGACCAGTCGTTCTGGTGTATTACCCCCGGGCAAGCAGCCATGAAGTCAGATGGCGTCCCAGGCCCCTGGCGTTCTCGACGGCCCATCGCCGCTCGAGCCACTGGCCGGCCCAGTCCAGCATGCGCTGGTACTCCTAGAGCGTCACGTCGATGCGGATCGATGCCAGATCACGGTTGGTCTCGGGATCGACGGCCGTGCCTGTGTGGGTCGACTTGTGCGGATCGATGCCGATCAGCATCAGCGGCGGTCCTCTTTCTCGGACGTCGGGTCAGTGGAATCCGCAGCTGACATCCCGACTTCGAGAAACGTGGGGTGGCCGATGCTCATGCCTCTGTTGAGTCAAGCCGCGAACGGACACCGGGCAGGTCGACACACCCAAAGAGAGCCAGCCCTCGCGGGCGGCAGGAAGTATTCGCGTCAGCCTGCCCGGCGTCCTGCGGCACGTTACGAGCGGCCAACCCGATCAGAGAGACCACGAATGGCGTGATCACGGCTAGCGTGAGTGAACGTCAACACAAGGGAGGGGCGGCGTGAGACGGCACAAATCACCCTGAGGTGGGCGACGATGGGTGGGCGGGTGCGAGCCTTCGGTGCGGTGGGCGGAGACCCTACTTCTCGTGATCGCAGACCGGATTGGCGTACCCGGGCGGGGTGACTGTCAGAGGTGCCGTTTACGCTTCAGCCTGCCGGATGTGAGCGCCCTGTGAAGGAAGTGTGATGTCAAGGCTGAGGGTGGGGAATTTTGTTCGCTTCTCCGGTTCTCCGGGGGTTGGGCGAGTCGCGGCAGTCGAGGGCGACAAGGCGAAGGTCGACTTCTTTGAATCGATAGCGGAACCAGTTGCGCAGACGCAGTGGGTAGCCGAGGGGCTGTGTACCCCGGTGAGCCTGCCAGATGAGACCCGCGTCTATCGGCGTGATCCGAGCACGGGCGTCTGGCTCGTGGGGCGGGTGCAGGGGAGCGACCCAGGCGTGTACTACGTTCGCTTCCCCAACCACCCGAATGTACATCCGCCTGTGCGAGCAGCGGAGTTGCACGTGCGCTGGGATCAACCGGTGAAGAACCCGGTGGCAACGTTGGGCGCTGGAGGCAACGAGTCCGGTTACTACCATGATGCCCGCCTGCCGATGCTGCACGGCCTCATCGCCCAGCGCGGCGCCAGCGGAAGCATTCCGGCGCTGCTGTCTTCTGCTGCCGAGATCTACCCCCACCAGATCCAGGCCGCGCTGACCGTTCTTTCCGACCCCGTGCAGCGCTACCTGCTGGCCGATGAGGTCGGGCTTGGGAAAACCGTCCAAGCGGGCTACATCCTTCGTCAGACGCTGATCGACAACCGGCGCGCGCGGGTTGTCGTACTCGCACCGGCGCCCTTGGTGAGGCAGTGGCGCAGCGAAATGCTGGAGAAGTTCTTCATCGATGACTTCCCCGAGGCACACATCACCTTCACTGCTCACGAAACCCCGGTCAAGTGGGCTACCTACCGCGACGCCGACCTGCTGATCGTCGATGAGGCGCATCTCCTCGTCCACAACATCAGGGAACCGATGCAGTCGCCCTACCGCGAACTGTGCGGCATCGCCCACTCGGCCACGCGCCTGCTGCTGTTGTCGGCCACCCCGGTGACCTCTCATTACGTCACCCACCTTGGCCTGCTGCACCTCCTGGACAAACACCTGTACCGCTGGGACGACCGCGCCGCCTTCGAAGAGCGCTACCGGCGGCGCAAAGACTTTGCCAACGGCGCCTTCCAGTTGGATGCCTACTTCCCGGCACTGCTGCCGATGACCATCCAAAACCTGCGCGAATTGGTGCCCCACGATGGCCACTTCGACCGTCTGGCCACCGAGGTGCTGGCGCTGCTCACCGACGACGACCAACTGGCGGACGAGGAGCAGGCTCCGGAACTGGAAGTGCGCGTCGAGGCACTGAGGGCTCATCTCAGTGAGACCTACCGCCTACATCGACGAGTGATCCGCCACCGCCGCGCCTCCGTGCTGCGCGACGACGAAGCATCGGCTCTGGTGCCCTATGAAGTGCGGGGGCGTACCCGCCCGCGCCTTCTCGCGGTGGAATCCGGGGAGCAGCAGTTGGCCCAGGCGCTGCTGCTGCAATGGCGCACCCTGATCGCTGATCACCGGCTGGACACCGAAGCCGACGAAACCCAGCACAGCGCCTACGGCATGGCGCTGGCGGTACTCGCCTCACGGGCCGGGGCCCTGTTCAAGGACGTGCTGTCTGCCTTGCGCTGGCGCGTGCACCACGATGGCCAAGCCGCCGACCAGGCAGGACTCACCGATCAGGAACGCGGCTACCTTGCCGCGCCGGCCCCGGTGCCCGGCGAGAGTGACCTGCTGGACGCCTACACCCAGGAGTACGCCGACCACTCCGGTGTACCGGCCAGTACGGTGCTGGCTAAGGCGTTGCTGTCGGTGGTCCGACCCGGAACGAGGGCGGTGATCTTCTGCGGCCCGGGAAGCCTGGCCGGGCAGGTCGCCGATGTGCTGCGCGAGCAGGCCCCCGCGGCCGTTGTGGGCCTGCACACCGTCGACATCGGATCGGACGCCTGCGAGCAGGCCGTGCTGGCCTGGCGCACGGCACGCGACACCACGCAGTCCCAGATCCTTGTCGTTGACGCATCCGCCGAGGACGGGCTGAACCTGCAACTCGCCGACACGGTGGTGCACGTGCGACTGCCGTGGTCTCCCAACCGGTTGGAGCAGCGGATCGGGCGCGTGGACCGCTACCGGGGAGTGGAATCGCTGCGCCAAAACCGACCGGCGCAGCAGTTCCGCGTGGGCGACCGCGAGGGCGATGAGGCGTTCTGCGGCGCGTGGGCCCGTGTGCTTCACGAGGGATACGACCTGTTCACCGCATCTGCCTCGACCCTGCAGGACACCATTGCCACTGCTCTGCCCGGTGTGTGGGCGCAAGCCCTCCTCGACGGTCCGGGGCGGCTGACCTCGCTGGCGCCCAGCATCCGCGAAGAACTGCGCCAGGCCAAGCGGGATATCGACACCATGGACATGCTGGAGTCCGTACATGGGGCGTCGGAGCAGACACGCCAGATTGCTGCCGCCCTGGATCGCCTGGAACAAGACTGGCAACGTCTGCGGACGGGCCTGGTGCACTACGCCGACCCAAACAACGGTGGACTGGGCTTCCGGCACGGCACGCGTACCGTCGCAGGCCACCAGCGCGATTACTTCGACGTCGCTTCCTCACGCCCGCTGATCGACCCACGCCGCTACAAAGCAGCTGCCGAGCGCATGCATGCCGACATGACACAGGGGGTCTTCAACCGGTCCACCGCGTTGCGGGCTCCGGGAACCAGGCTGTTTCGCGCGGGCAACCCCTTCGTGGACCTGCTCGCCGACATCGTTTTCACCGATGAATGCGGTCAGGCCACAGCTTTCCGCCGCTTCGACCCCGCCTGTCGCGGAGCCGATGAGGCCTACTTCGGACTCGAGTATCTCGTGGAGGCGGACATCAGTGCCGCACTGCGCCGCCTCGAAGAGGTACCGGAGGCCCGGCGCGCGCTGAGGCGGCAGGCTGATCGCCTCATGCCCCCGTTCACCCTCAAGGTGTGGACGCGCGCGGGGCACCCCACGGCTCTGACCGACCCGGCGGTCTGCGCCTGGCTGAATGCTCCCTACGGCAAGGACAAGGACGGCAAGGAGACGAAGAGAGATCAGAACTACAACGTCACCAACCAAGGCCAACTGCTGGCTGTGTTCGGTGGCTGGCAGGAATACCGGCATGCGGCACAAGCGGCCGAGGACGCGGCCCGGGCCCACCTGTTCCAGGCGACCGACCTCGTGAGCAGGTGCACCACGGCGCAGGAGCAGGCACGCCAGCAACTCGCCGTCGCAACCGCCCAGGCCCAGGCGCGCCAGGCAGCCGGTCATCTGCTGGGGGATACCGAGAGCTATCTGCTGGATGTTGCCGTGGCAGGCGATCTCGTGGAGGGGCTCAGCCGCCCCTCGGTGCGCGTGGTTGCTGCCACCTGCATCGTGCGGGGCGGCTACCGCAAGGCGGCGCACCATGAGTGATGCGTGGGCGCAGGCCCAGGAATTGTTTGCCGCATGGCCCCAGATACCGTCGAAGCCGGCTGCCGGCACCCTGCGACGGCTACAGGACGCCCTGGCCGACCAGGCAGCGCAGCACACCCAGGCGGTCGCCTGGGGCGACATTGCGGCGCTGACCCGCCAGGTGCTGTTGGAGGCTGCCGTCAGGGGAAACCACACCGGACTCGACGTCCCCCTGGATCCGGCACTGCCCAGCCGCGAGCAGTGGGAGCAGATGGCCTGCCGGACCCTGCCGACCGAGCGAGGCCTGCGGGTCTTCGCCCAGCCGTGGCACCCGCGAGCGCTGACGCCCGAAGCACAAGACAGCGCTCAAAAGGATCTGGAACAGGTCTACCTCGGAGTGGACTCGCCGCACCGGCGACACCTTGAACCCCGGCCTGCCGATCCCTTTTGGCACGAGGCCCTGGGATATCAGGAGTACGTCTCCGTCGGACAGCAGCAGGCGGCACGGGCGGTCGCGCTCGCCCCCGCCGGCACCACGACGATCGTGTGCCTGCCCACCGGACACGGCAAGACCGCGGTCGCGCAGGCTTCAGCCCTGCTGGCCGGTGCCCGCGGGGGAGTGTCCGTTGTGGTCGTGCCCACCGTCATCCTGGCCCTGGACATGGAAGCCAGAACGCAAGCCACCCTTGAGCGGCAAGGCAAACGAAGCCCGAGCGGACGCTACGCCTACACCAGCGGTATGCCGCAGGAGGTCAAGCAGCAGATCTGCGACGACGTCCGCACCGGTCGGCAGCGCCTGCTGTTCACCTCGCCCGAAGCAGTGGTGACGGCGCTGAAGAAGCCGCTGGAGGATGCCGCCGAGGCGGGACTGCTGCAGTACTGCATCATCGATGAAGCACACCTGGTCGAGCAGTGGGGCACAGGCTTTCGGCCCGATTTTCAAACCATGGCCAGCCACCGGCGCACCTGGCTGCACAAGGCCCCCGCAGGGCAGGCCCCGGTGACTGTGGCCATGAGCGCCACCCTCACCAGCCGACAGGTGACCCTGCTGGAACAACTGTTTGCCGAACCAGGACAGGCACAGGTGGCCTGGGCGGCGCAATTGCGTCACGAGCCCAGCTACTACGTCGACACCTGCCCGGACCCTGAAACGCGGCAGGAAGCTGTCATCGAGGCCGTCGCCATGCTCCCGAAGCCTCTGGCGCTGTACACGACGCGCGTTAAGGACGCCGAAGCCTGGGCTGAGCGGCTTCGCTCAGCTGGCTTCCACCGCGTGACCCAGGTGACCGGCAACTCTAAAGACGATGAGCGTCGTGCTGCCTTGGAAGGCTGGGCGGGCTCCACGCCTGCCGGGCCCAGCCCGACCCGGTTTGACGTGGTCGTCGGCACCTCAGCCTTTGGTCTGGGAGTCGACCTCGCCGACGTACGCACCGTCGTCCACGCCTGCCTACCGGAAACCACCGACCGCTACTACCAGGAAGTCGGCCGCGCAGGGCGCGACGGCAACCCCTGCATCGCCTACATGGCCACAGCCCCCGGGGATGAGGAGTTGGCCGAACGCCTCAACCGCGACCCGCAACTGACAACCGGTCGTGCCTGGAAACGATGGCGGGCCATGTGGCGCGACCGCACGGCCACCCCCAGCGGCGCCTACCGGATCAGCCTTGATTCCCTGCCCGCCGATATGCCCGAAGGCTTCAACCAACATCGCACCTGGAACGAACGCATCCTCAACCTGATGGTCAGAGCCGGCCTGATCACGGTGACCATCCCTGAGCCGCCTGTGCGCGCACCCGAGGAAACCGACGCAGCCTGGCAGCAGCGATCCGATGCGTTCTACGCCGCGCTGGGCAAGCAGTTCGACATCATTCTCGCCGACGGCCAAACCAATGACCTTGCCTACTTTGGCGCCCACTTCAACCAGGTGCGCCAGCAGATCATCGCCGACCAGCACAGCGCGGGCGGGCGACTGCGCACCATCCTGCGCAGCGAACGCTGCTGGGGCGAGGCACTGGCAGAGCACTACCGCGTGCCGTACCAGGGGGGCACCTTGCCCACCGCAGTCACCTGCCGCGGGTGCCCGCACTGCCGCAAGAACGGCCCCGCGCGGGGGAGTGCTGCCGGCTACTACCGACTGGCCGTAGAACCCCGACCCCCGGTGCCGTCCTGGCCCACCAGCAGCGCAGATCCCCTGCAGCGCTTCAGGACAGACTTGCCGTGCCTTTCCATCTACTGGGAAACCCAACAAGAGTTCAACGACCTCATACCCGAACTGCTCGAGCGGTTGGCGGCACGAGGGATGTCAGCCGTGGGCGGTCCGGGGACCAGTCGCCTTTCCACCCGACGACTGCAGCGCGACATGCGCCCACATCCCCTCATCGTGGACTCCGACGGAGACCTCCTCGACCGCTACACCAACCCCCTGGTCTGGCTCATGGACCCGGAGGATTCCGTCATGGGGCCGGAAGCAGCGATGCGCTTTGAGTCCCAGGATGTGACATACCTGCTGCATCCCCGGTCCCTGACGCATCCGGACCGCCCCAAAACCCCTCTCATTGCCATCCACCGTGCCCACCTGTGGGTACGTACTGCCCTGGAGTCTTTCTGATGGCCCTGCTGAATGTGGAAGCCTCGGTACCACCTTTTATGTGGGCCGTGGTTCGACTGCTTGCCGCAGAAGGCAAACCACTGCCCGTCGACCGGGCACGGTCCTTCTTGACTCCGCCCGCGCTCACCGAGGGCAAGGAGAACAAGACCTTCGATCAAACCGTACGCACCCTGCGGGACCTGGGACTGATTGCAGAGGAAGACAACTACATCCGGCTCGCTGGACATGCTGTGACCGTGGATGGCACGGACTTCGCCGCATTCGCTGCCTGCCTTCGCCGCGCTGTCTTGGACAGTGACCTCAACGCGGGACTGGCACAGGATCCCGCGCAGACCGGTCCGCGGGACCTGACCCGTACGCTTGTGTGGTTCTTGTCCCGAGACCCCCTGGGCGAGGCCGCCACCTGGGATATTGCTCAGCTTGAGCAGTCTGAAGACCTCAACCCTGAAGCGGGCACCGCTTCCAAAAATGACACCCGCTGGAATCGCTTCGTGCACTGGGCCCCCGCTCTGGGCTTCGGAGCGACTCCCTTGCTGCCCACCCCGGGCAGGGGGCCCTTGTCGCCGGACTGCACAGCAGCCATCAAAGAGACCATGCTGACGATGTGGGCGATCGGGGAACGCGTCAACGCCGTTGACGCCGCCCAGGCCCTGCGCACCGCCCTACCGGTGCTTCCCGGCGGTGAGTACGCCACGGCCTTGGGCATCCCCGACCCAGGAGCACGATCGGCTGGCCCTGCCTTGTCCTTTGCCCTCCTGCGCGGTGAAGACGAGGGCTGGCTCGTTCTGCAGCAAGATGCGGATGCGCAGCGCATCCTGAGCCTTCACGACCCCGACCGCCCCTCCCACTACGTGTCCGACATCGTCATCTCGGAGGACCAGAATGGCTGACCTTCGCGGCTTTTTGTGCTGGAAGCCTGAAACGGCAGCTGCGACGATCAACACCGAAGCAGTCAGCCCTTCCCGAGCGGTCTTCCTGGCCACGCATGCACCGCTGCGTATTCGCCGCTCCCGCTTGGACGGGCGCTCCGTTTTGGACGACGGCGCCCTGGTCGACGAGAAAACCGTCCGCGATGAGTTCCTTGCACTGAAATCCGACACCGGTGCGCTTTTGGTGCCGATTGTGGGTGACTCCGGCACCGGAAAGTCCCACCTGGTGCGCTGGGTAGGCGAAACGCTGCCCGACTCGGCCAAGCGCAAGGTCATCTACCTGGAAAAGGCCAAGACGAGTCTGCGTGCCGTCATCGACGCCTTGCTCGCCGACGTCCAGGACGGCAACCTGGCCAAACTGCGCGACGACATCCATCGCTTCACCGACAGTATGGATGTGGCCACGCTCAGCAGGCGACTAGTCAACGCACTGAGTGAATCCCTGGCCGCCACCACGGTCCGCGACGTTCCGCAGCACGCCCGTTTCCTGGCTGGCCCCCGCGGCCTGACCGTCATCTTGCAAGACCCCCACGTGAGCGCCTCCATGCTCGCCCAGGGCAAGTTCATCACCGCCCTGGCAGAGCAGTTGCTGCATGACCGCGCGGATGGCGAACCAGACCGTCCCATGGCCTTCACCATCGACGATCTGCCGACCGACCTGCTCGATCTCCACCAGGCCGCCCAGATCACGATCAAGCTGGTCGGCGCGATCTCGGGTAACCCCCTTGCGCAGCAGGCTGCCGTTGACCTGCTGAACCAGCATTTGGAAACGGCCGTCAAGCAGGTAGCCAGCCTGGGCTCCGGCCGCCTGCAGGACGCCATGCTCAAGGTGCGGCGGGAGTATGCCCGCGAGGGCAAAGAGATCGTTCTGCTGATCGAAGACTTTGCACTCATTCAGGGTGTCCAGAAAGATCTTCTCGATGCGGTCATCGAGGCGGGTAACCGCTTTGGCAGCGCAAGCCTGGCGCCCATCCGCACGCTCATGGCTGTCACCACGGGTTACTTCAAGGACCTGCCGGAAACCGCCCTGACCCGTGTGCGGGCAACGGCAGGATACGTCTACAACCTCAATGTGCCCTTCACCCAGGATGATCAAGGCGAGGAAGAGATCGCCTCGTTCGTCGGGCGGTATCTGAACGCTGCCCGCCTTGGACGGGACGCCTTGGAAAGCGCGGACGACGGACAGGTCGCCAACTACTGCGAATCCTGCCCTCTGATCACCCACTGCCACGAGCAGTTCGGGGCAACCTCTCAGGGCTTTGGGCTCTACCCCTTCAACGAGTCTGCGCTGGTGCGCACCATCCACGCCACCGCCCCACGCAGCGACCCTTACGCGTTCGTCCCCCGCACCGTTTTGGGAAGTGTGATCCGTCCTGTCCTGGTCGAGCACGCGACCGCGCTCAAGGAAGGCTCCTTCCCCGACGCCCGCTTCCGCTCTCAGTTCCCCACGGCAGCCGTTGATGACCCACTGCCTGCCGAAGTGCAGGAAGTGGTCGAGGCTGAGGACCACCTGGACGCCGCTCGCCGCAAGCTTGTCCTGGAATTTTGGGGAAACGCCCCCACCCACGCCGGCGCCCTGCCCAACGCCGTCATCGACGCCTTTGCCCTGGAACACCGCACCTTCTCCGGCGACAGCACAGCGATCAAACAGACACCGAAAGCCCAGGTAAAAGCTGAAGGGGACAAGAGGAGCACCGTTACCAGCACGCCGACGACGACCGATCCCGTCTCCGCTGAATCAGACCTTCTACCATCGCTTCTGGCCAAGCTCAAGGCAGTGGATGACTGGCTCACTCGGGACCAGGTGCTCCTGCAGTCCGTTGCTCTGGAGCTGCGCACCGCACTCATCGGCGCGGTCGTCCAGCGCTACCGCTGGATCGATCCCTTGATGCCGGAACAATCTCAAACCACCGCCCGCGCCGTGTGGCCCGTCAACGCCCGTGTGGTCTCCATCGAAGGGGCAACGGAGAACCTGGTCGGCGCTGCGACCGCACCCATTCGTATCAAGCGGACCGCGCGAAACAGCCGTTACCTGCACAGCATCCTGCTGATGAAGAACGGCCACCCCGCGCAACGAGCAGAGCACGTACGCCGGTTGAGTGCCGACGCAGACCGCTACGCTGCGTTTTTCACGACGGCCCTGCAAACAAGCCTGCAGATCACCGCCGACGAACTGGTCCTCGGGCTGAGGGCTTCGCTCATCGGTGCTGTGTTGGCTGGCGTTGCATGGCCTGGCATGGACGAGGCCGACCTCTTGGCGGCAGCCTTCCATGACGGGCGTTCATGGAAGCGTCAGGACGCAGCCGACCGCGATCCTGCATGGAACAAACTGCTGGAGTCCCACCTCCCCAACAGGCCCGCCCTGGTCGAATGGCTTCGCAACGCACTGGGCGTGGCTCAGGGCAACGGGCAACCGCGCATGATCGACGCTGCCCGAGCTCTGCCGCTGTTGCGTCAAGCGTGCACGCAGTGGGACTGGCAGATGGAAGGGAAGGAGCCGCCCCCGGACCACGTGAAACCGGCCGTCAAGAACTTCGCCAACTGGATCGACGTCGTCAACAACCAAAACGCCTCCCTGCGCAGCCAGTTGGACGTCATTCGCCAGCATCATCCGCGCGGTACTACTTCCGCGCAGGTCCTGGCCGCAGTACGCGACGCCCTCGCGGCGGCCGAGGACGCGAGCATCTCGATCCCTAGGGCAACTTTCAAGCAGATCACCGAGTTGCTGGAAGGTGCCCGCGACGTCGACTGGAAGATCCTCAACCAACTCGAGGACGACCTGCGTAAAGTCGACGATTCAGACGCCACCGATGCTGCGCGTCACGCGGCAGGCATCACTGCCGCCGCGCGAGACCGTGGCGCGACCGTGCAGGTCGTGCGGGAGTTTCTCGTGGCCAGCGACACGTGGCTGACCGCTGCCTTGGACCACGCAGAATCTCGAACCAACTCCCACGGCGACGAAGCCGTCCGGGCAGTTCAGGACATTCTGACCGAGTGGCAGGCGCTGAACGTAGAGGGAGAAGGCCGATGAGCGGGCCCCTGTCTGTCCTGCAAAAGGCAGAGCGCCTGCAGGCTGAAGCACGCCGTCTCAACGAGGGAGCCAAGGGAGAGGAGGAAGCGCGACGCATCAGCGAACGCATCAGCGTCTTGCGGACCCACCTGGTCACCTTGCAGCGCCACCTCCGTATCGCTCGCTCCCTGATGACGCAACCCGCAAGCCCGGACATCGACCTGTCCGGAGTCGACTCCGGCCTGGCGGCATTCTCCCGCCAGTGCGAGGGCGGCGGCTTGCCCCTCAACGCTGCCTTCACCCGCGCATCGACCGCAGTACAAAAAACGGTAGAGCGCATCGCCCGGGACAGTCAGGAAGCCTGGCGGCAGTGGACGCAGACGCAACTGGCCGGACTGGAACTGGCCCGGCAAGTCATGCTCTCCATCGGCGAGCAAAACCGAGCGAAGTCACTGCACCAAGACCTCGTCAAAGCCGCCCGGACCGCAGAAGTCGATGCATCGGCGATCACCCTGTTTGCCAACGCGCATGCTGAACTGGCCGAACTGCTCAGCACCGCACCGGCCCCCCCGCCGGAACTGCAGACACTCCTGGACCGCCTGGCATCTGGTACCTCACAGCTACTGAAGGACATCACCGACACAGAAATCGCGCTGCTGCGCCAGTGCCAACTCGATGGCGACCTGGAAGTCCGAAGGAGGCGAGCGTGATCTCACCTGCGATGGCGCGCTTTTGCAACCTGGTCCTCAACGCCCTCGAGGACCGCGAACTGCCTCTCGTGTCGTGGGGTATCACCGACGGATCCCTGACCGAGCATGAAGTCCTCGACGTCATAGAAACCTTGCTGCCCAAGGCCCCCGCGGACATTGCGCAGATGTCGAGCGAGGAACTGCTCTATGAGTTCCGCGACCGGGCCTGGCTCTTCAAAGTGCCCGACACCTCCCCTGCGCAGTACCGCACACGCCTTGCAGAGACCGTCCGACTCGCAGCACAACTGCGGCAACTTTTTCCCTGGCAAGCGCGGGATGAATCAACACCGTGGTGGCAAAGCGGCAAACGACTCGTGGCCGACTACCGCCTGCACACCGCGCCACGCCGCTACCCCCAACGCAACATCCCAGCAGCCACAGCACTGAAGGAACTGGACAGCCAACCAGGCTGGGGAGCCGTTCAACACCTTGTGGCGCAAACCCACATCGGCGCCCGCGACCTCGCCCGCTTCCAGTTCGAGGCCACCGCAGCGGTGACTGGCGCCCTGCAACGCCCCCACTCGAGCGGCGTCATCGTGGGCGCCGGCACCGGCAGCGGCAAGACCTTGGCCTTTTATCTGCCAGCCTTCGCGGCCATGGCCGCGCGCGCCCGCCCCAACACCTTCCGCCTGCACACGCTCGCGTTGTATCCCCGCAAGGAACTCCTACGGGACCAGTTGCGCGAGGCACTGAGCACCGCACGCTCACTGGAGCCTGCCCTGCAGAAGTTGGGGCGCCGGCCATTTCGACTGGGAGCCCTGTACGGAGACACGCCGTACCGCCAAGACGACGACCGCCTGCAACCCGGCGCCACGGGCCGTACCGCCTGGAAACGCACACGCGATGGCGCCGTCTGCCCTTACCTGACCTGCCCCACGTGCGAGCGCGGTGAACTGCTGTGGCGCGATGCTGATCGCCAGAACAATCAAGAGCGCCTGACCTGTCTAGGCTGCCGTGCCACCATCCCCCACGGCGTCCTCGCCCTGACCCGAAAATCTCAGGAAGACACACCTCCTGACCTGCTGTTCACTACAACCGAAATGCTCAACCTGAACAGCGCCGGAGGCGGGCTCAGCCGCCTGCTGGGCTGGCAAGGCGGCGCAGTACCGTCCCTCGTCCTGCTCGACGAGGTACACACCTACTCGGGGATCCACGGCGCCCAAACCGCCCTGCTGCTACGCCGTTGGCAGTACGCTGTCCGCAAACCGGTGGCCTTCGTCGGCCTGAGCGCCACCCTGCGCGATGCTGCCGGCTTCTTCGCCCGCCTGGTAGGACTGCGCGACAGCCGCGTGGAATACATCCAGCCCACCGATGACAGCATGGACCACGAGGGCCGCGAATACGCCCTGGCCTTGCGCGGCGATCCGATCGCAGGCAGCAGTCTGTTGTCGACGTCGATCCAGACAGCCATGCTCTTTGGACGCATGCTCGACCCGGAAGAGGACGCGGCACTCTACGGCTCCACCGGATTCCTCTTCACCGACGACCTGGACGTCACCAATCGCTTCTACGACGACCTCAGGGACGCCGAAGGAGGACAAAACCGCTACGGCAAGCCAGGGAAGAAGCCGGTTCTTGCAGCGTTGCGGGCCCCGACGCGCGCCCAGCACCAAGCACGCTACCGCGACGGCCAGTCGTGGGACCTCATGGAGAAAATCGGCCACGTACTCGCTGCAGGCAGGGCCAACCACGCCTTGCGCATCGCACGCACCTCCTCCCAGGACGTCGGGGTCGATCTCCAAGCGAACCTGACGGTTGCGACGGCCTCCCTCGAGGTCGGATTCAACGACCCCCGCGTGGGACTGGTACTCCAGCACAAGGCACCCCACGACGCGGCAGCCTTCATCCAGCGCCGCGGCCGGGCCGGCCGCCAACGCGCCATGCGCCCCCTCACCGTCATCACCCTCTCCGACTACGGTCGCGACCGTCTGGCCTACCAGGCCTACGAAACGCTGTTTCAGCCCGAAGTACCCGCACGCCACCTGCCGGTCCACAATCGCTTCGTCATCAAGATTCAAGGAGCGCAATCACTGCTGGACTGGGCCGGACGCAAGATCCGCCCCAGCCATAGGTGGGCCGACCCTCGAGGGCTGCTGACCGCACCCAGCGGGGGAAGCCGCAACAAGGAAAAGCAAGCCGCTGGTGAAGCCTTGGCGCACCTGCTGGAGAGTCTGCTGACCACTCCCGCTCTCCAAGACGACCTGGCCCGCCACCTCAAGGCGTCACTGCACCTGGCCGCCGACGACGTACAAGCCCTGCTCTGGGAAGAGCCGCGCTCCTTGCTGCTCAGCGTCGTTCCCACCGCGCTGCGCCGGCTGAAGAACGACTGGCAAGTCCTCCAGGACAAGGACCCCGGCGCCGAACCCAGAGCGATGCTCCCGGAGTTCGTCACACGCACCCTGTTCGACCCCCTGAACGTGCCCGAAGTCGCCCTGATCCTGCCCTTTGCTGCGCAGCCCACAGCCAACACTGCTGAGCAGGACAACGCCGATGAACTGCTGCCGATTGCCAGAGCCCTGCGCGAGGCCGTACCGGGAAGAATCAGCCGCCGTTATGGCCACCAGCACGACGACCACCGCACCTGGCTGCCCATCCCGCCGCTGGGCCAGGACACCCTGGAACTCGACAGCAGCCTCGTGCCCGTCTCAATCGCCGAAGGCCGCTGGACCCCAACCCTCCCCGGCCAAGAACCGTCAGACGTCGTCGTCCTTCGCCCGCACCGACTGCAATTGAGCAAGCCGGACAAGCAGGTCGCCGACCGGTCCCAAGGATTTCCTCTGTGGGGCTCACAACTCGTCGTCGAAGCCGGCGCACGCCCCCTGCCCGCCGATATTCCCCACCCCTCGCCCTGGGAACAACGCATCACCAGCGTGGGCTTCGCCACCCACGAGGCAGGCAACCCCATCGAGGTGCGCCGCATGACATGCGGATCGCGCTTTGAGGTCAGCTACGACGGGGGCACCACCGACGCACGCACCGTGCGCTACACCGTGAACGGGGAACCGGCCGCACTCGGTTTCCGACTGAACGTGGACGCAGCCTCCTTCACCGCGGCGCCCCTCGACACCAGCCACCCCCAGGTCGCCCAGTATCTGACCTCGCCCCAATGGCGGACCCTCGCCTTCTTCCAGGCCGTCGACAGCGATGCCGCCCTCAGCGAGGTGACCAACCAATTCCAGCGAGGCTGGCTGGCCCTGGTCTACCTGACGTCGTTCTCCTTGCGAGGCTCGGCAGAAGACAGCCCCGCTCCGGCGTCGATCCGCCAGACACTCGCCACCGGAACCTGGCGAGACGACCTGGGCGAGATCCTCAGCGTGCTCTACCGCGACGACCCGGCTACATCGCCCGCACAGAGCAACGAA
Source organism: Streptomyces silvae (assembly GCF_016745505.1). Taxonomy (GTDB): domain Bacteria; phylum Actinomycetota; class Actinomycetes; order Streptomycetales; family Streptomycetaceae; genus Streptomyces; species Streptomyces silvae. The sequence goes on along the minus strand of NZ_JAERUC010000072.1, from coordinate 19,001 downwards.
CGCCTCATCGCCACCCTCACCGATCTCAGCCAGCAACCCGTTGTCATCGACGCACTCGACCGCGCCGGACACCTCCTCGTGGCCTCGGACATCGCCGAGCGCACAGCCGACCTGGCACGACGTACCTACACCGACACCATGGCCGCAGCCATCTTGAGCGCCGCCCTTCGCGCCTGCCCCGACGCCCAAGACGGCGACCTGATCGTGGACGTGGAACTGCCCGCACACAGCCACAACGCGGCTGCGATCTGGCTCAGCGAAACCTCCATCGGCGGCCTAGGCGTCATCGAGCAGCTCTCCCGGCACTACGCCGAAGACCCGCGGCGCTTTTGGCGCCTGGTCGAAACAGCACTGACCCCCAACGACTACGAATACGTCGACTCCACCGTCACCCGACTCCTGCGCCACGTGACCACCCAACCCAACGGCAAGGCAGCACGTGCCATGGCAGCCCTACGGGCCCACACCTCCGCCGCCGAATCCAACCAAGCGCTGACAACACTGCGCGAGGCCTGGAGCGACATCGACGGCCCGCCACGCCACAGCGCAGTGGCAGCACTGTCAACCCGACTGCTGCGTCCCGGCAGCACTCCCGCCACCGACGCCAGCACACTGGCATTGGTCGAAGGATGGCAGTCCCTGGAACAACGCCTGGGCGTGGAAGTCGACGCCCGCGTCATCGCCTACGCCGTCGGATCAGGCCGCATGCCCACCGGCCCGGGACCGCGCCTTACCGCCGACCAAGCCTTCAGCCTGCTCTGGCCGCGCGGCCGCGACGCCCGCAACCACCATCTCCAGCACTACCAGCCCTATCTCGACCGCCCCGCCAGCCTGGACCGACTCCTGGCCACCGCAGCACACGACGAACAACTGCCCCACATCGACGTCACCGAAGAAGGCTGGGAAGAGCGCTACCAAACCGCACTAGCCCAACACGCCGCCGTCGTATTGACCGCAGACACCCAAGCCACCACCGCACTCGCCGACGCCATCGTCCGGGTGCCGGCCCTGCCGATCGACCGAGACGCGATGCGCGTACACGGAGAAATGCAAAGCATGAGCCGCCACGGCCAGCAATGGCACGTACGAGTGGACATCCGAGAGGCCACACAATGAATGGACTCCAGCGCCCCGTACGCACCGGCGGACCCACCGGTGAAAACCCCGACACCATTCTTGCCACGGCCCTGATGGGAGAACTTCTCTTCCCCGGACCCAGAATGTGGCTGGTCTCGCCCTGGATCAGCGACGTCCACGTCCTGGACAACAGCCACGGATCATACGACGACCTGTTCGGCGACACCCCTCCCAGCGCCTGCTCACTATCCGACCTCCTCGCCCGGATCGTGACCGCTGGCTCCGCCCTCACCGTCGTTACCCGCCCCGATCCGCACAACGCCCACTTCCTCGCCCGACTGCACCGCCGCACCCCTACCCAATCCGTCCGCGTGGTGCAAGACGCCTCCGTCCACGAAAAGACCATCTGCGGCCGTGACTGGATGCTCACCGGGTCAATGAACTTCACCGTGCGCGGCTTGTTGGAGAACGACGAAGCCGTGACCTACAAGGTAGGCGGCAGCCATGCAGGCCAGGCACGCCTCGAACTCGCCCAGCGCTGGAAGGAGCATCAGTGACCACCACACGCCAAAGCACCCCGGCCTGGACCACACAAGACCTGAACGACCTCCTTCAACGCTTCTTCGGCCCAGGCAACGACGCATGGCCAGGAATGGACCCCGACCCCCGCAAGGGCGAACGAGCCCGGCCCTTCGTCGACCTGCTGCGCCGCAGCACTGACGTGCCCATCGTCCTGCCCCGCTACCAGCAAGCCCAGGACCGCTTCGCCATCTACGTCACCGTCCGTGACGAAGCACACGCGGCGCTCATGGCCCACGTCATCACCGCATTCGCCGGACCGACATACCTCATCAACGCCGGCGTGCGCCCGTGCGTGCTCGACGTCAACGACCCGATCGAGTCAGCACTGCTGGACCTCGCCGGCCCAGCAACCACCTTCCGCCTGGAAACCCAACCCAACCGCCGCTACCGCCAGAAACTGACCGACGTCGCCCTGCTCATGCAGCACACACTGGCCAGTCGCCCCCCTCGCCTGTGGCGCGTAACCAAACCTACTGGGCGACTCCTGGCCGAGTTCGACGCTGCCCTGGCCGCCGGCGGCGAAGCAGCCTCCCAAGCAACACTCGAGCAGTTGGCAGCGCAAGGCGGCATCAACGCAGTCAACCTCGCCTACCTGCGCATCAAGCGGCTCTCCCGCCTCGGCCTCGACCAGGAACTGCTCAACTATCCCGATCTGGGCGACATCATGCGGCAAAACCCGCCAATCCCCGTCAAGGAGGCAGTACTTAACGCCGTCTACACCTGCGACTTGCAAGAACCACTCACCTGCGGTGACTTGCCAGGCGCCCAACAAGCCCTGCGCGATCGAGGCTTCCTCGCCCTTGCGCCCTTCGAAGAAGCCCAAGCCTCATACTCCACCGAAGCGCTCACCGTCCTCCTCGTTGCCGCAGTGAGCCGAGAGGACCTGGCAAGCACCCAAACGGTTCTCGATACTCTCCAAAAGAGCACTTCGCTCGAATCCCTTCCCTTGGGCCTTCGCCACGCTATTGCCACGTTGCACAACGTCCAGCCGGACGGGATACCAACCCACCAAACAAGCAACCCCACCGAAACGCACGTCCCCTCCGCCCCCGCGTCCCTGACGCACAACGCGGACGCGACACCCCCACCAGCAGCTCCCACCTCCTGGGCGGAGTTGATGAGCGCGGTCGCCGACGGCCATGCCAACCTGACCAGCATCCTGGACCAGGAAGCGTGGGCCGACTGGCCATCACCGGTCCAAGACGACCGGCACATCGCCACGGTGCTGGAGGATCTCCCTGACGACAGCCAGGCAAAGATCTGGCGATACGTGGGTGCCTTCATCGATAGCGTCGGTTACGGCCAGCCTGCCCCCTTGAGTGCACGCGCCCTGATCACCTGCGCGCTGGCATACGACTGGCTCGGCCCGGGAGACCTGCTGGCCGTGCAGGCCCTCACCGAAATTGTGCTGCGGTCCAGTCCTTCCTCCGCTATTTACCAACAACTGCTGGAAGAACTCGCCGACACCTGCGAACGCTGGGTTGCCCCCGAACGAGCCGCCATCGCACTGGACTTCGCCGACCGCCTCGTCATGGAAGCCAGCCCCGAGCCAAACGCGCGAGACACCTTCGCCCTGGCGCTGCTGCTACCACTGAGCGTGCACCAGGGGCGCTTGGACCCCGGCGACCTGAGCATGGCGCGCCGTCTGTCCACGGAACTCGGCATTGAACTGGACTGGCAGAGCCAGCCCAGTGAAGGCGAAGCGCAAGACGCCGAAGCGGAACTCAAGGCGGCAACGGGGCGCCAACTCCTGCTGTACTCCCTCGACCAACGGGTGCTGGATCGAGTCACCGAGACACTTCAGCAACTTGTCCCTGGCCTCAAAGTGACCGCTTCCCACGACAGCGTAGGAAGTTCCCAACTGCGTCAAAAGGCCCGACAGGCAGACGTGATCGTCTTGGCCACCCGCTGTGCCAAGCACGCCGCCACAGGGTTCATCACACAGCACGCAAAATCAGCTGTTACCGAATATGCGGACGGCAGTGGTTCGGCCTCTCTTCTGCGCGCGGCAATACACGGCTTGCTCCGCGCCGGCAAGGTTTGAGGCAGAAGCCCGCCTCGCTTACGTTGCCGTCACCCGGGCCCGCGACCGCCTCGACCTCGGCGTGTGAGGCTCATGAAGTCATCGCTGCTGGTCGGCACCCGCCTACAGGCTCGTCGACGGGGACTTGTAATGCTGCCCTGATGATCGTGTCCCTGCTCTACCGCACCGCATCGACGCCCACTCGACCGGACTCCCTGCAGGCACCACACGCCGCACCCACTTCGCCGACCTCGACCTCACACCCCGACCCCGCCGGAAGCCCCGCACACACCACCCGCGAATCGGGCGACAGAGTCCCACAGGGCCGGGTCGGTGTCGGTGGTGCGTGCCATCGTGGATTCGCTGCAGGATCGCTCCGCCCAACTGGCAGCCGCCGAAGACGGGCGCAAGCACGGCAGATGTGGGGCATTCACCGTGTCCGGTCCAGGCACGGTGAACCCAGTCGGCCGGTCAGCCCCGCACGGTGCGCACCAGCAGGTCGGTGAGCAGGCGGATGTCGTTGGGGGTGTTTTGCAGGCCGTTCCAGCGGCGCTGTTCGCCGTCGGGGAAGCGCCACATGCCGGAGGTCCAGGCGGTGACCGGCATCAGGCTCAGGATGGCGTTGCGGACCCGGTCGCAGTCGACGTCTTCGGCGGCCATGCCGTCGGTGAGGCTATCCATGACGAAGCCCATGGCTTGGATGCCTGCTCCGTGGCTGAGGCGGGACTGGCGGGGCGGGAGCTTCCAGGCGTCGCTGAAGGTTTCCTGCACGATGGTCCAAAAGGAGCGCAGGTGCAGCAGCATGCGTTCGACGTCGCCGGAGCCGTCTTCGGGATTGCGGTACTGGTAGAGGGCCCCTTCGAAGAGGCTGTGTTCCAGCATGCGCAGCAGGCTGGTGTCTTTGATGTTGCCGTGAGGGGAAGTGGGGCTGGCGACGCGGCCGTAGAAGGGGCCCTTGCCGTCGGTGTTGAGGCGGGTCATCAACTGCGCTGGCAGGCGCTTGCGGGCGTAGGAGGGAGGGAGGTGTCCGCTGGTTTCGGGCAGCAGTTCGTGGATGAGGCCCTTGGGTAGCGGCTTGGTGGAGTTGACCAGGATGAACTGGGAGCGCTGGTCTTGTTGGTCGTCGGCGATGAATCCGACGGCGGCTACGGGGAATTCGGCCAGGTCCGCGTCGCGGATGGCGGCGCTGCGCTGCTGTCCGTCCACGATCAGGGCGGGCTTTTCCTCATCAGGAAGGGATTCGTCGACGGGGATGACCAATTCTCCCGGGACGGAGTAGTCGACGCCGGCAGCCCGGCGTGCTCCGGTCTCGAACCTGACGGACTCGTCGAACGCCAAGACCAGGGCGTTGGGGAGCATGGCGTTATCGGACTCGAGGTAGCGGCGGATTCCCCGGACGTGGCTGAGGACTTCGGGCCGCTGATAGCCCTGCAGGCTGCTGCTGTCGTCCCGCCGGACGCGGGAGACGGCGGCGAAGCTGTGGATCTTCTTTCCGTCGACAGCGAAGCAGTAGATTTTTCGGTCTCCCTGACGCACTTCAAGTGCAGGGAGCCTGAGTTCATAGCGGTCGGCCATCGCATCTCCTGACATGGATAAAAAGTAGAGGGCGGATCTTACCCGAAGGTGAGTGATCGCATTTTCGCTTCGAGCACGGTCAAATTATGGAATCCGCGACGCTTGTTTCGCTCACTCCCCCGGAATATCACGATCTCAATTCCGTGCTTCTCGCACAGGGCGCAGGGACAGATGCGCCAGGGCGCATCGCTCAGGGTGCGCTCGTACACTTCGAGGTAGCTTTTCTTTTTCGGCCCGAGTACGAGGGATTCGTAGGTTCCGAGGGCAGTCAGGACCTCCTCTATGGACGTTTCCTCGCGATCGAATTCGCGCAGGGCGCGCAGGCTGGCTCGCTCGGCGGTGATTGCTTCTGCCTGCGACACGTTCCCGGACAGGATGAGCCGCTTGAGTGCGGGGTTTCCGTCGACTTGGGGGACCCTGATGGCCGTGTAGGAGTCGGTGGCCGAGTGGTAGTTATTGCGGTCATCCATGAAGGCCTGACGGAAGGCGGAGGTACTGTCGAAACTGGTCACGCCGTGGCGGGCGAACTGTTCCATGCTGTCCACCCGGTTGATGCCGAGGAGATGCAGTCCTGTTCCCGGGGAGCGAATGTCGTCGATGGCGCGCAGACAGGAGAGGATTTCGTGCGATTTGAGGGGCACCATGCCGCCCAGTGCGATGCGCCGGTAACCCATCTTCTGCAACTGCTTCACGCTGTGCGCGTAGCTTTGCGGGCCCCAGCCCTGTGCTGCACCGACCGGTTCGAAGTGCGCGCCTGATTTTCGTGTTGCGGTAATGAATTCTTCGGCAAGTTCCAGGGAGATTTGCTGCCGGGTGACCCAGGCGTCTTCGGGCTGCTTATCAGACTCTTCGGGAATATATCCGAAGATAATGTGGTCGATACTAATTCCCGCATCGAATCCACAACGGCCGTAGAAGTCCATGACTTCATCCACCTCGTAAGGCGGACGCTCTTCGTCTATATAGTTGAAGGCGCCACAGTCACCGATGGTGGCACAGGCTTCGGGGAGACGGAAGAAATTTCTCACGCCCAGCCGGTAGAAACGCTCGCGCTGCGGGGAGGAGTATTTTCCCGAGCCTTTCACGGATCCGTCGACGATCGCCTTGCTGACGAGGATCCCGTCGTAGGGGATCGGCGTCACAACCTGGTGAGCGTAGACGTCGTCCCGTTGGCGCACTCGGTAGGGCGAGTACTCGTCGTTGACGAAGTCGTAGGTGGGGCTCACCAGGTCCTGACTGTCAGGAAAATAGAATTTCACGCGGCTTTTGCCTTTTCCTGCACATAGATACGGAGGAGGTAGTTCGACAGGGTGCTGATGTGGCGCGGGTTGTTCTGGAGTTCGTTCCAAGGGATGTTCAGGTCCGGCCAGCGCCCGTCGGTCCAACGGCAGTGCGGTGCGACTAGTGCGAGTTCGGCCCGTGCCTGCTCGAGCGCATGGGGGGATGCAGGGGGGATGGCCATCATTACGCGGTCCATGAGACGCCCCATGGAGCGGATGCCCACTCCGTGCATCAGCCGACTCCGAGTCGCCGGCAGGCCCCACGCTTCCGGGAAGGTGTCCCGGACGGCATTCCAATAGATGACAAGAATCTGCCGGATGGTGGCGGTGTCGACGGTGCCGTTGGACAGATTTTTGTAGGGGAAGAAAACACCCGAAGGGGAGTTGAGGGATTCCTGTATGGCCGTGGTGAGGCTGTTGTCGGTGACGACAGCCTCCGCTTTCTGCTCGGCCGTGGTGGAAGGGCGGCGCACCAACCCGTGGAAGGGCGAATCCTTGTCCTGATTGAGGGCTTCGACCAGGACCGAGGGGAGTTTCCTAGCGGACAGTTTGGTCGGCAGCACCGTGCCGACTTCGGGAAGCAGTTCGGTGACGAGGTTGGTCGGCAGCGGGGAGACCGTGTTCACGCGCAGGAACTGGTCTCGCTGGGTTTCCAGGTCTTCGGCGACAAACCCGGCGATGGTCACGGCCAGGCGGGTGTTGCGGGTGCGGGCCAGAGCGAGGCTGCGCTGCTGGCCGTCGACGATCCAGGCCGGCCGGGGGGCATCGAGGGAATCGGGCAGAGGGATCTCCAGCGTCCCGGAGGTACACAGGCCGTCGCTGCTGCTGGGGCCGGGGCTGGACTTGAACCGCACACTGGAGGGCAAGGCGAGGATCAGTCCGTTGGGAAAGAGGACCTCGTCACTGTCGAGATACTCCAGGATCTGCTTGACGTGCTGCTTTTTCTCGGGGCGCTGGTAGCCGATGAGCCTGCCGGCCTCGTCCCGGGAGATCCGCGCGACGTCGGCGACCTGGTGCACCTCTTCTGCCGCCAACGTGAACACATACAGCGGGATCGTGGGGTGCTGCTCGATCCGCAGGGCCCGACGCTTAAGCACAGTGAAAGTCATCAGCGGCCAATCGTTGATGTGTACAGGTCTGCGAAGCGCCTCTGTTCACAGGCCATCCCCTTGTCTCTGAAGAGACGCAGCAGACGAGTGCGGGAGGAGTCGGGGTGGAGGGCCTTCATCTCTTTGATGAAGGCGATCACCAGCTCGTCCGACATAGGTGTGCGTGCGTAACGTTCGGGCCGGGCCGCCTGAGAGGCCCAGGCATCCCAACGCGCCTGCGCCTCAGGGCTGATGAGGCGGCCCGGCGTGCAGTGCTCGAGCCAGGAGGCTGCCATGCGGGTGTTCAAGCTGGTGAGGGTTCCGCCGAGGGCCTGCCGCAGGGCGGCATTGGCCGGCACACGCAGCACCCCGTCCAGATCGCAGGCGCCCCCGATCAGCACCACCTCGGCGTCGGCGGCCGCGAGCCCGCGCAAGTCCCGCTGCATGGCCTGGGCGTAGGTCTCCGACAGCACCACCAGTGCCCGTCCGGCGGCCGTGGCGATCTTAGACAGATCGCTGGTGCCGTCCAGGTGCTGCAGGTGATCCCACCACCGGGATGCTTCAGGACTGGAGAAAGCCACGGAATCTGCGTGTCGTGGTACGAAAGTCGCTGCATACGACGGCGCCAGGCTGGAGACTTGCCGTAGGCCCAGGCCGGCCGAGGCTACATAGAGACGAGGGACAAACCCTGCTCGAGCTGCGGCGTCGGTGAGAGCGAGCGCACGCCGCCACTGATCCCCCTGGTAGAGGTCCTGCAGTTTCGCCTGCCGGCCCTGGACTGCCTGCAGGCGGCGTGCCCATTCCGCGGCTCGCTGCGGCAGGTCGCCGCTGGGCAGGGTGCGGGCTTGCAGGTCCGCGGGGGGTGGTGAGGCCTTCCGGTCCGTGCACGTGACCACGATGGGCAACTCGTTCACTGCGACTCGACCCCTGGCTTCCGTAACTCGATTTTTGTTGTGGTTACTGTAGCCGGTAGTTAGGGGGGTAGGCTGCACCTGCCTCAACTGAGGAAACTGGACTGCAGATAGGGGAGTGACAGCATGGACCGTCCCGCGATCGTGTTGCTGAGCGGCGGCCTGGACTCGACCACGGTGCTGGCCATCGCCAAGGACCAGGGATTCACTCCCTACGCGCTCAGTTTCCGCTACGGCCAGCGGCACAGCATCGAGTTGGAGGCGGCTCAGCGCGTGGCGCAGACCCAGGGCGTGGCCAGGCACGTCATTGCCGACATCGATCTGCGGGTCTTCGGCGGCTCTGCCCTGACCTCAGACATCGAGGTGCCCAAGCACGAGACGCTGGAGGACGTCGAGGAGGGTGGGGTGCCGATCACGTATGTGCCGGCCCGCAACACGATCTTCCTCTCGTTCGCGCTGGCGTTCGCCGAGACGGTCGGTGCAAGTGACATCTTCACCGGGGTCACAGCCGTGGACTACAGCGGCTACCCCGACTGCCGCCCCGAGTACATGGAGGCCTTCGCCACCATGGCCAACCTGGCCACCCGGGCCGGGGTGGAAGGAACCTCCAAGATCACCCTGCATTCCCCCCTGATCGCGCTGTCCAAGGCCGACATCGTGCGCGAGGGCCTGCGACTGGGCGTGGACTACTCCCTTACTTCCTCCTGCTACGACCCCGACGAGCAGGGGCGGGCCTGCGGTAAGTGCGACACCTGCCTGCTGCGCCTGAAGGGCTTCGCTGAAGCCGGCGTGAAGGACCCCGTCCGATACCAGAGCGCCTGAGCATGACCTATCTGATCAAGGAAATCTTCTACACCCTGCAGGGGGAAGGCAGCCATGCAGGGCGTCCGGCGGTCTTCTGCCGCTTCTCCCGCTGCAACCTGTGGACGGGCCGGGAACAGGACAGGGCCCGCGCCATCTGCCAGTTCTGCGACACCGACTTCGTCGGCACCGACGGTGAAGGTGGCGGCCGCTTTCGCACCCCGCAGGACCTGGCCGATGCCGTGGAGGCCGCCTGGCCCACGACCGATCGAGCCCACCGGTTCGTGGTGTGCACCGGCGGAGAGCCCCTGCTGCAACTGGATGAGGGAGCCATCGAGGCTCTGCACGAGCGCGGCTTCGAAGTCGCAGTGGAAACCAACGGCACTCGCCCGGCCCCACGAGGAATCGACTGGCTGTGCGTCAGCCCCAAGATCGGCTCCACTCTGGTCCTCACCCAGGGTGACGAACTGAAACTGGTCTACCCGCAGGCCGGCGGTGACCCCGCCCAGTTCGAAGAACTGGACTTCCGGCACTTCAGGCTGCAACCGCTGGATGACGCTCACCGTGAGACCCATACCCGTGCCACCGTCGAATACTGCATGAAGAACCCGCGCTGGACTCTCTCCCTCCAGACGCACAAGTATCTGGGAATTCAGTAATGGAAATCTTTCGCGAGTTCACCTTCGAAGCAGCGCACCGCCTGCCGCGCGTACCTGAGGGCCACAAGTGTGCCCGCCTCCACGGCCACTCCTACAAGGTGATCGTGCACGTCGAAGCCCCCGTCGATGCAGAACTGGGCTGGGTGATGGACTTCGGCGACATCAAGCGGGCCTTCAAGCCCATCGATGCTCAACTCGACCACTACTACCTGAACGACATCGAAGGCCTGGACAACCCCACCAGCGAGAACCTGGCCCGCTGGATCTGGGACCGGCTGATCGGCGAACTTCCCGCACTGTCCGAGATCACCGTGCGGGAAACCTGCACCTCCGGTTGCACCTATCGAGGCGTGTAAGGCATGCACGACATCCAAAACGAAGCCGACCGCCGCGGCATTTCCATCGACGAGGTGGGCATCAGCGGCCTGCGTTACCCCCTCACCTTCGACGACGGCTACACCCGGCAGCAGGGCATTGCTGACATCAGCGTCACCGTCGGCCTGCAAGCCGACCGGCGCGGCACCCACATGAGCCGCATGATCGCGCTCGTGCACGAGGAAGTCGCCACGCTGACCCCGCAGGAGTTTCCCATCGCCCTCAAGCGTGGCCTCGCCCTGCTCGATGCACCGGCTCTCACCCTCACTCTGACCCTGCCCATCGCCACGACTGTCACCGCCCCCGCCAGCCAGCGGGAATCCTGGCAGGCCCACGACGTCACCGTCACCGGACGCATCACCGCTTCCGGATGCACTGTCACCACCTCGGTGACCACGCACGTCACCAGCCTGTGCCCCTGCTCCAAAGCCATCTCCGACTACGGCGCCCACAACCAGCGCAGCGAGATCACCCTGGAGATCACCGGCACCGACGACACCCCTTATCCCCTGCCCGTCCACGAGATCATCCAGCTGTTGCGCGCCACTGGCTCCGCTCCCGTCATCCCGCTTATCAAGCGGCCCGACGAACGCGTCGTCACCATGCAGGCCTACGACCACCCCGTCTTTGTCGAAGACATCATCCGGGACATAAGCCTCACCTGCCGGGACAAAGGACTCACCCACACCGTCACGGCGAAGAACCTGGAAAGCATCCACAGCCACGACGCCATCGCCACCCTCACCTACAACCACTACTGACCAGCCACAGGCGACCCCAGCCACCACCACGAAACGATCAATGTGGCGACTCCCCGTCCGGGTACCAACGGTCCAGTGGTCCAGTCACCGCCAGGGCGAGAAGCCGACCCCCGTGCATCAATCCAGCCTGAGCAGCGCCCCTCGCACGCCCGAGCATGCGTGGCCCTCCCGCGGCGGGACCGCCGGCAGACGCCAGGCGCTTGCGCTACATGAATCGCTCCGGCCCAGATGAAGGCTCAATCGGGCCTGCCCGGCGGACGCATGTTGACCACATTGGTGGTCAACCTTGGCCGCCCCTCCACCAGGCCGCTCAGGGTGGTGCACCTAAGCCCGGCCCTCCCTGCATGACAGCTCACCCGTCCGACGCTTCAATATTGCTACTCAAGTAGCAACACCTCAAGATTAGGGCATGCCGTCCTCCACTGCCCCTTGGGTCCCATGGCCCCGCTTGGACCGCCGCACCTACCTCCTTCTGCTGGACGACCAGAGTCGGCTCCTTCTGTGCGGCGGATGCTGCAGCGGCTGGACCGTCCCCCAGGTGCGCATGACAACCAACGCCAACTTCCTGGAGTCAGCTACCCGGTTCCTGCAGGAGCGATTCGAATTGGCGGCTCCACGCTATGGATCGGTGTATGGCATCCGGCAGTCGCGCACCGGTGAAGACTGGGAGTTCGACCGAGCCACGGCTACGCGGGTCTTCATCGTCCACATCAGCGACGACGAAGGATCGGCGATTGAGAAGCAGTCGGTCGCACACACCGGATGGAGTATCGAGGAACTGCGCAGGCGGAGAAGGGAAATCTCCCCAGAGGGTATCGTCCTGCTGGTCACCGGTTACGTCGAAGGATGGATTCCCGATGGCCCCATCACTCTCCACTGAGAATGGTGGCGCCGCAGCGCCAGTCGACACGCCCTGGTCAGCGATCTGCTTACCTAGCTAGGGGGCCATCGCGGGGATCGCATCTGTGTGACCGGCGAGATCGGGCCCTGCGCAGATAGAGGCAGCGCACCCAGCAGTGTGCCCGGACGTGATCGCCTGCATGTTGGTCACCACCCTGGTCCGCCAAAGCGAGTTCGCGGGCCACGATCCACACCCACCTCTGGCGTAACTGCGCCCCAGCAGCAGACTTAAGACTGCCTTTTCGGGCGCATCACACTAGGTCTGCGCGTGGCAACGACTTCGGGACTCAGACGATCGACTTGATGGTCTTGTCCGCGTACCGCAGCGTCTCATCGATGGCCTTGTCCATCTCGCGCAAAGCGTCGGGCTCTGCCGAGAGGAGAGCACTGACGGGGATGTTGCTCACGGCGAGGAGGCATGCCGCCACGGTCAGGAACTCCTTGTACCGTTCCTGCCCCTCATGCCCGACCGATTCCCAGTCCCGGGGCTCCGGCGGCAGACTCGTCCTCCACTTCTCAAGAGCGTGGGTGCCGTGGACCCTGACGTATTCCATGATGACCGCGGCGCGTTGTAGTACGTCGATCATCGCGTCGAAGCCTTGCTGTGACTGATCCAAAGCCTCCTCCGCAGCCTCGACCTCGGTTCGGAGACGCTCCTCCTCCTTCTTGTTCCGGCGCTGCCTCAAGACATAGAAGCCGGCGCCCGCCAGCGCTGCCGCCGGGGCGGCGACCATGCCTGTGAGCAGGAGAATTCCACCCGCCATGCCCGCACCCCCTGCAGCGAGCGTGCCTCCTCCCAAGAGGGCCAGGGTCGCGTTGGTCGCGGCAACCCCGTACAGCGTCGAAATAGCTGCTCCAGTGGAGGCGGTCCCGAACAATGCGGCGGCAGTGAACGCACCGTAGGCCGCAGCGCCGCCGACTGCCACCCCGGCCGCACCTCCAGTGGCGGCACCGCGGATCGCGTTGGCGATCCCGACGGACATGGCCTCGATACGTATCGCAGTAGGGATCTCGCCCGTGCTCTCGCTCTCCTCCTCACTCGGCCTCTCTGGCTCGGGCGCCCCGCTGACGCTCTCGGCCAACTCCACGAACCTCAGGAAAAACTCGTCGCGGGCGACGTCATGGACATGGTTGAAGGCTTCCCCGGATTCTTGGGTCATCTTCGACCGCTCGGCCGCCTTTTCGGTGATCTCAGCGTGACGTCTTTTCGTCTCCGCGACCTGGTCGCGCAACTTCACCGGCCGCTGGCCCCGCTGACGAGCGAGAGACCTGGTTCGGTCCCCCGCCTGCTGCTTGATCTGCTCGGGTGTCAGTTGGAGCGCGAGGGCGATGGCGGCTAGACGGTGCTCCCCGGGGCTTATGAGCCCACGCTCGATCCGGGAGATCGAGACCGCGCCCCCCTTCCGGTAATCGGCCCGCTTGGCCAACTCTTCCTGGGTCATCGATGGTGTCTGGGCCTGGCGTTGCTCGCGGATCACGAGGCCCATCGCCTCTGCGCTGAAATCATTCATCGGTTCCGGTCTCTTTCGACAGCGGGCTGTGGCGACGCCAGGAGGACTGAGCCTCACGTACTAGCGCACCACCGGAGTGGAAAGCCTCGGCGCTATCTTCCGCGAACTGCTTGGCCGCCTTCACAACGGCCGGGTCACGACAGACCTTGTCGGCGGTCTGGATGTTCTGGGTGGCAGTGAGGGTCAGGTGGGCAAGGTTGAGGCGAGACATGGCAGTGGACCTTTCGTCGCTGATAATGCCTACGCGTGTGCAACATAGCGTCACGAGCAATAGTCAAGACTTGTGGATGGGGCCTTCCGGCTTGGGTCCGGTGATCTCGGCTGCTGCCCGGCGGGCTTCCTCGCGCACGTCCGCGTCGGGGTGGTGGAGGAAGGACTCGATCAGCGGCCGGGCCTGCGGATCGCGCGTGGCGCCGAAGATGTAGACGGCGTGCGCGAGGAGTTCGCCTGTCATCGTCGGCAGAGCTGGGGCCAGCGGTTCGACAAGATCGAGGGGCAGGCTGTGGTAGCTGAACGCCTCGCTGATCGAGTTCAGGGCGGACTCACGGACCTTGGTCACGGGTTCGTTGATAGCCAGGCTGATGAGGCATCCAACGACCCGGCGAGCGGAATCTGCGTCGAGCGCGGTGCCACGCAGCAGGTCGCCGAGCACAGCAGCGGCGATGTCTCGCTGGTCCGGATCGCGGTCGGTCAGCGTTTCAAGAGCCACGAACATCTCCTTCACGCGGCAGCCGCCTCGGGTCGCTCGACCAGGATGCCGTTCTCGAACCGGGCTCCCGCGCGGACCAGGGCGACGAGGTGGGCGCCGGTGATCGCGCGCCAGCGGGCCTGTGCGGAATCGACCAGCTTGAACACCATCGCCAGCGCCGCAGCCGGGCTGCCGGCTCCGCGGGTGACCTTGGTCCGCAGCTTGACCGTGGAGAACGTCGACTCGATCGGGTTCGTGGTCCGCAGGTGGATCCAGTGCTCGGCCGGGAAGTCGTAGAACGCCAGCAACTCGTCCCGGTCGTCGGCGATCTTCGCGACTGCCTTGGGCCACTTGGCGCCATAGGTCTTGGCGAACGCCTCGATCGCCTTCTCAGCGTGCGCGCGGTCCTCGGCGTTGTAGATCTCCTGCATCGCCTTCGTCGCGCCCGGCTGTGCGGACTTCGGCAGTGCATTCGTGATATTCCGGGCCTTGTGGACCCAGCACCTTTGATGCCGGGCCGTGGGGAACACCTCGGCCAGGGCCCGCCACAGGCCCATCGCGCCGTCGCCGACCACCAGCTCCGGGTCGCGCATGCCGCGTCGGCGGCAGTCGCGCAGCAGGTCCGCCCACGACTCCGTGGACTCCCGCAGCCCCTCCGCGAGCGCGATCAGCTCCTTCGTGCCGTCGACCCGCACGCCGAGCAGGACCAGCACGCACGAGTGCGCCTGCCCGAGGCGGACCTTGGGGTGCACGCCGTCGGCCCACACGTAGACGAAGTCGCGGTCGGACAGGTCGCGGGCCTGGAAGGCGGCGTGGTCCTCGCCCCACTGCTTCGTCAGCCGAGTCACGGTCGCCGGCGACAGTCCGGCCGCGCCGCCGAGGAACTGCTCCAGTGCGGGCACGAAGTCCCCGGAGGAGAGTCCGTGCAGGTAGAGCAGCGGTAGCACCTCGCTGACCTTGGGAGACTTACGGCACCATGGCGCGAGGATTTTCGAGGAGAACCGCTTGCGCTCGCCGGTCGTGTCGTCGACCCGCTTGTCGTTCACGCGCGGGGCCCTGACTTCGATCGGGCCGGCGGCGGTGGTCACGGTTCGCGGCTGGTGGCGGCCTTTGCGGACCACCAGACGACGACCTTCCTCGTCCCGCTCAGCGGCCAACTCGGCTATGTACTGGTTGACTTCCGCTTCCAGTGCGGCGGCCAGCATCCGGCGGGCGCCCTCGCGCACGATCTCGTCGATCAGAGAGCCGGACTGGGTGGAGCCGTCGTCGGTGACTACGCTGAGCACGGGCGTACCTTCCCGACCCGCGCTGCGAACGCGGGCCTACTCGGTGACCATCAAAGGATCATTCGGGAAGGTACGCCCTCCGCGTGCACTCCCGAAACCGATCCACAGGTCTTGAGCATTGCTCTAGCGTCTCACTTAGTGTGCGCTGTCCGCACTATGGCGACATTGACTGCAACGGCGACACGCTCAGTGTCTGAGACCGCCTGAGCCGCAGGGGCTAGCGCAGCGCGTCGCAGGTTCTTTGCCGGTTGCCGGTGACGGTGGGTGAGGTCATACGGCTCGGCCGAAGGCGTCCGGGTGGCCCGGGTGTTGAGTGTGGCGTTCGAGGTGGCGGGCGTGTTCGGCGTCGGCGTCGTAGCGACACCGGTAGGGCGGGCCGTTCGGTTGTAGCGGACGGTGTAGGCGGTGATCTGTGTTTCCAGGTCGTCGCGGGAGGCGAAGTCGCCGCGGCGGAGCAGGCGGCGGTGAGATCCAGCCGCTCGAGGAGCGCCGCTCCCAGGCAGAAGGGACGCTCCACGGCTCACCGCCGCTGGCGTCCGCGCTGTTTCGAGGATGAGGCCGGCGACCTAGTCGGGCTCGCCGCGTGCTCGTTCCTTTGGCCGGCCGCAGGGTACTCCCACTCCCTGTTTCTGAAGGAGCTCTACGTCCGCGACACTCTTCGCCGCAGGGCGTCGGCGCCCGCCTCATGAACCAGCTTCTTGACCGCCTCCGCACGCTCTGGGTGCAGCCGAGTCGAGTGGATGACGGACCGCGACAACTAGAACGCGCCTGTCTTCTACAAGTCGCTCGGATTCACGGAGTTCAATGGGAAGATCGTCTACCGGGTGGGCGCCAGTACGAAGTGACCAGCAACCGCCGGACTGTTCGGTGGCACCCCGCTGCCCCGCGGCCCTGCCGGCGCTGTGCACCACCCAGATCGCCAGTTGGGGCATCATCTACTACGCGTTCCCTGTCCTGCTCGCGTCTAACGGCCGACACCGGATGGTCCGGCAATGCGGCAACGGCCGCTTCTCCCTTGCCGTTCTGGTCTCCGCCGTCGTCTACCCATCGGCCGCGTCCTCGTCCGAAGA
Organism: Streptomyces silvae; assembly: GCF_016745505.1. GTDB lineage: Bacteria > Actinomycetota > Actinomycetes > Streptomycetales > Streptomycetaceae > Streptomyces > Streptomyces silvae. The sequence goes on along the minus strand of NZ_JAERUC010000072.1, from coordinate 2,414 downwards.
GGTCGAAAGCCCCGCCTTCGCGGCCGTCAACCGCTGGTAAAGCCTTTGCCGAGTCGCGCCCTGGCCATCGTCACGCTGGCCGGCACTGCGCTCGCAGGCCCCTCGGCGGCTACCCCCAACTCTTTTCCGCCCTCGCAGCCGTGTCACTCGCGGCGGCACTCGTGGCGTCAACGTTCCCAACAAAGGTGAAATCAACGCCTGATCAGGAACAACAGCAGAGCGCACTTGAGAGTAAATTAGTACGCGTCATAGGCCAGCCCGCTTCCAGAGAACCTCCAAGGACGGCAGGCCCATCTGACTCACGCTCGTTGAGTCAGATGTTCCCGCAAGTCAACGAACGGATTCGATCGCAGACGGCCTATGCCAATCAAGATCAGTCACCTGTGCGCTCTCGGCTCAGAAGGGCAGACGGGGGGCTTATGACGCCCCTACTGTTGCGCCATGAGCCTGATCGACGGCGCCTCGCCGTCCGCGGACTGGATCGCCATGGACATGGAGGCGATGCTCCGGGAATGCGACGCACTCATCCTGTCCAAGGATGAGCTCATGCGCCACCTACAGGAGTCCGTTGAGGCCCTCCAGCGCGAGATGGCCAAGGCCTCTGAAGCGCGCGAACAGGCAGTCCTCCAACGCCAGAAGGCCAAGGAGTGGCTTGGCAGCTTTCAGGCGACGATCCAGCAAGGGGCGGCCCTACGGGCATCGCAGACACAGGCCCCCATCCAACTGAGGCTCGTACGCCCCGCACCGGAGCCCGCACCCGCCCCATCGGCGCCAGTCGACCCCGTCCGGATCGAGGGCGCCCGTTCGATCGCAGCCATGCGGATTATCAGCGGCGACGCACAACGGCCGTGGAGCGCGTCGGAGGTCGCACGGCTCCTCGAAGGGGACGCCTCCGGAGCCGTTCGGCGGACTCGGTGTCTGCTGGAGCACCTGCAGCGACTGTCCGTACTGCACAAGGTCTACAGCCCGGATGGCAAGCGGGCGTACTACCGGGTCGCGGCCTCGTGGGAGGCCGCCTAGACGAAGGCGGTCCTCACAGGCGACCGCCGCACCAGGCACGGCCAAGGTTCCTAGGCCAACACCGTGCAGGGTGCGGCGGTCATAGAGCGGCTTGGCCGCCACCTTCGACGCTAACGGTTCATCCGGGCACGCGCGGGGTGTTCGGCTATTTCACCCACACTGGATGGTCGATCAGACATGCCCTTCTCCCTGCTTCGTTCGAACCACGACCCAGCCGTAATGAGACTATTCGACCGCGCCTCATTTTTGGGGTGGCAGCGGCTGCTGCCGGGCGCCGTTCTCGTCCACGGGCCAGTCGATATGCCGGGGCCAGAGCATTTCGCCGAGCGCCGCCTCAAGGCTCGCCACCGTAAGCAGATCGGGCCACGCCTTGCCCGCGAGCACGTTCGCGATGACCTGCCGGTTGATCCCGGCGGCGGCTGCCAGGGCGTTCGCACTCAGGCTCTGCCGTTCCATAGCCTCCGAGAGTGCCCGGGCGATGGCCTGTCCAACCTGGGCCGGCCGATGGTCGTCCATCACCGCGTACGGCCAATCGGCGTCCAGCGCGTACTCAAACGGTCTCTTGTTCCGTCTCGTTCCTCCAGGCACGCGACCAGTGTGGCGGAAGGGTCGCCGGGATGCGTACTCACACAGAGCATGCTACTCAAGCACCAGGGGTGTGTGGAGTGGATACGCCACACACGTTCTTTCTCAGAAGGCCGTTCGGATACGGCCACAAGGCAGTGTGGAGGTGAGTGGTGATGGTGCAGGGGCGCTCACTGCTGGCGCCGAACGAGCGGCTGTTGCCGACGTACCGGTTGCGCGCAGACGACCAACTCAGAGTGATGCGCGCCGCGTGCTCGAGCACCGACGCGTTCATCAACGCGGACCGGCTGGCGGCAGCTACCGGACTGACCGCAAAGAATTGCGGACTCGTCCCGGCATTCCTGTTCACCACGGGGCTGGTGGAGAAAGCGGGCGGGCATTTCTCGAGGTACCGGCCGACGAGCAGGGGCCGGAGAGTGGCCGCCGCCTGGCAGCACGGCGAGGCAGAAGGCCTTCTCGCTCTTCGGGAAGCTTGGAAGGGGCAGTGGTTCGCCCGCAGCATGAAGGAGCGCCTTGAATCCGGGCCGGTGGCCCGCAATGGGCTCCTCGCCCGGCTCCTGACGGCGGCCGGCGCGGAAGGCCACCGGATGCGCCAGGCGGAGGCCCTGCTCGACGTGCTGGTCGCCATCGGCATGATCTTCCCAGACGGCGACGGCTTACGAAGGCGCGGGATCAGTGTAGCGGGTGGGTGTGCTGTGCGGCGGGGTGTGGGGGTGTGGCCGTGGCGGGGTGGGGAGTGGTGGGTGGGGCGGGGGTGCGGGGGAGGGGTGGGGGCTGTCGAACGGGCAGGGTGGTTTGTTTTCAGTTCT
>NZ_JAERUC010000071.1 GCF_016745505.1 Streptomyces silvae | reverse complement strand
GCATACCGCCGGAGAACTGGTGGGGGAAGTCGCCCACCCGCTCCTTGGCCGCCGGGATGCGCACGCGGTCCATCAGCTCGATGGACCTGGCCTTGGCCTCCTTCTTGGAGAGGCCTCGGTGCACGCGGAACATCTCGCCGAGCTGGTAGCCCACGGAGAGCACCGGGTTCAGCGAGGACAGCGCGTCCTGGAAGATCATGGCGATCTTCTGGCCGCGGATCTGCCGGCGCTCCTCGTTGGACATCTTGAGCATGTCCTGGCCGCGGAAGAAGATCTCGCCCTTGGGGATGCGCCCCGGGGGCATGTCCAGGATGCCCATGATCGCCTGAGCGGTCACGGACTTGCCGGAACCGGACTCGCCGAGCACGGCGAGGGTCTCGCCGGCGCTGACGCTGTAGTTGACTCCGTTGACGGCCTTGGCGACGCCGTCACGGGTGTGGAACTCCACGTGCAGATCGCGGACTTCGAGCAGCGGACCGCTCTCGTCCTTCGAACCACGCGGAGCAGGAACATCCGCCGTCTTGTCGATGATGGTCATGTACGCCTCCCTCAGCGCAGCTTGGGGTCGAGGGCGTTGCGCACCGCATCGCCGAGCATGATGAACGCCAGAACGGTGATCGACACCATGACCGACGGGATGATCAGGACAAACGGAGCGTTACGCAGCTGCTCCTGGCCGGAGGAGATGTCCACGCCCCACGACACGGTCGGCTCGGCGAGACCGATGCCCAGGAAGGACAGGCTGGCCTCCGCCGAGATGTAGCCGCCGAGCGCGATGGTCGCGACGACGATCACCGGGGCGATCGCGTTGGGCAGGATGTGCCGGAGCAGGATGCGGCTGGTCGAGGCGCCGAGCGCCTTGGCCGCCATCACGTAGTCGGCCTGCTTGATCGTCAGCACCGAGCCACGCGCCACACGGGCTATCTGGGTCCAGCCGAGGAAGGCCAGCGCCAGGATGACGACCCAGATGTGCCGCTCCTCGAACGAGGTCAGGACGACCATCGCGCCGAGGATGAAGGGGACACCGAAGAAGATGTCGGTCACCCGGGACAGGATCGTGTCGATCCAGCCGCCGAAGTAACCGGCGAGCATGCCGACCACGGTGCCCAGGACCGTGACCAGGGCGGTGACGACGATGGCGACGGTGATCGAGGCACGAGCACCGTAGATGACACGTGCGTAGATCGAGCGTCCCTGGATGTCGTACCCGAACCAGTCCTCCTGGAAGAAGTTCCCCCACTTGGGCTTCTGCAGGTAGTGGTGGGCCAGGTCCGCGTAACGCGGATCGGCGCCGGTGAAGAGGCCGGGGAATATCGCGATGACCAGGAGGAAGACGATCAGGATCGCCGAGACGACGAACAGCGGGCTGCGCCGCAGGTCGTGCCAGGCGTCGGACCAGAGGCTGCGGGCCTTGCCGACCTCGACGGCGGGGGCCGGGACGGCAGCCGTCGGGGCGGACGCGTCCGCGGTGTTTTCCTTGAGCGTCTCAGGCATACCGGATCCTCGGGTCCAGGACCGCGTAGAGCAGGTCGACAATCAGGCTGGCGGCGAGATACACGACGACGATCAGCGTCACGATGCCGACGACGGTGGCACCCTCACGGTGCCGGAGCGCGTCGAAGACGGCGGAGCCGACACCCTTGACGTTGAAGATGCCCTCGGTGATGACCGCACCTCCGAGCAGCGAGCCGAGGTCGGTCCCGAGGAAGGTCACCACGGGGATCATCGAGTTCCGCATCAGGTGCACGCCGATGATGCGCCGGCGCGGCAGCCCCTTGGCCACCGCGGTGCGCATGTAGTCCGAGCGCAGGTTCTCCGCCACCGAGGTGCGGGTCAGCCGGGCGACGTACGCCAGGGACAGCGACCCGAGTACGACGGCGGGCAGGACCAGTTCGCTGAAGTTCGCTTCCAGGCTGACGTTGGGCTGCACCCAGCCGAGCTGGAAGGCGAAGAAGTACTGCCCGAGGAAGCCCAGCACGAAGGAGGGCACCGAGATGAGCAGCAGCGTCAGGACCAGCAGTCCACGGTCGCGAAGAGTGTCGGCCTTCAGCCCGGCGAAGACACCCATGGAGATGCCGACGACGACCGTGAAGATGAAGGCAAACAGAGCCAGCCGGACCGTCACCGGGAACGATTCCGAGATGATGTCGGCCACCGGTCGCCCACTGGCGATCTGCGTGCCGAAGTCGCCCTGGAAGAGGCCCGTGAGGTAATTCCAGTACTGGTGCCAGAGTGGCAGGTCGAGACCCAGGTCCTTCTTCATGGCCGCGATCTGCGTCGGGTCGACCGTCTGCTCACCTGCGAGCGCGCGCACGGGATCGCCGGGCAGCGCGTACATCATGGCGAAGACCAGCATGGTCGAACCGAGGAAGACCGGGATCATCTGGAGCAGTCGCCGCGCGACATAACGCCCCATGTTTGCCTCCGATTAGGGGTAATGCAGCCCAAGGGCCGCTCTCCGGATAGGAAGAGCGGCCCCCGGGACCTACTGCCTGGTGTGGGCGGCTGATGGCCGAGTGGGGGCCCTCAGGCGTGTGTTACTTGACGGTGACGTCAGTCATGACATAGTCACCGCGGAAGTCGATGGCGACGTTGTCGACGTTCTTCCCGTAACCACCGTTGATCTTGTAGTTCCAGAGCGGGATCGCCGGCATCTTCTGGAGGACGAGCTTCTCGGCCTCCTGGTATGCCTTGATCGAGTCCTCCAGGGTCGCCGCGTTGTCGCCCTTCTTGAACTCCGCGTCGACCTCCTTGTCGGAGAACCGGCCGTTGTTGGCCTCCGCCGTGGTGCCGTACAGCTCACGCATGAAGTTGACGTTCAGCGGGTAGTCGGCGACCCAGCCGCCTCGGTACATCGACTTGACCTGGTCGTTGTCACGCGCTTCCAGGTCGGTCTGGAAGTCCGGCTTGGCGTCCGGGATGCAGTCGACCCCGGTCGAGTTGCGGATGGACTCGCAGACCGCGGTCACCCACTCCTTGTGCCCGCCGTCGGCGTTGTACTGGATCCAGAGCTTGTTGTCCGGAACGCCGCCGCCTTCCTTGATGAGCTGCTTGGCCTTGGCCGGGTCGAACTTGAACACGTCGGTGTCCAGGCTCTGGTTGCCGGCGACGCCCGGGGGCGTGAAGCTGGTGGCGGGCTCACGGGTGCCGTTGAGCACGGTCTTGGTGATCGTGTCGCGGTCGATGCCCATCGACAGACCCTGGAGGACCTTCGGGTCGATGCCCTTGAAGGTCTTCGAGTAGAACGTCGGGACGATCGACTGGACGGCCGCGTACGGCTCGTCGATCGTGCGGTCGCCGAGGTCCGTCTTGTACTTGGGCAGGTCCTTCGGACCGATCTGGCGGATCATGTCCAGGTTGCCGGAGAGGAGATCCTGGTACGCGGCCTCGACGGTCGCGTAGTTCTTGAAGAGGATGCCCTTGTTCTTGGCCTTGTTCGGGCCCTGGTAGTCAGGGTTGGCCTTGACCTGGATGAGCTTCTTGTGGTCCCACTTCTCGAAGATGTAGGGACCGTTGCCGACCGGCGCCTGACCGAAGGCCTTGGTGTCCTTGTAGAACACCTCGGGCAGCGGGGCGAAGGTGTAGTAGCCGAGCTTGTACTCGAAGTACGGAACCGGCTTGTCGAGCTCGATCGTGAACGTGTTGTCGTCCACGGCCTTCAGACCGGACATCTCCGTGGTCTTCGGGTCACCCTTCTCGGGGTGGACGTCCGCATACCCCTTGATGTCCTCGAACCAGAAGGCGTTCTGCTGGTTGTTCTTGATGTTGGCGTACCAGTTCCACGCCTTGATGTAGGACTCGGCGGTGACCGGGGTGCCGTCGTGGAACTTCCAACCGGGCTTGAGCTTGACCGTCCAGGTCTTGTTGTCGTCCGACTTCACGGACTCGGCGTTCGTGTAGACGATCTTGCCGTCGCCGTCGAACTCCAGCAGCTGGGTAAAGACCGCCTGGATGACGTAGCTGCCCAGCGACTCGTTGGTGTCGGCCGGGATCAGCGGCTTCTGCGGCTCACCGACGTCGAGGGAGACGTAGCCCGCGGGCTTGCCCTTCTCCTTCGAGGCATTGCTGCTGTCGTCACTGTCGCCCCCGCCACAGGCAGTCGCGGCCAGGGCGATGATTGCCGCTCCCGCGACCCACTTGGCGCTCTTGGCACCGCGCATGGGTTTCCTCCTCATGAGTCCACTTTTGACTACAAGAGGGGCACTGTAGAGATCCACCGACACCCCTGACGGCGATCGTTTGCAGTGCCCCGAGTGTGCTCGTGAGTCCGCACTCCCCACAGTGCGCCGACCCATTGACCCGAGCTCAATGGAGCCAACTATTAAGTAACACCGGGCTGTAAACCACACTTAAAGGGTCTCGGTTTGACAACATCGAGAAGCCATGGTTGCCCGAAATCCGGACAAAGTGATCCCAGACAGACACCCCCGAAACGGACCGTTAACACATGTTCCGGAGAGCGACGCACGATATGCGGACACCTCGGTCAGGAAAATGGGTTGACGAAAGGCCCGGGCCCCCGCAGACACTGCGGGGGCCCGGGCCTCATGTCAATGGCTCGTTCCGACGGTTCGGACCCCTTGAGCGGGCGGTCCGGCCGGGTCAGCCGTTCTTCGCACGCGAGGCCGTGCGGCCGCGCTGCTTCTGGTCCAGGACGACCTTGCGGATACGCACGGTCTCCGGGGTCACCTCGATGCACTCGTCCTCGCGGCAGAACTCCAGGGACTGCTCCAGCGAGAGCTTGCGGGCGGGAACCACGTTCTCCGTGGTGTCCGCGGACGCCGCACGCATGTTGGTGAGCTTCTTCTCCTTGGTGATGTTCACGTCCATGTCGTCGGCGCGGGAGTTCTCGCCGACGATCATGCCCTCGTAGACCTCGGTGCCGGCCTCGGTGAAGATGACACCGCGCTCCTGGAGGTTGACCATCGCGAACGGCGTGACCGAGCCCGCGCGGTCGGCGACCAGCGAGCCGTTGTGACGGGTGCGCAGGTCACCGAACCAGGGCTCGTGGCCCTCGAAGATGGAGTGCGCGATACCCGTACCGCGGGTCTGGGTCAGGAACTCCGTACGGAAGCCGATGAGGCCGCGTGAGGGCACGATCCACTCCATGCGGACCCAGCCCGACCCGTGGTTCGTCATCGTCTCCATACGGCCCTTACGGGTCGCCATCAGCTGCGTGATGGCGCCGAGGTGCTCCTCGGGGGAGTCGATGGTCATGCGCTCGATCGGCTCGTGCGTCTTGCCGTCGACCTGCTTGGTGACGACCTCCGGCTTGCCGACGGTCAGCTCGAAGCCCTCACGGCGCATCTGCTCGACCAGGATGGCCAGCGCGAGCTCACCACGGCCCTGGACCTCCCAGGCGTCCGGGCGCTCGGTGTCCAGGACGCGGAGCGAGACGTTACCGATGAGCTCGCGGTCCAGACGGTCCTTCACCTGGCGGGCGGTGACCTTGTGGCCCTTGCCGCCCTTGCCGACGAGCGGCGAGGTGTTGGTGCCGATGGTCATCGAGATGGCCGGCTCGTCGACCGTGATCAGCGGGAGCGCGATCGGGTTCTCGGGGTCGGCCAGGGTCTCGCCGATCATGATGTCCGGGAAACCGGCCACGGCGCAGATGTCGCCCGGGCCCGCCTTCTCGGCCGGCTTGCGGGTGAGCGCCTCGGTCATGAGCAGCTCGGTGATGCGCACGTTGGAGATCGTGCCGTCGCGCTTGATCCACGCGACCGTCTGGCCCTTGCGCAGCTCGCCCTGCTCGACGCGGCAGAGCGCGATACGGCCGAGGAAGTTGTCGGCGTCCAGGTTCGTGACGTGGGCCTGCAGCGGGGCGGCCTCGTCGTACTCCGGGGCCGGGACCGTGGAGAGGATGGTCGTGAAGAAGGGCTCCAGGCTGTCGCTGTCCGCGGGGACGGTGCCGTCCTCCGGCTTGGTCAGCGAAGCGACGCCGTCACGGGCGCAGGCGTAGACGATCGGGAACTCGATCTGGTCCTCGTCGGCGTCCAGGTCCAGGAAGAGGTCGTACGTCTCGTCGATGACCTCGGCGATCCGGGAGTCCGGCCGGTCCGTCTTGTTGATGCAGAGGATGACCGGCAGCTTGGCGGTCAGGGCCTTGCGCAGGACGAAACGGGTCTGGGGCAGCGGGCCCTCTGAGGCGTCGACCAGCAGGACGACCGCGTCCACCATCGACAGACCACGCTCGACCTCGCCGCCGAAGTCGGCGTGGCCGGGGGTGTCGATGATGTTGATCGTGATCGGGTCCCCGCCGTCCTTGGGGTGATACTTCACCGCCGTGTTCTTGGCGAGGATCGTGATGCCCTTCTCACGCTCCAGGTCGTTCGAGTCCATCATGCGTTCGTCGAGGTTCTCGGCGGCGTGGGCGGCGAAGGCGCCCGCCTGCTTGAGCATGGCGTCGACCAGCGTGGTCTTGCCGTGGTCGACGTGGGCGACGATGGCTACGTTACGGATGTCGTGGCGCGTGGGCATGGGTGGCTTGCGCTTCTCTCGGATCGTGGGATCAGGCGTCTCAGTCGGTCTCGAGTCCTCGTACGCCCGCCGGGCGGCACGCCACGGCTAGGGCCTCTCGTTTGGGTCAGGCTGGATCAGCGAGCGGGGCCTGGTGCCGTGCCTCGCAAGGCGGAGGACGGAGTCAACGCGGAGCGTTGCCGACCGACGACAACGCCGC
>NZ_JAERUC010000070.1 GCF_016745505.1 Streptomyces silvae | reverse complement strand
GGCGGCACCACCGGGCAGGGGCCGGGCGGCACCACCGGGCTGGGGCTGGTCGGCATCAGGGAGCGGGCGGCCGCACACGGCGGGCGGGCCACGGCCGGCGCGGGTCCCGGCGACCGCGGGTTCCAGGTGCTCGCCACCCTTCCCCTTGTAACCTCCCCGGAGGGGGTGGGGAGTTGACGATCCGTGTGGTGGTGGCCGACGACCAGGAGCTGGTGCGCAGCGGCTTCGCGATGATCCTGGACGCGCAGCCGGACATCGAGGTACTCGCCGAGGCGGCGGACGGTGCGCAGGCCCTCCGCGCGGTGCGCGCGCTGCGGCCCGATGTGGCCCTGCTGGACATCAGGATGCCCGTCATGGACGGCATCGAGGCGTGCCGGGCGATCAGTGCCGGGAGCGACTGCCGCACGGTGATGCTGACCACCTTCGACTCGGACGAGTACGTCTACGAGGCGCTGCACGCGGGCGCGAGCGGATTCCTGCTGAAGGACGTGCGGCGGGACGATCTGGTGCACGCGGTACGGGTGGTGGCGGCGGGGGACTCGCTGGTCGCGCCCTCGGTGGCCCGCCGGCTCATCGCCGAGTACACCTCACGTCCCGTGGCGTCCCGGCCCGGGCGGGAGCCGGCCCTGCTGGACGCGCTGACCGCCCGGGAGCGGGAGACCCTTCTGCACCTGGCGCGGGGGCTGTCCAACGCGGAGATCGCCGCGGCGCTCGTGGTCAGCGAGCACACGGTGAAGACCCATGTGGGCAACGTCCTGTCCAAGCTGGGCCTCCGGGACCGCATCCAGGCCGTCATCTGCGCGTACGAGACGGGGCTGGTCGCACCCTCGCGCGAGCCGGGTCCCGTTACTCCCTCGCGCGAGCCGGGGCCGGTCGCTCCCTCGCCCGGGGGAGGGACCGCTGCCGCCTCCCCCGCGCGGGTGAGGCGGACTCCCCCGCACGACCCCTCGCTCGGGTGATCCGCCGGGGCCTCCGGATCAACAGGATGGAGCCGTAGAGCAGTTACGGACTTCATCTCTCCCGGAGGCATCCGATGAACACACGCGCCCGCACGCTCCTGGCCGCGGCCCTGGTCCTGGGTATCGCCGCCGGCCCCACCGCTCCGGCCGCCCTGGCGAACGGCCTCACTGCCCCGTCACACGCGGCCGACGCGCGCACGCGCCCGGTCCCGGCCGCTGACGCCGCCGCCCTGCGCGCGGCGATCTCCGGGCTGCCCGCCGACGACGCCACCGCCGCGCTCGTGCGGGTCGGCGGCACCGGCGGCAGCTGGCACGGGAGCTCCGGCGTGCACGATCTGGTCTCGAACCGTGCGGCCGACCCGTCGGCGCGCTTCCGGGCGGGATCGGTGACCAAGGTGTTCACGGCCGCCACGGTCCTGCAACTGGCCGGGGAGCGGAAGCTGGACCTCGACCGCACGGCCAGGCACTACCTCCCGGATCTGATCCCCGCGGCGTACGGCGGGGTCACCGTGCGGCAGCTGCTCGACCACACCAGCGGGATACCGGCGGCACCGATGCCCGGCAGCACCCTGGAGGAGGCGTACGCCCACCGCTTCGACCTGCACACACCGCGCGAGATGGCCGCCTCGGCCATGGTGCAGGCCCCGGAGTTCGTCCCTGGCCGGAGCCAGCACTACCTCAACATCAACTACACCGTGCTGGGGCTGCTCGTGGAGAAGGTGACGGGCGATACCTACGCACACCAGGTGGGCGAGCGCATCCTGCGCCCGCTGGGGCTGCGCTCCACGTCTTTCCCCGGCACCGAACCGGGCATCCGGGGACCGCACAACCGCGGCTACCAGGTCTTCACCGCCCCGGGCGGCGGTACGGAGCTGCGGGACGTGACGGTGTGGGGCGTGACCGACACCTGGGCCGCCGGGGACCTCGTCTCCACCACGGCGGATCTGGAGCGCTTCACCCGGGCGCTGTTCTCGGGCGAGGTCGTGAGCGGGCCCCTGCTGGAGGAGATGTTCACGCTGCCGGACCCCTCGGTGCGTACGTACGGGACGGGGAAGCCCGCCCAGTTCAGCGCGGGGCTGAGTGTGCAGACCCTGGGCGGGCGTGAGGTGTGGGGGAAGTCGGGCGGCCGCTGGGGCTACAACTCGCTCGTGGCGGCCACCCGTGATCTCTCCAGAACCCTGGTGTACAGCGTCAACTCCACCGACGCGAAGGGCCAGGACATGAACGCCACGGCGATGGACGTCGTGGTCGCCGCCTTCGGGGCCCCGTCGGCAGGCTGAGCGTCACGCCGGCACGGCGGCGGTCTCCAGGCGCTTGATCATGCGGTGGACGACGAGGAGGGGGATGACGCCGAAGACACCGAAGGACATGTCGATGACGGTCCACCAGAAGGGGATGTCACGGATCGGCCCGCAGATCAGGGCGAGCGGGATGATCCCGGCGCACGCGATCATGCCGAACTCGATGACCCAGATGTTGCGGACCGGGTCGCGGTAGGGGCCGTAGAAGGCGACCGCGATGACGAGGTGCGCGAAGGCCAGCCAGTCGGTGCCGTACAGCACGAAGGGATAGGAGGCGTCGGCCTCGTCGAGGCCGGTCCGCACCCGGGTGATCCACTCCGCCAGGGCCGGGAAGTGTTCGGGGACGGGGGAGGCGGAGGAGGTCAAAAGGTCCTCGACCCAGCGGAGTTCGGTGACCAGCGGGAAGGCGGTGAGCCCGCTGAGTACCAGACAGACGATGAAGACGACCAACCACACGCGTATGCGCCGCAACAGGGCTCGCTCGCTCATGAGCGCAGCGTACGCCGGTCATGAACACGTTCAAAAAGTGGGGTGAGTGCGCTCTGCCGGCGCTCAGAGACCGACGATGGAGTTCCACTTCTTCGCGAACCCGGTGCGCTCCTCGGAGGTGATGTCCCGGGCGATGGCCAGGCGTCGGCGCATCGCGTCGTCCGGGAAGATCAGGGGGTCCTCGGCCAGCGCGGCGGTCTCCTCGTCCTTGGAGGAGGCCAGGACCTCGCGGGCGGCGGGGACGGGGCAGACGTAGTTGACCCAGGTGGCCAGTTCCGCGGCCACCTCGGGCTCGTAGTAGTGGTCGACGAGCTTCTCCGCATTGCGCTTGTGGCCGGCGAGGTTGGGGATCATGAGTGACTCCGACCAGAGCTCGGCGCCCTCCTCGGGCACCACGAACTCGATGCCCGGGTTGTCGGCCTGGAGCTGGATGACGTCCCCCGAGTAGGCCTGGCAGGCGAGCACGTCGCCGTTGGCGAGGTCCTTGATGTAGTCGTTGCCGGTGAAGCGCCGGATGTGGCGGGACCGCACATGGCGTGCCACCTGCTCGCACATCTCGTGGAAGTCGTCGGCGGTCCAGCGGGTGATGTCGGCGCCGTTGCCCTGCATCAGCAGGGCGAAGGCCTCGTCGAGCCCTGACAGCAGGGTCACCCTGCCCCGCAGGTCGTCGGCCCAGAGCTCGCTCGTATGCCGGATCTCCCGGCCCAGCTTCGCCCGGTTGTACGCGATGCCGGTGATCCCGGACTGCCAGGGCACGCTGTGCAGCCTCCCCTCGTCGAACGCGGGGGACCGCAGCTGGGGGTCCAGGTACGCGGCGACATGGGGCTGGCGCGAGCGGTCCATCTCCTGCACCCAGCCGAGCCGTACGAACCGGGCGGCCATCCAGTCGCTGATGACCACGAGGTCCCGGCCCGTCGACTGATGGTTCATCAGCGCCGGGCTGATCTTGCCGAAGAACTCGTCGTTGTCGTTGATCTCCTCGGTGTACGTCACGGAGATCCCGGTCCGCCGGGTGAACGCGTCGAGGGTGGGCCGCTTCGACTCGTCCTCGTCGTCCGTGTCGATGTAGAGGGGCCAGTTGGCGAAGTGCAGCGAGTGGTCGCTGTCCGAGCGGTCGGGGCCCGAGCGGTCGCCGGGCTCCACATAGGCGGCGGGCACGCCGCAGCCGGCCAGCGCGGCACCGGCCGATCCGGCGCCGAAGGCGCGCAGCAGGGAACGACGGGACATGAGGTGGTCCGGAATCGAGCGCACCCGCGCAGCATGTCGGTCCGCCGCCACGGCGGGCAATGGACCAACCGTCCAGCGGGGACGGCCGTGCCCGCACACCATGTCCATGGCGGAACCCGGGCGGACGGCACCCGGGACGCGGAACGGCCCCGGGCGGGCCCGGGGCCGTGATCCCTGCCGGGCGCCGGTCAGTCGTCGAGCGACGTCATGACGTGCTTGATCCGGGTGTAGTCCTCGAAGCCGTACGCGGAGA
>NZ_JAERUC010000069.1 GCF_016745505.1 Streptomyces silvae | reverse complement strand
CCGTCCGCGTCGTAGGGCCCCCCTTCGTTCCGGGGGCCGGGGGCCGGGGGGCCTCAGGCGGCGGTGAGCACGATCTTGCCCTGGATGTGTCCCTCGGCGGCCCGTTCGTGCGCGGCCCGGGCGTCCGCGAGCGGGAACGTGCTGTCGATCGCGACGCGGACCGCGCCCGTGTCGAGCAGGCGGCCCAGCTCGGCCAGCTGAGCACCGTTCGAGCGGACCTGGGTGCCCGTGACGGTGACACCCAGCTTCGCGGTCTCCTCCTCGTCGAACTCGCCGAAGAACACGGGGAACAGGGAGCCGCCGCGCTTGAGCGTGCGCAGGAAACGGCTGCTGCGGGGGCCGCCGACGGCGTCGAGGACGAGGTCGGCGCCGTGCACGAGCTCCTCGGGACGGCTCGTGGTGTAGTCGATGAACTCGTCGGCGCCGAGGTCCCGCAGGAACCGTTCGTGCCCGCCCGACGCCACGGCGACGACCTGCGCGCCCTTCCACTTCGCCAGCTGTACGGCGAAGTGGCCCACGCCGCCCGCGGCGCCGTTGACGAGGACCGTCGTGCCGGGGCCGAGGGGCACCGGGCGGTGCCGCGCCGCCTGGAAGGGCGAGGGGTGGTCGTGTCCGAGCTCGATCAGGAACTGCCACGCCGTCAGCCCGGCCATGGGCGCCCCGGCGGCGTGCACATGATCGATACCGGTCGGCTTGTGCGCGAGGTCCGACGCCCGCGCGGCCACGTACTCGGCGTACCCGGCGCCCTCGAAGCTGGGGAACCGCAGGAGCCCGAAGACCTCGTCGCCGACGGCGAACCCGTCCACGTCCGGGGCGACGGCCTCGACCACGCCCGACACGTCCGTCCCCGGGATCACGGGCAGGCTGAACTTCGGCCTGGTCTCCGGAGGGAGGTTGCTCATCCCGTCGCGGAGGTACCAGTCGGGGGGATTGATGCCGGCCGCGTGCACGCGGACGAGTACCTCGCCCGGTCCCGGCACCGGAATCGGCACCTCGTCCTGACGCAGGACCTCGGGGCCGCCGTGCTCGTGCAGCCGGATCGCCCTCATCGTGTCTGTCGGCATCGTTCTCTCCTGCCCGCACTGCGGGATAGACTCATCCGGATCAGCGATCCACATAAATGAACCACTGATCCGAATATACGGATCACTGATCCAGATAGTCAAGGGGAAGAGATGCGCGCCGACGCCAGGAAGAACCGCGACCACCTGCTCGCCGTGGCGGGCACCGCCCTCGCCGAGCAGGGCGTCGAGGTGTCGCTGCGCGACATCGCACGCCGTGCCGACGTCGGACTCGCGACGCTGCTGCGCCACTTCCCGACACGTGAGGCGCTGCTCGACGCCCTGCTCCGTACGAGCTTCGACGAGATGACGGCCCGGGCAGCCGCACTCGAGACGTCGGACGCGCCCGCCGAGGCCCTGGTGTCGTGGCTGCGGGACTGCGTCACGTGGACGACGGAGTACCGGGGCGTGACCGTGCTGATGGCGGCCGCCATCGACGACACCGAGTCCGCGCTGCACGCGTCGTGCGTCGCCCTGCGCGCGGCCGGCGCACGGCTCCTCGTCCGCGCCCAGGAGGCGGGCACGGCGCGGACCGACGTCGACGGCACCGATGTGTTCGCGCTGGTGGCGGCGCTGGCCTGGCTCGGCGACCAGCCCGCGCTCGCGCCCCGCGCGGACCACCTCTTCGACGTCGTCGCGAGCGCGCTCCTGACCGGCACCGCGGGCGGCGACGCCTGACCGGCTTCCAGCAGTTCCGCTGTCGGTGCCGGCTGCTAGCTTCCCCGGTATGACGACGACGCCGCACAAGCCGCCCAGGACCGTGCCGTTCACCGGCGGCGAGAAGGAATCCCTGCACGCGAGCCTCGACCGGCACCGGGACGTGGTGCTGTGGAAGCTCGAAGGGCTGGACGACGAGCAGCTGCGCCGCCCCATGACGCCGACGGGGACGAATCTGCTGGGCCTGGTCAAGCATCTGGCCACCGTCGAGTACGGCTGGTTCTGCGCCACGTTCGGGCGGGAGACCGAGGACTTCTGGTTCGACACGTCGGCCGACGACATGACGATCGCCCCGGACGAGACGACCGAACGGATCCTCGCGTTCTACGCGCGCGCCCGCGCCGCAGCCGACATGTCCATAGCCGAGACGGACCTGGACACCACCGGGACCTCCTGGAACGGGAGGACCGTCTCGATGCGCTGGGTGCTCATCCACATGATCGAGGACGTCCTGCGGCACGCCGGTCACATGGACATCGTCCGCGAGCTCATCGACGGGTCGGTCGGGTCCTACCCGGCATCCTGAGCCCCGTACCCGCCACTGACGCGGACGACGAGCACGGCCACGTCGTCGCGTTGCGGAGCGTCCACCAGCCCGTGGGAGAGCGCCTCCAGGAGCTGCGGCAGGGGCTGGTCGCCGTACGCGGACAGGGTGGCCGCCGTCTGCTCGATGCTCGCGTCGATGTCGTTGTCCCGGCGTTCGACCAGCCCGTCGGTGTACAGCAGGAGCACGCTGCCGTGGGGCAGTTCGCGGGTCGTGTCGTGGCGGTCGAGGCCGTCGGCGGCGCCGAGCAGCAGCAGGTCGTGCGCGTCGAGGGCCGAGACGCGTCCGTCGGGCGTACGCAGCAGGGGCGGCGGGTGCCCGGCGTTGGACCAGGTCAGACGCCACCGGTCGCCGTCGGGGTCGAGGCGGGCGTGGACGGCGGTGGCGCCGGGCCCGAGGGGCAGCACGTCGAAGGCCCTGTCGACCGCGTCCAGCGCGCCGGCGGGTGAGTGCGCGGGGTGGCCGAGGGTGGCCTGCCGGAGCATGCTGCGGACCTGGCCCATCACGACCGCGGCCTGCACGTCGTGCCCGATGATGTCGCCGATGGACAGCATCAGCGCGCGCTGCGACGCGTCCGGGAGCCGCGGCAGGAGGTAGGCGTCGTACCAGTCGCCGCCCACCATGTCCTGGTCGGTGGCCGGCAGGTACAGGGCGGACATGTCCAGGCCGGGCACGGTGGGGAGGTCGGTCAGCATCGCGGCCTGGAGCTGTTCGGCGGTGCTGAGCCGGGTCTCGACGAACAGGGTGCGGTCCACGGCCTGGCTGACGTACCCGGCGACCGCGGTGAGAGCGGCCTCCTCCGTCACCGACAGGACGTGGGGGTCGGGCCAGCACCACATCAGCACGCCACGGCCGCGGGGCAGCGGGACGCAGAGCACCGAGCGCAGCCCCAGCGCGTCGTACCCGGCGACGGCCTCGGGGCTGAAGCCGGCCACGAGCGCGTCGTGGTCCGGGACGAAGACGGTGCGCTGTTCGCGGACGGCCTGTGTGCTGGGGAAGCCTGCGTCCAGGTCGAGGCGGTCGATGGCGGTCTCCACCGGCCGTACGTCCTCGGGGTCGATCACCCGCCAGAGGCCCCGGGCGTCCGCGAGCAGCAGACCCACGAAGGACGGCTCGATGGGGCCGTCGAACATGCGGCGCAAACGTCGGACGAGGTCCGCCAGGTCGTGGGAGTGACCCAGCTCCACGGAGGCGCGCAGCAGCAGTTCGGCGTGGTCGCGGTCCTCCCGGATCCGCTCGGTCGCGATCCGCAACTGCAGTTCCACCGAGCAGGCGGCGGTGAGGTCTCCGAGGTCCTGCAGCTCCTCCGCGGTCCACTTCCGGGGCTTGTGATCGATGGCGCAGAGCGACCCGAGGACGTGTCCGTCGGCGTCGGTGAGCGGCATTCCGGCGTACGCGATGACCTGGAGGTCGGGGATGGCCAGGCTGGCGCAGGTGCGCTGGTGCACCCGGGTGTCCTCCAGGACCAGCGGCCGGCGGTCGATGACGACGTGCTGGCAGAACGAGTGGCTCAGCGGCGTCTCGCGCCGCGCCGCCCAGGGCTCGGCGAGTCCGACCATGCCGGGGAAGACCTGCCGGTCGGTCTCCAGCAGCGAGACCAGCGAGACGGGCACCCGGAGGAACCGGGCGACCAGCCTCGCGAACCGGTCCATGCCCGGGTCGGCCGCCGCTGTGAGCCCCGCGAGCCGCAGGGCTTCCAGCCTCCCCAGATCGCCCACCCCGGGCCTCCGTCGGTCGCTCGGCAGGAGCCGCAGTGTCCACACACCGCGCCTTACGACCGTATAAGACAATTCCGGCCATGTCGTGACCAAAGACAGGCGCGATCAGAGACAGGCGTGGCCGGAGGCAGGCGTGATCGGAGGCAGGCGTGATCGGAGGCGGGCGTGATCGGAGGCGGGCGTGATCGGCCCGGTGCGGCGCTCAGCCCCGCCCGGTGTCCGCCGCCCGCCCCGGCGCGGCCTCCGGGGCCGCGTCCCGCCGCCACCGCACCTCGCCGTCCTGCCACTCGTCCACCGGCCGCAGCCCCGCGGCCGAGGCCACGGCGGCGGACGCGGCGTGGTCCGGGTGGATGTGGGCGACGACGGTACGGACGGCGGCCCGGCCCAGCAGATGACGGACCAGGCCGGCCGCCGCCTCCTTGGCGTAGCCCCGGCCCTGGCGGCGGGTCCCGACCACCCAGGCCACCTCGGCCCGCTCCCCGCGCACGGTGGCCTGGACGTAACCGGCCAGGCATCCGTCGGTACGCACCCGGAGCACCCAGTTCCACCAGAGTTCGGCGGGGTCGGGCGAACCGGCGCTCCAGCGTGCGTAACGGGCCCGTAGGGCGCCCGCGTCCTCCGGTGCGCCACCGGTCCAGGTGTGCAGCGCGGGGTCGAGGAGGACCGCGGCCATCTCGTCCGCGTGGGCGACATCGAGCGGGAGTGCGTCGAGACGGGCGGTGGAGAAGGGCTCGGCCTGCATGGGACGGAGCCTACGCGGGCCGGACGGCACTTCCCGGACCCAGCCGAAGTCCGATTCGCCCCCTTTTCATGCACCATGGGATATATGGAGACGATCCGTGAGCTAGAGCCTTATGTGAAGCAGTACACCGTCCTGCTCAGCAGCCGCAGGCCGGACGGATCATCGGCCCACACCCCCGTCAGCATCGCGGTCGAGGGCGATCACGCCTACATCCGTACGTTCTCCTCGGCCTGGAAGGTCGACCGGATGCGTAACCACCCGGTGGTGGAGATCGCGCCGTGCACCGTGCGGGGCGCACCGACGGGACCGCCGACGAAGGCGTGGGCGCGGCTCCTGCCGCAGGATTCGAAGGAGAACACGCACGCCGCCCGGACGCTCTCCCGGAAGTACCCGGCGCTCCACGGGGTGGCCGTCCCCCTCGTCCACCGGCTGAAGCGTGACCGCACGCTCCACTACGAGCTGCGTCCGATCACCGACGACGTCTGAGCGGACCGTGCCGTCCCGGCCGGGGACGGCACGCGCTACCCGCGGCGGCGCTTGGCCGCGATCAGGGCCAGCACGACGACGACGACGGCCACGGCGCCGCCCGTCGCGGTGCCCTTCGACGGGACGCCGTCGTCCCCGTCGTCCCCGGACGTCGTCCCGCCGCCCCCGCCGCTCGGGGAGGGCGCCTTGCTGCCGCCGCCCTCCACCTCCACGCGCGCCACCTCGCTGTTCTTCCCCTCGGAGCCGAACATCATCGCCGAGCCGTCCGCCGTGTACGTCACCGACTCGGACTGTCCCTGGAGCGGCGCGCTCACCGCGTGGTCCTCGCCGAGCCGGCCGCCCTCGAAGGCGTAGCGCCGGGCGCTGAAGTACGAGCGCAGCACCAGCTCCTTGCCGTCCGGGGAGAACGCCCCGTCGGTCACCCACGGCACCTCGCCGACGCGCCGGAACACGTTGGCCCCGCCGGCCGTCAGCTTCTCCGGGCCCTCGTAGAGCCCGCCGCCGCCCTCCCGCTTCGAGGCGATGTACACCCGGCCCGTCGTGGGGTGGACCATCATCGCCTCGGCGTTGCGCGCCCCGTCGGCGTACGTCACGTCGAACTGCGTGGCCCGGACCGTGGCGTCGGCGAGCGTCTTCGGCTCGGGGAAGCGGTAGATCCAGACGTGGTCCCAGGTGCCGTCGAGGTTGTCGCCGATGTCTCCGACGTAGAGGTTCCCGTCGGGGCCGAGCGAGATGGCCTCCACGTCGCGGGGCTCCCCCACGCCCTTCATGGTGATCGTCGCCACGGTCTTCCCGGTCCGGGAGTCGACGGCGTAGACGTACGGCCCGTCGTCGCTGTCGTTGTGCGTCCAGTAGACCCCGGGGTGGAGCCGGCTGGCGGCGAGGCCGCTGGACTCGGTGATCCGGGGGTCCTCGATCGTGAAGCTCCGGTCCGCCTGGTCCCCGTCGTCCGCGACGGCGGGCACCGCCCCCGTCAGGAACAGGAGGGCGGCAGCGGCGGCGGTCAGCAGCGGTCTCATGGCACAAGTGTCCACCGTCACGTCGCAGGCCGGAGCAGTGATCAGCCATGATGTCGCCATGCGTTTTCTCTTCGTCGGCGACTCCATGACCATCGGGCGTTCCGGCGACTTCACCTGGCGCTACCGCATGTGGCAGCACCTGGAGGCGACCCTGGGCGACGGCGGGTACGCGATCACGGGCCCGCGCACCGCGTTGTACGACACCGAGGCGAACGCCCCGCTCTCCCACGCCTACGGAGACGCGTCCTTCCCCGCGCCCGCGCGCCGGCACCTGGCGGGCTGGGGCGAGGGCTGGCTCCACATGGCCCCGGTCGTCGCGGACGCGGTCGCCTCGGCGCGCGCCGACGTCCTGCTGGTCTCGCTCGGCCTGATAGACCTCGGCTTCTACACGGACAGCACGCAGACCGCTGCGAACGCACGGGCGTTCATCACTGCGGCCCGCGCCGCGAACCCGCGGATCAGGCTGGTGCTTCTCCCGGTCATACCCAACATCCGGGCGGAGTCCGACGCCCCCTTCGCCGCCGAGTGCGACCGCTTCAACACCCTGCTCGCCAAGGCCGTCGCCGACGTGGACGCCCCCGCGTCCCCGGTCCTGCTGGCCTCGCACCCCACGGGGTACGACATCCACACGGACACCTACGACGGCACCCACCCCGGCCCCACCGGCGAACACAAGCTGGCCGGGGCCTTCGCCGACGCGATGCACCAGGCCTGGGGCGTGGGCGGCCCGTACGCGGGAGCCCTCGCGACGGCCTGATCCAGGCACCCGCGACACGGCCGGCACGACGGAAGGGACCCTGTGACGAGGAAAAAGGCCGGGCGGGCGCCGGGCTGGAGCTGGCGGCGGGGCCGCGTGACCGCCCTGCTCGGCCTCCTGGCGGCCGTCCTGCTGCTCTTCCCCGGCCTGGTCCCCAACACCCCCGGCCGGGTGGGCAGTCTGCTGGAGACCTTCCTCCCCTGGCTCGGCCTGGCCGTCCCCGCCCTGCTGGTCCCGGCGCTCCTGCGCCGCTCGCTCCTGGCGACGGCCGTTCTGCTGCTGCCCGCGGTCGTCTGGTCCGCGCTGTTCGGGGGCCTGCTGTTCACCGGGGACCGGGCGCCGGACACCACGTTCACCGTGGTCCAGCACAACGTCAGCGATGTGAACCCCGAACCGGACGGCACCGCACGGGCGTTGGCCGCCACCGGTGCCGGCCTCATCGCGCTGGAGGAGCTGACGGCTCCGGCCCTGCCCGCCTTCGAGGCGGCCCTTGCCGCGGACTACCCCCACCACGCCACGCGGGGCACGGTCGGCCTCTGGTCGAAGTACCCGCTCACCGGCGTACGCCTGGTGGACATCAGGCCGAAGGGCGTCGGGGAGGGCTGGGACCGCGGGCTGCGCGCGGCCGCCCGTACACCGAAGGGCGAGGTCGCCGTGTACGTCGCCCACCTGCCCTCGGTGCGGATCGGCCCCGCGACCGGGCTGACCTCGGGGCGGCGGGACGAGAGCGCCGCGCTCCTGGGCGAGGCCATCGCCGCCGAGCCCCTGGACCGGGTGATCCTCCTCGGGGACCTCAACAGCACGCTGGACGACCGCGGTCTGGAGCCGGTCAGCTCGCTGATGGGCTCCCCGGGCCCCGGCTTCGCGTTCAGCTGGCCCGCGAAGCTCCCGGTGGCCCGGATCGACCAGGTCCTCACCCGCTCGGCGACGGTCAGCCGCCTCCGGACGCTGCCGGCCACCGGGAGCGACCACCTGCCGATAGCGGCGGACATACGGCTCTGATCACACCGGGGACGGCGCGCCTCAGCCCGCCATCTCCACCCCGAGCATGGCGAGCCCCAGCTTCGTCAGCTCCTCCGACACCTCGTCGGGCCGGGCCCTGCGCGGGCGGCGGGCGTGGTGGGCCATGAGCTCGTGGACCGTACCCACCATCACCATCACGACGACCCGGTGGTCCCGCTCCTCCACCTCACCGCGCACCGCGGCCCGTTCGGCCTCGCCGGTCAGGAAGTCGGTCCACAGATCGCGCCACCGCTTGCAGTGCGCGTCGACCGCCGGGCTCACGCCCAGCACCTCGACGAAGGTCACCCGCGCCTCGCGCAGGTCCCGGGTCACCGCCGACACGTACGCGTCGAAGAGCCGACGGAAGCGCTGCTCCAGCGGGCAGTCGTCCATCCCCTCGGAGAGCAGGGCCACTTCGGAGGCCCGCAGGCCGGCCGTCGTGATCTGGTTGTGCAGGGCCATCAACAGGCCTTCCCGGGTGCCGAATTCCTCCCGGAACACCTCCTCCGACACCCCGGCCGTCGTGCACAGGGCGTACTCCGACGTCTGGGCGTAGCCGTACACCCCGAACAGCTCCAGGCCGGCGTCGAGGAGCTGCCCACGGGCCCGCGTACGCACACCGTCGACCGCACCGGTCAGTTGGTCCACCGGGACATCCACCACGGGTCCTCCTTGATCTGCCGCCTGCCCGTGCCCACGTCCGCCGTCGAGCGGGTCATGAGGGCCGGGGAGCGCTCGGGCGCCTCTGGATGGCGCGTGCGCCATTGTCCCGGTACGTCCCGGCGTACACCCCCGCGCCGCGCCGCCACGCGCACAGTCCGCCAGGACCGGTGAGCGCTCGCACGGATGTGCCGGAGGTGTACGCCGCCGAGGGCGCCCCCTCCTCGGTCCGGCAGCAGGTGCGTCGCGGCCGGACCGGCCGGTCCTTCCGGGTCAGGCGGCGGAGCGCTCGTCGGGCAGTCGGCGGCGCAGGCGGGCCACTCGGACGGCCGGCGGGTCGTAGGCCGTGTCGAGGCTCCCGATGTCGGTGCCGGGCGGCACGATGGCGTCGATCCGGTCGAGGGTCTCGTCGTCCAGGGTGGTCTCCGCGCCCGCGAGGAGGTCGTCGAGGTGGCCCATGGTGCGCGGGCCGATGATCGCGGAGGTGACGGCCGGGTGGGCGATCGCGAAGGCCGTCGCCAGGTGCGTCAGCGACATCCCGGCGTCCTGCGCGACGGGGATCAGCTGCTCGACCACATCGAGCCGGCGCTCGTCACGCATGTGCGTGAATCCGAAGCCCGCCCGGTGGGTGTCGGCCGTCACCCCCTTGCGGTAGCGGCCGGTGAGCATGCCGCCCGCGAGGGGGCTCCAGACCAGGGCGCCCATGCCGTACCGCTCGCAGGCGGGCAGGACCTCGCGCTCGATGCCCCGGTTCAGGATCGAGTACGGCGGCTGCTCGGTGCGGAACCGCGCAAGGCCCCGCCGCTCCGAGACCCACTGCGCCTCGACGATGTCCGAGGCGGGGAACGTGGAGGTCCCGATGTGACGGACCTTCCCGGCCCGCACGAGGTCGGTGAGCGCGGAGAGCGTCTCCTCCACGTCGGTGTCCGGATCGGGCCGGTGCACCTGGAACAGGTCGACGTGGTCGGTGCCCAGGCGGCGCAGCGAGTCCTCCAGCGCACGGATCAGCCAACGCCGCGAGTTGCCCCGCTGGTTGGGGTCGTCGCCCATCGGGAGGTGGGCCTTGGTGGCCAGCACGACACCGTCGCGGCGGCCGCCCTTGAGCGCCTTCCCGACGATCTCCTCCGACTCGCCTCGCGAGTAGGCGTCGGCGGTGTCGACGAAGTTGATGCCCGAGTCGAGCGCCTTGTGGATGATGCGGACCGAGTCGTCGTGATCGGGATTCCCGATGGCGCCGAACATCATCGCGCCCAGACAGTACGGGCTGACCTTGATGCCGGTCCGGCCCAGCGTGCGGTACTTCATGAGGACTCCTCGCCCCTTGACCCTGCCCTGCACGGGCGTCGGGCTGCGCAGACGCATAAACGGAACAACGTTCGACATCGACGATACGGAACAGCGTTCCGTTTGGCAACAGGACCGGATCACGGCGAAGGCGGGTGCGGGGCGGGCGGGATCCACGCGAAAAACCCCGGGCGCGTCCGGCCCGCCGGCACTACGGTCCTGCCCATGACGAACGACGGCGGCTACTTCGGGGAACGGGTCGCGGCAAGGTACGACGAGTCGTCGGGCGAGATGTTCGCCCCGGCGGCGGTGGACCCGGCCGTCGGCTTCCTGGCCGGCCTGGCGGGGGACGGCCGCGCCCTGGAACTGGGCATCGGTACGGGCCGCATCGCGCTGCCGCTCGCGGCGCGCGGGGTGCGGGTCCACGGGATCGACCTCTCGCGGGCGATGGTGGCCCGGCTGCGCGCCAAGCCGGGCGGGGGCGCCGAGGACATCGGTGTCAGCATCGGGGACTTCGCCACGACGAAGGCGGACGGTGACTTCTCCCTCGCCTACCTGGTCTTCAACACGATCATGAACCTGACGACGCAGGACGCCCAGGTGGACTGCTTCCGCAACGTCGCCGGACACCTCGCCCCCGGCGGCTGCTTCGTCGTCGAGGTGGCGGTGCCCGAGCTTCGGAAGCTTCCGGCCGGGCAGCGCCTCGTACCGTTCAGGGCGACCTCGACGCACTGGGCGTTCGACGCGTACGACGTCGCCACCCAGGCCATGAGCTCGAACTACGTCGAGGTCGAGGACGGCCGTGGTTCGTTCCGGTCGATCCCTTTCCGGTACGTGTGGCCGGCCGAACTCGACCTGATGGCCCGGCTCGCGGGCCTGCGGCTGCGGGAGCGGTGGGAGGACTGGGACCGGTCACCGTTCACGAACGAGAGCGGGCGCCATGTGTCGGTCTGGGAGAAACCCGTCTGAGCGCACCGCGGTGGGACGGCTCCGGCTCACGCCGCCACCGTCACCGCGTCGATCGCCGGCGTGCTCAGCGCCCTGCGCGCCGTCCCGAGGCTCGTGCCGAGGGTGGCCACCGCGGCGACGGTCATGACGGCCAGCCAGGTGCCCGGGCCCTGGTCGGGCAGGACCTGGTCGGTGCGGACCATCGTGAAGGGGATGATCCCCGCCATCCCCGCCGCGGTGCCCAGGACCAGGCCCGTCAGGGTGAGGACGACCGCCTCCCGGCCGACCACGCCCAGGACCTGACCCGGTGTCGCCCCCGCCAGGCGCTGCTGGCCGAACTCGCGGCGGCGGTAGGAGGTGGCCGCGTACAGGCTGTTGACGAGCATGATGCAGGAGAAGACGACGATGATGCCGACGACGACCAGGTTGAGGGTCTCCAGGTTCTTGTCCTCGACGGTCCTGTCCAGACCCGACCTGGTGACCCAGTCGCTCTCGACGCCCTGGATGTAGAGGGTCGCGGTGGCCATGCCCGTGAAGATGATCATCGGCATGAGCACCCCGGCCAGTTCCGCACCGCGCCGGCGCAGATGGCGCGTGCTCAGATAGCCGCCCGCACCGCCCAGCGCGTCGAGGGGCCCCCGCAGCAGCTCCAGGATCCTGCCGAGCAGGGCCGGGGCGAGGACCGCGAAGCCGACGGAGAGCAGGATGGCCCCGTAGGCGGGGAAGGCCATCAGCATCTCGTCGGCCGGGTCGACGGCGTACGTGGTCAGCACTCCCCCGGTGCCGGCCACCAGTGCGGCGCAGCCCGCCCAGGTGCGGCCCCTGCGCCGTGCGGGGCCACGGGCTCCGGCGGCGGCCCTGGTGGCGCGGCGTACGGCGAGGAACGCGGCGCCCACGGAGGCGAGGAGCGCGACGCCGAAGCCCGAACCGAGGGCCATCGCGCCGAACGCCGGGGCGACGGTCGCGGCGACCTGGCCGCTGTCCCGGAACAGGCCGAGCAGCAGCCGGCCGCCGAGCACGGCGGGCCCGACGGCGAGCGCCGCGCCGGCCAGCGCCACGACGGCGGCCTCGCCGACGACCATGCGCGTGATCTGAGCGGGGGTGGCTCCGGTGCAGCGCAGCAGACGGATCTCCTCGGCGCGCTGGCGGACGGCCACGGTGAGGGTGGAGGCGATGGCGAAGAAGACCAGCAGGGAGCCGTATCCGCCGACGACGCTCGCGGAGAGGGTCATCGATTCGGCGCTGACCTCGTCGACGCCGGGCGCCGCCGCCGTGTCGTGCAGGGAGCCGAACGTCATGATGATCACGGCGCCGAGGAACGCCGAGAGCAGGGTCGCCAGGAAGCGCCCCGGGCGCTTGCGGACCGAGCGCATGGCCAGGAACAGCATGGCTCACACCTCCATCAGGGGGCCGTTGTCCGCGTGCCGTCCGGCCACGCGGCCCCCGAGGTGCGTCATGCGTTCGGCGACGGCCTCGGCGGTGGGGGCGGAGAGGTGTCCGGCCAGCCGGCCGTCGGCGAGGAAGAGCACCGAGTCGGCGTAGGAGGCG
The DNA here is from genome assembly GCF_016745505.1 of Streptomyces silvae. Taxonomy (GTDB): domain Bacteria; phylum Actinomycetota; class Actinomycetes; order Streptomycetales; family Streptomycetaceae; genus Streptomyces; species Streptomyces silvae. The sequence goes on along the minus strand of NZ_JAERUC010000069.1, from coordinate 74,624 downwards.
GCCACCGGGTCGTGGGTGACCAGCACGACGGTGCTGCCGTGCAGGCGGACGGTCTCCTTCAGCAGGCCCAGCACCTCGCGTGCGCTGCGGGTGTCCAGGGCCCCGGTCGGCTCGTCGGCGAAGATCACGCCGGGCCGGGTGACCAGGGCGCGGGCGATCGCGACCCGCTGGCGCTGCCCGCCGGAGAGCTGGTCGGGGAGGTGGCCGAGGCGTTCGCCGAGCCCGACCCGGGTGAGGACCGCGCGGATGTTCTCCCGGTCGGCCCTGCGGCCGGCGAGCCTGAGCGGCAGTGCGGTGTTCTCCTCGACGGTCAGGGTGGGCAGCAGGTTGTACTGCTGGAAGACGAAGCCGATCCGCTCCCGCCGGAACCTGGTGAGCGCAGCCTCGCCGCCGCCGCTCATCTCCTCGCCGTCCACGACGACCTGGCCCCGGTCGGGGCGGTCCAGGCCCGCCGCGCACTGGAGCAGCGTGGATTTCCCGGAACCGGACGGGCCCATGACGGCGGTGAAGCTGCCCGTCGGCAGGCTCAGGGTCACCCCGTCCAGGGCGGTCACGGCGCCGTCCCCGGTCCCGTACACCTTGCTCACCGAGACCAGCCGCAGGGCCTCAGCGGCCCGGCTCCCGGGCTTGCGCTTGCGTTCGAACATGGTCATCCCCCATCACCCGCTGCTCGTGGGGCGCACTCCGCGCCCCGTCGTCGACGCTACGGGCGGGAGCGGGCCGGCACATGGGGCGTACACACCGACTGCGGGGTGGCGCTGGGTGCACCACGGGCGGGGCGGGACGCCCCGGTACGATACCCCCCTGGGTACATACGTACGGGTACGCCCCGAACGCGGGAGGAACCATGCAACTCGACATCGCGGCCGATGAGCTGAAGTCCGTCCTGAACCGGCTGCGCCGGGCCCAGGGCCAGATCGCCGGGGTCATCAGGATGATCGAGGAGGGCAGGGACTGCGAGGAGGTGATGACGCAGCTGTCCGCCGCCTCCCGGGCCCTGGACCGGGCGGGGTTCTCCATCATCGCGACGGGGCTCGAACAGTGTCTGACCGACGAGGGGCAGACGCCCGCCGACCGGGACCGGATGCGCGCCCGCCTGGAGAAGATGTTCCTGTCGCTGGCGTGACGCACCGGGCGGCCGCCTCCTTCGCCCCACCCGTGTCAGCGCTTGGGGAACGGCTCCCCGCACGCGCTGCAGAAGCTCGGCGCCCGGTCCGCCGACAGCCGCCCGCACTCCGGGCACACCAGGTCGAGCATGCAGGGTGCCTCCCCGCCCTCGTACGCGGGAGTGCGCACCGCCGGCTTGATCGCGAGGCCGGGGCGGCGGCGGTGGACCGTGAGGTACGTCAGCCCGTCGGGCCCCGCCTCCAGCGCCCGCCGCGAGGTCCGGGGCAGCCAGGTGACCGTCGTCGGGGCGAGATCCAGGGTGTCGCCGCCGGCCGTACGCAGACTGCCGCCGCCCGCGAGGACGACGAGCAGCACGTCCAGGACGTCCTCCTGGTGCTCGCCCACTCCGGCGCCCGGCGGGAGGCGGACGAGGTTGGCGTCCAACTCCCTTCCCTGCTCGGCGAGATGCCAGAGGGCGCCGCGCTCACCGGGGCCGGCGGCGGCGAGCAGCTCGTCCAGCACGGCGAGCACCTGCGGGGTGGCGTTCATGCCGCGGTCTCCTGGTCGTAGCGCTCGCGGGCCTCGTGGACCTGGTCGAAGTGGGTCTCCGCCCAGTTCTTCATGGCGAACAGAAGGTCACTGAGGCTGTGTCCGAGGTCCGTCAGTTCGTAGTCCACCCGGACCGGTACCGACGGTGTCACCGTGCGCGTGACGAGGCCGTCGCGCTCCAGGGAGCGCAGCGACTGGGTCAGCATCTTCTGGCTCACCCCGGCGATCCTGCGCCCGAGGTCGCTGTAGCGCATGGGGCCTTGGCGCAGGGCGCTGACGATGAGGCTGACCCACTTGTCGCCGAGGCGGCCGAGCAGCTGGTTCGTCGGGCACTCCCTCAGGAAGGCGTCGTACGCGGTTCGGGCTTCCTCACGGCGCTGCGCCGCGGTACGGGTCGCCATTGCCTTCTGCCTCCGGTCCTACCTCGGGGTGGCCTACGCACCTCGGAGTACGTACTTACCGAAAGAGAGTAACTCTTCCTAGGTTTGTGGGGCGGGAGAAACCCGCGGCATTCCCCTCAGGATCACGGGAGTTATCGATATGCGTGCAGTGGTGGTCAGGTCGTTCGGCGGTCCCGGAACGGTGGAGCTCGTGGAGACCGCGGTGCCCGAGCCCGGTCCGGGCCAGGTGCGGATCAAGGTGGCGGCGGCGGCCGTCAATCCGGTGGACGCGGCGTACCGCGCGGGCTTCCTCGTCCCGCTGCCCGAGGGCGGGGTGCTCGGCCTCGGCTGGGATGTGGCGGGGACCGTGGACGCGGCGGGCACGGGGGCGCCGTTCGCCGCCGGGGCCGAGGTGGTCGCGCTGGCGTACGGGCCGGCTCCGGTCAAGGCCCAGGCGGAGTACGTGGTGGTGGACGGCACGGCGGTCGCGCCGGCCCCGGCCTCGGTGGACGCGGTCCACGCGTCGACGGTGCCGCTGAACACCCTGACCGCCGCGCAGGCGCTCGACCTGCTGGACCTGGCCCCCGGGGCCACGCTGCTGGTCACGGGCGCGGCGGGAGCGGTCGGCGGCTACGCGGTGCAGCTGGCCCACCGGGCCGGGATCAGCGTCGCCGGGGTGGCGGGTGCGGCCGACGAGGAGCTGGTCCGGTCCTTCGGCGCGGACCGTTTCGTGGAACGCGGGGACGCGGCGGGCCCGTTCGACGCGGTGCTGGACGCGGCCGTCCTGGGCGCGAACGCGCTGGCGTACGTGCGGGACGGCGGGGACTACGTGGGGGTCATCCCGAACGCGGGCCCGCCGAGCGTGCGGGACATCCGGGTCCAGGTGGTCGAGGTGGCCGCCGACGGCGACAGGCTCGCCGAGCTGGTGAAGCTGGTCGACGAGGGCGTCCTGACCCCCCGGGTGGCCCGCACCTACCCGCTGGAGCAGGCGGCGGACGCACACACCCGGCTCGCGGAGGGCGGCGTACGGGGACGCCTGGTCCTGGTCCCCTGAGCGCGGGCGGGCGAAGGACTCCGGGGAACGCCGGACGGGAGGACTCCGTAAGTGGAGGGTCTTCCGCTCCGGCCCGAAACCGCCGACCGGCCCCCCACACCGCAGTACTCTCGCCGGATGATCCAGCCGACGCCCTCGACTCCCCCGGCGACGGACGCCGAGTGCGTCGCGCTCACCCGGTCCCTGCGCCGCCGGGGCACCGTCGTCCTGTCGCTGTTCGCCCTCGCCTGGGCCCTCGCCGGGGCGTCCGGGCTGGCGTCCTCGGGGGCCGCCCTGGCCGTCGAGATCATCGGCGTACCGGTCACCGTGGCGGCCCTCATCCTCGCCTACCGCAAGGGCGCGGCCCCTTCGCCCCGCCTGGTCGATCTGCCGGCGAACTGGGCGCGTTCGGTCGGCATCGTCAATGTCGTCGAACTCGCGGCGATCTTCGGGGTGATCGCGGCGTCCAACGCCTCGGGCCACCCAGCGTTCATCCCGCCGGGCATCGCGCTCGTGGTCGGCCTGCACTTCTTCCCGCTGTCGCGCCTCTACGACCAGTGGCAGTACAAGGGGACGGCCGTGGCGCTGTGCGCCGCCGCGCTCCTCGGCCTCGTCCTCATCGCGGCCGGCCTGTCCGACGGCGGGGTGCGCGCCGTGGTGGGCCTGGCGTCCGCGGTGACGCTGTGGGCGTCGGCGTACCACGTGGCCGTCAAGGGCTGACGGCCTCCACCGCCCGCAGCGGACACCCGGTGCCCACACGGGCGGCGAGTTCGGCGCGCAGGGCGGCGAGTTCGGCCATGCGCGCGTCGATCACCCGGATCTTCTCCGCCAGCAGCGCGGACAGGGCCTCCGCCTGATCGGGCGCGTCACGCAGCTCGTCGCCGTGCCGGGCGATCTCCGCCAGGGAGAAGCCGAGTGTCTGCGCGGTACGGACGTAGAGCAGCCAGGGCACCGTCTCAGGCGCGAAGTCGCGGTAGCCGCTGGGCAGTCGGCCGCCGGTGACCAGTCCGTTCCTCTCGTAGAACCGGATGGCGTCCCTCGACAGCCCTGTCCGCGCGGCCAGTTCCCCGATCAGCATGGCGCTCCCCCTCGGATGCCGGGCTTGACCTTGGACCGTACTCCACTGTTTAGCGTCGGGCGGTCGCCTGTCCGAGACCACAGGGAGCCCCTGATGCCCTCCTCCGCCCGCTATCTGCGCGTCGTGCGCACGAGCGCCTGGTACGACCTCGTCGTCACCGCCGGCTTCGCCACCCCGTGGACGTACGGCCTGCTGCACGGCGTGCTCTCGTCCCTGGGCGGGACCCTCGGGCTCGGCCCGCTGCCCGCCCAGGACCCGATGCAGACCCTGTACGCGAATCTGATGGGCTCGGTCGTGGTCGTCTGGGCCGTCCTGCGCCTCGTGCGACCGCTGCCGGCGCACGGACTGTACGACGGTGTCGCGCGGGCCCTGTTCGCCGTCTGGCAGACGTACGCGCTCACCCATGGCGGCCCGCAGCTGCTGTGGCTGTTCCTCGGCCCCGAGGTGGCCTTCGGCCTGGTGCAGCTGGCGCCCTGGCTCGGTCGGCGCACCCGTCCGGCGGGAGAGAGGCCCTGGGTAGGGTGGGCGCGACAGCACACCGTGGACAGGACCGAGGAGCAGACGTGAGCGAGCCGGCGAATATCGCCCTGCAGCAGGAGATCGCCCGGGAGCTGGAGGTCGCGGAGACCTTCGACGCCCACCAGGAGATCGAGCGCCGCGTGGCCTTCCTCGCCGACCGGCTGACCTCGACGGGGCTGCGGTCCCTGGTGCTCGGCATCAGCGGCGGTGTGGACTCGACCACCGCGGGCCGGCTGAGCCAGCTCGCGGTCGAGCGGGCCCGGGCGGCCGGGCACGAGGCCCGGTTCTACGCGATGCGGCTCCCCTACGGCGTCCAGGCCGACGAGCACGACGCCCAGCTCGCGCTCTCGTTCATCAAGGCCGACCAGGTGCTGACCGTGGACATCAAGCCCGCGACCGACGCCACCCAGCAGTCCCTGCTGGAAGGCGACCTGGCCTTCCGCGACCCCCACCACCAGGACTTCGTCGTCGGCAACGTCAAGGCCCGGCAGCGCATGATCGCCCAGTACGCGGTGGCCGGGGCGCACAACGGTCTGGTCGTCGGCACGGACCACGCGGCCGAGGCGGTCTCCGGCTTCTTCACCAAGTTCGGGGACGGCGCCGCCGACCTGGTCCCGCTGACCGGGCTGACCAAGCGCCGGGTGCGTGCCGTCGCGGAGGCGCTCGGCGCGCCCGCCGAGCTGGTCGGGAAGGTGCCGACCGCCGACCTGGAGACGCTGGACCCGGGCAAGGCCGACGAGCACGCGCTCGGCGTCACCTACGACACCATCGACGACTTCCTGGAGGGCAAGCCGGTGGACGAGGAAGCCTTCGACACGATCGTCTCCCGCTACCGCCTCACCGACCACAAGCGCCGGCTGCCCCTCGCCCCGTAGGGCTCGCGGGTCCGGGCAATTCCGCCTCCGGCGAGGGGAATTGAGCGGCACACGTCACGCCCCGGCCGGTATCCTGACGGGCTCCACGATCTTCACGAGCAGCAGGGGGATTCGCGTGTCCAGCCCCAACCCGCCGATGCCCCCGGGGCCACCGTTCCCCCCGCCGCCCCCTCACCCTCCGGTCCCCCGGGGTGAGGGCCGGCATGTGACCGCCGCCGTGATCACGGCGGCGGCGACGATCATCGCCGCGGTCATCGCCGCCGTCGCGGTGTCCGGCGGGGACGAGTCCCCGCCCACGGCGTCGGCGGCCGGCCCGGCGGGGACCTCGACGACGGCCTCCGCGTCCGTCGAGCCGTCCTCGACGCCGTCGGAGCCCTCCCCGGACCCGTCGGATCCGCCGCTCCAGACGCTTCCGGCCGATACGGTCTCCGCGACACCGCACGCCCGGCCCCGGCTGATCGCCACCCCCGACCGTGGCCCGGAGGGGGCGCTGGTGACGCTCAATGCCACAGGCTTCGCCCCTGACGAGCAGATCCGCATCACCTTCCGGGACAGCGGAGGCTACGACAAGGATCTGCGCGATGTCACCGCCGGCCCCGACGGGAGCCTCGCGGCCGAGGTCCACGTGCCCAAGGAGACGGTCGGTGGGTCGGACACACCCGTGTTCATCGTGTACAGCCTGGATGACGACGACGCGGACAACCAGGTCGCCGACACCCCGTTCACCGTCACCGACTGACCCCGGGAGGGACCGCCTCCATGCGCCGTGAGCCCGGCGAGAAGTACCCGCCGATCGAGCCGTACGACCAGGGGATGCTGGACGTCGGTGACGGCAACCTCGTGTACTGGGAGGTCTGCGGCAACCCGGCCGGCAAGCCCGCGCTCGTCGTCCACGGCGGGCCGGGCTCGGGGTGCACGCCCGGGGCCCGGCGGAACTTCGACCCGGACCTCTACCGCGTCGTCCTCTTCGACCAGCGCAACTGCGGCCGCTCCACCCCGCACGCGAGCGACCCCGCCACCGACCTGCGGCACAACACGACCGCGCACCTGGTCGCCGACATGGAGGCCCTGCGCCGCCACCTCGGTGTCGAGCGGTGGCTGCTGTACGGCTGGTCCTGGGGTTCCACCCTGGTCCTCGCCTACGCCGAGCAGCACCCGGAGCGCGTCTCGGAGATCGTGATCCCCGCGGTGACGACGACCCGGCGCAGCGAGATCGACTGGCTGTACCGGGGCGCCGGGCAGCTCTTCCCCGAGGCGTGGGACCGGTTCCGCGCGGGCGCCCCGGAGGCCGGGGGCCCGGGCGGTCTGCTCGCCGCGTACGCCCGGCGGACGGAGAGCCCCGACCCGGAGGTGCGGGCGAAGGCCACGGCCGACTGGTGCGCCTGGGAGGACGCGGTGCTGTCCACGGAGGCGCACACCGGCCCGGCCCCGTACGGCGGGCGGCCGGGCCGCGACCAGCTGGCCTTCGTCCGTATCTGCGCGCACTACTTCTCGCACGCCGCCTGGCTGGAGGAGGGCCAGCTGATCCGCGACGCCGGCCGCCTCGCGGGTATCCCCGGCGCCCTGGTGCACGGCCGCTTCGACCTGGGCTCCCCGCTGACCACGGCCTGGGAGCTGGCGAAGGCCTGGCCGGACGCCGAACTGACGGTCATCGAGGACGCCGGCCACCTCGGCGGCCCGGCGACGACCCGGGCGGTGCTGGCCGCGCTGGACCGGTTCGCACGGCGCGCCTGAGCCGGACCTTGCTTCGAGCGCGCTCGAAGGAGTTGGCTGGGGACCCATGAAGTACACGCAGCTCGGACGCACCGGACTCAAGGTCAGCCGCCTCGTGCTGGGGACGATGAACTTCGGCCCCCAGACCAACGAGAGCGACAGCCACGCACTCATGGACGCCGCCCTGGAGGCGGGCGTCAATTTCTTCGACACCGCGAACGTCTACGGCTGGGGTGAGAACAAGGGCCGCACCGAGGAGATCCTCGGCACCTGGTTCGCGCAGGGCGGCGACCGCCGCGACAAGGTCGTCCTCGCCACCAAGGTCTACGGGAACATGGGCGCCGACGGCGAGGCGTGGCCCAACCACGACAAGCTGTCCGCCCTGAACATCCGCCGCGCCGTCGACGCCAGCCTCAAGCGGCTCCAGACGGACCACATCGACCTGTACCAGTTCCACCACGTCGACCGGAACACCCCGATCGACGAGATCTGGCAGGCCATCGACGTACTGATCCAGCAGGGCAAGATCCTCTACGCCGGCTCGTCCAACTTCTCGGGCTACAAGATCGCCCAGGCCAACGAGCGCGCCCGTCAGCGGGGCAGCTACGGCCTGGTCAGCGAGCAGTGCATCTACAACCTGATGCAGCGCGGCGCCGAGATGGAGGTCATCCCGGCCGCCCAGGAGTACGGCCTCGGGGTCATCCCGTGGTCGCCGCTGCACGGCGGGCTGCTCAGCGGCGCGATCCGCAAGGAGCGTGAGGGCGGCAGCGCCCGCTCCACCTCGGGCCGCTCCGGCGAGGCGCTGGCCGACCCGAAGCAGCGGGCCCAGATCCAGGCGTACGAGGACCTGCTGGAGAAGCACGGCCTGGAGCCCGGTGAGGTCGGCCTGGCCTGGCTGCTCACCCGGCCCGGCGTCACGGGCCCGATCTCCGGCCCGCGCACCCGGGAGCAGCTCGACTCGGCGCTGCGCGCGGTGGAGCTGGAGCTGTCGTCCGAGGTGCTGTCGGCCCTCGACGAGATCTTCCCCGGACCGGGCCCGTCACCGGAGAACTTCGCCTGGTAACCGGCGTGCGTGCGTACGTCCTCGGCGGGCTCAGCCCCCGAGGGCGGACGCCGCCGCGACGACGATGAACATCAGCACGAGTACGGCGGCCATGATGCGGTTTCTGGTCTTCGGGTCCACCCGACGAGCGTAACCGCCCCGCTCACCGTCCCAGCGGCCAGGCCCGCACCACCTCGTAACGCGGCTGCTCCCCCGGCACCCCGCCCGCCGGAAGTCTGCTGCGTACGAGACTCATCTCACGCACCTCCCACTCGCGGCCCTGGAACCCCTCCAGCGCCGCCGTGTACGGGGTCAGGTCGGCGTGGCCCCGGCTGCGGGCGAGGGTGAGGTGCGGGGTGTAGCGGCGGTGCTCCTCCTCCATCGGGACGCCGGCCTTGCGCGCGGCGGCGTGGGCCCGCGCCGCCAGCAGCCGCAGGGTGTCGAGGCCGCCCGCGGCCCCCGCCCACAGCGCCCGCCCGTCGAACCGGCCGCCGCCGCTGATCCGGAGCGGGAAGGGCGCGGTCCGGTGCGCGGCCCGCTCCATCCGGGCGTCCAGCTCCGGGAGCAGCTCCTCGTCGACCTCCCTGAGGAACGCCAGCGTGAAGTGCCGGCCCGCCGGGGCGGTCCAGCGGAGGTCGGCGGCCCCGGGGATCGCGTGCAGCGGGGCGAGGGCCCTGGCCAGCTCGTCGGCGACGGGCTCGGGCGGCAGGACGGCGGCGAAGAGTCTCTGGCTGCGGCTGCTGCTGCTCATGCGCCGAGTGTCCCAGCGTGCGGGCACGTCCGGGGCGACGGCTTTCCTCGCGACGCACAACAGAAGAACGCTGCCCTCCCCGTGGGGGAAGGGCAGCGTTCAGGGGTCGGCTCAGGCCGCCGTGGCCAGCTGCTCGCGCGGAACTATTCGCACGTGCGGGCGACCCGGCCGCAGGTCGACCTTCAGGCGCAGGCCGCCGACGCGGGTCAGCATGAAGCCGACCCCGACCGCGGCCACCATCGAGATCGCTCCTCCGGCCGCCATGCCGATCCGGGCGCCGTAGGTGTCGCTGATCCAGCCGACGATCGGGGCTCCCACGGGCGTGCCACCGGCGAAGACCATCATGTAGAGGCTCATCACCCGGCCCCGCATCTCGGGGTCCGCGGCCATCTGGACGCTCGTGTTGGCGCTGATGTTGGTCGTCAGGCCGATCATCCCGATCGGCAGCAGCAGCAGCGAGAACAGCCAGACGGACGGTGACAGGGACGCGGCGACCTCCAGCAGGCCGAACAGGGTGCCCGCGGCCACCAGCATCCGCAGCCGCGAGGAGCGGCGCCGGGCGGCGAGGAGGGCCCCGGCGAGGGAGCCGGCCGCCATCAGGATGTTGAAGAACGAGTACATCCCGGCACCGCCGTGGAAGATCTCGTCCGCGAAGGCCGTCAGGAAGATCGGGAAGTTGAACCCGAAGGTGCCGACGAAACCGACCAGGACGATCGGCCAGATCAGCTCGGGTCTGCCGGAGACGTAGCGCAGGCCGTCACGGAGCTGGCCCTTGGCGCGCTTGACGGTGACGGCCGCGTGGAGCTCGCTCGTACGCATCATCATCAGGCCGACGAGCGGCGCGATGAAGGACAGCCCGTTGAACATGAACGCCCAGCCGCTGCCGACCGTCGTGATCAGGACACCCGCGACGGCGGGGCCGATGAGCCGGGCGGACTGGAAGTTCGCCGAGTTCAGGCTGACGGCGTTGCGCAGCTGCGCGGGGCCGACCATCTCCGAGACGAACGACTGGCGCGCCGGGTTGTCGACGACGGTCACCATGCCGAGCAGGAACGCGATCAGGTAGACGTGCCAGACCTCGACGACGCCGGAGAGGGTCAGGACGGCGAGTGCGACGCCGCACAGGCCGAGCGCTGCCTGGCTGATGAGCAGGAGACGCCGCTTCGGGAGCCGGTCGGCGATGACGCCGCCGTACAGGCCGAAGAGCAGCATCGGGAGGAACTGGAGGGCCGTGGTGATACCGACGGCCGCTGCGGACCCGGTGAGGCTCAGGACGAGCCAGTCCTGCGTGATGCGGGACATCCAGGTACCGGTGTTGGAGATCACGGCGCCCGTGGCGAACAGGCGGTAGTTGCGGATCTTCAGCGACGAGAAGGTCCCGCCGGTCTTGCTCTCGTGGGTGGAAGTCGGTGCGGGGGCGGAGTCTGCTCCGGATCCCGAACTCAAAAGAAGTCGCCTCCTCGGGCGTATACGACGTACTCACTGACGGGGACGTGACTGCGGGCGCTGCGGGACCCTCGCGGGGGTCCGACGGCGCCCGTCGGGTCAGAGGTGGGCGAGCTTCTCCAGCACGGGCGCGGCGGCCCGCAGCGTGTCCCACTCGTCCTCGTCCAGGCCCTCGGCGAGGTTGGCCAGCCAGGCGTTCCGCTTGTCGCGGCTCTCGGCGAGCATGGCTTCCGCCTGCTCGGTCCGGCTGACCATCTTCTGCCGACGGTCATCGGGGTGCGGTTCCAGTCTGACCAGGCCCTTCGCTTCCAGCAGCGCGACGATGCGGGTCATCGACGGCGGCTGCACGTGCTCCTTGCGGGCCAGCTCACCGGGGGTGGCGGAACCGCAGCGGGCGAGTGTGCCGAGCACCGACATCTCGGTGGGGCTCAGCGACTCGTCGACGCGCTGGTGCTTCAGACGACGGCCCAGCAGCATCACGGCGGAGCGGAGGGAGCTCACGGCGGCGGCACTGTCACCGTCGTGGATCAGGTCAGGCATGTTCCTTAGCGTAACTCATTAGCAATGCTAAATACCAGCGGGTGGTACACGCGCGAGAAACTGATCACCCGAACGAGTGAGTATGAGTCGGAAACAGCCGCGAAAAGGCCGCGTGTGCCGCGACCCTGCTTGGCATGGGATCGACAGTGCTCAGCCTGCGCATAGACGGTGAGCTGCTCGACCGGCTCCGCCAGCACGCCGCCAGACGCGGCATGAGCGTCCAGGACTACGTGGTCCGGACGCTCGTCCGCGACGATTTCGACGAGCGCTTCCACGCGGCCGTCGACGAGACGGAGAAGTTCTACGGGGCGGACACCCGTCATCCGGACCCGGCCGACCGGGTCACCTGACGGGCGTCCGCCCCGCAGGGGTGAGGACGGCGTACGTACGCGCCTACGTGAGGCCGAGCGCCGGCATCGCGTAGTAGAAGACGAAGACCGCGGAGACCACGTACATGGCCACCGGGACCTCCCGGCCACGGCCCGCGGCCAGGCGCATCACGCTGAAGGCGATGCAGCCGATGCCGATGCCGTTGGTGATCGAGTACGTGAGCGGCATCATCAGCATGGCCATGAAGGCCGGGATGGCGAGCGTGTAGTCGCTCCAGTCGACGTCCCGCACATTGCCCGCGAGGATCAGGAACCCGACCGCGATCAGCGCCGGGGTGGCCGCCTGCGAGGGGACCATCGTCGCCAGCGGCGTCAGGAGCAGCGCCACCGAGAAGAGCAGCCCGCTCACCACGCTCGCCAGTCCGGTACGGGCGCCCTCGCCGACACCGGCCGTGGACTCGACGAAGCAGGTCGAGGCGGAGGAGGAGCTCACACCGCCCGCGGCGACGGCGACACCGTCGACGAGCAGGACCCTGTTGATCCCGGGGAAGTTGCCGTCCTTGTCCATCAGCTTGGCCTCGTCGCCGACGCCGAGGATGGTGCCCATCGCGTCGAAGAAGCAGGACAGCAGGACGGTGAAGACGAAGAGGACGCCGGTCAGGATGCCGACCTTCCCGAAGCCGCCGAACAGGCTGACCTGGCCGATCAGGCCGAAGTCCGGGGAGGCCACGGGATTGCCGGGCCACTCGGGGACGGTCAGCCCCCAGGCGCCGGCCGGCAGGTCCGCGACCGCGTCGATGACCAGGGCGAGGACCGTCATGACGACGATGGAGAGCAGGATCGCGCCCGGCACCTTGCGGACGATCAGCGCGAGGGTCAGCAGCGTGCCCAGGACGAAGACCAGGACGGGCCAGCCGTTGAGGTGGCCGTCGCTGCCGAGCTGGAGCGGCACGGTGGTGTGCGCGGCGTCCGGGATGCGGGAGACGAAGCCCGAGTCGACCAGGCCGACCAGGAGCACGAAGAGGCCGATACCCATCGCGATGCCCTTGCGGAGCGAGCGCGGCACGGCGTTCATGACGCGCTCCCGCAGCCCGGTCGCGACGAGGAGCATCACGACGATGCCCGCGAGGACGACCATGCCCATCGCGTCGGGCCAGCTCATCCGGGGGGCGAGCTGGAGGGCGACGACGGTGTTGACGCCGAGACCGGCGGCGAGCGCGATCGGCACGTTGCCGATGACACCCATCAGGAGCGTGGAGAACGCGGCCGCCAGCACGGTGGCCGTGACGAGCTGGCCACCGTCGAGCTGGTGCCCGTACATGTCCTTCGCGCTGCCGAGGATGATCGGGTTGAGCACGATGATGTACGCCATCGCGAAGAACGTGGCGAAACCACCACGGACCTCGCGCGCGACCGTCGACCCCCGCTCGGAGATCTTGAAGTAACGATCGAGGACGCCGTGAGGCTGCTGCGGCGCCGGGGGCTGATCGACCGGAGCGGTGGCCGAGGAGGACATGTATGACCTTCAGTCGTGCGACGGGGGGATGAAAGTAGTCAGATTTGGATGTTCACACGAATAAATCGAGTCATCCGCAACCGGATTCAGTATGAATACATAAGGGGAAGATCGCTATCTCCGCGCGTAGATCCTTGGGCCGACTGGCCCGCGGCGCAGCCCGTAGACTGATCGCATGGAGAAGTGGACACCGAAACACGAGGCGCCCGAGCCCCTGGAGGGCCCCGTCGTCGCCACCGTCACCGGCGGCACGATCCTCTGGTTCGTCCTCTTCGTGGTGCAGGTCCCCTTCTACGGCTGGTTCGACGACCGGGGCCACGCCTGGTGGATCTGGGTCTGTCTGGCCGGCGCCGGACTCGGCCTGATCGGCATCTGGTACGTCCGGGGGCGGGACGCCGCGCTCAAGCGGGCTGCCGCGCACGCCGCCGCCGAGGAGTCCGCGCCCGACGGCGCGCACCACTGATCCCGGGACGCGCCGGCCGCACCTGATCCACCGCGCGTACGACCGTGGGACCATTCCGGTCCTCCCCCGGTCGGAACTTCCTGTTCCCGGCGGGTGAACCCTCCCTTCCGCCCGTACGGTCGGAATCATGACGCAGCGGGCACTCGATTCCTCCGGTGAGCAGCCGGACCCCGTACAGACCTCGCCGGCGCCCGCGCCACCGGGCGGGCTGACGACCGCCGAGGTCGCCGAGCGGGTCGCCCGCGGCGAGGTCAACGACGTACCGGTTCGCTCGTCCCGCTCCGTCACCGAGATCGTCCGCGCGAACGTCCTCACCCGGTTCAACCTGATCATCGGCGTGCTCTGGGTGATCATGCTGTTCGTCGCGCCGATCCAGGACAGCCTCTTCGGCTTCGTGATCATCGCCAACACCGGGATCGGCATCGTCCAGGAGTGGCGCGCCAAGAAGACCCTGGACAGCCTCGCGGTGATCGGCGAGGCCAAGCCGACCGTACGGCGCGACGGGACCTCCGCCGAGGTCTCCGTCTCGGAGATCGTCCTCGGCGACCTGGTCGAGCTGGGCCCCGGGGACAAGGCCGTCGTCGACGGCACGGTCGCCGAGGCCGACAGCCTGGAGATCGACGAGTCGCTGCTGACCGGCGAGGCCGACCCGGTGGTCAAGCGGCCCGGCGACCCGGTGATGTCGGGCAGCTTCGTCGTCGCCGGAGGCGGGGCGTTCACCGCCACCAGGGTCGGCCGCGAGGCGTACGCCGCCCAGCTCGCCGAGGAGGCGTCCCGCTTCACCCTCGTACAGTCCGAGCTCCGCAGCGGCATCAGCACGATCCTCAAGTACGTGACCTGGATGATGGTGCCGACGGCGATCGGGCTCGTCATCAGCCAACTGGTCGTCAAGGAGAACGACTTCAAGGAGTCGGTGGCCCGCACGGTCGGCGGCATCGTCCCGATGATCCCCGAGGGCCTGGTCCTGCTCACCTCGGTCGCCTTCGCGATCGGCGTCATCCGGCTCGGCCGCAAGCAGTGCCTGGTGCAGGAGCTGCCGGCCATCGAGGGCCTGGCCCGGGTCGACGTGGTCTGTCTGGACAAGACCGGCACCCTCACCGAGGGCGGTATGGACGTCACCGAGGTCCGCCCGCTGAACGGCTCCGACGAGGCGTACGTCCACCGCGTCCTGGGTGCGCTCGGCGCCTCCGACCCCCGGCCCAACGCCAGCCTCCAGGCGATCATCGACGCCTACCCGGACGGCGGGGGCTGGGACGTCCGGCAGGCCATGCCGTTCTCCTCGGCCCGCAAGTACAGCGGGGCCGCCTTCACCGAGTCCGGCGGCGGCGCGTCGGCCTGGCTGCTCGGCGCGCCCGACGTGCTGCTGGCCGCCGACGATCCGGCCCTGGCCGAGACCGGCCACCTCAACGAGCAGGGGCTGCGGGTCCTGCTCCTCGCCCGGGTGCCGGGCGAGCTGGACGCCCCGGACGCCGCTTCGCGGGCCGAACCCGCCGCGCTCGTCGTCCTGGAGCAGCGGCTGCGGCCCGACGCCGGGGAGACCCTGGCCTACTTCGACGACCAGAACGTCGACGCGAAGGTCATCTCCGGCGACAACGCCGTCTCGGTCGGCGCGGTGGCCCAGAAGCTGGGGATGCCGGGCGCCGAGCACCCCCTGGACGCCCGCCGGCTGCCCGGGGACGCCGACGCCATGGCGTCGGAGATCGAGCGGAACGCGGTCTTCGGCCGGGTCACCCCGCAGCAGAAGCGGGAGATGGTCGGGGCGCTCCAGTCACGCGGGCACACGGTCGCGATGACCGGGGACGGCGTCAACGACGTGCTGGCGCTCAAGGACGCCGACATCGGGGTCTCGATGGGCTCGGGCTCCGAGGCGACCCGTGCGGTGGCGCAGATCGTGCTGCTGGACAACAGCTTCGCGACCCTGCCGTCGGTCGTCGCGGAGGGGCGGCGGGTCATCGGCAACATCACCCGGGTCGCCACCCTGTTCCTGACGAAGACCGTCTACTCGGTGCTGCTGGCGGTCCTGGTGGTCTGCTTCCAGGTGGAGTACCCGTTCCTGCCGCGCCATCTCACCCTGCTGTCCACGCTGACCATCGGCGTACCGGCGTTCTTCCTGGCGCTCGCCCCCAACAAGGAGCGGGCCCAGCCGCACTTCGTACGCCGGGTCATGCGGTACGCGATCCCGTCCGGGGTCATCGCGGCGGCGGCCACCTTCGCCACGTATCTGATCGCCCGGCACGCCTACTCGGGTCCGGGGGCGCTGGACGCGGAGACGAGCGCGGCGACCCTCACCCTGTTCCTGGTCTCCATGTGGGTCCTGGCGATCATCGCCCGTCCGTACACCTGGTGGCGGGTGGGCCTGGTGGCGGCGATGGGCCTGTGCTTCCTCGTCGTGCTCGCGGTGCCCTGGCTCCAGGACTTCTTCGCGCTGAAGCTGGTCGGGGTGACGATGCCCTGGACCGCGGTGGGCATCTCGGTGGTCGCGGCGGCCGTCCTTGAGCTGGCCTGGCGCCTGGTCGGCCGCCGCTTCCGCTCGTGAGAGCTGTCCGGGTTACTTCACGTCGACGAAGTCACCCGCGGTCGTGACGGCCGGGGTGGTCGAGGTGCCGGCGTAGCTGTAGCGCCAGTAGCCGTCCACCGAGGCCTTGACCGTGGTCTTCAGCGCACCCGTGCTGTTCGACTTGATGGTCTTGACGGTGGTGTAGGTGCTGCTGGTCTTCTTGCGGAACTGCAGCTTGACGGGCTGGACGGTGTAGCCCTTGTAGGTGCCGGTCTCCCAGTTGGCGCGCGACAGCTTGCCGGTGACCGTGATGGTCTTGCCCTTCTTGACGGGCTCCGGGGCGGCGTTGACGGTCAGCTTGGAGAGGCGCTGGACGCGGGCGGTGGACTGGTAGTCGTTCCACGCGATGCTCTGGTCGCCGGCGAGCGCGCCCGCGGTGACCTTCCAGGTGCCGGCCAGCGCGTTCGCGTACAGGTCGTAGCCCGGGTACGCCGTGATCGTCATCGTGCAGGTGGCGGTCGTGGCGTTGACGTTCTTGCAGGACGCCGCGTCCTCGTTCGGCAGCAGCACGCCGTCGAGACCGGCGTCCACGTTCGTGCCGTGCCACAGGTCGATGTAGCCGTCGACGATGCCGGACGGGTGGGACGCGGTGACGGAGACGGTGAACTTCTTGGCGGCCGTGGTGCCGACGACGATGTCCTTGCCGCCGTTGATGACGACCTTGGAGATGACCGGGGTCGTCACGGCGGCGCGAGCCGCCGCGCGCGGCGCCCGGGCGCCGGTGCCGAAGACGTCGGCCGCGGTGGGCCGGTCGAGGCTCGGGAGGTCCTTGTCGGCCGCCTGAGCCGCCGGAACGGCGAGAGCGGACAGGGCCAGGGCGCCGGAAACAGCGGCGACGGTGGCACGGATACGCATGTGGTCCCCTGTGGAGCAGGGGACCCGCCGAGGTGGTGTCCCCGGCAGGTCCCAGCTGGTCGATGAGTCTGGTGACTCGCACGATCAGACAGCGGCCACATGTGAATGGTTGTGCCCGGGTCGTGTATTTCTGGTGAAGATCACACAGGCCCGACGGCCCGGGCGGGTATCAACACCTCGGCGCGGTGCGGGCACACGGCCGGCCGGAAGCCTTCCGGAGCAGAAATCCGGAACAGGAATGGGGACACGGATGACCGACCTGATCACCGGGGCCGTCGCGGCCGGGATCGTGGGAGCGCTGGGCATCGCCGGCGACCGCGCGGCCCGCAGACGCAAGCGCGCCTTCCGGGACCACTACGGCAGCTACGAGGGCTTCCGGCACCAGGTCGACGAGGACAAGGTCCGCTCCGTGCGCAGCGCCCGGGGGGACGTCGCGGCGGTCAAGGCCGTCCGGGACGACCACCCGCTCGCCTCGCTGGTCATCGCGAACCGGTACGTCCGGGAGCTGTGACGCCGCGGGCCGCCGCTCAGTCGAACCAGCGGTCCCGGGCCAGCTCCTCCGTACGGGACGGGTCCTCCAGCAGCGCGGCCACCTCGAACCGGCGCGGCCACTGACCCGCCGCCCAGGCGAGACCGGCCGCCACGCCCTCCACCGTCGACGCGTGGACCACGCCGTCCGGGGTACGGCGCCAGTCCAGCTCGACGCCGCCCGCGCGCAGTTCGCTGTGCTCGACATAGCTGTCCGGGGTTCCGGCGCCGAGCAGGATCCGTACGGACTCGGGCACCTCGTGCTCCTCGCCCTCCGTCGTGACCACGGCCTCGACGGTCTCCCCCAGCCGCCGCACCTGGAGCAGGTCCGCCAGCTCGGCCGCCCGCGCCGGGGCCACCGGGAGCAGCGGGAGCCCGCCGGTCAGCGGCAGCAGGTCGGGGGCGTCGGCGATCACGACGTCCGCCGCGTCGGCGACCCGCACCTCGTCGTCCACGACGGCCCGCAACTCGTCGGGCAGCGTGACCTGTTCGGGGTCCAGCTCGGCGAGCGCGGTGTAGAGCGAGTGCAGTTGTACGGGGCCGACGGGACGCTCCTCGTCGGCGAGCCGGCCGAGCAGCTCGGCCGCCCCGCCCGGCTCGTCCAGGAGCGCCGCCACCGAGGTCCGTACGCCGAGGGCGCGCAGCACCTGGGCGTCGTCGAAGCCGGTCGCGTCGGCGGAGTCGTACAGGCCGGCCAGACGCGGGTCGCCGCCCGCCGCGCGCAGACCGGCCGGGCGGCGGCCGTCGAGCACGGGGTGGTCGCGCAGCCACCACGCGGTGTAGGGCCGCACGGACTGCGTCGTGCCGTCCGGGAGCAGGACGCGTACGGGCTGGGTCAGCGCGTCGCGCAGCGGAGGCCGTGCGAGCATCGCCAGCGCCTGCGGCCAGGCGTCGTCGTCGACGAGGTCCAGGTCGCGTACGGCCACGAGCTCGGTGGCGACCGGTGGGACGGGGGTGTCCGGGAGCTGGTCCAGGACGTCCTCGCACCACACGTCGACGGCGTCGAGCAGCCCGGCGTCGTCGGGCTCGGCGAAGTCGCTGTCGCGGGGCTCCAGTTCGTCCGGGTCCAGGACGACGTCGGTGGCCCGTACGAGGGCGAAGGTGGCCAGCACCCCGCAGGCGGTCAGCGGCTGTTCGCCCCAGCGCCCGGCCAGCTCCGCGTCGCACAGGGCGAGTTCACCCTCACGCATCACCTGGGCGAACGGGCTGTCCGGCAGGACGAGTTCACCGGCGGGCGCGGGCTCGCCGTCCTCGTCGGGCAGGGCGAGCGCACCCAGCCAGGGCTCGTCGCCGGGCGCGAGGTCCGCGTCGCGTACGAGCGTGAGGACGGTGTCGGCGAGCTCGTCCCCGTCCAGCGCGTCCTCGTCCCAGATCTCGCCCGCGTCCAGCGAGCCCGCGACGGCGGCCCGGACCTGCGGGGTCCGCAGCACGGCACGGGGGGTGGCCGGCAGGGCGCCCAGCTTCTCCAGCAGGGGGTGGGCGGCGTCCGGGTGGGCCACCTTCAGCCCGAGCCGGGCCAGCCGGTCCAGGACGGGCGAGGTCAGCGCGTCCGGCAGCGGCAGGAGGACCTGCCGGGGGCCGATGGTGGTGCGGGGCGGCGCGTCCGCCGGGCCCGCGAGGGGCACGGGCAGCCCGGAGAGCCGGTCGGGGTCGACGCCGGCCAGGCTGTCGTACAGCCGCCGCCACCAGTCCGGGTCACGCTCCAGTCCGGCCAGCCGGTCGATGGCCTCGGTGAGCGGGACCCGGGCGACGCCGAGCGTGCGCAGCTCGACACGGCGCTCCAGGCCCGCGGGCAGCAGACAGGGGAGGACCTCGGCGAGGACCCGTACGGTCCGGTCGCCCACGCCTTCGACCACCTCGGCCTCGACGGGCCGCAGCGCGGTCGTCCCCGGGCTGGGCGCCCCGGCGCCGTCCCAGTCGTCCCACTGCGCCGCCGCCTCGGCGGGGTCCCGGGGTGCGGCGGGCTCCAGGAACGCGACCCGGGGCAGCCGCTCCAGGATCGCGGCCCGCAGCGCGCCGTCGAGCTGTCCCTTGCCGAGCACGGCCGGCACCAGCGCGATCGTGGCGACGGACACGGGCTCCCACCCGGCGAGCAGCTCGGCGTACGCGTCGGCAGCGCGCTGCACCAGGAAGTCGGTCAGCGGCCCCGGCGCGGGGTGCCTGCGGGTGGTGTCCAGCGGCAGCGAGGCGATCAGCAGCGCCGGGACGCCGAGGGGCTCGTCGGTGGGGGTCGGCGCGTGCACGACGGGAGCCGTACGGGGGTGCTGGGGCGCCCCGTCCTCGCCGACGGGCACCGCCCAGGTCACCGACCAGTGCGGACGCAGCCGTTCCTCGACGGGCCGGTCGGCCAGCAGCGCGGGCTCCACGGGGCCGTGGGCGGCGATGGTGCGCCAGCGGTGCAGGCCGTGCGCGGAGTCGTCGACGTGCGTGTACGGGCCGTGCTGCGAGCGGCGCAACGTCCTTACGCCGTCGGGGGTTTCGATGACGACCTCGTCGAGGCCGGGCAGCGTCAGGAGCAGCGCGTCGTCGACCCCGCCGAGCAGCCTGCCCACGAGGTCCTCGGCGACGCCGTCGCGCAGTGGCAGGACGACGACGGTGTCGTACCCGTCGGGAGCGGTGCCCTCGGCGGGCAGCGGCAGCCTGAGCAGCGGTACGTGTCCGTCGCGGCGCCGCAGCTCGTCACCGAGGCCGGGGCTGCCGACGGCGGCCTGCCGCGCGAGGTCGCGGGCCTCGGCGAGGGACCAGCGGACACCGCCGTGGCGGCCGATCACCGCGGGCTCGTCGCTGACGGCGAGCACGGCGGCGAAACCGACGCCGAAGCGGCCGACGGACGTCTCGTGGCCCTCACGCTTGGCGGACGCCCGCAGGGTGCTCAGCGATTCGACGCCGGTCGCGTCGAGCGGGGCGCCGTTGTTGGCGGCGGCCAGGACGGCGGGGCTGTTGCCGTCCGCCTCGTGCAGGGTGAGGCGGAGCCGGCCGGGGACACCGGCGCGGGCGGCGGCGTCGGCGGCGTTCTGGGCGAGCTCGACGACCAGGCGGTCGCGGTAGCCGCCCAGCGCGAGGTCCTCCTCGGCGTTGGCGTCCTCACGGAAGCGGGCGGGACCCGCGCCCCAGGCGTCGAGCACGCCGCGCCGCAGTCGCGCCGTCCCGAACGGATCGGCCCCCTCGGTCGCATTCATGCTCACGCTCGCACTCCACTCTTCCGGTGACCCTGACGCCCAGTGTGCGCCCGAAGGTACCGCGACCCGGAAACCCCCCGCGCCCGGCAAATCAAGCCCGTCCGGCGCTTGAGGACAAGCGGGCCCCAGGACACGCAACGCACAGGCCCGGCAAACCAAGCCCGAACCCCGGCAAATCAAGCCCGTCCGGCGTTTGAGGACAAGCGGGTCCCAGGACACGCAACGCACGGGGCAGCAAAACCAAGCCTGTCCGGCGCTTGAGGACAAGCCGGTCCCAGGGCCGGCAGCGAACAGGCCCACAAACAATCAAGCCTCCAGGGGCCCCCGGCCCGCGATGCCCGGGCACCGCAAGCCCGGACCCCCCAGCGGCCAGGAGCGTCAGGAGTGGCCGAGGTCGTCCGTCGAGCCGTCCGTCCGGTCCGGCACCGAGCCGGAGTCGTCGGCCGGACGCAGCGAGTAGTCGTCCACCCGCATCGTGTCCAGCGCGTGCGGCGCGGGCTTCGGCGGCTTCGGCATGACCGCCGCCTCGGAGTGCCCCCCGCAGCCGTACGCCAGGGAGACCACCCGGCCGTCCGCCGGGGCGAACTCGTTCGCGCAGACCCCGAAGGCCTGCTTGAGCGAGCCCGCCATCGGCACCAGGAACGCACAGGTGACGCACGAGGCCGGCGCGGCCTGCGCCATGGGCGTCTTCGCGCCGAACTCCTCGTCCCAGCGGTCCGCCGCCAGCCGCAGCCCGTACCGGGACAGCACCCGCGCCCGCCGGGTGCCCAGCTCGTCCGCGACCGCGGCGATCGAACCGCGGCTCGTGCCCGGCCGCGTCGTCAGCTCCGCGTCCTCGGCGTCGGCGAGGGCGGCGAGCTCCTGGGACACCTCGGAGACCGGGGAGTTCGGCAGGGGCTCGTCCTCGCCCGTCCAGCCGGGCTCCAGGCGCGGGTCCTCCGCCTCGGTGGGCAGCAGGTCGCCGGGGCCCATGTCGCCGGGCCGCAGCCGCTCGCTCCAGGGCACCCACTCCGGGGCGAGGAGGGCGTCGGACCCGGGCAGCAGCACCGTTTCGTCAAGGGTGACGTTCTTGGCGCGGGAGGCCCTGGCGACCGTCACCGCCCAGCGCCAGCCCCGGTAGCCGGGCTCCTTGGACTCGAAGTAGTGCGTGACGACCCGGTCCCCCTCGGAGACCAGGGCCACGTGCTCACCCACCACTCCTGGGGCGGCAGCCTCTTCCGCGGCCGCGCGTGCGAGGTCTACCGCCTCGGCGCACAGACGGTCAGGGGCGGGGGTACGGGCCGTACGGCTTCGCGTCGTCGCAGCACTCACAGGTCTCGCTTCTCTCCATACGCCGTCTCACGAGCGCGCCAGCAGCTCCATCGATGTCCGATTTCGGCCATGACAGTTGTGGGCGGAGCGGACCTGGGGGCCGCGTCGACGTCCACACCCGTTGTGCCTGCCTCGGGCGCGCCTTCTGCCACCCATTCTGCGGGATCGCGGAGAGGCGCGCGGCCAAGAACAACCGCCGGTGGCGCGTGAGTGCACGCTACCCTCTCCGCCGCCCCGCGCCCACCTGCCCGTCCCAAACAGGACCGGAACCCGTGCGGATCGGCGGTGACCGGCCGCCGGGCGCGGCCGGTGGCCGCCCCGGCCCGGGGGTGCGTACCGGCCATTTCCCGGCCGGGTCCGACTCACCCGACGGAGCGGACGACGCCGCGCCCCGGCCCGATCATGGGTTCGTGACGGCGGGGGGTGGGGCACTATGACCACGTGGCTGCCGCCAGGTCGTCCGACGGATCCGGTCCGCTCCGCAGGGCGGGCCGGGCGATGGCCCGTGCCCTGCGGGCCCCGTTCACCGGCACCGCGCGGGGCATCAGGAAGGCGACCCACGCCCACGGGGCGGGCGAGTCCGGCCTCGGCAAGCTGATCGAGCTGCACGCGGTCAACGGCGCCGGGGACGTCATGATCACCGTGGCGCTCGCCTCGACGGTCTTCTTCTCCGTGCCGACGGACGAGGCGCGCGGGCGCGTCGCCCTCTACCTCGCCGTGACCATGGCTCCCTTCACGCTGCTCGCCCCGGTGGTCGGCCCGCTCCTGGACCGGCTGCCGCACGGCCGCCGCGCCGCGATGGCCGGCGCGATGTTCGCGCGGGCGGTGCTCGCGATCACGATGTCCGGCGCGGTGGCCACGGGCGGCCTGGAGCTCTATCCGGCGGCCCTGGGCGTCCTGGTCTGCTCGAAGGCGTACGGGGTGGTGCGCAGCGCCGTGGTGCCCCGTCTCCTGCCGCCGCGCTTCTCCCTGGTGAAGGCCAATTCGCGGGTCACCCTGGCCGGGCTGCTGGCCACCGGTGTCGCGGCGCCGATCGGGGCGGGGCTGCAGAGCATCGGGTCCCCCTGGCCGCTCTACGGCGCCTGCGCGATCTTCCTCGGCGGGACCGTCCTCGCCTTCACGCTGCCCCACAAGGTCGACTCCGCGAAGGGCGAGCGCAAGGCCCGCCTCGTCGTCCCGCACGAGGAGGCGGCGCTCCCGCCGGTCAGCACGGCGAAGGACGCGAAGGGCGGCAGGACCGGCAGCACCTGGGCCGCGAGGAGACGGAACGGGCGGGAGAAGCCGCCGGGGCTGCGGTCCGTCGGGCCGTCCGTGCTGCACGGTCTCCAGGCGAACGCCGCGCACCGCGCGCTCTCCGGCTTCCTCATCTTCTTCCTGGCGTTCCTGCTGCGCGAGCACCCCCTGGCGGGGCAGAGCGCCGCCGTCTCCCTCGGCATCGTCGGGGTCGCGGCGGGCGCCGGGAACGCGGCCGGCACGGCGGTGGGCTCCTGGCTCAGGGCGCGCGGCCCGGAGGTGATCGTCGCGACGGTGCTGGGGCTCGCCCTGGGGGTCGCCGTGCTCACCGCGGTGTTCTTCAGCACGGTGATGGTCGCCGCCCTCACCGCGGTCGCCGGGTTCACCCAGGCCCTGTCGAAGCTGTCGCTGGACGCGATGATCCAGCGCGATGTGCCGGAGGAGGTGCGTACGTCGGCCTTCGCCCGGTCCGAGACGCTGCTCCAGATGTCCTGGGTGGTGGGCGGTGCCATCGGCATCGCGCTCCCCCTCAACGGAGTACTCGGCATCTCCGTCGCCGCGGGTCTCCTCGCGCTGGGCGCCGTGGCCTCCGTACGGGGCCTCCTGGGGGCCGCGCGGCGCGGCTCACCGCACCCCCGCGTGGCATGAGCGGGTCCGACCGATAGCCTTCGGCCCATGACCGTTGCGTTCTTCTCCGGTAAGGGCCGTCGAATCGGCGTCGCTCTTGGTGCCGTGTCCGCGGGACTCCTTGTCCTGTCCGCCTGCGACAAGCCGACGCCGCTCGCCACCGTGACGGTCGGCGACAACTCGGTGAGCACCGAGGCCGCCTGCTACAACGACGGCGACGCGCTCAAGGAGTCCGAGGTCCAGGGCTGCCTGAACAAGAAGGCGGAGAAGTCCGTCAAGGTCGCGATGGACGACAAGGTCCGCTTCGGCGTCGACCCCGAGATCGCGGACCACGGCTGGACCCTCTTCATCAACGGCCAGCAGGCCGAGCAGGAGCCGTACAAGAAGACCTACCGGTCGATCCCCGGCAGCGCCTTCTTCGCCAGCCAGACGGGCGAGACCACGGCGGACAAGACGCAGGTCAGCATCGTCGAGACCAAGGGTCAGAAGCTCACGGGCGTCTGGCACTTCCAGCTCACGAAGACCTCCTGACCCTCCGACCGACCCCCTGAACCCGAGGATCTCCACCGTGCGGGTGCTCGTCGTGACCGCTGTCCCGGCCGAACGGGACGCGGTCACGCGCGCGTTCGGGGACGGGCCGCGGATACGTGAGGTGCCGGGCGCCGAGCTGCACCTGGCCGGCCCCTTCGACGTCCTCGCGGGCGGCGCGGGCCCGGCCGCGGCGGCGGCCGCCACCGCCTGCGCCCTGGCCGCCGCGTCCACCCCGTACGCAGCCGTCGTCTCGGCCGGTATCGGCGGCGGTTTCGCACCCGCCGCGCCCGTCGGCTCGCTCGTCGTGGCGAGCTCCGTCGTCGCCGCCGATCTGGGCGCCGAGACCCCGGACGGCTTCGTGCCCGTCACCGGTCTCGGCTTCGGCAGGGACACCTTCCTGCCGCCCGAGGCCCTCGTACGGGACGTGGCGGAGGCCACCGGCGCCCTGCCGGGCACCGTCCTCACCGTCTCCACCGTGACCGGCAGCGCGGCCCGCACCGCCGAGCTGCTGGCCGCACATCCCGGAGCCGTCGCCGAGGCCATGGAGGGCTTCGGCGTCGCGGAGGCCGCCGCCAGGTTCGGTGTGCCGGCGCTGGAGCTCCGGGCCGTCTCGAACGCCGTGGGGCCGCGCGACCGCGCGGCCTGGCGCATCGGGGACGCCCTGGCGGCGCTCACCGAGGCGTTCGGGAAGACCGCACCCGTAGTGGAAAGTTGGACCCGGCATGACCGAATCGACCGACACCGTGACTGACACCGCGACCGGCTCCGCCTCGCTCCCCGCGCTGCGGATCGCCTTCTCGCCGTGTCCGAACGACACCTTCGTCTTCGACGCCTGGGCGCACGGAAGGGTCCCCGGCGCGCCCGCCCTCGACGTCACCTTCGCCGACATCGACCTCACCAACGGCATGGCCGAGCGCGGCGAGCTGGATGTGCTGAAGGTGTCGTACGCCGTCCTGCCGTGGGTGCTCGACGAGTACGCGCTGCTGCCGTGCGGCGGGGCCCTGGGGCGCGGCTGCGGGCCGCTCGTCCTCACGAAGGAGCCGGGCACGGACCTGACGGGGAAGACGGTCGCCGTGCCGAGCGAGCGCTCCACGGCCTATCTGCTGTTCCGGCTGTGGGCGGCCGAGGTCGTGCCGGACGGGGTGGGCGAGATCGTCGTCATGCCGTTCGACGAGATCATGCCGGCGGTGCGCGACGGCCGGGTGGACGCCGGGCTCGTGATCCACGAGGCCCGCTTCACCTACCAGAACTACGGGCTGCACAGCCTCGCCGACATGGGCGAGCACTGGGAGTCGACCACCGGCCTGCCGATCCCGCTGGGCGCGATCATCGCGAAGCGCTCACTGGGCGAGGAGACGCTGAACCGGCTGTCGGAGTCGATCCGTACGTCGGTGCGGATGGCCTGGGACGACCCGGAGCGCTCACGCCCGTACGTCCTGGAGCACGCCCAGGAGATGGACCCGGCCGTGGCCGACCAGCACATCGGGCTGTACGTGAACGAGTTCACCGCCGACCTGGGCGAGAACGGCTACGCGGCGATCCGGGGGCTGCTGACCCGGGCGGCGGCCGAGGGCCTCGTGCCGGCGCTGGCCCCCGACGCGTTCTCCGTCACCGGGCGCTGAGGCGGGCGGGCCGGGCCGCACGGGCCCGGCCACCGGCCCCCGGTCAGACGTCGAGCTGGTCGGCGACGGCCCTGAGCAGGCCGGCGATCTTCGCACCGGCCGCCTTGTCGGGGTAGCGGCCCCGCTCCAGCAGCGGTGTGATGTTCTCCAGGACCGTCGTCAGGTCCTGCACGATCGAGGCCAGCTCGTCCGGCCTGCGCCGCTGTGCGGCGGCGACGGACGGGGTCGGGTCGAGGATCACCACGGAGAGGGCCTGGTCACCGCGCTGGCCCGCGACCACACCGAACTCGACGCGCTGACCGGGCTTGAGCGCCTCGACGCCGGCCGGGAGGACGGAGGAGTGGACGAAGACGTCGGCGCCGTCGTCGCGCGAAAGAAAGCCGAAGCCCTTTTCCGAATTGAACCATTTGACCTTACCCGTGGGCACGTCTGTCCTCGTCCTCGTACTCGTCGGTGCGCGGGAGAGCCGTGAAACGGCTCCGGATAGCAGTACAGCGGGTCTTCCGACCCGCCATGCCCCAGGCTAATGGTCCAGGGGCCGGACACAAGACGTCGCCGAACGGTTCCGCCGAGCTGGGAACTACCCTGACCGGGTGAGTACTACTCCTTCCGGCGCAGGCGACCGGCTCGTTCAGGTCGGCGCGATCGTCTTCTTCATCGGCGCACTGGCCACACTGGTCACTGTGGCCCCGTTGTTCCTGGGCACCGACCCGTTCCCGTCCGCCGCCTACGCGGTGTGCATGCTGATGGGCCTGGGCTTCCTGATCGCCGCCGCGGGGGTGGTGCGGTCGGTGTGGAAGAACTCCCCGAAGCGCGCCGCCACGAGGTAGCCGCCCGGATTCCGCCCACAGGGCCGGGCGTCGGGTGTCAGGCGTCGGGCGTCAGGCCGCCGCGAAGGTCCGCAGCCAGGCGGGGAACTCCGTGAGGTCCGGCAGGATCACATCGGCGCCGGCCGTCCGCAGCTCCGCCTCGTCGCACGGGCCGGTGGTGACCGCGACCGACAGGGCGTTCGCCGCGCGCGCCCCGCGGACGTCCCCGGTGTGGTCGCCGACGTAGATCCGCGCACCGTGCTCCAGGAGGGCTTCCGCCTTGCCCTCGGCCCAGAGCCCGCCGATCAGCACGTCCGCCTCTATGCCGAGGTGCGCGAGGTGGAGCTTGGCGTTCGGCTCGTACTTGGCGGTGACGACCATCGCCCGCCCGCCGAGCGCCTGGACGGCCTCGACGGCCTCCCGCGCGCCCGGGAGCGCGGTCGACGGGGTGATCGCGGTGTCCGGGTAGATCGCGCGGTACCGGTCGCAGGCCTCGTCGATCGCGTCGGCCGGGAACCAGTTCCGCATCTCGTCCTGGAGCGGCGGCCCGAGCCGGCTGACGACCAGATCGGTGTCGATGTACACACCCGTCTCGGCGGCCAGTACCTCGTAGGCGACCTTGATCCCGGGCCGCGAGTCGATGAGCGTCATGTCGAGGTCGAAACCGACCGTCAGGCTGGGTGAAGGCATGCGACCCATTGTGCAGGTCCCCCGAACCGGCCGGCCGGGCCGTCCACGGCGCGAACCGGACGCGTCCGCTCCCCTGCCGTGCCAAGCCCGCGCCCCCGAGGAAGGCCCTTGACCCCGTACTCCCTGGCGTTCTACGTCCATGCCGTCACCACCGGCACCGTGCTCGGCCTCCGGCCGGACGACTCCCCCGAGCGCGTCGCCTCCGTCCTGGGGCCCGGCTTCGCCGAGAGCGACTTCGGCGGCAGGGCCATGTGCCGTGACTACGGCCTGGCCGAGTTCCACTTCCACCGCGCACGGGCCCGCGACCCCTGGGAGGGGCACCACTTCACCCTCCAGGTGCACCGGCTCGCCCACCGCGCCCGCACCGTCCCGGGCGAGGAGCTCCGGGCCCGCTACGGACGGTTCGCACCGCGGCTCCGGTTCGAGAAGCTGCGGCGTCTGCTGGACCGGCGGGGCGTGCCGCTGGTGGAGGTCCCGGAGTACCCGGGCAACGCGCCGTACTACCGCACCTTCTGGCAGCCCGCCTCGCTGACGGCCGTCTCCTTCGTCGCCGTCCACGGCCCGTACAGCACGCCCGGCGCCCTGCGGCCCGGCGACGTCCACAGCTGCCGGGCGCCCGTGACCGCCCGGGAGGTGGAGCTGCGTACGGCGCGGGCGCGGTGACGAAGGGGGCGGGTGCCCTGACCCGGTCCACAGGGCACCCATAGACTTAGCCAAGCCTTACCTCGCAACATCCCGCTCCCCCGCACTCCCTGGTTCTCGCTCACCCCGATTGGTTCCGATGGCAGCCGCCGCTCCACGCCTGTCCCGACGCGCGACGGCGATCGCCGTCGCCGTCGTCGCCCTGCTGCTCGCCGTCCTGCTCAGCCTCGCCGTGGGGGCCCGGACCATCGCGCCGTCGGCGGTCCTCGACGCCCTGCTGCACGGCGGGCACTCCGACGCCGCCGAGGTGATCCGGCAGATGCGGGTGCCGCGCACCGTGATCGGGCTGATGGTCGGTGCGGCGCTCGCCCTCGCGGGCACCGTGCTCCAGGGCATCACCCGTAACCCCATCGCCGACCCGGGGATCCTCGGGATCAGCCAGGGCGCCTCGGTGGCCGTCGTCCTGGCCATCGCCTACGCCGGGGTCCACACCCTCACCGGCTATGTGTGGTTCGCGTTCGCGGGCGCCGCCGTCGCGTCCGTCGCCGTGTACGCCATCGCCGCCCGGGGCCGGGGCGGTGCGACGCCGGTGAAGCTCGCGCTGGGCGGCGCCGCGATCAACGCGCTGCTGGTGTCGGTGACGATGGCGGTGCTCACCACCAAGGCGTCGGCGCTGGACGAGTTCCGCTTCTGGCAGGTGGGATCGATCGCCGGCCGGGAGGCCCAGGTCGCCCAGCAGATCTGGCCGTTCCTGCTGATCGGCGCCGTCCTCGTGGCGTCCGTGGCGCGCGGGCTCGACGCGCTGGCGCTGGGCGACGACGTCGCGAAGGGCCTGGGGCAGAACGTGGCGGCGGTCCGCATCGTCGGCGGCATCGGCGCCACCGTGCTCACCGGCGCGGGCGTCGCGGCGGCCGGGCCGATCGCCTTCGTCGGCCTCGCGGTGCCGCACATCGCCCGCGCGATCGTCGGCGGCGACCACCGCTGGGTGCTGCCGATGGCGGCGCTCGTCGGGCCCGTGATGCTCCTGGTCTCCGATGTCGTCGGCCGGGTCCTGTTCCCGCCGGGCGAGGTCCCGGCGGGCGTGATGACGGCGCTGATCGGCGTCCCGTTCCTGGTCACCCTCGTACGCCGGAAGGCGGTGCCCGCATGAGCGCGGACACGGCAGTGCCCGTACGGACCCCGGTCCGTCCCGCCGGCTACCGGGTCGTACGGGTCGGGAAGCGGGCCCGGTTCCTGCTCCACCGGCGGGCCGCGCTCGTCGCGGTGGCCCTCGTCGTCCTGCTGGCGGCGGTCTGTGTCGCCTACCTCTGCACCGGCGAGAGCTTCGTGGCGCCCGCGGAGGCGGTGAAGGTCGTCCTCGGGCAGCCCTCCCCGGACGAGCTGGTCGTGGGCACCCTGCGGCTGCCCCGCATGGTCGTCGGGCTGCTCGTCGGCGCGGCCTTCGGGATCGCCGGGGCGCTGATCCAGACCGTCGCCCGCAACCCGCTCGCCAGCCCCGACATCATCGGCATCAGCCAGGGCGCGAGCGCGCTCACCGTCGGCGCGATGACCTTCGGCCTCACCTCGTACACCGTCCTGCCCTACCTGTCCGTCGTCGGCGGGATCGCCGCCGCCGCGCTGGTGTACGTCTTCGCGTGGCGCGGCGGGCTCCACGCGACCCGGTTCGTCCTCATCGGGATCGGCTTCGCGATCGCCCTGCGCTCGGTGACGACCCTGTTCCTGACCAAGGGCGACTACCTGGTCGCCCAGCAGGCGCAGATCTGGATGACGGGCTCGCTCAACGGCCGCGGCTGGGACGAGGCCGCCCCCATCGGCTGGGCCCTGCTCGTCCTGCTGCCCGCCGTGCTGTGGGCGGCCCGCGCGCAGCGCACCGTGTCGATGGACGACGACACCGCGACGGCGCTGGGCGTACGCCTCGGGCGCGTACGGCTGGGGCTCGTCGCCCTCGGGGTGGTCCTGGCGTCCGTGGCGACGGGCACGGCGGGGCCGGTCGACTTCGTGGCGCTGCTCGCCCCGCAGATCGCGCGGCGGATGACGCGTACGGCGCAGATCCCGCTGCTGTGCTCGGCGCTGCTCGGCGCCGTGATCGTCGTCCTCGCCGATCTGCTGGCCCGCAGGCTCTTCTCCCCCACCGAGCTGCCGGTGGGCGTGCTGACGGCGGCGGTCGGCGCCCCGTACCTGATCTGGCTGATCATCCGTGGCCACGGTGGCCGCACTGGAGGCAACGCATGACCACGACCTGTCCCACGGACGCCGACACCACGACGCCGTCCAGGCTCACGGCGCGCTTCCTGACCCTCGCCTACGAGGACCGCACCGTCGTGCACGAGCTGGACCTCGCCGTGCCCGACGGGCGCGTGACGGTGATCGTCGGCCCCAACGCCTGCGGCAAGTCGACGACGCTGCGCGCCCTGGGCCGGCTGCTGAAACCGGCCGGCGGATCGGTGCTCCTGGACGGTACGGAGCTGGCGCGCATCCCCACGCGCACCATCGCCAGGTCGGTCGGACTGCTCCCGCAGAGCCCGGTGGCGCCCGAGGCGATCACCGTCTCCGATCTGGTCGCCCGGGGCCGCCAGCCGCACCAGCGCTGGTGGCAGCAGTGGTCGGACGAGGACGAGCGCGCGGTCACGGACGCCATGGAGCGTACGGACATCACCGCGCTCGGCGACCGGCCGGTGGACGAGCTGTCCGGGGGCCAGCGGCAGCGGGTGTGGATCGCGATGGCCCTCGCGCAGGACACCGATCTGCTGCTGCTCGACGAGCCGACGACGTATCTCGACATCGCCCACCAGGTCGAGGTCCTGGACCTGGTGCGCCGGCTGGCCGCCCCGGCGGCGGACGGCACCCGGGGGCGGACCGTCGTCACCGTCCTGCACGACCTCAACCAGGCCGCCCGGTACGCCGACCACCTCGTCGCCATGAAGGCGGGGCGCATCGTCGCGGAGGGGCGCCCCGAGGACGTGGTCACCGCCGGACTCGTCCGCGAGGTCTTCGGCCTGGAGGCCGTCATCGTCCCGGACCCGGTCACGGGTTCACCGCTCGTCGTACCGGGCGCTCCCTGGTCCCCGGACCGGTCCGCCCCGTCCGCCCCGTCCCCGTCCTCCTCCGGAAAGGCTCTCTGACATGCCCACAGCTCCTGCGGCTCGTCTGCTCGTCACCGGTTCGCTGGCCCTGGCCACCGCACTGGCCCTCACCTCCTGCTCGTCCGACTCCGGCTCCGGCTCGGACTCCAACTCCGGCGGCTCGACCTCCGACGGCAGGACCCACGCGGTCGCCACCGCCATGGGCAACGTCAAGGTCCCGGTCGCCCCGAAGCGGGTCGTCGTCCTGGACACCGCCGAGCTGGACTCCGCGCTCACCCTCGGTGTCACGCCGGTCGGCGCCACGCACACCGGCACGGAGTCGGGCTACCTGAGCTACCTGCCCCAGGAGAAGGTCGCCGGCATCAAGGACGTCGGCGAGATGATGACGCCGAACCTGGAGGCCATCGCGGGGCTGAAGCCCGACCTGATCCTCACCAGCAAGATCCGCCACGGCGACAAGTACGACGAGCTGTCCAAGATCGCGCCGACGGTCATGACGGAGAACACGGGCTACCCCTGGAAGGAGAACTTCCAGGTCCACGCCAACGCGCTCGGCAAGGTCCCGGCGGCCGAGAAGGTCATCGCCGCGTACGGGAAGCACGTCGGCGAGGTCACCGAGGCGCTCGGCGGCAAGGAGAAGGCGGCGGCCACCGAGGTCAACATGGTGCGCTTCGTCGAGGGCGCGGACATCCGTGTCTACGGACTCGAGAACTACATCGCGACGATCCTCGCCGACGTCGGTCTGGGCCGGCCCGCGATCGTCGACAAGGCGAAGGACGGCTTCTCGTACGACGTCAGCCCGGAGAAGATCGACCAGGCGGACGCGGACGTGATCTTCCACTCGACGTACGGGGACGCCAAGAAGTCCAAGGAGACGCAGACGGTAGGCAGCGGCCTGTGGAAGAACATGGCCGCGGTGAAGAGCGGCAAGGTGTTCCCCGTCGAGGACGAGCTGTGGATCCAGGGCATCGGCTACACGGCGGCGGACAAGATCCTCGACGAGCTCCGGGCCGACCTGACGAAGTGAGGTAGCGGCTGAAGCCTGTGGGGCGCGGTGTCAGGTCCGCGCCCCACAGGCGGTTCGGGGAGGGCTCGTCGGCCTTACGACGGGCCCGGGGTCATGCGCAGCACCGCGAGCCGCGTCAGCTCGCGGTCCTGCGGCTCGGTGTCGAGGGCCCGGTGCAGGGCGAGCCCCTCGATCAGGGCGTCCAGCGTGCGCGCGGTGTCCGGGTCGAAGTGCTGCTCCAGCAGACGGCGGCTGCGGTTCATCCACGCGTGGGTCAGCTCGCGGTACTCGTCGCGCCGGGCGGCCAGCGTGTAGAGCTCCTGGGTGAGGACGAGCTCCCGGCGGGGGCCTTCGGAGAGCACGTGGATGAGGTCGGTGACCGCCTCACGGGCCTGCTCGGGGGTCTCGGCGCGGCCCAGGTACAGCTCGAAGACGGCCACGATGTGGTCGGCGAAGCGGGTGAAGGCCTCGCGCAACAGGTCGTCGATGCCGTCGAAGTGATACGTCATCGAGCCCAGCGGGACATCGGCACGTACGGCGATCTTGCGGTGGGAGACGCCCGCGACCCCCTCCTCGGCGATGTGGTCGAGCGTGGCGGCGAGGATGCGTTCGCGCCGCTGCGGATCCGTGCGTCCGGTGGCCATGGAGCGGCCGGCTCAGACGCTGCGGACGACGCGGGCGGGGTTGCCCACGGCGACGACGTCGGCGGGGATGTCCTTCGTGACGACGGCTCCCGCACCGATCACGGAGTTGTCGCCGATGCTCACCCCGGGGCACACGATGACGCCGCCGCCGAGCCAGACGTTGTCCCCGATGGTGATGGGGAGCGCGGCTTCGAGCTTGTCCCGGCGAGGCCCGGGCTCCACGGGGTGGGTGGGGGTGAGGAGCTGGACGTTGGGCCCGATCTGGCAGTCCTCGCCGATCGTGATGCGTGCGACGTCGAGTGCGGTGAGGTGGTAGTTGACGAAGGTCCGGGCGCCGATCGTGATGTTGCTGCCGTAGTCGACGTACAGCGGCGGGCGCAGGTCGACCCCTTCGCCCACGGAGTCCAGCAGCTCGGCCAGGACGGCCCTGGCGGCCTCGGCGTCCTCGGTGTGGGCGGCCTGGAAGCGGGCCGCGAGGCGCATCGCCCGCTGCTGGCGCTCGGCGATCTCCGGATCGTCGGCGATGTAGAGGTCGCCCGCGAGCATGCGCTCCAGGTTGGTGCGCGGATCGTTGGCGAAGTAGTCCGTCGGCATGCGTGCGATCGTACCCCGACGAGGTGTACGAACGTACGCTCCACTCTCCCGCCCGCGCGCCGGCGCCTCCCTCACCCCGCCAGCCTGCGGGACCGCCACACCAGGTACAGCGCCGACGTCACCGCCGCCACGCGCACCACCACCGGCCAGACGTCCGACATCGCGTCCCCGACCGCGCCCTCGGCGAGGGGTTCGCCCCAGCGGCCGTCCATCCGCCCCCAGAGCCAGACGAAGGCCCCGGCCACGACCACGCCCGGCAGGCCCATAGCGACCCACTTGGCCTCCGCGCGCGAGAACTTGCGCGAGCTGTACGCCAGCAGCCAGCCGCCCGCGAGCGCCAGCCACTGCCCGGACACGGCGCCGGCCACCAGCAGCGCGGCGGCCACCAGCAGCAACGGGTTCGAGAGGCGGGGCCGCACGGCCGCCACCTCGCCGTCCGCGAGGACCCGGCGGCGGCGCAGCCGCAGCTTCCACCGGGGGCGGGCCACCACGGGCGGCGCGGCCTGCTCCCCGCCCGCCGCCGGCCCCGGCTCCCCCTCCTCGTCCTCGGCCGGGACACGCGGCCCCTGGGGCTTCCGGAGGCCCGGGGCGCTCGGCAGCCCGAAGAGCTCCGGGCTCTCCAGCCCGCCCACGAAGCCGGGGACCGCCGTGCCCGGGCCCATGGCGCCCGGCATGCCCTGGTCGCCCTGCCCGTCGTCACCGAAGGGGCCCGGCTCGATCCGCCACCACTCGGGTCCGGCCTCCGAGGGGGCCTCGCCCAGGCCCGCCATGTGCGGCGCGGACGCCGACGGCCAGTCGGGGACCGGCGCACCGTCCACAGGGCGCTCGGGGGACGTGTCCGCGGACACGGATTCCGTACGGCGTGAGGGCTTCGCGGACTCCCCGGGCCCCCCGGACTCTCCGGACCTGCTGGCCTTCCCCGGCTCCCCCGGCTCCGGCGACGCGCCCTTGCGTGAAGCGGCTTTCCGGAGCACGCTCCGCCGCGCCCGCGGCACCCCGCGCGCTTCCGTGGCGCCCGCGCCCGCGTCCGCCCGGGGCTGCGGCAGAGGGACCGCGCCGTCGCCCGACTCGGCCGCCGCGGCGACGAGTTCACCCGGGGCGCCGAGCCGGCCGAGGATGCGCCGGACCACCGCGGGGGAGTCCGAGCCGTCCGTGCCGCGCTGCCGGTCGATCTCGCCCCGGAGCGTCGCGACGAGTCTCATCCGGGCGCCCGAGGACAGCTGTTGCTGCTGCGCCAGGTCACCGACCCGGCTGAGATAGTCGTAGACGAGCTGGTCGCTCTCGATCCCCACGCGAACCTTCTCCCTCCGCTGCCCTGCCCCGACGGTAGCGTTCCAGGGGCTACCGTGGGACGGATGGGGACGACCACACCACCGCGCACGCTCGCCGAAGCCCTGCGCGCCCGGGGCGACGAATCGCTGGCAGGGCTGCTGCGTGCCCGCCCCGACCTGCTCAGCCCCGTGCCGAACGACATCACCCAGCTGGCGACGCGGGCCGGCACGCGCGCCTCCGTCGTCCGTGCGCTGGAGCACCTCGACCGCTTCGCCCTCCAGACCGCGGAGGCACTGGCGGTGGCGCCGGACCCGGCACCGTACGACACGCTGCTCGCGCTTCTCACCGGCGACGGCCAGGACGACGGCGACGGGCGCGACGACGCGGGCGCCGCGATCACCGCCGCGCTGCCCACCGCCCTGACGACCCTGCGCGAACAGGCCCTGGTCTGGGGCGAGGACACCGGGCTGCACCTCGTCCGCACGGCGCGCGAGCTGCTGGCACCCTCCCCGCAGCACCCCTCCCCCACGGGACTCGGCCCGACGGTCTCCGAGGCCACGGCCGGGATGTCGCCCGGCCGGCTCCAGGAGATCCTGGCCGACGCCGGACTGCCCGCCACCCACGACCCGGTGTCCGCCGTCGCCGCCCTGGCCGGGCTCTTCACCGACCGCACCAGGATGGCCGAGCTGCTGGACACCGCCCCCGTCGAGGCGCTGTCCGTGCTCGACCGGCTGGTCTGGGGCCCGCCGTACGGGGAGGTCACCCCGAACCCCGCCCCGCCCGTGCAATGGCTGCGCGACCGCGGGCTGTTGCTGCCCGTGTCGACGCGCACGGTCGTCCTGCCGCGCGAGGCGGCGCTGCACCTGCGGGCCGGCCGCGCCCACCGCACCCCCGAGCCCGTGCCGCCGGAGCTCGTCGCGGCGGCCGAGCGGGATCCCCAGGCTGTGGACAGAGCCGCGGCCGGCCAGGGCTTCATGGCGCTGTCCACCGTCGAGGAGCTGCTGAAGCTCTGGAACGACGGCGGCCCCGCCATACTCCGTGCCGGCGGTCTGAGCGTGCGCGAGCTGAAGCGTGCCGCCGCCGCGCTCGACGTCACCGAGCCCGTCGCCGCCTTCTGGATCGAACTCGCCTACGCGGCGGGCCTGCTGGCCTCCGACGGCGAGACCGACGAACGGTACGCGCCGACGCCCGCCTCCGACGAGTGGCTCGACCTCCCCGCCCAGGACCGCTGGGCCCACCTCGCCACCGCCTGGCTCGCCGCCACCCGCACCCCGGGCCTCATCGGCGGCCAGGACGCCAAGGGGCGTGCGCTGTCCACGCTCGGCCCCGACCTGGACCGCTCGGCCGCCCCCGAGGTACGCCGCCGGGTCCTCGCCCTGTTCGCCTCGCTCCCGCCGGGCACCGCGCCCGACCCGCAGACCCTGCTCGCCCGGCTCCGCTGGGAACGGCCGCTGCGCGCCTCGGCAACGGGCGGACCGACACCCCAGGGCGACGCCTCCGACCTCCGCTCCCGGATCGCCCTGTGGACGGTCAACGACGCGGAGCTGCTCGGGATCACCGGCCGCGGGGCGCTCTCCTCCCAGGCCCGCGCCCTGCTCGACGAGGGCCCCGAGGCCGCCGCCGCCCGCCTCGCCCCGCTGATCCCGGAACCCCTGGACCATGTGCTGCTCCAGGCCGACCTGACGGCGGTCGCCCCCGGCCCGCTGGAGCGCCCGCTCGCCGACATGCTCTCGGTCCTCGCCGACGTCGAGTCCAAGGGCGGCGCGACGGTCTACCGCTTCACCCCCGGCTCCGTACGCCGCGCCCTCGACGCCGGTCGGGCCGCGACGGACCTGCACGCCTTCCTGGCCACCCACAGCCGTACGCCGGTGCCCCAGCCGCTGAGCTACCTCATCGACGACGTGGCGCGCCGCCACGGCCATCTGCGGATCGGCGCCGCCTCCGCGTACGTACGCTGCGACGACGAGGCCGTGCTCAACGAGATCCTGGCCGACAAGCGTTCCGCGACCCTGCGGCTGCGCCGGCTCGCGCCGACCGTCCTGGCCGCGCAGGCCGACCCCGGCTCGCTCCTCGAAGGGCTGCGCGAGATGGGGTACGCCCCGGCCGCCGAGTCCGCCGAGGGCGATGTCCTGATCACGCGCGCCGGCGCCCGCCGCACTCCGCCCCGTACGCCGCCCACGCCGGTCCCCGAGGGCCCGCCGGTCCCGGACGCCACACTGCTGACGGCGGCGGTCCGGGCCATCCGGGCCGGCGACACCGCCGCCAGGGCCGTGCACCGGGAGTCCGCGGACGCGGGCTCCGCCACGGCGGGCTCCCTCCCCCGGACGACCGCCGCCGAGACCCTGGCCACGGTGCAGGCGGCGGCGATGACCGGCTCGGCCGTCTGGATCGGCTACGTCAACGCGGACGGCGCGGCCAGCCAGCGGGTGATCGCCCCGGTCAAGGTGGAGGGCGGCTTCGTGACGGCGTACGACCACACGGCCGACGAGGTCAGGACGTATCCGCTGCACCGGATCACGGGCGTCGCGGAGCTCGCCGACGACCAGGCGACCTGACCCGGTCCGCCCGGTTCCGGGGCGTCACTCGGGTTCGAGGTCCCGGGCCCGCTCGAAGGTCTCCGTGCCGGTGGCGCCCTTCTTCCACTCGACGGACAGCGTGTCCCCGGTCTGCTCCAGATTGCCGATGCGGTCCTTGGACTTGACCCGGACCCCGTCCTCCTTGCAGAGCAGGGCCATCTCCAGGAAGTCGCCGCTCTCGTCCTTCTGCCACCGGCCCTCGCAGTCCAGGCCGTCGGCGGTGGTGAGGACCGCGTTGATCCGGGCGGGCTCGTCGAGGTACTCCTCGCCCAGCCCCAGCATCGTGGAGCCGGAGGTCCGCCAGACGGCCTGGAGCCCGGTCCCGGTGGGCGTGGGCGCCACCGAGGGCGAGGGTGACTCCTCGGGCGGCGTCTCCTCCGACCCGCTCGGGGCCGCGGAGACCGAGGGGGAGGCCGAGGCGCTCCCCTCGGCGACGGGCCCCTTGGGGTCGTCCTCACCGCCGGTGCCGAGCGCGAACCACACCCCGCCGCCGATCAGGACGAGCGCCACGAGAGCGGCGCCCACGATCAGCGGGGTACGGCGCTTGCCCGGGGCCGGGGGCAGCGGTGTCCCCGGCCCCTGGGGCGGCGGAGGATACGCACCGTACGGCGGAGGCTGCGGGGGCTGCTGAGGCTGCGCGTGCTGCTGGGTCGCGTAGGGGTTGTCCGCCACGGGCTGTCCCCCGTACGGATTCCCGGACCCGGCCTGCGCCGGTTCGTACGGCTGCGCGGGCGGCTGAGCGGGCGGGGGCGCGTACGGCTGGGCGGGCGGGGGCGCGTACGGCTGCGCGGGCGGGGGCGCGTACGGCTGCGCGGGTGGTTGCGCCGGCGGCCGGCCGTCGGGCTGCTGCGGTGGCCAGGGTGGCGGCTGTGACATGGCGTTCCTCCCCCGCGGCCGGCGCCCTGCCGACGCGACAACCCTTTCTACCAGCCGTTCCTGACGGCCGGTCGGCCGAGGGGAAGACCGTCACGCGGCCAGGAGCCCGCCGACGGTCGCGGCCTCCCGGAGCACGTCGACGAGCATCGGCATGGTGAGCCGCCCCGTGAACGTGTTGCGCTGGCTCGGGTGGTAGCTGCCCAGCAGGTGCAGTTCCTGCCTGCGCTCCGTGGCAGGCAGCACGACATGCGCCCCGTGGCCGAAGGCCGGACGGGGGCGCGGCAGCTGCCAGCCCGCCTCGACGAGCACCGGCAGCACCGCCTGCCAGCCGAATCCGCCGAGGACCACCACCGCGCGCAGCCCCGGGCTCAGCAGCTCCAGCTCGGCGGCCAGCCAGGGCCGGCAGGTGTCGCGCTCCCCCGGGGTGGGCTTGTTCGCCGGGGGCGCGCAGTGCACGGGCGAGGTGAGCCGTACGCCGCGCAGGGTGAGCCCGTCCTCCGCGTGGAGGGACGTCGGCTGCGAGGCGAGGCCCAGGCTGTGCAGCGCGACGAAGAGGAAGTCACCGGTCGCGTCACCGGTGAACATCCGGCCGGTCCGGTTCCCGCCGTGCGCGGCGGGCGCGAGCCCGACCACCGCCACGGTCGCGTCCGCCGGCCCGAAGCCGGGAACGGGCCGCGCCCAGTAGTCCCAGTCCCGGAAGGCCGCCCGTTTGGCCGCGGCGGTCTCCTCCCGCCAGGCCACCAGCCGGGGACAGGCCCGGCACTGCGTGACGAGGGCGTCCAGCTCGCCCAGGCCGGAGCAGCGCGGCGCGTGCCGGGCCGGAAAGTCCGGCCCGTCCGCCCCCGCCGTCCCCGCTCCGTCCATGCCTCCACGCTACGGGCCCGGCGGGTCGGCGCCGTAGCGGGACGCCGAGTCCACCATCTTGATCATCACGCGGTGGATCCCGGCTCGGGGCGCGTCGGGATCATGTCCGGCCCGCCCGCTCCGGCCCGTGCGACACGGGTGGCCAGGAAGGCGAAGGCCAGGGCCAGGACGGCCTGTACGGTCACCGCGACGGCGAAACCGTGCGGGAGCCCGGCGGCGGGACCGCCCGGCGTCGCGGAGGCCGCGGCGTGGAAGACGCCGCCCAGGAGCGCCACACCCAGACCGAGGCCGAGTTGCTGCAGCGTGGTGAAGAGTCCGCCGGCGACACCCGCCGCCCAGGTCGGTGTGCGGGACAGGACCGTGCGGAGCACCGGCCCGTACATCAGGGCCTGGGAGACACCGAGCAGGATCAGCAGGGGCTGGAGGGCGGGAGGGGGCGCTCCGTGGGTGCCGTTCACGGTGACGGCGAGGCTCAGGAGCACCGCCGTCTGCCCGAGGGCCGCACCCGTCATCGTCCAGCGTCCGGTGCGGCGTTCCACGGCCGGGAGGGCGAGGGCGGTGACGACGAACGCCGCGCCGAACCCGAGCAGCATCACGACGGCTCCCCAGGCGTCCACGCCGAACGTGCCCTGGGAGAGCGCCGAGAACTCGTACAGGAAGGCCCCGTACCCGGTAAAGAACAGCAGCGTCATGATCATGCCGTGGCGTACGGCGGGGGTGCGCAGCACGCTCGGCGGCACGACGGGCAGCGCGCCGCGGCGTTCGGCGGCGCGCTGCGAGCGGGCGAAGACGGCGAGCACCGCACCGCCCGCGGCCGGCATCGCGAGCACCGGGGCGAGGCCGCCCGCACCGGTGCCGAGCGTCAGCGGCACGACGACGAGCAGCAGGCCCGCCCCGAGGAGCGCGGCCCCGCGGAGGTCGAGCGCGAGCGGCGCCGTCGAGCGCGACTCCGGCACGGCACGAAGGGCGAGCAGGGCCGCCGCCCCCACCGCTCCGGTGATTATCTGGACGAGCCGCCAACCCCAGTGGTCACCCGCGGCCTGGGCGACGGCGCCCGCGAGGAGCTGTCCGGTGATGGTCGCGATGCCGCTGACGGCGGCGAACAGGGTGACGCCCAGCGCCCGCAGCTTCTCGGGCGCCGTGGACTGGATGGTGGACAGGACCTGCGGGGTGAACAGGCCTGCGGCGATGCCCAGTACGGCGCGCAGCACCACGAGCGTGGCCAGGTTCGGCGCGAGCGCGGCGAGGACGGAGGCCACGCCGAACGCACCGGCGCCGGCCGCGAGCAGCCGGCGCCGTCCGAACCGGTCCCCCAGCCGCCCCGCGACGACGAGGGTCGCGGCGAACGCCGTGGTGTAGGCGGACAGCACGAGCTGCCCGCCCGACGCGGTCACGCCGAGGTCCTCGGTGATCGCGGGTTCGAGCAGGTTGACCGACCCGAACGTCATGTTCACGGGCAGGTAGGCGACGAGCAGGACGGCGAGGCCGGTGCCGGTGAGGGAACGCGCCGGGTGCGGCGCCACGGGGGACGCGACGGGATCGGTGTACGTGGTCATGACCACGACCCTGCGCCTCGCGCCATCCTGGTACCAGGAGCCTGTTCATAGGGGTACCGGCACTACCTGGATCCACCGGCACCGAGGCATGACACTGGGGTGGTGACCACTTCGGCATCCGACCGCAGCGCCCTCGGCGCCTTCCTGCGCGCCCGCCGCGCCCGCGTCGCCCCCGGTGACGTGGGCCTGCCCGTGAGCGGGCGGCGCCGCACACCGGGTCTGCGGCGCGAGGAGGTCGCGCAGCTCGCCGGCGTCGGGGTCACCTGGTACACGTGGCTCGAACAGGGGCGCGCCAGGAACGCGTCCGACCAGGTGCTGGACGCGGTGGCACGCGCCCTGCGCCTGGACCCCGCCGAGCACCGGCACCTGAGGGTGCTCGCGGGCCGCGGCACGGCCCCCGAGCCGGGGCCGCCCATGGACCTGCGCCCCGAGCACACCGCCGTCCTGGCCAAGCTGCTGCCGTACCCGGCCGCCGTGCAGACCGACTGT
The DNA here is from genome assembly GCF_016745505.1 of Streptomyces silvae. Classification (GTDB taxonomy): domain Bacteria; phylum Actinomycetota; class Actinomycetes; order Streptomycetales; family Streptomycetaceae; genus Streptomyces; species Streptomyces silvae. The sequence continues at coordinate 33,739 of NZ_JAERUC010000069.1, read as the reverse complement.
TACGACCTGGTCGCGGCCAATCGCACCTACCGGTACCTGTTCGCCGACCTGGACGCGTACCCGGTGGAGGAGCGCAACTGCGCCTGGCTGATGTTCACCGAGCCGAGCTGGCGCAACAGCCTGGTCGACGAGGACACCGTCCTGCGTGAGATCACCGCGAAGCTCCGCAACCGCCAGCCGGAACACCGCGACGACCCCCGGTGGAACGCGCTGATCACCCGTCTGCGCCAGGAGTCGCCCGACTTCGTGCGGCACTGGGAGTCGTACGAAGTCGTGGGCGACCGCACCCAGCTGCGCCGCTACGTGTCACCGCGCGTCGGCGCCCTCGACGTCCAGTTCCAGAGCCTGTGGCTGGACCGGGCACGGGGCGAACGGATCATCGTCATGACGCCCACCGACGACGGCACCGCTCAGCGTCTGGAACGCCTCGACTCGCTGGTCGGCGCCGCCCCGGCGTGGACCGCCCGGAGCGACGCCGCCGACGGATCGGCCGCCGGGGCCTGAGGGGGTCAGCCGTGCACGCGGTTCAGCTCTTGCGCTGTTCCGCGGCGAGGCGGCCGGCGCGTTCCTGCCGGGACCGCGCCATGACGTTCACGGCACTGCCGGCGCCGAGACCCGGAGTGACTTCTCCCTTGCGGAGTCTGGTGGCCAGTCGACGGATCTGCGGATCGTCGGGGCCGCGATCGAGGTAGAACAACGACTCGTCGACCTGGGAGTCGTCACCGCCCCAACGGACTGTTCCCTCGCAGTCGGCGAGGATGTCACGCAGCACGATTTCCTGGAGCGGGAAGAAGCTTCCCCGGGCAGCGGCACCGGGGCGGATACGCACAGCCGTACCGGAGGAAAGATTCGATTCCGGTCTCTTCTTGTTCACACTGCCGATCGCCTGCCAGCCGGCCAGACCGGCACCATGAAGCTGCTCGACTTCGTAGTGAAAACGTCGGATGACATGGAGCAGAATGGTTTCCGCGTCCCCGATCCGGACGTCGAAGTCCAGTCCGGTGCCGGGCACGGGCCGGGTCCACACGGTGGAGACATGGTTCGCCTGCTCCACCAGGGGCCAGCCGTTGGCGGATGTGGGCAGGTCGGCCGGCTCACTTGCCGTCGCCTTGCCCGTCGCGGCTGTCGCCACGCCCGGAGTCAGAGAAGCCACAGCCGCCGCGGTGGTGATGACGCCGGCCTGGATCAGCACGGTTCGCCTGGAGAACCCGGATTTTTCGAGCTTCACGTCTTCGATTCCCTTCACGGGTAAATGATGATGAGTGCCGTGGTCGGCAGGAGAGTGCCCAGGACGCCGAGCAGCCAGTAGGTGCGGGGCGTGAGCGAACTTCGGCGGGCGAGCGGCCTGTTGACGGCCGACCAGAGCAGGGCGTACAGGCCGACGACGGGTACGACGATCACCAGCCAGAGCGCCATTCCGTCGTTCTCCTCGGCCGGCGGACCTGACACCCAGCTCGCCGCGAGAAACCACAGCAGCCAGAACGGGACCACTGCGGGGATACCGAGAAGCAGATTTGCCGCCAGGACTGCGGGCCACCGTCCGGTCATCTCTCCGACTTCCTTACGTGCCCGCGTCACACGGCACGCGAGAGGGCGTTGTAGTTCTCCAGAACCCTGTACAGGCCCATCAGTTCCGCTCCGTACTGCTCGGCCGCGGGGCCCGTCCCGTTGTAGCGGCCCAGCACGGCTTCGGCGACGTGGTCGTCGCTGGTGAGGTCCGGGCGCGGAATGCCGAGCAGTTCCGCGTTGAAGATCAGCGTGTAGGCGACGGAACGTATGTTGTACTCCTGGTCGTTGTGGAGTTTGTCCCACACGGTCTTCAGGTCGTCCTTGTCGTCGTAGTCCATGCCCGTTCCGCTGATGATGCCTTCGCCGATGCAGTAGTTGCGGGCCATGATGGCTGTCTTGGCGAAGATCTGTCCCCAGCCGGTACTGCAGTCATCCTTCTGACCGGCTTGGACAGCCGCGTCGGCGACGAAGTCGAGGGGATTGAGCTTGCGCAGTTCCCACATCACCGGAGCCTGGATCAGGGCCTTGCGAATCTTCAGCGTCCGGGCCAGTGAGGTGAAGAGCGCGTCCGTGTCGACGACCGCGTCGTAGGCCTCGGTGGTGGAGATTCCCCCGAGGGTTGCCCAGTCCGTGTCCGTCCAGCCGTCCCCTCCGGTCTCGGCGACACCGATCGACTTCAGGTAGGTCTGGACGTCGGTCAGCATCGAGGCACGGTAGGCGTCCGTGTCGAGGTCCGTGTCGATGCCGTAGAACGGGATGGGGGCGGCGAAGTCCCCCTGGCCGGTGTCGCGGCCCGAGGCGATGTTGTTGTCGATCTCGATGGATCCACTGCCCGAACCCACGGTGATGGTGGATATCTGGTCGAAGGACCACTTGGAGGGCAGCGGGTAACCGAGGTTGCCGGAGAATCCGCTGGACATGTCGGAGACCATGCACACGGACGCGTAGCCCGCGTCGACCACACGCTGGCACACGTTACGCGCGCCGTAGATGCCCACGTGGTACTGGGAGTTCTCGTTGATGGTCCGGGCGACGGCGCGGAAGTGCGGGATGACGTACGAGGTGACCTCGCCGTCCATCGCGTCGTAGTCGACCGCGAAGTAGATGACGGTGCCGGCCTTGAACCCGTGGAAGCGGGCCCAGTTGATGGCCTCGACGGCGTCTCTGGTGCCCTGGGGGGTGCTGAAGTAGTCGGCGGAGCGGCTCCACGTCTGATAGATCGGGTAGCAGCGCAGCCCGGCTTCCTTGATGTCGTACAGCTCGCCCGTCTGGATCTGCTTCTCGGGGAGGTCCCCGTCGGGGTACGGGTTGTAGAGGTAGCGGCCGACATACGCGTAACCGGCGGCCTTGAGCGCCGCGCCCTTCTCCGGAGTGATCCGGGTGACGCCGTCACAGGCCGTGCCCTTGCGTGACTGGTCCCCGTAGGAAACGAGCAGGGACGCCCAGGTGGAGAAGTCGCCTGCCCCCGTGACGGGAAGACGGGAGAACTCCTGGAAACCCACCACGGCCTGGCGCACCGCTTCGGTGAAGCTCCCGAACGCCACGGCGTTCTTGTTCAGCACCATGGCCGCGGTGAAGAGCCGTGCCCACACACCGGTCGCGTTGACGGAGGTCGAGACGGTGTGGGACTTCAGGCCGGACTGGGTTCCCGGGCCGAAGACACCGTTCGCCACGCCGTCCGCCATGCCGAGTTCGTACTGGATGGCGAACAGCATCGACTTGGCGACATCGCGGGAGTGGTAACCGTCACAGGGGATGATGTAGAAGTCCTTGCGCAGGACGTACTGGCCGTTGAGCCACTGCTGGATCGCACGGACGGTGTCCGACCCGCCACCGACGGTGGTGTACGCGTCCATGTTGAACAGACCCTTGGCCGTCTTCGGCCACAAGGCGCTGCCCGGGTAGGTGCCGTCCACGCCCATGTTCCGGTGCAGCTCGGCGACTGACGCCTGCACGCGGTCGTTGTACGTACCGTCGATCTCGCCGCCGTCGTAGCCCTTGCAGTACAGGGCGGACTGGATGATCCGGCAGAAGTTGGCCGACGGGATGTTCGTTTCGTCGATCTTGCCGTACGTGGAGGCGATGGCGGCCATCGTCGCCGGCCCGAAGGCGTCCGACAGCGCGGTGATGCCCATCTCGTACTGCAGCGCTCGGGTCAGGGCGTACATGACCGGCCAGCCGGTCTTTCCGTCCTCCGCAAGCTTGGAAATACCGAGTGTCGCACCGTTTCCATAGGTCGTGTTGATGAACCTCTGGGCGCGAAGCACCATCTCGTCAGCCATGTTGCCCTCTCGTCTTGTGTTGAGTGGAGCTCACCGGCCGGGACGCTCCGGGTAACAGCCGTCCCAGGTCGCCGCCCACGGCGCCGCGCAGGGCTCCGGGGCCGGACGGCGTAACGGCGCGCAGGTGAACGGGGTGACCCGGGCGAGGGGCAGGAGCGACCTGGGCCGCCGCCCCCACGCGTGTGGAGATCAGCATCGTGACGCGCTCCTCCTGCGGAGGCCCCAGGCATGTTCGGCCGACGTCCTGGCCGCGATGACCGGCGTTCGGGACACGGCACCGTCGATGCTGCCCATGAAGGACGAACAGGCCCTGCCGTCGGGAGCGGGACGGACCTTCGAATACACGCCCGCCGCCTCGACGCCGTTGTGCCGGTGAGACCTCAGTACATACAAGAGGGTCATCATTTTCAAGGGCGTGTGAAGGTATCTTGCAGGCCTCGACCGAAAGATCACGATCATCTCGCCGGGCACGGCTCCGGAGCGAGGACGAATGACGAACACGCGTACCGACAAACGGAGTTACCCGGGCCGGCGGCGGTCACTCCGCCGGCGCGGAAGAGCATGGGCACTGCTGGGCTGTGGCGTCCTGGCTGCCGCACCCGCCACTCTGCTCGTCGTTCGGCTGGCGGGACTCGACGCGGGAACGCTGTTCGCGATGCCCATGGTGCTCTTTCCCTGGTCGACCGTGCTCGGTGTGCTGGTGCTGGGAGCGATGGCCGCTGTTCCCGCTCTGCGGTTGCGGTGGGCCCTGGCCGTGCTCACGACCGTGGTGGTCGCCCACGGAGCGCTGCTGGCACCACGCTTCGTACCTGCGCGCCAGCACGTGCCGGCAGGATCGGCCGAGTTGCGTGTCGCCACCGTCAACACCGACGGCGGCCGCGCCGACGCCCGTGCGCTGGTGGAGTTGATCCGCACCGAGCGGATCGATGTGCTCGCCGTGGAGCAGATGCCGTCGGCAGGTGTGGACGCGCTCGACGAGGCGGGCCTGGGTGCGCTGATGCCCTACCGGGAGCTCCACCCCGAGTACGACTCCTCCCTCTACTCACGGCACCCGCTGTCCGACGGCGGCACGACGGATGTCGACACCGCCTGGCCCCAGACCACCGCCGAGGTCACGGTGGGCGGACACACGGTGCAGCTCGTGGCCGTCCACACCTACTACCCGCTCGGGGACACGAAGCGCTGGTCACGGGATATGGCCGCCCTGACCTCCGTGGCCCGGCGCAGCGGCCCGGACACCGTGTTCCTGGGTGACTTCAACGCCTCCCTCGATCACAGCCCCATGCGGAAGCTGCTCTCGGCCGGCCTCACGGACACCCATGCCGAACTCGGCCGTGGATGGGCCCGCACGTGGCCCGTCGGCCACGCCCTCGTCCCGCCCCTGGTCCAGCTGGATCACGTCCTGCACGGCTCCGGCCTGGCGGGGGTCTCCGTCGGCGAGCACACCGTGCCGGGTACGGACCATCGGGCGGTCGTCGCGGTGCTGGCGCTGCTGCCGGCGAACCAGCGGTAGCCCCGGCCGCGCGGCCGGCGACGATCTCGGGTGGTGAGGTGCGGGCAGCGCAGCGCCCCGCTCAGGCCCCCGATGCGGCACACTGGACGTTTGGCTGTTCGCACCCGGGCGGCCACCCCCCGTAGGAAAGGGCCGCCGCGCGTGACCGGACCCCTCATCGTCCAGAGCGACAAGACGCTGCTCCTCGAAGTCGACCACGACCAGGCCGAGGCCTGCCGTCGTGCCATCGCCCCCTTCGCCGAGCTGGAGCGTGCTCCCGAGCACATCCACACCTACCGGGTGACCCCGCTCGGCCTGTGGAACGCCCGCGCCGCGGGGCACGACGCCGAGCAGGTCGTCGACGCGCTCGTGGAGTACTCGCGCTACCCCGTGCCGCACGCGCTCCTCGTCGACATCGCCGAGACGATGGCGCGGTACGGCCGCCTCACCCTGTCCAAGCACCCCGTCCACGGGCTGGTGCTGACGTCCAACGACCGGCCGGTGCTGGAGGAGATCCTCCGCTCGAAGAAGGTCCAGCCGCTGGTCGGGGCGCGTCTCGACCCGGACACCGTGGCCGTGCACCCCTCCGAGCGCGGCCAGATCAAGCAGACCCTGCTGAAGCTGGGCTGGCCGGCCGAGGACCTCGCCGGTTACGTCGACGGCGAGGCGCACCCGATCGACCTCGCCCAGGACGGCTGGGCGCTCCGCCCGTACCAGAAGCAGGCCGTCGAGGGGTTCTGGCACGGCGGCTCGGGTGTCGTCGTCCTGCCCTGCGGCGCGGGAAAGACGCTGGTCGGGGCGGGTGCCATGGCCGAGGCCAAGGCGACCACGCTGATCCTGGTCACCAACACCGTCTCCGCCCGGCAGTGGAAGCACGAGCTGGTGAAGCGGACCTCGCTGACCGAGGACGAGATCGGCGAGTACAGCGGTACGCGCAAGGAGATCCGGCCGGTCACCATCGCCACGTACCAGGTGCTGACCACCCGCCGTAAGGGGATCTACCCGCACCTGGAGCTGTTCGACTCCCGGGACTGGGGGCTCGTGATCTACGACGAGGTGCACCTGCTGCCCGCGCCCGTCTTCAAGTTCACCGCCGACCTCCAGGCCCGCCGGCGCCTCGGGCTCACCGCGACGCTGGTGCGCGAGGACGGCCGCGAGTCGGACGTGTTCTCGCTCATCGGGCCCAAGCGGTTCGACGCCCCGTGGAAGGAGATCGAGGCGCAGGGCTACATCGCGCCCGCCGACTGCGTCGAGGTCCGCGTCAACCTCACGGACTCGGAGCGGCTGGCCTACGCGACCGCCGAGGCCGAGGAGAAGTACCGGTTCTGCGCGACGACGGCGACGAAGCGGAAGGTCACCGAGGCGCTCGTACGCAAGCACCAGGGCGAGCAGACCCTCGTCATCGGGCAGTACATCGACCAGCTGGACGAGCTCGGCGAGCACCTGGACGCCCCGGTGATCAAGGGCGAGACGAGCAACGCGCAGCGGGAGAAGCTGTTCGAGGCGTTCCGTCAGGGCGAGATCAGCGTGCTGGTCGTGTCGAAGGTCGCGAACTTCTCGATCGACCTGCCGGAGGCGACAGTCGCCATCCAGGTCTCGGGGACCTTCGGCTCACGCCAGGAGGAGGCACAGCGGCTGGGCCGGGTGCTGCGGCCGAAGGCGGACGGGCACGAGGCGCGGTTCTACTCGGTGGTCGCGCGCGACACGATCGACCAGGACTTCGCGGCGCACCGCCAGCGGTTCCTGGCCGAGCAGGGCTACGCGTACCGGATCGTCGACGCGGACGAGCTGCTGACGGAGAGCTGACAAGGGAAGCGGACAAAGGCGGGGCGGGCCGGCCCCGGCGGGCTCAGCGGTGGCGGCGGACGACGCCCGCCTCCTCCGCGTACTCGCCGAGGACGGCCACCCCGAACGCGGTGCGGGCGAAGACGGACACGGCGCGTACCGCGTTTCCCACGCGGTGGCTGCGGGGGTGACCGGTGGCCGCGGTCGCGCCGTGCGCGGGGCCGGTCCTGCGGGGGTTCAGGTAAACGGTGCTCATGTATTCCATGGTGCTCCGCCCGCCCGGGCCCCGGCATCGGCCGACCGGCCTAAGTGTGCGGGGCTGCGAGTCGGCCGAAAGGGGGACCCCTCCCCTACGGGACGGACGCCCGCCGCGCCTTCCTCGATCAGACGGTGACGACGATCTTGCCGACCTGATGGCCCTCCTCCAGGTACGCGTGCGCGGCGACGATGTCGTCGAGGCCGAACACCCGGTCGACGGTGGGCCGTAGCGCCCCCGTGCGCAGACCGGCCTCCAGGAACGCGGCGATGCGGCGGACCACCGTGGGGTCCAGCGTGTGCTCGAAGCTCGCGTAACCGATGATCGTCAGCGGCCAGTTCATCGGGAACGACGCGGGCCGGGGGTCCAGCCAGCCCGCGGTGACCAGGGTCCCGCCGGGCTTGGCCGCCTTGGCCAGGTCCGCCAGGCCGGGTCCCATGACGGTGTCGAGGATGATGTCGGCGCCGGCCCCGCCCGTGTGCCGGTGGGCTGCCTCGGACACGTCGTCCCGGTCGGTGGCGATGACGGCTTCCGCGCCGGCGGCGAGCAGGGCGTCCTTCTTCGCGCCGCTGCGGGTGACCGCCAGGGGCACGGCGCCGAGCTGGCGGGCGACCTGGATCGCGGCCAGCCCCACGGCGCTGGATGCGGCGGTGATCAGGACGTGGTCACCGGGCCGGGTCGCGGCCTTCTCGACGAGCGCGCCGTAGGCGGTGGAGTACGCCACCCAGAGGGCCGCGGCCGCGGTGGCGTCGAGGCCGGCGGGCCGCGGGACGACGGATGCGGCCGGCACGGTGGTGTATTCGGCGTAGGTCCCGTTGAGGTCCATCGCGGGCACGGCGGTGATGATGACCGCGTCGCCGGCCGCGATCCCCTCGACGCCGGGGCCCACGGCGTCGACGGTGCCGGTTCCCTCGCAGCCCAGGCGGGCGTGCGGCAGCCGGACCGGCCCGGGGTAGTGGCCGGCGCGCATCATCTGGTCGAGCCGGTTGACGCCGGCGGCCTCGATCCTGATCCGCACCTCGCCGGTGCCGGGCTCGTCGAGCGGTTCATCGACGAGGTGCAGGACGTCCGGGGCTCCGGTCCTGTCGAACACGACGACTCGTGGCATGGGTGTGACCCGTCCTTCTCTCGGTGGGTGGCTGGGTGCGGCTCCGGGGGCCGGTTCCGCCCGCACACCAACGAAATTACTGAGCGGCCAGGTACCTCCTGGTACCTTCCCTTCCATGAGCCACCCGGCCGGAGACGTCTTCCTCGCCGACTGCCCGGCCCGGCTGGCGATCGAGATCATCGCCGACAAGTGGGCCGTCGTCGTGGTCTTCGCGCTCAGCCGCCGGCCGTGCCGGCACGGCGAACTCGTCGGGCTCATCGGCGGCATCTCCCGCAAGGTCCTCACCCAGACACTGCGCAAGCTCCAGGGCTACGGCCTCGTCGAGCGCCATGTGTACGAGGACGCGCGGGTCGAGTACAGCCTGACCGAGCTCGGCCGGACGCTCGTGGTGCCCATCGCGGCCCTGACGGAGTGGGCGGACCGGCACGGCGAGGCCGTCGTCGACTTCCAGGAGTCGCAGCGGGACGGGTCCGGCGGCCGGTAGCCGGCACCGGACGGCGCGGGCCGGGAACAATTCGTTCGCTCCCGGCCACGGCGGTCGATACAATCGCCGGTCTGCCCGCCTCCCGCACCGTGGTACCGGCCAGCCCTTCGAGCGGCCGGCAGCCGGGGGAGCGCCGCCGACCGGACGGAAACCGGCCGACAAACGCCGCACGCGCACCCCGCGTGCGCATCCGTGTGTGAACGTCCCCGAGCGGACCGGGCGGTGAGCCCTGTCCGCCGTCCTGCGTCGAAAAGCCGGAGGCAACACCGTGCCCGCGCACGAAGAGTCAAGCAATCCACTGGTCAGGGAGCGGGCGCACCTCGCCGCCTCCCGTGCCGCCCTGCGCGCCATGCGCGAGGACGTGCAGGCACTCGACATCCGCGACGTCACCGCGAACTGGGTCAACGCCGCGGTCCTCCAGTCGCAGATCGACGACCGCATCAAGGCGCTCGCCGACCTCAGCCACACCCCGCTGTTCTTCGGCCGCCTCGACTATCTGCACGTGGTCGGCGCCGAGAAGGCGGAGGGCAGCGAGGGGGAGCGGTTCTACATCGGGCGCCGCCACGTCCACGACGCCCACGGCGACCCGATGGTCATCGACTGGCGCGCGCCGGTCTCCCAGCCCTTCTACCAGGCGTCCAGGAACAACCCGCTGGACGTCGACCACCGCCGCCGCTTCGGCTACACCGGCGGCGAGCTGACCGCGTACGAGGACGAGTACCTCACCGACCCGTCGGAGACCGAGCAGACCAGCAAGCTCCTCCAGGCCGAGATCGAGCGGCCCCGCGTGGGCCCCATGCGCGACATCGTGGCGACGATCCAGCCGGAGCAGGACGAGATCGTCCGCAGCGATCTGGGCGGCACGGTCTGCGTCCAGGGAGGCCCGGGCACCGGGAAGACGGCCGTCGGCCTGCACCGTGTCGCCTACCTCCTGTACGCGCACCGGGAGCGCCTGGCCCGCACCGGGACGCTCGTCGTCGGCCCGAACCGGTCGTTCCTCCACTACATCGAGCAGGTCCTGCCCGCGCTCGGCGAGCTGGAGGTGCAGCAGGCCACCGTGGAGGACCTGGTGGCGGCGCGGGTCGAGGTGCGCGGTACGGACGAGTCCGCCGCCGCGGTGATCAAGGGCGACGCCCGGATGGCGGAGGTCCTGCGGCGGGCGATCCGTTCGCATGTGACGCCCCCGGTGGAGCCGGTCGTGGTGGTGCGCGGCTCCCGCCGCTGGCGGGTCCCGGCGTACGAGGTCGAGGAGATGACCGCCGAGCTCCTGGCCCGTGACATGCGGTACGGGGCCGCCCACGAGGCCCTGCCGCAGCGCATCGCCCACGCCGTTCTCGTACGGATGGAGGAGGCGGGCGAGGCCCCCGACGACCGGGTGCAGAACGCGGTGGCCCGTAACCCCGCGGTGAAGGCGGCCGTGAAGGCGGTCTGGCCGGCGGTGGACCCGGCGAAGCTGGTGCTGCGGCTGCTGACGGACGCGGAGTTCCTGGCCGCGCACGCGGAGGGGATCCTCGGCGACGACGAGCAGAAGCAGATCCTGATGGCGAAGCCCGCCCGCAGCGTGAAGGCGGCGCGGTGGACGGCGGCGGACGCGGTCCTGATCGACGAGGCGGCCGATCTGGTGGCACGGACGCACTCGCTGGGCCATGTCGTGATCGACGAGGCGCAGGACCTGTCGCCGATGCAGTACCGCGCGGTGGGCCGCCGCTGTTCGACCGGTTCGGCGACGGTGCTGGGCGACCTGGCGCAGGGGACGACGCCGTGGTCGACGGGCAGCTGGGAGCAGGCGCTGTTCCATCTGGGCAAGGCGGACGCGGTGGTGGAGGAGCTCACGGCCGGTTTCCGTGTGCCGCGCGAGGTGATCGCGTACGCCTCCCGGCTGCTCCCCGCGATCTCGCCCGGTCTCACCCCGGTGGAGTCGGTGCGTGAGGCGCCCGGCTCCCTCGCGGTGCGTGAGGTGGCGGCGGCAGAGCTGGAGGCGGCGGTGGTCGCGGCGTGCGAGGAGTCGCTGCACCACGAGGGCTCGATCGGCCTGATCGCCGCCGACGCCCGGATCCCGGCCCTGGCGGCGGCGCTCGCGGCGGCGGGTCACGCCTGCCTCTCCCCGGGCGAGGAGACGACCGCCGCGTCGAGGCTGACGCTGGTCCCGGCCTCGCTGGCCAAGGGCCTGGAGTACGACTACGTGGTGCTGGACGAACCGGCGGCCGTGGTCGACGGAGAGCCCGACGAGCGCACCGGCCTGCGCCGTCTGTACGTGGCCCTGACCCGTGCGGTCTCGGGCCTGATCGTGCTGCACGCGGCGGACCTCCCGGAGCAGCTGGCCTAGGCTCGCAGGACGCCGGGATCCCCCGGAGTGACCGGCCAAGTCCAGCCACTCCGGGGGAAGTTGTGGTTCCCCGTGCACGGAGCGTTTACAGACCTCCCGACGCGCGCTACGTTTTTGGGAGCGCTCCCACACCACCTTCGCACTCTCCTTCATCCCCCCAGAGGAGATCAACCTCATGGCTATGCGAACCACCCTCCGGAGCAGGACGACGACGCGCCGCGCACCCCGCGTGCTGAGCCTCCTGGGCGCGGGCCTCCTGGGCCTCACCCTGGCCTGCCTGCCCTCCCCCGCGTCGGCCCACGGCGTCGCCATGGAGCCGGGCTCACGCAGCTACCTGTGCTACAAGGACATGATCGCGAGCGGGAACCAGACCCCGTCCAACCCGGCGTGCGCCGCCGCGGTCGCGCAGACCGGCACCACCCCGCTGTACAACTGGTTCGGCGTCCTGGACTCCAACGGCGGTGGCCGGACCAAGGGTTACATCCCGGACGGCGAGCTGTGCAGCGGCGGCCACAACGGCCCGTACAACTTCTCCTCGTACAACGCGGCCCGCAGCGACTGGCCGACGACGCATCTGACCGCGGGCTCCACGATCCAGGTGAAGTACAGCAACTGGGCCGCCCACCCGGGGAAGTTCGACGTCTACCTCACCAAGGACGGCTGGACGCCGGACCAGCCGCTGGCCTGGGACGACCTGACGCTCACCCAGACCGTGAACAACCCGCCGCAGTCGGGTGGGGCGGGCTCGGACGGGGGCAACTACTACTGGGACCTCCAGCTCCCGCAGGGCAGGACAGGCAAGCACATGCTGTTCATCCACTGGATCCGCTCGGACAGCCAGGAGAACTTCTACTCCTGCTCCGACATCGCCTTCGACGGCGGCAACGGCGAGGTCACCGGCATGAAGGGCGGTCAGCTCTCGGCGGCCGAGCTGGCGGAGAAGGCGGAGAAGGCCGGGATCACGGCGGACCCGGTCCACGCGGAGCACGCCGAGCACACGGCGGCGGCCGGTGAGGCCGGTCTGGTGGCTTCCGCCGAGGACTCCTCGACCGGCTATCTGCCCGCCGCGACGGCCCTCTCCCTGACGGGCGCCGCCCTGGTGTTCGGCGCGGGTGCGGTGGCGCAGAGCCGGCGCCGGCGCCGTGAGGCCGGACGGAACGGCTGACGGCAGTGCCACGGAGGGGCGCCGGGGCCGGGGTTCATCTCCCGGCCCCGGCGTCCCCCTCCGCGTCGAGGTGCGGCAGGATCCGGTCCAGCCACCGCGGGGTCCACCAGGCGGCGCGGCCGAGCAGCGTCATCACGGCGGGCACCAGCAGCAGCCGTACGACGGTGGCGTCGATGAGCACACTCGCCGCGAGGCCGAGCCCGAGCATCTTGACGACGATGTTGTCGCTGATGAGGAAGGCGGCGAAGACGCTAACCATGATCAGTGCGGCGCAGGTGATGACCCGGGCGGTGATCTCCAGCGCGTGGGCGACGCTCGCCCGGGGGTCCCGGGTGCGCAGCCACGCCTCGTGGATCCGGGACAGCAGGAAGATCTCGTAGTCCATGCTCAGGCCGAAGACGATGGCGAACATCATCATCGGCACGTAGCTCTCGATCGGTACGTCGCCGGACACGCCCAGGGCGGGCCCGCCCCAGCCCCACTGGAAGACCGCCACGACGACCCCGTACGAGGCGGCGATCGACAGCACGTTGAGCACGGCCGCCTTGACGGCGACGAGCACGCCCCGGAAGACGGCCAGGATCACCAGGAGGGCGAGGCCGACGACGACGGCGATGATCAGGGGCAGTCTGCTGGAGACGATGTCGAGGAAGTCCACCTGCGCGGCGGTCGTGCCGGTGACGTAACCGTGGGCGCCGGTGCCGGAGACCGCGTCGGGCAGCACGTCGTCCTTCAGGTGGTTGACCAGACTCGTGGTCCTGCCGTCCTGCGGTGCGGCGACGGAGTACGCGGTGGCCGTGAGGACGTCGCCGTCCGAGGTGGCGGTGAGCGGGGTGATGTACGAGGCGTCCGGCACCTTCGTCAGGGACTGCTGGGCCTGCGTCAGCAGCGCGGACCGGTCGCTCCCCGGGACCCCGCTCTGGTCGATCACGAGCGTCAGCGGACCGTTCGATCCGGGCCCGAACACCGAGGACATCAGGTCGTACGCGCGCCGGTCGGTGAACGACCTGGGGTCGGCGCCGTCCCCGATGTGGCCGAGCTGCATGAAGAAGGCCGGGAAGGAGAGGACCGCCAGGACGACCACCCCGCCGGCCAGGAACCACCAGGGGCGGCGCTCCACCCGTCGCGCGTAGCGGTGCCAGGGGCCGTGCGCGTCCTGCCCGGGCCCGGCGTCCGTCTCGGCGACCGGCTTGCGGACGTGGATGCGGTCGACGCGCCTGCCGATGAGCCCCAGCACGGCCGGTACGAGGGTGAGGGCGCCCAGCACGGCCGTGACGACGGTGACGGCTGCGGCCAGGCCCAGTTTGCCGATGAAGCCGATGCCGGAGACCCACAGCCCGCAGAGGGCGATGATCACGGTGCAGCCGGAGAGCAGCACGGCCCGTCCGCTGGTGGCCGTGGCGGAGCCGGCGGCGGACACCGGGTCCCTGCCGTCCATGAGGTTCTGGCGGTGCCGGGTGACCAGGAACAGGGCGTAGTCGATGCCGACGCCGAGCCCGATCATCGTGGCCAGGGTCGGTGACACGGTGGCGAAGGTCGTCGCGGCGGCCAGCAGCCCCAGCAGGGCCAGTCCGCAGACGACGCAGATCAGGGCCGTGACCAGCGGCAGCAGGGCGGCCACCAGGCTGCCGAAGCCGATCAGCAGCACGAGGACGGCCACCCCGAAACCGATGGCCTCACTGGTGCGGTCGTTCGCCTCGGGCCGGGCGAGCTCGCCGAGCGGGCCGCCGTACTCGACGTCCGCGCCGGCCGCCCGCAGCGGCTGGACGGCGGAGTCCACCCCGTGGAGGTAGCCGGACCCCAGGGTGGAGGGCTGCACGCCGAAGCGGACGGTGATGTACGCCGTCCTCCCGTCGCTGGAGAGCGGCCCCACGTCCGGGCCGCCGCTGCTGCTCTGCGCCGTCAGCGGGTTCTGGACGGAGAGCACGTCGGGGAGTTTCTGGAGGCTGCCGACGGCCGTCGACATCTGGCTGCTCAGACCGCTGAGGGACGCGTCCGCGTCGTGCACCACCACCTGGCTGCTGTAGCCGCCCGCCGAGGGTGCGTGTGCCTCCAGGACGTCGAGGCCCTTCTGCGACTGGGTTCCCGGGACGGAGAAGTCGTCCGAGTAGTCACCGCCGAACGCGTGCTGGGCGACCTGGAGGGCGACGAGCGCGGCCAGCCACAGGACGAGGACGATCACGAAGTGCCGGGCGCACCACTCCCCGGTCGCACGCAGGGCACCGCCCCGGGCCGGCCCCGCGCCGGAGCCATGGGTGGACTGGTGCAGTGGCATGGGGACTCCGGGTCGTGGCCGGGCACCTGGGACACTCAGCATTCAAAGCCGGTCCCACCGCCACGGCACCCCGGAGTGGGGGAACGGGTGACCCCCGCCGGAGCGGGGTCACCACCTGCTGCTCCTCGACGTCGGCCGGTTCGGGGCCGTCAGCTGTCGAGCACCGTGCGCCATTCCCGTACGGCTGCGGCGTCCACCGGGCCGCTCCAGCCGTTCGGCCGGGCCGCCCCTCCGATGTGGAAGGCCCCGATGCCCGCGGCGCGCAGCCGTGGCAGGTGGTCCAGGCGCAGGCCGCCGCCCACCATGATCCGCGGTTCGTAGCCGGGCAGTTCCGCGCGCGCCGCTTCGTCGAGCAGCGTGTCCATGCCCGCGTCGACGCCGTCCGGCGAGCCGGCCGTGAGGAAGGTGTCGAGGCCGGGCAGGTCGGCGAGGTGCTTGCGCAGGACGTCACGGTCGGTCGCGCGGTCGATGGCGCGGTGGAAGGTCCACGGGCAGCCGTTCAGCTCGGCGACGATCCGCTCGACGGCCACCAGGTCGGCGTGGCCGTCCTGGTCGAGGAAGCCCAGGACGAACTCCTCGGCCCCGGCGGCGCGTAGCGCGCGGGCCTTCTCGACGAGGACGTCGATGTCACCGGCGGCGAATCCGTCCGCGATCCTGAGCATGACCCGCAGCGGGATCCGTACGGCGTCCCGGATCTCCTCGAAGGTGGCGAGCGGGGGCGTCAGTCCGTCGGCCGCCATGTCGGTGACCAGTTCGAGGCGGTCCGCACCGCCCGCCTGCGCCGCGACCGCGTCCTCCGCGTCGAGAGCGATCACCTCCAGGAGTGCACGGTTGCTCATGGTGTTCCCATCCTTCGGAGCGGCTGCGGACTACAGGTCTAGTCCAATAACCAGACTACGGGTCGGTCACCCGGGGCGCAGCTCCCCCTCGCAACGCATGCGTGAAGATACGCGAGGCCGCGGCGGCATCCGGGGAACGGACGCGCCGCGGCCTCAGGGGTCACGGGACGGGAGGGTCAGGGCTGGACCGGCATCGACCAGCAGTTGGAGGTGGTCTTCTTGCCGGCGAGCCGGTCGGTCAGCCAGGAGATGGCGCTGCCCTGGTCGGTGAGGAGCGGGGCGAGGTGGTTGGTGAGGAGCTTGTCGCCGAGGTTGGGCAGCAGGACGGCCTCGTACGTGATGTCGCCGCCCTTGCGGCACCAGTCCACCGCGAGCTGCCTGGCCTGCTTGTGACCGACGATGTCGTCCTGCACCCCGGTCGCCAGCCGCACCGGGGCGGTCGGCTTCAGGTTGCCTATGCGCTGCTGGGCGAGGATCGCCTGGAGCTTTGGTTCGGCCGCGATGATGTCGGCGATCGGCTTGCCGCTCGCGGTCCACTTCTTGCTGTTGGTGAAGCCGTAGCCGAGGATCGCGTCGCCCACGCACATGGTCGAGGTGTCCTTCAGCGCGGCCTTGCCCACGTCGTTCGTGTTCGCCTCGACGACCGCCTCCAGGGACGGGTCGGACTGGGCGAAGCCGTTGATCGACCAGCCCAGCGCGCCGGCCAGGGCGCTGCCGTCGATGCCCTTCATGACCTCGGTGAGGTCGGCGGGCGGGGCCCCCGCGTAGGTGCCAGCCAGATTGACGTCGGGTGCGTACGAGGACTGAAGCTCGGCGGCCGAGGCGCTGGCGCCGCCGCCCTGGCTGTAGCCGTAGAGGCCGACCCGCGAGGCGGAGGTGACCGAGGCGCCCGTGACGGAGCGGGCGGCGCGGGCCGCGTCCAGGAGCGCGTGGCCCTCGTCGACGCGGTTGACGTAGGTGTGGAGCCGGTCGGTCGTGCCGAGGCCGGCGTAGTCGGTGACGACGACGGCGGCACCGGCGGCGAGGAAGCGGTAGACCGCGAGGTTGTCGTACCCGATGGAGACCGTGCCCTCGCCAATGGTCAGCGGGTTCTGGAGCGAGAGCGAGGGGGCGCACTGGTCGCCCTGGCCCATGGTCCCCGAGGCCAGCGCCACCAGGGGGCGGGGCCCGCCGCCCTTCCACGCGGCGGCCGGTTCGATGTACGCGCCGGTGACGGCGACGGGGCCGCCGCCCGCGTCGGTGGACTTGTACATCAGCCGTGTCGCGGTGCCGGGCAGCCGGCGGCCGTCCAGGCCGGGGAGGCTCAGCCCGAGGGGCAGCGGCTCCGTACGGACGAGGGATCCGTCGGCGGAGGGCAGCTGCGCCGGCGGGTTGTAGAAGGCGGGGATGGTCACCCCTCGGGAGACCACCGGCTCCGGTCCGGCGGAGGCACTGTCGGCGGCCGACGCCGGTACGACGGCGGCGCCCAGGCAGGCGACGGCGGCACCCAGACCGGTGACAGCGGTCAGCAGGCGCCCCGTGCGGCGTCCCGGCCGACGGGGTTCCGGAAGGTGGGGGGTGTTCACGGTCGAGCTCGAACGGGTGATCTTGCGCGGACTCACGGCTCACTCCTCGCTCTGCTCCGATGAAGGTCAGCGCAAGCTAGCACCGCGGGGTTACCTCAGGTAACTCGTCGGTAAGTTACGCTTCGGTAACGTGCCGGAAGCGCGTACGGAAAGGGCATGCGGGGGCGTGCGGGGGAAGCAGGCCCGGCCCCCCGACCGGGCCTGCCCCCGGTCCTAGTGGGGCCGTTGCCCGATCTCGTCCACGACGCCGGACTTCACGAGGCCCTTGACCTCGGTGTACTTCGCGCCGCCCTTGAGCTCCCCGCCCACCGGCTTCGCCCCCCTGACGCCCTCCATGCGCATGCCGAGGTAGGCGTACGTACTCCGTTCGAAGACGGGGCCGAACGACATCCCTGGATACGAGACACCGATGCCGTGCCGGCCGAGGGCGTCCACCTCGTCGGCGTCCAGCACGATGCCGGGCAGCAGCGCGAGGGCCTCGAACGCGGCGGCCTGCAGCCCCGGCGGCATGACGCGCGGACCGCGCATCAGCAGGCAGAGGTCCATGTAGGCCGCGTCCCCCCGGGAGCCGCTCGCGTCGAACAGGGCGAGCAGCTTCTCCGGGTCGGTCGGCAGCTCGGCCAGCTTGGCGTACTCGGTGGGCGGCCACCGGACGCTGTGCGCCGACGGCGGCTCGTCCTTGGTCCGCCCGTCGTAGACGTACCGGGAGAGCCGGGAGCCGTCCACGGAGATCCAGTACTCGTCGGTGTGCGTCGTCCGCTTCCCGCCCTTGAGCGGGATCCGCGTGGAGACCTCCTTGGCGTAGAGGTACTGGTCGCCGCGCGGCACCGGCACTCCGCCGCCCTCGGCGCGGGTCCGGTCGGCCGCCCGGCGCAGCACCTGGGCCGCGGAGAGCGTGGTCATCCGCGGTGCGGGCCGGTCGTCCGAGGCGACGACGACGGCGGCCACCGCGGCGGCCGCCGTCGCGGCGAAGCCCGCCCGCAGGACCAGCCGCCGGGGCACGGCACGGGAGGGCGTCCGGCGGGTCTCCTCGGCCATGGCGCGGGCCAGCCGGGCGCGGCCCGCGGCGCGGGCCTCCCCGGTGAGCGCGGGCACCTCGGCCTCCAGCTCCCGCAGCGCGCTGAGGTCATCCATGGCCGGGCTCCTCGTGGTCGTCGTGCGGGCGGGTGGGGTCGGAACCGCCCAGCGCCTCGCGCAGCTTCTTCCGGGCCCGGTGCAGCCGCGACCGTACGGTGCCCACGGGGACGCCCAGCGCCTCGGCCGCCTCCGCGTAGTCCAGGTCGCCCCAGGCGACCACCAGCAGCACGTCCCGGTAGCGGGCGGGCAACGCGGCCAGTGCGCCCGCGAGTTCGGCCCGGACACCCTCGGCGCTGACCCGGGCGGCCACCCGGTCCGCCAGCGGCTCGGCGTCCCCGCCCGGGGCGGTGGACGCGGCGCGTGACAGCGCCCGCAGCCGCCGGGCCTCGGCGCGGCGGTGCCCTCCCACGAGGTTGGTGACGATGCCGTAGAGCCAGGGCCGCGCCTGCGGCCTCGACAGGTCGTACCTACGACGCTGCTGGAAGGCGATCACGAAGGTCTCGGCCATCAGGTCGTCGGCCGCCTCGGTGCCGAGCCGCCTGGCCGCGTACCGGTGGATGTCGTCGGCGTACCGGTCGAACAGCACGGAGAAGGCGTCCGGATCCTCCAGGGAACGCCGCACGACCGAGGCGTCGGACTCGGTGTGCTCGTCGGCGGCGACGGGGACCTCCCGTGCTTCGAACCCCGGCGGGGCGCTCACCGGTCGGCTCCTGGGCTCATGGGCATCCCTTGCTGAGGCGGGCTCGGTCACCTCCTGTTGGCCGATGCCCGCATCCGGGTTCCCGTTCCTCCCATTGTCCGTACGGGGCGTCATCCCCCGTACGGCGCGTCACGCCTCCACGAAGCGCACCGGTGTCCCCGGGGCCGCCTGCGCCGCGCCCGCCAGCGCGGCTTCCGCGACCACACCCACGACGGGGTAACCCCCGGTCGTCGGATGGTCGTTGAGGAACACCACCGGAAGCCCGTCCGGCGGCACCTGGACCGCGCCCAGCACCATGCCCTCGCTGGGCAGTTCACCGTCCCGGACGCGCCGCAGGGCGGGCCCCTCCGTACGCAGCCCGATGCGGTTGCTGCGCTCCGAGACCCGGTACCCGGCGGTGGTGAGCGTGCGCAGCGCCTCCTCGGTGAACCAGCCGTCGCGCGGGCCCCGGTGGAGCGGCAGCACCAGCTCGGCGGGCGCACCCGGCCAGGGCACGGTGTCGGCGCGGGGTGCCCCGCCCGGCCGGCCCAGCGGCAGGCGGTCCCCGTCGCGCAGGACGGGCGGGCCGAGCCCCGAGAGCAGGTCGGCGGACCGGCTGCCGAGCACCGGCTCGGGCTCCAGGCCGCCCGCGAACGCCAGATAGCCGCGCAGCCCGTGCACCGCGGGCCCGGCCTCCAGCACCGCGCCCGGGGGCACCCGCACGGGCGCGCCCCAGGCGGCCGGGCGGCCGTCCACGGTGACCCGGCAGCCCGCCCCGCCGACGACGGCGTACACCGGCCGGGTGCCGGTCACGCGGACCGCGCACCCGGTGAGCGTGGTCTCCAGCACGGCCGCTTCGGGGGCGTTGCCGACGAGCCGGTTGGCCAGCCGCCGGGCCGGTTCGTCCAGCGCCCCGGCGCGGGGTACGCCGAGGTGCGCCCAGCCGGTACGGCCCGCGTCCTGCACGGTGGTCAGGGCGCCGGCCCGGACCACTTCGATCGCCGGGCTCATCCGGTCACCCCCGTCGGTACGAAGCGCACGCGCGCCCCGGGGCCGAGCAGCGCGGCGGGTTCGCGTCCCGGGTCCCAGAGCGCGTCCGGTCCGGGCATCCGGCCGATGATCTGCCAGCCGCCGGGCGAGGTACGCGGATAGACCCCGGTGTACGGCCCGGCGAGGGCCAGCGCCCCGGCCGGCACCCGGGTCCGGGGCGTGGCCCGGCGCTCCACGCTCAGGTGCGCGGGCAGACCGGTGAGATAGGCGAAGCCGGGCGCGAACCCGCAGAAGGCCACCCGGAATTCCGCACGGGCGTGGATGCGCGGCACCTCGTCGACGGCGACGCCCCACGCCTCGGCCACATCGGCGAGGTCCGGGCCGTCGTAGACGACGGGTATCTCGACGGCCTCCCCCGCGCCCCGGCTCAGCGGCGGCACGGTCCACGACGGCATCCGCCCGGCGAGCGTCCGGTCCTCCACCCCGTCGAGCAGCACCGTGCGGGCGCCGGGGACGATCTCGCGTACGGCGGGGAGTTCACCGGCGGCCCGGCGGCGGAGCAGCTCCGCGTGGAAGGCCTCCGCGTCCTCGCCGGAGTCCAGTTCCACGAGCAGGGCGCGGGGGCCCGCCTCCAGGACCCGGATGCCGCGCACCCGGTCGGTGACCGCTCGCGCGGCGCTGTCGGCGTCCGCCCGGCCGGCGCTCACGCGAACGCCCGCACGCTGACGCCCGCCTCTTCCAGCGCCGTCCGCACCCGCAGGGCGAGCGCGGCGGCACCGGGGGTGTCCCCGTGGACGCACAGCGACCGGGCGGCGACCGCTATCCGGCTGCCGTCCACCCCGGTCACGGCGCCGTCGACGGCCATGCCGACACTGCGGCGTACGACCTCGTCCGCGTCGTGCACCACGGCGCCGGTCTCGCCCCGTGGCACGAGCGTGCCGTGCGGGGTGTACGCGCGATCGGCGAAGGCCTCCTCGACGGCGGTCAGGCCGGCGGCCTCCGCGTGGGCGAGCAGCCGCGACCCGGGCAGCCCGAGCACCGCGGGCCGGCCGCCCGCGAGCAGCACGCCCGCGACGACGGCGGCGGCCTGCTCCTCGTCCCGGACGACCCGGTTGTAGAGCGCGCCGTGCGGTTTCACGTACGAGACGGTGGACCCCGCCGCCTCCGCGAAGACCCGCAGGGCGCCGATCTGGTAGGCGATCTCGGCGGTGAGCTCGGCCGCCGGTACGTCCATGGCGCGCCGCCCGAACCCGGCCAGGTCGCGGTAGGAGACCTGGGCCCCGATGCGTACGCCGCGCTCCGCCGCCGCGTCGCAGACCCGCCGCATCACGGAGGCGTCGCCCGCATGGAAGCCGCAGGCCACGTTGGCGCTGGTGACACAGGTCAGCAGCGCCTCGTCCTCGGTGAGGGTCCAGCGCCCGAACCCTTCGCCCAGGTCCGCGTTGAGGTCCATCGTCCGTACCGGGCGCGTCACACTCATCAGATCCGTCACGGGCGCACGCTAGCGATTGTTCAACAATCTGACAAGAGCCCGCCCGCCGCCTGAGACCCCGTACGGTTCACTGAAACACTGGACACAACTGAACACAGCTGACGGAACACCAGGCAAGGGGCGGGGCATGGCGGGGACGACGGCCGGCGGGACGAACGGCGGCGGCGCACCGGATCTCTCGGAACTGGCGACGCACAGCGCCTCCCTGAAGCGCTCCGGCACGGCCGAGCGGGTCGCCGTCGTCCTGCGGGACCGGATCACCGAGGGGTACTTCCCGCCGGGCAGCCGGCTGTCCGAGGAGAGCATCAGCGGCGCACTGGCCGTGTCCCGCAACACCCTGCGCGAGGCGTTCCGCCTGCTGTCGCACGAGCGCCTGCTGGAGCACCGGCTCAACCGGGGCGTCTTCGTCCGCATCCTGGCCGTGGACGACCTGATCGACATCTACCGGGTGCGGCTCCTCGTCGAGTGCGCGGCCCTGCGCGCCCTGGGTGAGCCGCCGTTCGACCTGACGGCGGTCGAGGCGGCGGTCTCGACGGGCGAACAGGCCGCGCTGCGGGACGACTGGGCCGCCTGCTCCACCGCCAACATCCGCTTCCACCAGGCGCTGGCCGGCCTGGCGGACAGCCCCCGCACCGACGAGCTGATGCGCAACGTCCTCGCCGAACTGCGGCTCGCCTTCCATGTGATGGCCGACCCCCGCCGCTTCCACGAGCCCTATCTCACCCGGAACCGGGAGATCACGGACAGACTGACCAAGGGGGACGCGGCCGGCGCGGAGCGGATGCTCGCCTTCTACCTGGAGGACTCCAGGCGCCAGCTGGCGGAGGCGTACGCACAGCGGCTCACCGAGCGCTGACCCCGATCGTTCCCTGATCTCCCCGTCGCCCGCAGGCCCGCATTCCGCCCCGAATGCAGGCACATCCGGACAAGCAATCCCTCACCCCACTCTTCGGAACTGCCGATTCCGATCCATGTAGCTCACACTCTTGTGGGATTGTTGAACAAGACCCTAAGGTCTCGCGTACCAACCCCGTCTGGTCAGGACCGTGCACCGCCACGTCCTGCGCGGAAGAAGGCCGACGCGTGATCGTTCTCCTCGGCGTGCTCGTGGTGATCCTCGGATTCGCCACCCGCCGCAATCCCCTCCTCGTCGTGGGTGTCGCAGGCATCGTCACGGGGCTGCTCGGCAAGATGTCCCCGCAGGAGGTGCTGGCCTCCTTCGGGGAGAGCTTCGCCTCCGCGCGTTCCGTGACGGTCTTCGTCATCACGCTGCCCGTCATCGGGCTCCTGGAGCGCTACGGGCTCCAGGAGCAGGCCCGTACGCTCATCGGCAGGCTGGGCAAGCTGACCACCGGCCGTTTCCTGACGCTCTACCTGCTGATCCGGCAGCTCACCGCCGCCGTCGGCCTCACCAGCATCGGCGGCCCCGCGCAGAGCGTGCGGCCGCTGATCGCCCCGATGGCCGAGGCCGCCGCCGAGACCAAGGCGGGCGGTCCCCTACCGCAGAAGCTGCGCGAGAAGGTCCGCTCGCACGCGTCCGGTGCCGACACCATCGGTGTGTTCTTCGGTGAGGACTGCTTCCTCGCCATCGGGTCGATCCTGCTGATCACCGGCTTCGTGAACTCCACGTACGACCAGCACCTCGAACCCCTGCACCTGGCGATGTGGGCGATCCCCTCCGCGATCTGCGCCTTCCTGATCCACGGGGCCCGCCTCCTCAACCTGGACCGGCAGCTGGAGCGCGAACTCGCCGTCGCCGCAGCCGAGAACGACCTGACGGCACACGCCGGGCTCCGGACGGAGGACGCCAAGTGATCAAGTCCGAGTACTTCTTCTGGCTGGTCGGCGCGGTGTTCCTCGTCATGGCCGCGCAGATGGCCGTGGACCGCACCAACCCCAAGCGCTTCGGCTCCGCCGGCTTCTGGGGTCTGCTGGGCGCCGCGTTCTTCTACTCCACCGGGGTCGTCGACAAGTCCCTGCCCGCCGAACCCCTGGGCGTCGTCGTCCTGGTCCTCATCGTCCTGGGCGGCTTCGGCCTCACCGGCAAGGGCGCCCCGCACACCCCGCCCCGTGAGAAGCGCGTCGCCTCGGCCGCCCGCTTCGGCAACAAGCTGTTCCTCCCGGCGCTCACCATCCCCGTGGTCGCGATGATCTGCGCGACGCTCGTGAAGAGCTGGAAGATCGGTGGCGAACCGGTCCTGGAGCCGGGGTCCGAGACCATTCTCGGCCTGGGCGTCGGTGCGATCGCCGCCCTGGTCGTGGGCATGCTGCTCCTGCGCGAGCGGAAGCTCTCCGTGCCGCTGCACTCCGGCCGCAACATGCTCGAATCGATGGGCTGGGCGCTGCTCCTGCCCCAGCTCCTCTCCGTGCTCGGCTCGATCTTCCAGACCGCCGGTGTCGGCGAGCAGGTCGGCAGGATCACCGAGGCCGTGCTCCCGGACGGCCAGCGGCTCGTGGCCGTGGCCGTCTACTGCTGCGGCATGGCGCTGTTCACCATCGTCATGGGCAACGCCTTCGCCGCGTTCCCCGTGATGACCGCCGCGATCGGCTGGCCCGTCCTCATCGAGCAGATGAACGGCAACGCGCCCGCCGTCCTCGCGATCGGCATGCTCTGCGGCTTCTGCGGCACGCTCGTCACGCCGATGGCCGCCAACTTCAACCTGGTCCCCGCGGCGCTCCTCGAACTCAAGGACCAGTACGGCCCGATCAAGGCCCAGCTCCCCACGGCCGCGGCCCTGCTGGTCTGCAACGTCGCGATCATGGCCCTCTTCGCCTTCTGACCCGCCCGACTCCTCCCGCCGCGCTGTGCCTTCCGACCCGAACCACCCCCTGGAGTGACCCCGATGTCCCCCGCGCTCCCCGCCGCGTACGCCGTCCCCTTCGCGGAGCTGGCCCTCGCCAACGTCGTACGCGAATACCCCAACGCGCCCGCCCACCTCTACGCCGGACCCGAGGAGCTGGTCGCGCCCCGCACGCTGCACCCCGCGTTCTACGGGGGCTACGACTGGCACTCCACGGTGCACATGCACTGGCTGCTCGTCCGCATCGTGCGCCGCTTCTCCACCACCGGCGATCTTCCGGCGACCCTCACCACCCGGATCCGCGAGGTCCTCGACAGCCATCTGACCCCGGAGAACATCGCCGTCGAGGCGTCCTACCTGCGCGGCCGGCCGCACTTCGAGCGCCCCTACGGCTGGGCGTGGCTGATCGCGCTCGCCGGTGAGTGCCGGACCCTCGGCACGCCCGACGGCGACCGCTGGGCCGACGCGCTGGCCTCCGGTGTGGCAGCGGTCGGCGACCTGCTCGGCGGCTGGCTGCCCAAGGCGACCTATCCGGTGCGGCACGGCGTCCACAACAACAGCGCGTTCGGCCTCGGCCTGATCCTGGACGCGGGCCCGGCGGCCGGGCTGCCGGCGGCGGTCCTGGACGCGGCGGCGGACCGGCTGCGGACCTGGTTCACGGACGACCACGACGCGCCCGCCCACTGGGAGCCCTCCGGCCAGGACTTCCTCTCCCCCGCGCTGGCCGAGGCGGACGCGATGCGGCGGGTGCTGCCGGTCGCGGAGTTCCGTACCTGGATCGCCGGCTTCCTGCCGGACCTGGTCTCCGCCACGCCCGACTCCACGCTGCTCGAACCGCCGGTGGTCTCCGACCACGCCGACCCCCAGATCGGCCATCTGCTCGGCCTCACCCTGAGCCGGGCCGCCGCCCTGCGCTCGATCGCCGGCGCGCTCCCGGACGGCCCGGGCCGCACCGCGCTGCTGGCCTCCGCGGAGGCCCACCTCGCGCGCGGTCTGCCGACGGTGTCCTCCGGGGACTTCTCCTCCGACCACTGGCTGGCGACGTACGCGGCCCTGGCCCTGGACACGGCGCCCGGCCACTGAGCGACGCGTCCCGGCCCCGCCGCGAGCGGGGCCGGGGCGCACGCCGTGCGCGCGGGGCGTACGTCCTACTCTCGGCCTATGAGCGACAGCGCCCCCGACACGGCCCCCGCCCCGTCCGACGACACCTCCGCGCTCCGTGGCCGCTGGAGCGAGGCCCTGAGCGCCGCGCGCGGCGGGGCGGGCCCCGACCCGCTGCCCTACGCGGACAACCTCCTGGAACGCTGGGCCGAACCCCAGCGGCGCTACCACACCACCGCCCACCTCACGCAGGTCCTGGACCGCGTCGACACGCTGGCCGGCCACGCCGCCGACCCGGACCTGGTGCGCCTCGCCGTCTGGTTCCACGACGCGGTCTACCGCCCCGACCGCTCCGAGAACGAGGAGCGCAGCGCCGCCCTCGCCGAACGCGCCCTGCCCGAGGCCGGTGTCCCCGACGCGGCGACGGCGGAGGTCGCCCGGCTGGTCCGGCTCACCGTCACGCACGACCCGGCGGACGGCGACACCAACGGCGAGGTGCTGTGCGACGCGGACCTCGCGATCCTCGCGGCGGCCCCCAAGGAGTACGCGGCGTACGCGGCCCAGGTGCGCGAGGAGTACGGCTTCGTCCCCGACGAGGCGTTCCGCGAGGGGCGGGCCGCCGTCCTGCGGCAGCTGCTGGAGCTGCCCCGGCTCTTCCGCACCCCGCACGGGGCTGCGCAATGGGAACCCAGGGCGCGGCAGAACCTGACCACGGAACTGGAGCTGCTCACCCACTGAGACAGGGGAATGACAGGGACTACGGCGCTGTTGGCCACTGTCATGCCCGACTCTGTTTCCAGCCGCTCCCGCATGCCGATGGCCGTGTACATCCTCGGCCTCTCCGTCTTCGCCCTCGGTACCAGCGAGTTCATGCTGTCCGGGCTGCTGCCGCCCATCGCCGAGGACATGGACGTCTCCATACCGAAGGCCG
This sequence comes from Streptomyces silvae, assembly GCF_016745505.1. GTDB lineage: Bacteria > Actinomycetota > Actinomycetes > Streptomycetales > Streptomycetaceae > Streptomyces > Streptomyces silvae. The sequence continues at coordinate 7,582 of NZ_JAERUC010000069.1, read as the reverse complement.
GACTCCTCATATCCGCCTTCGCGATCGGCATGGTGGTCGGCGCCCCGCTGCTCGCCGTCGCCACACTGCGGCTGCCACGGCGTACGACGCTGATCGCGCTCATCTCGGTCTTCGGACTGGGCCAGGTCGCGGGCGCGCTGGCCCCGACGTACGACGTGCTGTTCGTGTCCCGGGTGGTGAGCGCGCTGGCGTGCGCCGGCTTCTGGGCGGTCGGCGCGGCGGTCGCCATCGCGATGGTTCCGGTGAACGCGCGGGCCAGGGCGATGGCCGTGATGATCGGCGGGCTGTCGATCGCCAATGTGCTGGGGGTGCCGCTGGGCGCCTTCCTCGGGGAGAGCTTCGGCTGGCGTTCGGCGTTCTGGGCGGTGGGCGCCGCGTCCGCCGTGGCCCTGGTCGGTGTCGTCACCCGCATCCCGCGCATCCCGCTGCCGGACGAGAAGCCGCAGCTCAAGCGGGAAGTGGCGATCTACAGGGACCGGCAGGTCTGGCTGTCCATCGTGATCACGGCCCTCGCGGCGGGCGGTGTGTTCTGCGCGTTCAGCTATCTCGCGCCGCTGCTGACGGACGTGGCCGGGCTCAGCTCGGGCTGGGTGCCGTGGGTGCTCGCGCTGTTCGGCGTCGGCGCGCTCATCGGTACGACGATCGGCGGCCGGGTCGCGGACGCGCACCTCTTCGGTGTGCTGCTGAGCGGCATCAGCGCCTCGACGGTCTTCCTGGTGGCCCTGGCCCTCTTCGCGTCGAACCAGGTCGCCGTCGTCGTCCTGGCGTTCCTGCTGGGCCTGTCGGCGTTCTACACGGCCCCGGCGCTCAACGCCCGGATGTTCAACGTCGCGGGGGTGGCCCCGACGCTGGCGGGGGCGACGACCACGGCCGCGTTCAACCTGGGCAACACGAGCGGGCCCTGGCTGGGCGGTGCGGTCATCGACGCGGACTTCGGCTTCCGGGCCACGGCCTGGGCGGGTGCCGGGATGCTGCTGCTCGGCCTGGTGGCCGTGACGGTGTCGCTGCGGCTGGGCGGCGGAGGCACGCCGTCCCGGCGCGTCGCCGCGAGCACTCCGGCCCACCTCATCCCGGAGCAGGCCGCCCCTTCGGCCGCCGCAGCCCCGCGTCCGTGAGCCGGCGCACGATCTCCTTCGACCCGACCTCCCGCGCCCCGGCGCGCACCGCGTCGGCGTAACGCGCCTCGGGCACGTCGTAGTGGTCGCGCTCGAAGGCGCGGGGCGGGCAGCCGATCGTGGCGGCGAAGGCGTGCAGCTCCTCGAACGACGCATCGCTGACCAGGTGCGACCACATGCGGCCGTGCCCCGGCCAGGTCGGCGGGTCGATGTAGACGGTCACCGGCCGAACACCTCGGCGAGCGACCCGACCCGGGCGACGGACACCGTGGCCTTGGTGCAGACCCAGTGCGGGTCGGGTCCGAGCTCCGGCTCGACGTCCAGCGCGTGCGGCCCTTCCTCCGTGCACACCGGGCACAGCGGCCAGCGCCCGTACTCTTCGAGAAGAGCGTCCTGGACGTCCTGCGCCACGAGCCCCGTGACGAAGGACACGCCCTCGGGCCACTGCTCGACCCACCACCGCCGGTGGGCCACCGCGTCCTCGACCATCGAGACGATGCCGGCCTCGGCCACGTCGCCCGCGACGAGGTCGGCCATCACCAGCGCACGCGCGGTGTGCAGCTCCTGTTCCAGGTTGTTCAACTCCATGGCCCCATTGTCCCCCGGCCGTCCACCGGCCCGGCCTTGATCCTTCAGAGGTAGGGACCAAAGGGGGGTTGACGGGATTCGTCGGTGAAAATATCTTTCAAATGTGACCCATGACGTGAAGGAAAGTTTCAACGCGGACTCCCCGCCCGCCCCCGCGGCGCTCGCGGCCAAGGTGCGGACGCTCGCTCCGTCCATGACCCGTTCCATGCAGCGGGTCGCCGAAGCGGTCGCGGGGGACCCCGCGGGGTGTGCCGCCCTCACCGTCACCGGTCTCGCCGAGCTCACGGGCACGAGCGAGGCGACCGTGGTCCGCACCGCCCGCCTCCTCGGCTACCCGGGCTACCGCGACCTGCGCCTCGCGCTCGCCGGCCTCGCCGCCCACCAGCAGTCCGGCCGGGCGCCCGCCGTCACCGCCGACATCGCGGTCGACGACCCCATCGCGGACGTCGTCACGAAGCTGGCCTACGACGAGCAGCAGACCCTCGCCGACACCGCCGCCGGTCTCGACACGGTGCAGCTCGGCGCCGCCGTGGCCGCCGCCGCCACCGCCCGCCGCATCGACATCTACGGCGTCGGCGCGTCCTCCCTCGTCGGCCAGGACCTGGCGCAGAAGCTCCTCCGCATCGGCCTGATAGCCCACGCCCACATGGACCCGCACCTCGCCGTGACCAACGCGGTGCAGCTCCGCTCCGGCGACGTGGCCATCGCGATCACCCACTCCGGCTCCACGGGCGACGTCATAGAGCCGCTGCGCGTCGCCTTCGACCGGGGCGCGACGACGGTCGCGATCACCGGCCGCCCGGACGGCCCGGTCTCGCAGTACGCCGATCATGTGCTGACCACGTCCACGGCCCGGGAGAGCGAGCTGCGGCCCGCCGCCATGTCGAGCCGCACGAGCCAGCTCCTCGTCGTCGACTGCCTCTTCATAGGGGTCGCCCAGCGGACGTACGAGACGGCCGCCCCCGCCCTGTCCGCCTCGTACGAGGCGCTCGCCCACCGCCACACCCCGCGCAGCCGCTGACCACGGCCACCCGCACCCGCACCCGCACCCGCACCCGCACCCGCGAACCGTACGAGCACGAGAAAGCAGAGCGCTGTCCATGACCTCCACCACCGACGCGAACGCCGACGAAGCCGCCCCCGGCGGCTACGGCGAACTCCGCGCCCAGCTCGCCACCCTCACCACCGAGGCGTTCCGGCCGGAGCTCGCCGAGATCGACCAGCTGCCGACGCGGGAGATCGCCCGCATCATGAACGGCGAGGATGCCACGGTCCCCGCCGCCGTGGCCGAGAAGCTCCCGCAGATCGCCACCGCGATCGACGCCACCGCCGAGCGCATGGCGCGCGGCGGCCGGCTGGTCTACGCGGGCGCCGGCACCGCCGGCCGTCTCGGTGTGCTCGACGCCAGCGAGTGCCCGCCCACCTTCAACACCGACCCGTCCGAGGTCATCGGCCTGATCGCGGGCGGCCCCTCCGCCATGGTCAAGGCCGTCGAGGGCGCCGAGGACAGCAAGGAGCTGGCCGCCGCCGACCTCGACGCCCTGGGTCTCACCGCCGACGACACGGTGGTCGGGATCTCCGCCTCCGGCCGCACGCCGTACGCCATCGGTGCCGTCGAGCACGCCCGTGCCAAGGGCGCGCTCACCCTGGGCCTCTCCTGCAACGCGGACTCGGCGCTCGCCGCCGCCGCCGAGCACGGCCTGGAGATCGTCGTCGGCCCCGAGCTGCTCACCGGCTCCACCCGCCTCAAGGCGGGCACGGCCCAGAAGCTCGTCCTGAACATGATCTCGACGATCACGATGATCCGGCTCGGCAAGACGTACGGGAATCTGATGGTCGACGTGCGCGCTTCCAACGAGAAGCTGCGCGCCCGCTCCCGCCGGATCGTCTCGCTCGCCACCGGAGCCGGTGACGAGGAGATCGAGGCCGCGCTCGCCGCCACCGACGGCGAGGTGAAGAACGCCATCCTCACCATCCTCGGCGGGGTCGACGGCCCCACCGCCGCCACCCTCCTGGCCGACTCCGACGGTCACCTCCGCGCCGCCCTCGCGGCCGTCCGCACCACCTGACGCACCACTCCCCGCACAGCAAGGCACCACGCACCATGGCTACTGAAGACAAGAACCGCGCCACTGCCGCCGCGATCCTGCCGCTTGTCGGTGGCGCCGCGAACGTCAGCTCGATCGCCCACTGCATGACCCGGCTCCGGCTGGGCCTGCACGACCGTTCCCTCGTCGACGACGACGCCCTCAAGGCCCTCCCCGCCGTGATGGGCGTGGTCGACGACGACACGTACCAGATCGTCCTCGGCCCGGGCACGGTCGCCCGGGTCACCCCCGAGTTCGAGCAGCTGGTCGAGGAGGGCCGGACGTCCGAGGACCCCGCGCCCGTCCACACGGCCGAGGAGCTGGCCGACAAGGGTGCGGCCCTCAAGGCGCAGCAGAAGGCGAAGAACGCCACCCCGTTCAAGCTGTTCCTGCGCAAGATCGCGAACATCTTCGTCCCGCTGATCCCCGCCCTGATCGGCTGTGGCATCATCGCCGGCCTCAACGGCCTCCTGGTGAACCTGGGCTGGCTGACCTCGGTCACCCCGGCCCTGGCGGCGATGGCCTCCGGCTTCATGGCGCTGATCGCGGTCTTCGTCGGCTACAACACGGCGAAGGAGTTCGGCGGTACGCCGATCCTCGGCGGAGCGGTGGCGGCGATCATCGTCTTCCCGGGTGTCGCGAACATCGACGCCTTCGGCCAGACCCTCGCCCCGGGCCAGGGCGGCGTCCTCGGCGCCCTCGGTGCGGCGGTCCTCGCGGTGTACGTCGAGAAGTGGTGCCGCCGCTGGGTGCCGGAGGCCCTGGACGTCCTGGTCACCCCGACCCTGACGGTCCTGATCTCCGGCCTCGTCACGATCTTCGGCCTGATGTACGTGGCCGGTGAGGTCTCCTCCGCCATCGGTACGTTCGCGGACTGGCTGCTCTCCACGGGCGGCGCGGGCGCGGGCTTCCTGCTCGGCGGCTTCTTCCTGCCCCTGGTGATGCTGGGCCTGCACCAGGCCCTGATCCCGATCCACACGACGCTGATCGAGCAGCAGGGCTTCACGGTCCTGCTCCCGATCCTCGCGATGGCCGGAGCCGGCCAGGTCGGCGCGGCCGCCGCGGTCTACCTCCGTCTCCCGCGCAACGAGTCGATCCGCAAGACCATCAGGTCCGCGATGCCGGCCGGTCTGCTCGGTGTCGGCGAGCCCCTGATCTACGGCGTCTCGCTCCCGCTGGGCCGCCCGTTCATCACGGCCTGTGTGGGCGGCGCGTTCGGCGGCGGCTTCGTGGGCCTGTTCAACCAGCTCGGCGACTCGGTCGGCTCCACGGCCATCGGCCCGTCCGGCTGGGCCCTGTTCCCGCTCCTGGACGGCAACCACGGCCTGGGCTCCACGATCGCGATCTACGCGGGCGGGCTGCTCGTCGGCTATGTCGCGGGCTTCGTGGCGACGTACTTCTTCGGCTTCAGCAAGGCGCTGCTGACGGAGTTCAACGTCTCCCAGGAGCCTGCCGCCTCCCCGGTCGCGGCCACCGGTGGCCGTACCACCTCGGACGGCGACTCCCCGGCGAAGGAACCCGCCGGGGTCTGACCACCCGGCCCCTGGCCCACTCCCTCCACCGAGCCGCCCGGTCCTTCCGGGCGGCTCAGTGCTGTCCGCCGGTGAAGAAGTCGATGAAGCTGGTGGGGGCGTTGTCGCCGAGGCAGATGTCGATGATCTCGGAGGCGTCCTCGTAGAAGCGGGCACTGCGCGGGAACATGGCCTGCTCGTAGGCGGCGAGGGCCGCCTCGGTGTCCCCGGGGTGGGCGGCGATGGCCTTGCCGAGCTCGGCGCCGTCGTACATGGCGAGGTTGGCGCCGTCGCCCGAGGGCGGCATGAGGTGCGCGGCGTCGCCGATGAGCGTCACCCCGGGGACGCGGTCCCAGCGGTGCCCGTCGGGGAGGGTGTGGATCATGCGGGCGACGGGGGCTGTCTCGCCGTCGGTGATGAGGGCGGTGAGCTCGGGCGCCCAGCCTTCGAACTCGGCGGCGATCCGGGCGCCCGCGGCCGCCGGGTCGGTGAAGTCGGTGTCGGCGATCCACTCGGCGGAACGGTTCAGCTCGACGTAGGTGTGCAGGACGTTCCCCGCCTCGCGGTGGGCCACGATGCCCTTGCCGGGAGCGAGCGCGTACATGGCGCCCTCGCCGACGGCGGCGGCCGTGGCGGCGTGGCGCCGGTCCACGTCGTGGAGGTAGGTCTCCACGAAGGTCGTGCCGATGTACGAGGGCTTGGCGTCCGAGAGCAGCGGCCGGACCCTGGACCAGGCGCCGTCGGCGCCGACCAGGAGGCCGGTGGTGACGGTGGCGCCGTCGGTGAAGGTCACCTCGTGGCGGCCGTCGCCGAGGGGGCGGACGCCGGAGACCTTGCGGCCCCACCGCACGGTCCCCTCGGGCAGGGAGTCGAGCAGGATCTGCCGCAGGTCGCCGCGCAGGACCTCGGGGCGGGTCATCGAGCCCTCGCCGGGGATGTCCAGCAGCAGCTTGCCGTCCTGGTCGAGTACGCGTGCGGCGTCGGCGCCGGCGTGGATGATCGCGAGGAACTCCTCGGTGAGGCCGGCGTCCGCGAGGGCCCGCTGGCCGTCCTCCTCGTGGATGTCGAGCTGGCCGCCCTGGGTGCGGGCGGCGGCCGAGGGGTCGGACTCGTAGACGGTCGCGGCGATGCCGTGGACGTGGAGGACCCGGGCGAGGGTCAGGCCGCCGAGGCCGGCGCCGATGATCGTGACGGGGGTCGTGGAGGTTGTCATGGGGTTCCTTCCGGGACGCACGGGGAGCTTCTGGAACGTTGTTCCATGCCTCTAGATTGGAACAGCGTTCCAGTCGTGTCAAACTGTCCCCATGGCGACCAGACCGCAGCAGTCCCCCCGGCGTACCGACGCGCTCTCCAAGGAGCGCATCGTCGAAGCCGCGATCGAGATGCTCGACGCGGGCGGGGAGAAGGCGCTGACCTTCCGAGGCCTGGCGGCGCGCCTGGCCACCGGGAGCGGGGCGATCTACTGGCACGTCGCCAACAAGGACGAGCTGCTCGCGGCGGCCACCGACGACGTCATCTCCCGCGTGGTGACGGACGTGGCCGGGGACGCGGAGCCGAGGGACGCGATCAGGGCCATGGCCCTGGGCGTGTTCGACGCGATCGACATGCACCCGTGGGCAGGCGTCCAGCTCTCCCGCAGGCCCTGGCTGGTGGCGCTGCCCCAGCTCTTCGAGGGGTTCGGCAGCCAGCTGGAGGCGCTCGGCGTTCCCGAACGCGTGCTGTTCGACTCCACGTCCGCACTCGTGGGCCATGTGCTCGGCGCCGCCGGGCAGAACGCCGCGAACGGCCGCCTCTACGCCGAGGGCACGGATCGTGCGGCCGTCCTCGGTTCGGTCGCCGAGGAGTGGGCGCGGCTCGACCCCGCGCGGTTCCCCTTCGTGCACCGGGTGGCGGCACAACTGCCCGAGCACGACGACCGCGAGCAGTTCCTGACCGGCGTCGACCTCTTCGTCACGGGCATCGTGACCGCCCGCGCGTAGGCCCTCACCAGGCACGGAAATTAAGTTTCCGATCAGATGTGTAGAGGAAATGGTTCAGGGCACCAGCTGTTTCGGAGGTTGATAACAATGGTTCCCCTGCTTCTCGTTCTTCTGCTCGCCCTGATCCTTTTCGGTGCCGGTTTCGCACTCAAGGCACTCTGGTGGATCGCCGTGATCGTGCTGATCGTCTGGCTCGTCGGGTTCTTCGCCCGGTCGAGTTCCGGCGGCAAGCGTGGCCGGTGGTATCGCTGGTAGACCACTCCTACCAGCACTGATGCGGGCGGCTCAGGACCCCATGGTCC
>NZ_JAERUC010000068.1 GCF_016745505.1 Streptomyces silvae | reverse complement strand
CGTCGTGCTCGGAGTCCAGGAGGGCTTGCAGGGTGCGGTGCCCCCACGTCTGATAGCCGAACATGACGACGCGCACAGGTTCCTCCTCGGAACGGCAAAGGGAAGATTGCTTAGTAAAGCAAGCCTAACCTAAGTGCATAATGGGTCTCGCTGCAAGGTCACTTGACGGCGGCTCACCCACACCCTCGCTCGATTCGCCCTGTCGACAGCGCGCGAAGATGAGGTTAGCTTTACCTAAGTTCCGCCCCGGCTGCCGCTCGGCCGGTGTGCTCTGTCCCGCTTTCCCCGCGTCCGCCAAGCGGCTGCACCCGCACGATGGGAGTGACATGTCACAGGCTTCACCCGACGACGCACCACCGGTCCACGACCTCATAGGCATCGGCTTCGGACCGTCCAATGTGGCCATGGCCATCGCGCTCACGGAGCGCAACTCGCGCGTCGGCAGGCAGGAGGCCGTCACCGCTCACTTCTTCGAGAGCCAGCCGCGGTTCGGCTGGCACCGGGGGATGCTGATCGACGACGCCACGATGCAGGTGTCCTTCCTCAAGGACCTGGTGACGCTGCGGAACCCGTCGAGTGAATTCAGCTTCCTCTGTTACCTGCAGAGCCAGGGGCGCCTGGTCGACTTCGTGAACGGCAAGAGCCTCTTCCCCCTGCGGGTCGAGTTCCACGCCTACTTCGAGTGGGCCGCCGCGCAGGTGGACGACATGGTGTCGTACGGGCACGAGGTCATCGACGTACGGCCCGTCGAGCGCGACGGTGTCGTGGAGTACGTGGACGTGACCTCCCGTTCGGGGTCGGAGACCGTGGTCCACCGGGCGCGCAACCTCGTGATCGGCACGGGCCTGCGGCCGCAGATGCCCGACGGCGTCAAGCGCACGGACCGCGTCTGGCACACCTCGGACCTGCTGGCCCGGGTGGACGGCCTGGACACGGCCGAGCCGCCGTCCCGCTTCGTGGTGGTCGGGGCCGGTCAGAGCGCGGCGGAGAACGTGGCGTACCTGCACCGCCGCTTCCCGAAGGCCGAGGTCTGCGCGGTCTTCTCCCGCTACGGCTACAGCCCGGCCGACGACAGCGGTTTCGCCCCGGATCTTCGACCCGGACGCGGTCGACGAGTACTTCACGGCCCCGGACGAGACCAAGCGCAGGCTGATGGACTACCACGGCAACACCAACTACGCCGTGGTCGACATCGACCTCATCGACGACCTCTACCGCACGGCCTACCAGGAGAAGGTCCTCGGCACCGAGCGGCTGCGCTTCCTCAACGTCTCCCGGGTCGTCGACACCGTCGAGACGCCGGACACGGTCCGCACCACCGTCGAGTCGCTGGTCACCGGCGACCGGACGACCCTCGACGCCGATGTGGTCGTCTACGCCACCGGCTATCTGCCCGCCGACGCCCTCGGCCTCCTCGGCGACGTCGCGGAGCACTGCCTCCTCGACGACCGGGGGCGCGTCCGCGTCGAGCGTGACTACCGGATCGCGACCGGTCCCGGACTGAGCTGCGGGATCTATCTGCAGGGCGGGACGGAGCACACCCACGGCATCACCTCGTCCCTGCTGTCGAACACCGCGGTCAGGGTCGGCGAGATCCTCGACTCGGTCGTGGAGCGCGAACCGAAGGACGCCCCCGGCCGGCCCCACGGCGCGGTCGGCGGGGTCGGCGCGCCCCTCTAGGGCGAGTTCCGGAAGTAGCGCCGCTCCCCGGCCCGCCAGGTAACGCCGGCGGGCCGGGGGAGCGGTCCTCAGCCGGGAATCCGCCGACGGCCGCCACGCGCCGCCGCCACCAGCTCGGGAAGCGTCGCCAGCTTGACCCGGGGGCGTCCGTCGCGGCGCCCCAGGGCCAGCTCGGCACGCTCGATCTCCGCCAGCCCGCGTGCGTCCACGATCCGGCGGTTACGGCGCCGTACGAGACGCCGGAACGCCTTCTCCCCCTGCTCCGGAGCGGGCAGGGTGCCGTCGACGGCATCGCCGAGCAGCGTGCCCACGGTCTCGGCGGCGCACGTCCGGTTGGCCCCGATGCCGCCGGAGGGGCCGCGCTTGATCCATCCCACGACATACGTTCCCGGCCGGCCCGCCACCCGGCCGCCCTCGTGCGGGACGGTGCCGGTCGCCTCGTCGAACGGCAGCCCGGTGACCGGCAGTCCACGCTGTCCGACGGCCCGCAGCAGCAGTCCGGCCGGGATCTCCCCGCCGTCCTCGCCACCGCCGGTGACCCGGACGGCGCGGACCCCGCCCTCACCGAGGGCCTCCACCGGCGCGGAGTGGAAGCGGAACACGATGCGGCGCCCCGCCGGGGGAGGACGCGACCAGTCCACCTCCTCCCGGGCGACATCCGCCAGCAGCGCGGCCCGGCCGTCCGGCTCCGCGCCGTCGATCGCCGCGGCGATCCTCGGATCGTGGTCGTCGACGACCAGCTCCACCCCCGGGAGGTGCTTCAGCGCGAGCAGCTCGGACCTGGTGTACGCCGCGTCCTCGGGCCCCCGCCGCCCCAGCACCACCACCTCGCGCACCGAGCCGGCCCGCAGGGCCTCCAGGGCGTGGCCCGCGATGTCCCCGGCCACCAGCGCGTCGGGGTGCGAGACCAGGATCCGCGCGGTGTCCAGGGCCACGTTCCCGGTGCCGACCACGACGACCCGCTCCCCGGACACGTCCACGGCGTCCGGGGCGACCTCGGGATGGGCGTTGTACCAGGAGACGAACGTCGTCGCGCAGATGCTGCCGGGCAGGTCCTCGCCGGGGATCCCCAGCGGACGGCCCGCCGGCGCGCCGACGGCGTAGATCACCGCGTCGTGGTGCGCGGCGAGTTCCTCCGCGGTGACGTCCCGCCCCACCTCCAGGCCGAGATGCATGCGCACCCTGGGATGCGTGTGGAACCTGGCGAAGGTGTCGCCGGCCTTCTTCGTGGAGAGGTGGTCGGGCGCCACGCCGTAGCGGATGAGCCCGCCCGCGACGGGCAGCCGGTCGATCAGCGTCACCTCCGCGTTCGTGTGCAGCAGCAGGTCCTCGGCGGCGTACATCCCCGCAGGTCCCGTGCCCACCACCGCGACGCGCAGCGGTGCGAAGTCCGACGGCAGACTGCGTTTGAAGGACGGCTCCCCCCACACGTGGAAGTTCGGCCCCTCCGGGTCCGGTGCGGGCTCACGGTCCGCGAAGTACGCCGCGTTGAGCGGGCCGTACTCCTGCTGCGCGGGGGAGAGGCTGTCCACCGGGAAGACCGCGTCCACCGGGCAGGCGTCGGCGCAGGCACCGCAGTCGATGCAGGACTTCGGGTCGATGTACAGCATCTCCGTCCGGCCGAAGTCCGGTTCGTCCGGCGTCGGGTGGATGCAGTTGACGGGGCACACCGAGACACAGGTGGCGTCGCCGCAGCACGTCTGGGTGATGGCGTAGGTCATGTCGTCCGCTCAGATCAGATGGGCACGCTTGTAGAACGCCAGGGCGGGCTTGGTGAGGAGACGGGCCGAGGCGAGGAACTCCATGAGGCCCGAGCAGCTGGACCGCATCATCGACTTGTGGTGCTCGTTGGCCTTCGCCTCCTCGACGGCACGCTTCCCGTCGAGCCCGGCGTTGGCGTAGACGCCCTTGTTCACCATGCTGGTGACGATCACGTACGACGCGATCGCGATGATCAGCGCGTTGATCCGCCGCCGCACCGGGCCCGCACCGCTGAGGTGCCTGCGGGTCTCCGCGCGGGCGAACTTCATGTGCCGGGACTCCTCGACGACATGGATGTTGTTGATGGTGCGGACGAAGGGCACGACCCGCTCGTCCCGCATCCAGTCGCGCTGCATGACGTCGAGGACCTCCTCGGCGACGAGGATCGCCGCGTAGGCAGCCTCGCCGAACGCGAGTGTCTTGAACGCCCGCCCCAGCTCCACCGCGAGCCGGTGCGGGCGGTAGGGCGGGGCGCCCAGCTTCTGCGCGCCCCGGGCGAACATGATCGAGTGCCGGCACTCCTCGGCTATCTCGGTCAACGCCCATTGGACGTCGGCGCTCGTGGGGTCCTTCGCGTAGACGTCACGCAGGACCATCTGCTGGAGGATCATCTCGAACCAGATGCCGGTGCTGGCCACCGACGCCGCTTCCTGGCGCGTCAGCTCCTTGCGCTGCTCCTGGGTCAGCTCGGCCCAGTACGCGGTGCCGTACAGGGTGCTCCACTCAGGGCTGGCGCCGTGGAAGTCCTTGTCCAGCGGCGTGTCCCAGTCGACCTCCGTGGCGGGGTCGTACGCCAGGGTGGCCGCCGATTCCAGCAGCCGCCGGGTGAGGTGGTCCTCGGGCGGCCGGTCCTCGGCATCCGGTCGAACAGTGCTGCTTGCCATGGTGCGGCTCCTCGGTTCGTCAGTGCTGTCCCTGGTGCTGTCACATGTGCGCCGGCGGTGACGGATCGTCATATGCCGGGCCGCCGACCGGAGGTGACGGCAGCCGTGAGCAAGGAACCGGCGCCGGCCGCCCCGGCCGGGCAGCCTTCCGTCCCGCTTGTTAGACGGAAGGTATAGCAAGGGGGCGGGGCGGGCCTACCCCCCAGTAAGAAATGTGTCGGCATCCCCGCGATATCTCCTCCCGTGCGCCCCTGTGCGCGCTGCCCGCAGGGGGTGAGGAAGGGGTTTCGTTCGTGATACCGAACATCGTTCGCAATTTCAGCGCGACTCATTGACGCCGGGTTTCCCCGCGCCTACGGTCCCGTCCGAAGTAGCGGGCAGGCGTCGAAATTTCGAACGCAATGCCTCCCCGTCACGCGTCCCCGCACCTCAGAGACGAGCCGAGACGAGCCGCCATGCAACCACCCCTTCTCAGCCGGCGCCGAGCCCTCGCGGGCGGTGCCGGCGCCCTGGCCGCTGCCGGAGCCCTGGGCTCCCTGTCGGGCTGTGCCGCACCGGCCACCGCCGCGGGTCCGGGACAGACCCTGCTGCGGTACTGGCATCTGTTCGGTGGCGGCGACGGCGTCAACATGCAGGGCATGCTGGACGACTTCAGGGCCGGGCACCCGGAGATCGCCCTGGAGGCCTCGACCCTCCAGTGGGGCGCCCCGTACTACACCAAGCTCGGCATGGCCGGCGCGGGCGGACGGGCCCCCGAGCTCGCCGCCCTGCACCTCGCCCGGCTCGCGGGGTTCGCCCCCGGCAGACTCCTCGACCCCTTCGACCTCGGCCTGCTGGCCGAACACGGCGTGCACGAGGAGGACTTCCCGCCGGACATCTGGCGCCGGGGCCAGGCCGGCGGCAAGCAGTACGCCGTCCCGCTCGACACCCACCCCTTCGTCCTCTACTACCAGACCGAGGTCTGCGAGAAGGCCGGACTCATGGCCGGCGGCCGGCTCAAGCCGATCAGGGGCGCCGAGGAGTTCGCCGACGCCCTGCGCGCCGCGAAGAAGGTGACCGGACAGCCGGGACTGGTGACCGAGACGCTCGGCCCCGACTGCATCACCCCCTGGCGTCTCTTCTCCAGCCTCTACGCGCAGACCGGCGGCACGGTGCTCTCCGCGGACGGCAGGCGCCTCGCGCTGGACGACGCCAAGGCGCTGCGGGTCCTGGAGTACCTGGCCCGCCTCATCGAGGAGGGGCTGATGGTGCGGCGCGTCGACTACCCGGGATCCGTCGGTGTCTTCAACGGCGGGAAGACGGCGTTCCACCTCAACGGCGAATGGGAGATCTCCACCTTCAAGGCGACCGGGCTCCCGTTCTCCATGACCCGCATCCCCGCGCTCTTCGGGACCGCGGCCACGCAGGCCGACTGCCACGCCTTCGTCCTGCCGCACCAGTCGGACCGCGGCGGCGCACCGAACGAGGCCGCCCACACCCTCGTCGCCTGGATGCTCAAGCACTCCGTCGCCTGGGCCGAGGGCGGTCACGTGCCCGCCTATCTTCCGGTGCTCGACGATCCGGCGTACCTCGCCCTGAAGCCGCAGTCCGAGTACCGGGGCGTGATCGACGACGTGGCGCTCGACGAACCCGCGTGGTTCGCCGGCTCCGCCTCCCGGATGTGGATCGAGCTCGGCGCCGTGTTCTCCGGGGTCCTCACCGGCTCCCGCAGCCCCCGCAACGCCCTGGCCGAGGCCAAGACCCGGCTCCGGGCACTCCTCGACACCCGTAACCCCCTCCCGGGAGCCGCGACATGACCTCCACCACCGCGGCGCCCGCACCCGTGGCGAAGCCCGCCGGGGGACCGGCCGGCAGCCCGGGCCGCGCCGTGCACCGGAAGTGGACCGAACACGGCCTGGTGTTCATCGCGCCCTTCCTCCTCGTCTACGCCGCCTTCCTGGTCTGGCCTCTCATATCCGGCCTGGGCATGAGCCTCACCAGCGAGAACATCACCGGCTCCGGAGGGGAGTTCGTCGGCCTCGACAACTACGCCGAGGCGGTACGCGACCCCGACGTGTGGTCCTCGCTGTGGAACACGGTCTGGTTCACGGTCCTGTCCACCGTCCCGCTCGTCGTCGTCGGCCTCGCCCTGGCGCTGCTCGCCCACCAGCTGCGGGTGGTCCAGTGGCTGTGGCGGCTCAGCTGGTTCGCGCCGTTCCTGCTGCCGTCCGGGGTCGTCTGCCTGCTCTTCCTCAACATGATCCTGCCGTCCGGCTTCGGCCTCGCCGACCAGCTGCTCGCCACCGTCGGGCTGACGCCGGAGATCGGCTGGCTGACCGACGAGCGGTACGCCATGCTCAGCATCGTGGCGACCACCGTCTGGTGGACCGTCGGCTTCAACTTCCTGCTCTACCTGGCCGCCCTCCAGGCCATCCCGGCCCATCTGTACGAGGCCGCAGAACTGGACGGGGCGGGCGCCGGGAAGCGCCTCCTGCACATCACCCTGCCGATGCTCCGCCGCACCACCGGACTGGTCGTGGTCCTCCAGGTGCTGGCCTCGCTGAAGATCTTCGACCAGGTCTACATCATGACCGGCGGCGGTCCCGACGAGTCCACCCGGCCGATCCTCCAGTACGTCTACCAGCAGGGCTTCACGGGCTACCGCATCGGCTACGCCTCGGCGGTCTCGTACATCTTCTTCGCCCTGATCCTGACCGTCTCCCTGGTGCAGCCGCTGCTGTCCCGGCGCCGAGCTGAGGAGGCCGCGAAGTGAGCGGTACCGCCACCGTCACCACCAGCCCCGCCGCGCGGTCCGCCGACGCCGGGGGCCGCCGCCCGCGCTGGACCCGCGGCAGGATCGCCCTGCTCGTCATCGCCCTGCTCCTCACTGCGGCCTGGCTCCTGCCGCTCGCCTGGGCCGTCGCCACCTCCCTGAAGCCGGAGGGCGACACGACGAGGACACCGCTCTCCTGGACCGGCTCGCGCGTCACCTTCGACGCCTACAGCAAGGTATGGGAGTCCGGCGACCTGATGGTCTGGCTCATGAACTCGGCGTACGTCTCGGTCATGACCACCCTGCTGACCGTCGTGACGTGCGCGATGGCCGCGTACGGATTCACCCGCACCGAGTTCCGCGGCCGGCGGCTGCTCTACGGCCTTGTGCTCGCCGGCATCATGGTGCCCCCGCAGGTCCTCATCGCGCCCCTGTTCCGCGAGATGGTCCAGCTCGGCCTCGTCGACACGTACTGGGGCGTGATCCTGCCCCAGGTCGCCGTGCCCGCCATGGTGTTCATCCTGGTGAAGTTCTTCGAGGGCGTGCCCCGGGAGCTGGAGGAGGCCGCCTTCTGCGACGGCGCCGGCCGCTGGCGGGTGTTCTGGACGATCGTCATCCCGCTGTCCCGGCCCGTGCTGGCGGCCGTGGCGATCTTCACCTTCATCTCCACCTGGAACAACTTCCTCTGGCCGTTCCTCGTGACCACCGACCCGGGCGGCATGACCCTGCCCGTCGGCCTCGTCAACGTCCAGTCGAGCTTCGGGGTGCGGTACGCGCAGATCATGGCCTCGCTGGTGATCGCCGGAACGCCGCTCCTGATCGTCTTCGCGTTCTTCCAGCGGCAGATCGTGCGCGGTATCGCACACACCGGTGTCGCCGGCCAGTAGAGGCCCCGCCGCACCCGACGGCCCGTACGGACGACACGTGTCCGTACGGGCCGTCACACGTGTGTCCGTACGGGCCCGTCAGGCGATCTGCGTGCCCCGCGCCAGCAGCAGCGCCACATCCGCCGACGCCGCCACCACCGTCCCCGCGAGAGCCGCCTTCCGCCACGCCCCGACCGGCCGCGGACCGGCGCACAGCGTCGCCGCCGCCACGGCGCAGAGGGCGGCCCCGGACAGGACGGCGGCCGTCCGCCCGCCGGGCGCCCCAGCGGGCCCCAGGAGCAGCACCGCGGTGGCCGCGACGAGCGGAACGGGCAGCAGCCGCCGGACACGGGCCGGGCCCAGCCGCTGGGGAAGCCCGCGCACACCGGCCCGCAGATCCTCCTCGATGTCCGGCAGTACGTCGCCCAGATGGGCCGCGACCCCGAGCAGCGCACCCGCCGCCACCGCCCACCACGCGGGCCACGGACTCCCCGGCAGACTCAGGGCGACCAGACACGGCAGGCTGCCGAAGCCGATCGCGTACGGCAGCCAGGACAGCGCCGTGCCCTTGAGCCTCAGGTTGTACGCCCACGCCGCCACGACCCCGGTCATATGCGCCGCGCCCGCCGCGGCGCCGCAGGCGAACGACAGCACCGCGCACAGGAACAGCGCGGTGAACGCCGCGCCCCACACCGTGCCCCGCCCCACCGCACCCCGGGCCACGGGCTTCCCCGGGCGCGCGGCCCCGGCGTCGCGGACGGCGTCGAACGCGTCGTTGCACCAGCCCACGGAGAGCTGCCCGGCCAGCACGGCGGCCCCGACCAGAACCCAACGGCCGTGCGCGGGGCCCGAGCTGACGGCCAGTGCGGTGGCGAGCCCGGTCACCGCCACCACCGGGCCCGGATGACAGGACAGCGCGAGCCCCGCCGGCGCGCCGGACAGACGCGCGGCAGGGGAGGGCACATGGGGTCTGTCCGTGGTGTCCACGAGCCGATCGTAGGGACACCCCGGCACACGAACACGGCAGCCGCGCGCCGCATGTGCGCCGATTTGCCCCGCTCTGTAGGCAGGATGTGGGGCATGACCTTTCCGAATCGGTGGCCAGGGTGACCCGGATCGCGGCTGTGCACGGAGTCCTGCCGCCCCATCGCCATGCCCAGGCAGACGTCACCGACATGGTGGCCCGCACCTGCCTGCCCGCGGGCGCCGACCGCCGGGTGCTGGACCGGATCCACGCGAACGCGGGCGTACGCACCCGGAACACGGTGCTGCCGCTCGAGCGCTACGGCGAACTGGACGGCTTCGGCGCCGCGAACGACGTGTTCATCGACGCCGCCGTCGGCCTCGGCGCCGAGGCCGTGCGCGGCGCCCTGCGCAAGGCCGGGCTGCGCCCCGACGACGTGGACCTGCTGATGTTCACCTCGGTCACCGGGATCGCGGCGCCCTCCGTCGACGCGCGGCTCGTCGGACGCCTCGGCCTGCGCCCCGACGTGAAGCGGCTCCCCGTCTTCGGGCTCGGCTGCGTCGCCGGAGCCGCCGGGGTGGCACGGCTGCACGACTACCTGCTCGGACGGCCCGGACAGGTGGCCGTGCTGCTCTCGGTCGAGCTCTGCTCCCTGACCTTCCAGCGCGACGACACGAGCCCCGCCAACCTGGTCGCCACCGCACTGTTCGGCGACGGCGCCGCGGCCGCCGTCCTCGTCGGCGGCGACCACCCGGCACCGGCGGACGGCCCCGAGGTGGTCGACACCCGCAGCCGCCTCTACCCGGACACCGGGCACGTCATGGGCTGGGACATCCGGGGCTCCGGCTTCACCGTCGTCCTGGACCCCGCTGTCCCCGACGTCGTACGCCGCTATCTCGCCGAGGACGTCGGCGGCTTCCTGGAACAGCACGGGCTGAAACCGAAGGACATCGGCCGCTGGGTGTGCCACCCGGGCGGCCCCAAGGTCCTGGACGCGGTCACCGACGTCCTGTCCCTGCCCGACGGCGCCCTGGAGGTCACCTGGAACTCGCTCGCCGAGACCGGCAACCTGTCGTCCTCCTCGGTCCTGCACGTCCTGCGGGACACGATGGACCGGCGGAGGCCCGAGCCCGGGACGCCCGGCCTGCTGATGGCCATGGGCCCCGGCTTCTGCTGCGAACTGGTGCTGCTGCGCTGGTAGTCCGGAGGAACACATGATCTGGTACGCGGCCCTCGTGCTGGCCGTCGCCGCCGAACGCCTGGCCGAGCTCGCACTGGCACTGCGCAACGCCCGCTGGAGCCTCGCCCGGGGCGGCACCGAGGCCGGACGCGGGCACTACCCGGTGATGGTCGCCCTGCACACCGGGCTGCTCGCCGCGTGTCTCGCCGAGACCTGGCTCGCCGGCCGTCCCTTCGTGCCCTGGTTCGGCTGGACCATGGTGGCCGTGGTGGCCGCCGCGCAGGGACTGCGCTGGTGGTGCGTCCGCACCCTGGGCCGCCGCTGGAACACCCGGGTCATCGTCGTCCCCGGCCTGCCCCTGGTGACCGGCGGGCCCTACCGATGGCTGCGCCATCCCAACTACGTGGCCGTCGCCGCCGAGGGGGCCGCGCTGCCGCTGGTCCACGGCGCCTGGGTGACCGCCGTCCTGTTCACCGTGCTCAACGCGGCGCTCCTGACCGTACGCATCCGGTGCGAGGAAGGCGCGCTGTCCCGCCTCGCGGGCGCGGAGGCACCCGCGTGATCGACCTCCTGGTGGCGGGCGGCGGACCCGCCGGACTGGCGGCGGCGATCCGGGCCGCCGCGGCAGGCCTGGAAGCCGTGGTCGTCGAACCCCGTCCCACCCCCGTGGACAAGGCCTGCGGCGAGGGCATCATGCCCAGCGGAGTGGCGGCCCTGCGCGCCCTCGGGGTCACCCCGGCGGGCCGCGACCTCCGGGGGATCCGGTACGTCGAGGGCGCCCGGCAGGCGGAGGCGGCCTTCCGGGGCCGTCCCGGGCTCGGCGTCCGGCGCACCGAGCTGCACGCCGCCCTGCACCGGCGGGCCCAGGAGCTCGGCGTGCGGGTCGTCCCGGGCCGGGCCACGGAGGTGCGCCAGGGCCCGGACAGCGTCACGGCGGCGGGGCTGACGGCCCGCTGGCTGATCGCCGCCGACGGCCTGCACTCCCCGCTGCGCCGTGCGCTGGGCCTGGAACGCCCCTGCCCGGCCCCGCGCAGATACGGACTGCGCCGGCACTACCGCATCGCCCCCTGGACGGACCTGGTCGAGGTCCACTGGTCGCGCCACGGCGAGGCGTACGTGACGCCGGTGGGGGAGCGGCTGGTGGGCGTCGCCGTGCTCAGCCGCCACCGCCGCTCCCACGAGCAGCACCTCTCCGCCTTCCCCGCGCTGGCCCGCAGGCTCGGCGGCCTGGAAGCGGGGCCCGTGCGCGGCGCAGGCCCGCTGCGCCGCAGCGCGAGCACGCCGAGAGCCGGACGGGTCCTGCTGGCCGGTGACGCCGCCGGTTACGTCGACGCGCTCACCGGCGAGGGCATCGCCCTGGCGGCGGCCACGGCGTCGGCGGCCGTCGACTGCCTCCTGGCGGGGCGGCCCGAGGCGTACCCGGCCGAGTGGGCCCGGCTGACGCGACGCCACCGGCTGCTCACCGGAGCACTGCTGCGCGCCGCGGGACACCCCTGGACCGGCGGCCTGATCGTGCCCGCCGCCCACCGGCTGCCCCCGCTGTTCGCCGCCGCCGTACGCGCCCTGCAGTAGCCGCCTCCCGTGACGGGACACCCGCCGAGGGGCCGGGAGCCCGGTCTGCCATCCTGTGCGGGTGCCGCCCACGCCCCGTACGCCGCAGCCCGTCACGCCCGACCCGCCGAATCCGGCGATGAACCCGCTGATGACGCAGTCCTGGCTGGACCTGGCCTTCCTGCACTGGGCGGCCGACCCCGACGACGTCGCGCCGCTCCTGCCCGCCGGAACCGTCCCGGACACCCTGGACGGGGTCACCTACGTCGGTCTTGTGGCCTTCCGTATGTACCGCGTGGGATGGCTCAGGCTCCCCGGCATCCCCTACCTGGGCACCTTCCCCGAGACCAACGTCCGGCTGTACACCCGGGACGCGCACGGCAGACGCGGGGTGGCCTTCCGTTCGCTGGACGCCTCCAGGCTGATCCCCGTGGCCGTCGCCCGGGCCGCCTTCCGGCTTCCGTACATGTGGTCCCGGATGGAGATCCGGCGCGAGGCCGACACCCTCACCTACACCAGCAGACGGCGCCTCCCGGGCCCCCGGGGCGCCCACAGCCGGATCGTGCTGCGCACCGGCGGACGGATCGAGGAGCCCACCGAGCTCGAACACTTCCTGACCGCACGGTGGGGCATGCACAGCACCTTCCACGGACGCCCGATGTACCTCCCGAACGCCCACCCCCGCTGGCCCCTGCACCGCGCGGAGCTCCTGGAGTGCGACGACACCCTGGTGACGGCGGCGGGACTGCCCGCACCCGAGGGGGAACCGCTGAGCGTGCTGTACTCGCCCGGCGTCCCCGTGCGCTTCGGCCGCCCCGGCCGCCCGTAGCCGTGCGAACCCGGAGAGTGCCCTCGGCCCCGAACCTCACGGCAGCGCGGGACCGTACCGGGCGGCGAGGAAGCGGGAAGCCGTGTAAAAAGGGGGACATGGCCGGACGCTACGGCCGCCCGCGTTCGTTTCTCGGGATGAGAAGCCTCGCTGGTCAGGTCTTTCTCCTGCAAGTGGCGATCGTGGTGTTGCTCGTCGCTGCATCCGTGGCCGCGCTCGTGCTGCAGTCACGGGCCGACAGCGAGCGCGAAGCCCGCAATCGCTCCGTCGCCGTGGCCGAGACCTTCGCGAACGCCCCCGGCGTGGAAGCGGCGCTCCAGAGCCCCGATCCCACCGCCGAGCTGCAGCCGAAGGCGGAGGCGGCACGGAAGGGCTCGGGCGTCGACTTCATCGTCGTCATGAACCTGGAGGCCATCCGTTACACCCATCCGCTGCCCGACCGGATCGGCAAGAAGTTCGTCGGCACCGTCGGCCCCGCCCTGGAGGGCCGCACCGTCACCGAGAAGGTCGACGGCACCATCGGCCCGCTCGTCCAGGCCGTGGTGCCCGTGAAGGGCGCGAACGGCGAGGTCGTGGGCCTGGTCTCCGCGGGCATCACCATCAAGAACGTCAGCGGCGTCGCCGAGGGCCAGTTCCCCCTCCTGTTCGGCTCGGCCGGCGGGATCCTGCTGCTCACCATGGGAGGCACGGCGCTCGTCACCAGGCGCCTGAAACGCCAGACCCGCGGTCTCGGCCCGACCGAGATGACCCGGATGTACGAGCACCACGACGCCGTTCTGCACGCCGTGCGGGAAGGCGTGCTCATCGTCGGCGGCGACGGACGGCTGCTGCTGGCCAACGACGAGGCGCGAAGGCTCCTGCGCCTGCCCCCCGACGTCGAGGGCACGCCCGTCACGGAGCTCGGGCTCGACCAGGTCATCAGCGGGCTGCTGACCTCGGGACGCAGCGCCACCGACGAGGTGCACTCCGTGGGCGACCGCCTGCTGACCGTCAGCCAGCGGTCCACCGACCGCAACGGCGGACCGCCGGGCACCGTGACGACCCTGCGGGACACCACGGAGCTCCAGACCCTCACGGGCAGGGCCGCCCTGGCACGCAGCAGGCTCAAGCTCCTCTACGACGCGGGCACGGAGATCGGCACCGCCCTCGACGTCGTACGCACGTGCGAGGAGCTGGCGGACTTCGCCACGACACGGTTCGCCGACTACGCCACCGTGGACCTCGCCGAGGGCGTCCTGCGCGGCGAGGAGCCCACGGCCGTCCGCGCCACCACCGACGGACTGCGCCGCTCGGCCTTCAGCGGGCCCCGCGACGACACCGGACTCCACCCCCTGGGCTCCGTGATCCGCTTCCTGCCGTCCACGGAGATCGGCGCCGGCCTGCTCAGGGGCGAAGCCGTCCTCGACACCGACCTGGCGCGGCTCTCCGGCTGGCAGCAGCAGAACCCGGATCGCGCGGAGCGCATCGTGGAGAGCGGATTCCACTCGCTGATGGCCGTCCCGATGCGGGCCAGGGGCGTGATCCTCGGCGCCGCCCTGTTCTGGCGGGCCCAGACCCCCGAGCCGTTCGAGGACGAGGACCTGTCCGTCGCGGAGGAGCTCGTCGCCCGCGCCGCGGTGAGCATAGACAACGCCCGCCGCTACTCGCGCGAGCACAACGTGGCGGTCACCCTCCAGCGCAGCCTGCTGCCGCAGGGGCTCCCCGACCAGAGCGCCATCGACGCCGCCTACCGTTACCTCCCCGCGCAGGCCGGGGTCGGCGGGCTCGGCGGTGTCGGCGGCGACTGGTTCGACATCATCCCGCTGCCCGGCGCCCGGGTCGCCCTGGTGGTCGGGGACGTGGTGGGGCACGGACTCCACGCCGCCGCGACCATGGGGCGCCTGCGCACCGCGGTCCACAACTTCTCCACCCTGGACCTGCCCCCCGACGAACTGCTGTGGCACCTGGACGAGCTCGTCGCCCGTATCGACCAGGACGAATCGGCCGAGGGCTCCGAGGGCAGCGGCGTCACCGGGGCCACCTGTCTCTACGCCATCTACGACCCGGCGTCCGGCCGCTGCACCATGGCCCGGGCCGGCCACCTCCAGCCCGCGATCGTCAGCCCCGACGGCGAGGCCGTGTTCGCGGACGTGCCCGGCGGCCCGCCCCTGGGCCTCGGCGGCATGCCCTTCGAGACCCTCGACATGCAGCTTCCGGAGAACAGCCGCCTGGTCCTCTACACGGACGGCCTCGTCGAGGACCGGCAGCGCGACATCGACGAGGGGCTGGAGATGCTGCGCGCCACCCTGTCCGGACACCCCGACCGGACACCCGAGGAGACCTGCGAGGCCGTCCTGCGCGTCCTGGTGCCCGCCAAGGCCCGGGACGACATCGCCCTGCTCGTCGGCCGTACGCTCCGCCTCGCCGCCGAGAACGTGGCCGAGTGGGAGGTCCCCTCGGACCCCTCGGCGGTCGCCCGGGTCCGCTCCGACGTCTCACGCAAGCTGAACGAGTGGAACCTGATCGAGGAGGCGTTCACCACCGAGCTGATCCTCAGCGAACTGGTCACCAACTCCATCCGCTACGCCAACGGCCCCATCCGCGTACGCCTGATCCGCGACAGAACGCTGATCTGCGAGGTGTCCGACCGCAGCAGCACCTCGCCCCATCTGCGCCAGGCCGCCAGCATGGACGAGGGAGGCCGGGGGCTGTTCCTCGTCGCCCAGCTGGCCGAACGCTGGGGCACCCGCTACACCGACGACGGCGGCAAGGTCATCTGGACGGAACAGCTGCTCCAGCCGGAGACCGACGGGTTGGTGTGACGGCGGGGCCGGTGGGTGGTGATCACATTCGGCGCCCCGGGCGCCCGGCTGGCCTCCCCAGACCAGTCGGGGCTTTACCGCGCGCACGTACTACCCGCCGGTCGCGCAGATCACGGGCGCCGGAAGACGCCCGCCCCACGGGAAGTCCGCGGGCCCGGAGCAGGGCTGCCGCTGTCCACGGGACACGGCCAGCCGAGCGAGGATCGCGCGGCGCCGAGGGGGCCGAGGGCCAGGCATGCACCGTCTCCGCACGCACGACCGGCCCAAGGATCCGCAGGCGCACGGACCTCCCACCCCTCACTTCACGACTTCCCCCTTCCTCGGGCGCGAAGGAGGCGGGGCGCGCGCGGCGCCCCCACCTCACGTCCGCCGTCCCGCAGGACGCACGGCGCGGTAGTACAGGTCCAGACACATGAGCAGTTCGGTCTGTTCCACGCCCGGCAGGGTTCTGATCTCGGAGTCGATCAGTCGCATGACGTCCTTGGCGTCGCGGCAGACGGCCTCGGCGAAGATGTCGAAGCGGCCCGCGCAGGCCACGACATAGGTGATGGACGGGATCTTGGTGAGGAGCTGGGCGAGGGCTTCGATGCCTTGGCCCGGGCCGCCGCGGATGGCCACCCAGACCTGCATCTCGAAGCCGACGCTGCGCGGGTTGCCGATGGCGGTGATGTGCAGTACGCGGTCGCCGAGCATGCGGGTGACGCGCTTGCGGACCTGGGACTCGGAGATACCTACCGTCTCCGCGATGCCCTGGAAGGGGAGCCGGCCGTCCAGGCTGCCCGGTCCGATTGAGGGCCGGGCACGGTCGTGTCACCAACTGTTGCTCGTGTGCGGTCGTTCGATGGTCGGTGGGCAGGGCCGCCAGACCCAGCGCGTTGCTGTGACACCGCCTCAGCCGCTCTTCGCCGCCTCGCACCCCCTAAGTGCTCACACGCGTCCTCGCGGAGACGGAGCAGCTCTGGAACTCCGGGCCTCGCGGCGACAGGCTTGGCCTCACAGTCGGCACCGCAGTCTCCCGGCGACAGCTCATGCCCAGCGGCGAGCACCAGATGCTGCTGCAGCAAGCGTGCCTGCTCGCACAGCGACGTGCGGCGGCAACCGCACGATCTGCGGCTTCACCGAGCTGGACGTCCTGTTCGACGAGGCCGGCGAGTGCCAGGTGTGCCCTGTTTCGGATGAGGTACCACTGATCAGGACTGTCTTCATGCTGCGATCCCCCCGAGTTGGTGGATCTGCGGTGGGACGGGCGTTTCCCGCCCCGCGGAAGAACTGCTGATCCCATGGAACCCCTCTGACCTGCACAGAGAGTGAACGATCCGCGCTTCGCCCGGCAAGCTCCTCCTGCGTGGGCGCCTTTACTCAGGGCAGGACGCTCGCCGGGGTGCATCGAAGGCGGGTCGCGTCCCGGCTGGGGGGTGCGCCGAACTGGCGGCGGTACTCTCGGCTGAACTGCGACGGGTTGTCGTAGCCGACGCGGTGGCCCACACCGGTGACGTCGTTGGGGTGGGTGGCGAGCAACAGCCGCGCCTCCTGGAGCCGGATCTGTTTCTGGAACTGGATGGGGCTCATCGCGGTCACCGCCTGGAAGTTGCGGTAGAAGGCGGAGACGCTCATACCGGACAGGCGCGCCACGTCCTCGACCCGGAAGGCTTCCGCGTAGTGTTCGCGGATCCAGCGCACGGCCCGGGAGACATGACTGAGGCCGCTGTCCGCGAGCCCGAGCTGGCGCACCGCCGCACCCTGCTCGCCGGTGATCAGCCGCCACAGGATCTCGCGTTTGACCAGTGGGGCCAGCACGGCGCGGTCACGAGGCTCGTCGAGGAGGCGCAGCAGGCGGACCGCCGCGTCGAGGAGCGCGGGCGGGGCATCGCTGACCGCGATCCCCGACGGCGCGCCCGTGCCGGCGCGGGGGGTCTCGCCGGGACCGGCCTGCAGCAGCAGCTCGGCGATTGCGGAAGGTTCCAGTGTGAGTCCGAAGCCGAGGGCCGGCCGTTCGGGGTCGGCCTGGGTGAACTGCCCGGTGACGGGCAGGTCGACGGATGCGACCAGGAACTGTCCGGCGCCGTACGCGTAGACCCGGTCGCCGAGCGCGAGGCGTTTGGCGCCCTGGGCGATGACTGCGAGCACTGTGCCGGTCATGGAGGGCGCCGACGGATCCGACCGGTCGACCTTCGAGATCAGGAGGCCGTCGATGGCCGTGGTCCGGTCGGGGCGGGCATGCCGGGCCAGCAGGGTGCGCAGCTCTTCGAGGTACATGCGTTTATTGCAGCACCAAACGGTGCCCCGGCTCGCGCAGTCGCGAGGATTATGCAAGTACCAGCGAGCATCGTTCTAACATTTCCGCAGGTCAACGGGTTGTATGGAAGCACCGCACTCCATCAACGTAGAAGAAGGCCCCCGTGATTGCCATGTACGGCTTCAACGCCACTCTGACCGCCAAGCCCGGAATGGGTGACCCACTGGTCGACCTGCTGCTGACCGGCCTGGACGAGGGCAGTCCTGGCGCGAGCGAGCACTGCGTCGTCTACCTCGTCTCCCGTTCCGCGTCCGCACCCGACGTCGTCCACATCACCGAGGGCTGGACCAGCGAGGAGGACCACCACCGGATCTTCGCCGGAGAGGCCGCCCAGGCCATCGTGGCCCGTATCGACGGGCTCCTGGCCGAGGAGTCCCAGTACACCGACTACGTCCCGGTCTGCGGCAAAGCCGCCTTCTGAGCCCCGGATCCCGCGGCACGCTGCCGTATCTGCTCGGCGCGCCTGCCGAAGCAGCCCTCATCCCCAGCTCCGTCCCACCACCGTCCGGCACCACTCGACGAAAGGCAACGACCGTGACCACAGCGCGCCCCGCCCTGGACCCCGAACTGCGTGAACTCCTGGCCGACATGCCGCTGATGCCCCTGCTCAGCCCCGAAGTCCTCGCGCAACTGCGCCAGTATCCGTCGACGCCCATCGACTCCCTCCTCGCGCACCGGCAGGTCGAGCGGCGCGAGATCACCGTGCCCGCCAAGGACGGCGCCGCGATCCCTCTGTCGGTCTGCAGCCCCACGCACACCGATCGCATCACCCCCGCACCCTGCGTCTACTGGATGCACGGCGGCGGGATGGTCATGGGCGACCGTTTCTCACAGATCGACATCCCGCTGGAGTGGCTTGACGCGTTCGGTGCGGTGGTGGTCTCCGTGGACTACCGGCTCGCTCCCGAGGCCACCGGCACCGCTCTGGTCGACGACTGCTACCAGGGGTTGCTCTGGATCGCCGAACACGCCGCCGAACTGGGCATCGACCCCGCCCGGATCGTCCTCGCGGGCGCCAGCGCGGGCGGCGGCCTCGCCGCAGGCGTCGCCCTGCGGGCCCGCGACCTCGGCACTCCGGCGATCGACGCCCAGATACTGATCTGCCCCATGCTCGACCACCGCAACACCACCACCTCCAGCCGCCAGTACGCCGGCGAACCCGGCGTCTGGAACCGCCAGATGAACGAGTTCGGATGGCGTGCCGTCCTCGGCGATCTCACCGACGGCGAGGTACCCGCCTACATCTCCCCCGCGCTGGCAGACGACCTCTCGGGCCTGCCGACCACCTACATCGACACCGGCTCAGCCGAAGTGTTCCGCGACGAGGACACCGACTACGCCACCCGCATCTGGGCGGCCGGCGGCCAGGCCGAACTCCATGTCTGGGCGGGCGGCTTCCACGGGTTCGACGCGCTGTATCCGCAGGCGAACATCTCGACCACGGCCCGCCGAACCCGCACCGACTGGCTCGCCCGGCACCTGCGCTCGAACGGCGCCGCCTAGGTAGGGGAACGGAGCATCTCAGGGCGGCAGACAGCCAGGCCGTGCCCCTCCTCGACCGGGCCGGGCAGCACCTCGGAGTTCTCAGCGAAGCGGGCCCCCGGCCTGGATCCCGGCCGGTCCGGGCGCGCACCCTCACAGGCGTGGTCGTGGCCCCGCTCACCGGGCCGCGGTCGGGCTCCTTGGGGATCCCCTGGGACTGGTGGTGGAGCACTATCGTGACCGGGCGAGCATCGGGCTCATCATCACCGAGGGCATTCATCTGAACCACGAGGCGCAGGCCTTCGTCGGCCGGCCCGCCATTGTCACCGACAAGCAGGTGGCCGGCCGGTGCGCCTGGCATCCACCGTCCACGGAGCGCAGGCGCAACGACTGCACCTTCTGACTCACGCGGTCACGGGCCAGGTGGCTGCCACTCGAACATCAAAATCGTGGCGTCGTCGCTGAGTTCGTTGCGCCGGTGCTCGAGGATGGCATCGATGAGCAGGCGCAGCGCTTCCGGGGCGCTCTGCCCTGCTGCTGTCGTCTGGATGATGTAGTCGGTGAAGCGGTCCAGTCCGAACTCCTCGCCTTCCTCATTGCGTGACTCCACGACGCCGTCCGAGTAGAGCAGTACCCGGTCACCGGGTTCGAGGCCGACATCGTGCACCTGACGGGCGGCCCCGGCGAGGCTGGCGGGCAGACCCAGAGGAGGCTCAGGTGGCCGTTCCAAGGCCTGGTGAAGCAGGCGATGGCGGCGGATGAGCAACGGAGGCGGGTGGCCGCAGTTGCACCACCGCAGCTCTCCGGTCGGCATGTGCAACTGGGTAAAGATCCCCGTACAGAACTCGTCCGGAAGCCACTTCGCCAGCGCCTCGTCCACGGTGCCCACGAGTGTGTCCAGGTCTGCTCCGATGCGCCGGGCGTTACGGCCGCCCGACATGGCGACAGAGGTGGCAAGCCCGGAGGCCAGATTGTGCCCCATGCCGTCAAGGATCGTGGCGTGCAGAATGTCCTCGGTGAACGAGTGGTCGAACGCGTCACCGCCCACTTCGTACGCAGGCTCCAGGACCGCCGTCGAAACGACCCGCCCGGTGCCGATCGAACGGGGAGGAAGGAACGCCCTCACCATCTCCGTCGGCAGTTCCATCGGCCTGGTCCGCATGCGCTGCGCGATGGTGTCGCTGTAGGCGCGTTTGGATGTGATGATCAGTGCCAGGACCAAAGCCATCGTCCGGCAGCGCAGTAGCTTGATCCCGTCCAGGGTGTCCAAGTTCAGTTCGAGGACGCCCAGCCGTTCCGCTCCGTCGGCCAGGGGCAGCCATACGTTCAGCCCCCCGGAGGGGCCTTCTTCCACTCGGAGGGAGTCGGTGCGATAGGCCCATCCAGCCAGGGAGGTGTCGAGCTCCAGTGCCGGCTCGCCTTCGACAAGCGGCAGCAGCAGTCTTTGCTGGAGGTCGGCCAGATAGATGACGGCCCTGCCCAGACCCGTGGCCTCGGCATACCGGTTCAGGACCACCGGCAGCTCTGCAGGTGATGCCAACTGGGCTGCTCTGGCCAGTTCCTCCAGCAGCCGCTCGCCGGACCCTACGGACATGTGCACGTCCATGCCTCCAATGATCCCTGCGCGCTCGAGCCGCCACAATCCGGGCTCTCCGGCATCCGAGATGTGGTTGGTCGATCAGCCTGGGGTGCTGAAGGCTCGCCCCCTGCGGATCGGCCGGCATCAGGATCGGCTGACGGCACCAGCCGGCCGGGGGTGCGGGGATCCCGCAAGACGCACGGCAGCACTCACAGCAGGAGGTCGAAGACGGCTCCGGCTTCGCCCCAGTGCTGGGTCTGGGGGTTCTTCAGCTCAGGGTGGAGGATCTTGAAGCACTGGGCAAGGGCCAGGCTGAGTCCGCCGATGATGTCCGGATAGGCCGCCTCGGTTTCCTCGTCGGGCGTGCGGTCCAGAGGAGGGTGGGTGGCGAGCTGTTCCAGGATCGGCTTGAGTTCTACTTCCTGGTCGATCTTCCGGAAGCGGTGAATGCTCTCCTGCAGGCCTTTCGTGATCGGTAGGTCACAGGTCCGGATGATGTCACGCCCGTCGGCCTTGGCAGTGGCCTGGGCGACGGTCAGCAGATCGTAGAGCTTGGCGTCGACGAAGTCGCTGTAGCGCTTGAGATCGTTCTTGTCGACGTCCAGCCCCGCGGCCGCGCGGAAGAACCTTTCGAACCTGGCGATGGACATCACGGTCATGACGACACCTTCCGACTGCGGGCGCCGGGGTGGCTCCCGGCCCCCTGGGCTTCCTAGCCAGCCTGACCGACAGGGCGCGGGAACGCATGCGCATGTCGGGACCAACCGGCCTCCCTTTATTACCCCGCCAGGCCCAGGCGTCCGACTTGTCCGGGGCGATCGTCGTCGGGCCGGCGCTATGTGGCTGGTCTCCCCTCCATACGGCGCGTCTGCCGCCCTCTCGGTGCCTGCCCGCCGGTTCCGGCACGACCCCACCGCCCCGGCCGCCGGTCTGCCGGGGCTCGCCTTTCCGGCATGCCCTCCGCCCGGCGGCAGTGGAGACGCCCGGTTGTCGGATCGCCGTCCGGCTGCCTCCGAGCCACGGCTACTGGGCGCCCATCGCCTCGGTGATGGCGACGCGTCCGGACGGCGGCCGGCGAGCAGGGCTGGCCACGTGTTGCGGGTCAGGACGGCTTCGGGTCGATCTGCACGCTCGCGGGGGCGTCGCACTGCGCTGGAGACGATCAAGGCCTCCGGCTTGCTCTCCTTCACGGTGCCTTCCGGTCGAGCCGATCGCGCCGAGGGTGCTCTTCAGTGGCCTGTTCCAGCAGGACTCGTGCAGAGTCCGCTCAGCGCATCGCGGTGCTCGGTTGCCCGGCACCGCGCCTCGCAGGAGTTGCCGGAAGTAGCTGTAACAACTATGGTTACGACTGAATCCGAGGGAGGTGGAGTGCGACGTGAGCGCCAACAGCAGGCTGACCGTCGCGGCGCATGCCCTGACGTGGATCGGCCTGTATCAGCGGCGGGGGCACGAGGTCGCCACCTCCGAGCAGATCGCGACGAGCGTCAATACCAACCCGGTGGTGATTCGCCGGCTGCTGGCCGAGCTGAGCAAGGCCGGCCTGGTCGATTCGCGGCGGGGCGCGGGGGCGGGGTGGATGCTCGCCCGGGGCCTGGCGGCGATCACTCTGCTCGACGTCTACCGGGCGGTCGAACCGGGACCGGTCTTCGCCCTGCACCGCGCGACGCCGGACCCCGAGTGCGTCGTGGGCCACGGTATCGGGCCGGTGATGGCGGCCGTGTACGACGACGTGGAGACCGCCCTGCGCAGGGAGCTGGCCGGGACCACGCTGGAGGACGTGCTGCGGGACGTCCTGAAGGCCGCCTGACCTCGGACCGTCGACTTCCCCGATCGAGGGAGGTCGCATTCTTTGCCCATTGACGTAACAAGAATAGTTACATCAAGAATTCGGAGAGTCTCATGGGACAACTGGACAACAGGACCGCCCTCGTCACCGGCGCCTCCAGCGGCATCGGCCTGGCGATCGCCCGCCGTTTCGCCGCCGAGGGCGCGACCGTCTACCTGACCGGGCGCCGGAAGGCCGCGCTGGACGAGGCCATCGTGCAGGTCGGCGCCCGCGCCATCGGCATCCAGGGCGATTCCTCGGACCTCGGCGACCTCGACCGGATCTTCGCCGAGATCGCGCACCGCGGCGGCCGCCTGGACATCGTGGTGGCCAACGCCGGGGTCGGGGAGTACAGCCCGCTCGGCGCGATCACCGAGGAGGAGTACGACCGCACCACCTCGATCAATTTCAAGGGCACGGTCTTCACCGTCCAGAAGGCGCTGCCACTGCTGTCCTCCGGCGCCTCGGTGATCCTGCTCTCCTCAAGCGCGGCCCTGCGGGCCGTCCCGGGCCTGGGCGTCTACGCCGCCACCAAGGCCGCCATACGCAGCCTCGCCCGCACCTGGGCCGCGGAACTGGCCGGACGAGGAATCCGCGTCAACGCCCTCACCCCCGGTCCTGTCGAGACCCCGGGACTGGAGGAGCTCCTCGCCGCTTTCCCGCAGGGCGATCTGCCCACCGCGGCCGAGCCCGCTCCAGCGACCCCGCTCGGCCGCGCCGGCCGTCCCGACGAGGTCGCCGCCACTGCCCTCTACTTGGCCGGCGACCACAGCGGTTTCACCACCGGAGCGGAACTGTTCGTCGACGGCGGCGTCACGCAGCTCTAGGGTCTTTCGTTTGGATCAGGCCAGACCCCGCGAGCCCGGCGTGATCCAAACGAGAGGCCCTAGGTGTCGTCTCGGCGACGCGGGACGTCTTCGATGCGTCGAGGAACGACCGGAGGCGCCTGCCCCCGGGCCGGCGAAGTCCAGGTGCGTGGCGGGCCGCTGAGCGGCAAGCACTTCCTGTTCCAGGGCTGAGGCCCGGCCAGGGCACCTCATTCAGACGAAGAGACAAAGGAAAGGGCAAGGGCGATGGCAGCCGATACTCAGACCTCGCGGACCGTGGCCGAGAAGTTCGTGGAGCGTCTCGGCAGGCAGGACCCGGACGGCATCCAGGAGTTGTTCGCCGAGGAGATCGACTGGTACGTCCCCGGCAGTGACGCGCTGCCCTGGACCGGGCGCCGTACCCGACGGGAGGAGGTCGCACCGTACTTCACCACGATGTGGCCGCACTTCGTGCACGGCCGGAGCAAGGTCGTGCTGGAACGCGTCATCGTCGACGGTGGCGACGTGGTGCTGTCGGCGGTCTGGACGCACACCGTCGTGGCCACCGGGAAGGAGTTCACCACTCCTGCGGTCATACACCTGATGGTCGAGGACAACCGGATCGTCCGCATGCACCTGTACGAGGACACGCTGACCGTCGACGAGGCGTTCCACGCCGGCTGAGTGGAGAGCCGCCGGTGGGCCGCGCACCGAGCAGACCTACGCCCTGTCCCTGGGGCAGGTCATGACGAGCGCCGCCTCACAGGGGTGACCTGCCACCCCGCAGGTCACCGGCGGCACTCCAAGAAGAGATGCGGCTCGGGCACCGACCCCGGGAGGGCGGGCGTGAACACCGTTCCCTCCTCGTGCACCACGGTGAGACCCGCCCCGGACACGAGCGCCCTGAGCGCCTCCGGTCCGAAGCTGGTCACCCGTACCTCCTGGCCCATGAAGACGGCGCTCACGCCCTCCACGTCCAGCGGCACCGTCGCCAGGACCAGATGGCCGCGCGGCCTGACCGCCCGGGCCAGGCGGTGCACGAGGGAGCGCTGCTCGTCGCGTGACATCTGCAGCAGCGAGAAGTACACGCAGACCGCGTCGAAGCCCGACTCCTCCAGCGGGACCTCACGGATGTCGGCACAGCGGAACGTCGCCCCGGGGACGCGGCGGGCCGCCAGTTCCACCATGACGGGGGAGACATCGACGCCCAGCACGTCGTGCCCCGCAGCAGCCAGGGCCTCGGCGGTCGGCCGGCCCGTCCCGCTGCCGACGTCCAGGACCCTGCTGTGCGGCGCCAGCCGCTCCAGCAGCCGGTCCAGCGACTCGCGGTGCGCGGCCGAGCCGGCGAAGGCCGTCTCGTAGTCGGCACCGATGGCGTCGAACGCCTCGGCCGCCGGGTGCCTGTTGCCCTCTGCCATGAGGTACGTCCCCTTCCGGGCTGTGTTCCGACGGGATACGGGCTTACGGGATCGGGGGCACGGGCTACGGGATGCGGGCGACCGCGACGTAGACGCCGCTCTCCTCCGGCTGCGGGGCCGGAGTGCCGCGGAACCACTCGGGGGCCGTCACGAGACCGGGCTCGACGATGTCCAGGCCCTCGAAGAAGCGGGCGAACTCGGCGCGGGTGCGCAGCGCGAGCCGGATGCCGCCCTTGCCGTACTCGGCCGCGCCCTGTTCACCGCGCTCGGGGTTCACGTCCGAGGCGCCCTGGGACAGCACCACGTAGCTGCCGGCCGGCAGGGTCTCCGCCAGGGTGCGCACGATCGCCCGCGGGTTCTGGTCGTCCGGGAGGAAGTGCAGGAGGCCGAGGAGCGAGAGGGCGACGGGCCGGTCGAAGTCCAGCACCTTGCGGGCCGCCTCGATGATCGTCGCGGGCTCGCGCACATCCGCGTGCACATAGTCCGTGGCGCCCTCCGGGCTGCTGATCAGCAGGGCCTCCGCGTGGCGCAGGACGATCGGGTCGTTGTCGCAGTAGACGACCCGCGAGCGCGGTTCGATCTCCTGGGCGATCTGGTGCAGGTTCGGCGCCGTCGGGATGCCCGTGCCTATGTCGAGGAACTGGCTGACGCCCACGCCGGCCAGCCAGGCCGTCGCGCGGTTCATGAAGGCGCGGTTCTGGAACGCCCCCGCCTTCGCCTCGGCCGGCAGGTGCTGGGCCACCGCCTGGTCCACCGGATAGTTGTCCTTGCCGCCGAGCAGCGAGTCGTACACGCGTGCCGAGTGAGGCCTGCTGGTGTCGATCGGGGGCCGGGGTGTCCCAGTCGTCATGACGCGCTCCGTCGCAGATGAGGTGAACCGCTCCGCCCGCGAAGTCTGCCACAGCAACTCGCGGGTGTGTGGCGGAGGTTGATCTCGTGGGGTGACGGCAGCGGCCCCGGGAGCACGCGCCTCCCGGGGCCGCTCACGGGCCGGGTATCAGGGAGCGTCGACCAGGTCGTGCTTGGGCACCTTCACCGTGCGGGCGCCGGGCTTCCCGCCCAGGACCACCTTCCGCAGGGCGCTGTTGTTGCCGAGGTCGGTCTCCTTCAGCCGGTTCTCCGGGTTGGCCAGCACCTGGATGTAGTACGTGCCGTTGGGCAGTCCGGTGATGTCGAAGGACTGGCCCGGAAGGTCCTGGGTGTACGTGTCACCGGAACCCACGTCGAGCACCTCGCGTACGGAGATGGAGTTCTCCTGGCCGCAGGCGGTGGACAGATCGGTGTTGTCCGGGTGCCAGTTGGCGTTCTTCACCGTGTAGTCGACCGCGTCGGTGTTGGCCAGGCAGAAGGCCTCCTTGCCGCTGCGTACGGTCTCCTTCTGGTCCGCCTTCAGCAGCCGGTAGCTGGCGAAGTCGGTGAAGTGCCAGTGCTCATGACCCGGGCGGGGGTCCCATTCCATGGTGCCGGTCGGGGTGTAGCCGACCTGCTTGCCCGAGGCGTCGTAGAAGTACTGGTAGGCGTCCATCAGCTCGTTGCCCGGCTTACGGAAGCCGTCCACCACCAGCTGCGCGGGGCCCGCGTTCCACACGTTGGCGCTGAAGGCCAGGTAGTCCCTGTCCGGTGCGTCGGCGTCGCCCTCACCGATGGTGATGCCGTACGCCGGCAGGGAACGCAGATCGGGCTTGGGGACGTCCGGCACGCTCGCCCTGCCCGTCGGACGCTGCGCGTTCGGCCCGGCCGCGGGTGCCTGCCGGGAGCCGTCCGTACGTCCCGGAGCGTCGCCCTGCGCCGACCGGAACCCCACGCGCTCGGCCGCCCACGGCACGGCGGCGGGCGCGGGCGGGTACGGGCCGTGGCCCACGTTGTACGAGGTGCCCGCGCCGGTGGTCGCGGAGACCGGGGCGGGCGGACGCGCGGCGGCGTGGCCCGCGTGTCCGGCCGCGTGCGCGGCGTGCCCGGTCGCGGAACGGGTCGCCGGGGCCGAGGCGGTGCTCTCCTCCTCCCAGCTGCGCTCGCGCACGGTGACCTTGACGGTCTTCGGTTCGTCGGCGATCCCGAACAGGTCGCGGTAGCGCTGGGTGACGGCGACCTCGGCGGTGTACTTCCCGGCGGGGAGGACGACCGGCTCCGCGTAGTAGCCGGCGTAGGTGTTGGAGGCCCAGCCGTTCTCGACGCCCCACACCGAGCCGAGCGTGAACGGGTTCGTGGGGCAGCTCTCGGGATACTTCGACGTGGCGGGGGCGTCGGGCTGGACCCTGCCCGACGCGTTGTTCGGGCAGAACGGCTCCGTCCGGCTCACCACGGACTTGCCCGCGGCGTCCCGGACCGTGATCCGGACGAAGTCCGGCAGCCCCGCGAAGTTCTTGACCAGGCCCGCGGGCAAGGCCTTGGTCCGGGTCTTCTTCCCGTCACGGATGATCTGGGTGGCGACGACCGGGTCCTTGTAGCTCTTGCGGGTCACCCGCAGTTCGAGCGGGGCGCCGGAGGCCGTCAGATACGTCCCGAGGTCCAGGTAGACACCCGGGTCCTCCTTCCACGAGTCGAGCGTCACCGACGCCGACGCGGCGACCAGCCCGAGACGCGGAACGGGGGACGCCTTCCCGGTGTCGGGCGAGGCGGCGGTGACGCCGGCGGTCACGGCGATCGCCGCGGCGGCGGCGAGTGCCGGGCGCCACAGCCGGCTGCGGGGGGTTCTGGTGCTCATCCTTCTCCGATGTCCGAGTGCCCCGTGGGGCGGTGGAGTCGCTTTGACCATGAGAGAGGACAACCGCGGCCGGAGGTTGTCCGAAATTCCGCGAGGCGCGGAATGTTGGCCGAAATCAGGCATTGAGGTGTGCAATCAGACATTTCCCTGCTGTTTCCACCCCGGCCGCCGGAGGGCTGTGCTAGGTGCCCTGTTGCCTGCGTGACCGCTCACGGGCGTGAAACGGGCACGGCTGCGGGCGAAACAGGCGTCCACCGGGCGCCGTTCCGGTGCCGTGGTACGGGCCACCAGGGGAGGCGCCTGCGATGAAACGGGCGTGAACGGGCACAGGCCGGTACGCGAAGGAGCTGGTCGTGGAGCCGTTTCTGCTTGTACAAACAGTGCGTGGGCCCGAACGGACGCCGGGGCCACACCGGATCCGCACTAGTGCAGGGATGTGTCGTGGGCACCGAGGAACGCCGACGAGGAATTCTCGAAACGGCCCGACGGGACGGGTCGGTCGACGTGAACCGGCTGGCCGAACAGTTCGAGGTGGCCAAGGAGACCATCAGGCGCGACCTGCACACCCTCGAGGAGCACGGTCTCGTGCGGCGCACGCACGGCGGTGCGTACCCCGTCGAGAGCGCCGGGTTCGAGACCACCCTGGCGATGCGCACCACGCACCACGTACCGCAGAAGTCACGGATCGCGGCGGCCGCCGCCGACCTGCTCGGCGACGCCGAGACGGTCTTCGTCGACGAGGGCTTCACCCCGCAGCTCATCGCCGAGGCCCTTCCCCGCGACCGGCCGCTGACGGTGGTCACCGCGTCCCTGGCCGTCGCCACGGTCCTCGCGGACGCGGAGAAGATCGCCGTGCTCCTGCTCGGCGGCCGTCTGCGCGGCAGCACCATGGCGACCGTCGACCACTGGGCCACCCGTATGCTCGCCGACTTCGTCATCGACCTCGCGTACGTCGGCGCCAACGGCATCTCCCGCCAGTACGGGCTCACCACCCCGGACCCCGCGGTCGGCGAGGTCAAGGCGCAGGCCATGCGCAGCGCCCGCCGCCGTGTCTTCGCCGGCGTCCACTCGAAGTTCGGGGCGGTGAGCTTCTGCCGTTTCGCCGGGGTCGGCGACTTCGAGGCCGTCGTCACCGACACCGGCCTGCCCTCGGCGGAGGCGCAGCGCTACTCCCTGCTCGGCCCGAACGTCATCCGCGTCTGACACCACGGCGGGAACGCCCCCGCCGCCCCCACAACTTCACCCCGCCCTCCGTCTCCGTCCCCGCCTTCCCCAGGGAGGCCGAGGCCGGAGGGCAGCCCCGCCGTGCCCGTGAACGTCAGGAGAGCCGGAGGGCACTGGCACCGATCCACGAGCCGCTACGACCGATCAGGAGAACTTATGCCCCACCAGCAACGACGCCGTGGGACCCGCGTGCGTGCGGTCGCGGGCACGGCAGTGATGACCTTCCTCGCCGCCGGGTGCGCCGGAGCCGGCGGCACCGCGTTCGGAGGGGGTGACGCACTGAACGTACTCATGGTGAACAACCCGCAGATGGTGGAGCTGCAGAAGCTGACCGCCGAGCACTTCACCGAGGAGACCGGCATCAAGGTCCACTTCACGGTGCTCCCGGAAAACGACGTCCGCGACAAGATCAGCCAGGACTTCTCCAACCAGGCCGGGCAGTACGACGTCGGCACCATCAGCAACTTCGAGGTGCCCTTCTTCGCGAAGAACGACTGGCTGCACCCGCTCGACACGTACGCCGCCGAGGACACCGCCTTCGACCAGGAGGACATCCTCGAACCCCTGAGGGACTCGCTCACCGCCGAGGGCAAGCTCTACGCCGAGCCCTTCTACGGCGAGTCGTCCTTCCTCATGTACCGCAAGGACGTCTTCGAGGCCAAGGGCCTCACGATGCCCGAGCACCCCACCTGGCAGCAGGTGGCCGGCCTCGCCGCCGAGGCGGACGGGGCCGAGCCCGGCATGAAGGGCATCTGCCTGCGCGGACTCCCGGGCTGGGGCGAGCTCATGGCCCCGCTCACCACCGTGGTCAACACCATGGGCGGCACCTGGTTCACCGAGGACTGGAAACCCCAGCTCACCTCGCCCGAGTTCAAGAAGGCCACCCGCTTCTACGTCGACCTCGTGCGCAAGCACGGCGAGCGCGGCGCCTCCCAGTCCGGGTACGCCGAGTGCCTCAACAACATGACCCAGGGCAAGACGGCCATGTGGTACGACGCCACGGCGGGCGCGGGCTCGCTGGAGGCGGCCGGCTCCCCGGTGAAGGGCAAGATCGGCTACGTACCGGCACCGGTGGAGAAGACCAAGAGCTCGGGCTGGCTCTACACCTGGGCCTGGGGCATCCAGAAGGCCTCCAAGAAGTCCGACGACGCGTGGAAGTTCGTCTCCTGGGCCTCCAGCAAGGAGTACGAGTCGCTCGTCGGCGAGACCAGCGGCTGGTCCAACGCCCCCGCCGGCAAACGCGCCTCCACCTACGAGAACCCCGAGTACCGCAAGGCCGCAGGCGCCTTCGCGGACGTCACCGAGCAGGCCATCTCAGGGGCCGACGCCAAGAACCCGGGCACCCAGCCGCGCCCCGTCCCGGGCATCCAGTTCGTCGGCATCCCCGAGTTCACCGATCTCGGCACCAGGGTCGCGCAGGAGATCAGCGCGGCCATAGCGGGCCGCCAGTCCGTCGACAAGGCGCTGGCCACCTCCCAGAAGCTGGCCGAACAGGTCGCCAAGGAGTACCGATGACCACAGCAGTCGGCACCACCCCCCAGTCACCACCCCGGCCACCCGCGGTCCCGGCCCCCAGGGCGAACCGCGCCAAGGCCTGGGCCACCAGGGCCCCGCTCCTGCCCGCGCTGGTCTTCCTGATCGTCGTCACCCAGCTGCCGTTCGTGGCGACCCTGGTGATCTCCCTCTTCGACTGGAACTCCCTCAGCCCCGACAAACGCGCCTTCAACGGGCTCGACAACTACGCCTCGGTGTTCACCGACGCCGCGCTCCGCGACTCGGTCCTCACCACGATCCTGCTGACCGTGGGCGTCGTCCTCGCCACCGTCGTCATCGGACTGGCCCTCGCCCTGCTCCTGGACCGCACGTTCTTCGGCCGGGGCATGGTCCGCACCCTGCTCATCACACCGTTCCTGATCGTGCCCGTCTCCGCCGCCCTCCTGTGGAAGCACGCGCTCTACAACCCGGAGTACGGCCTCCTCAACGGCACACTCAGCTGGATAGGCGACCTCTTCGGCGACACGAACCCCGGCCAGCCTGACTGGATCGCGGACATGCCGCTGCTCGCCGTCATCGCCGCACTGGTCTGGCAGTGGACGCCGTTCATGATGCTGATCCTGCTCGCGGGGCTCCAGAGCCGGCCCGCCGAGGTCGTCGAGGCGGCCCGCCTGGACGGGGCGAGCGCCTGGCAGACCTTCCGCTACCTCACCCTGCCGCATCTGCGCAGGTACCTCGAACTCGGCGTCCTGCTCGGCGCCGTCTACATCGTGCAGAACTTCGACGCGGTGTTCACCATCACCGCCGGCGGGCTCGGCACCGCCAACCTTCCGTACACGATCTACCAGACCTTCTACCAGGCCCACGAATACGGACTGGCGTCCGCCGCGGGAGTCGTGGTGGTGATCGGCACGATCATCATCGCCACCTTCGCGCTCCGGACCGTCTCGTCCCTCTTCAGCGAGGAGGCGAACCGCGCATGACCACCGCCACCGTCCCCGCCCCGTCCGCGTCGCGGATCCTGCGGCGGGCCAAACGCCGCTCCACCGCGCTGGGCCTGCTGGCCTGGGCGGCAGGACTCGCCTTCTGCCTGCCCGCGCTCTGGATGCTGCTGACCTCGCTGCACCCGGAGTCCGACGCCGCGACCAACCCGCCCTCCGTCTTCGCGCCGCTCACCCTCGACGGCTACCGGGCCTTCTTCGGCGCCGACACCGGCGTCACCCCGTGGCCGCCGCTGCTCAACTCGCTGGGCGCCTCCTTCTTCTCCACGGTCCTGGTGCTCCTGCTGGCGCTCCCGGCGGCGTACGCCCTGTCCATCCGGCGCGTGCGCAAGTGGACGGACGTGATGTTCTTCTTCCTCTCCACGAAGATGCTGCCCGTCGTCGCCGGGCTCCTCCCGGTCTACCTGTTCGCCAAGAACGCCGGGATGCTCGACAACATCTGGCTCCTCGTCCTGCTCTACACCTCGATGAACCTGCCGATCGCGGTCTGGATGATGCAGTCCTTCCTCGCGGACGTACCGGTGTCGGTCATCGAGGCCGCCCAGGTCGACGGTGCGAGGCTGCCGACCGTCCTGTCCCGGGTGGTCGCGCCGATGGCCGCCCCCGGCATCGCCGCCACCGCGCTGATCTGCTTCATCTTCAGCTGGAACGAACTGCTCTTCGCACGGGTGCTCACCGGCGTCGTCGCCCAGACCGCACCCGTCTTCCTCACCGGATTCGTCACCAGCCAGGGCCTCTTCCTGGCCCAGCTGTGTGCCGCGTCCGTCGTCGTGTCCCTGCCGGTGCTCGCCGCCGGCTACGCCGCCCAGGACAAACTCGTCCAGGGCCTGTCTCTCGGAGCAGTGAAATAATGCGGGCAGCGATCGTCGAAGCACCCGGCAAGATCTCCGTCACCACCGTCCCCGACCCCACGCCCGGCCCCCGCGAGGTCGTCGTGTCCGTGGCCTCGTGCGGACTGTGCGGCACCGATCTGCACATCCTCCAGGGCGAGTTCGCGCCCAGCCTGCCGCTCGTCCCCGGCCATGAGTTCGCCGGGGAGATCGTCGGCGTCGGACGTGACGTCACGGAACTGGCCGTCGGGGACCGCGTCGCCGTCGACCCCTCCCTGCACTGCCACGAGTGCCGCTACTGCCGCAGCGGACGCGGCAACCTCTGCGAACGCTGGGCCGCCATCGGCGTCACCGTCTCCGGCGGCGCCGCCGAGTACGCCGTGGCGCCCGTCGCCAACTGCGTCCGGCTGCCCGAGCACATCGACGTGAAGGACGCCGCCCTGATCGAGCCGCTGTCCTGCGCGGTCCGGGGGTACGACGTGCTGAGCAGCACCCTCGGCGCCGAGGTCCTGATCTACGGCTCCGGGACCATGGGCCTGATGATGCTGGAACTCGCCAAGCGCACCGGGGCGGCGAGCGTGGACGTCCTGGACGTCAACCCCGACCGCCTCGCCACCGCCGGCCTCCTCGGATGCTCCCGGTCGGCGGCCGGTGCCGACGAGCTGGAGCGGCCCGCCGGCTGGGACGTCGTCATCGACGCCACGGGCAACGCGGCGGCCATCCAGGACGGCCTGGGCCGCGTCGCGAAGGGAGGGACCTTCCTCCAGTTCGGGGTCGCCGACTACGCGACGACGGCCGTCATCGAGCCGTACCGCATCTATAACCAGGAGATCACCATCACCGGTTCGATGGCCGTCCTGCACAGCTACGAGCGCGCAGCCGCGCTCTTCGCCGCCGGGGTCCTCGACCCCGCCGTGTTCATCAGCGACCGGCTGCCGCTCGACCAGTACCCGCAGGCCATCGACCGCTTCAAG
This sequence comes from Streptomyces silvae, assembly GCF_016745505.1. GTDB lineage: Bacteria > Actinomycetota > Actinomycetes > Streptomycetales > Streptomycetaceae > Streptomyces > Streptomyces silvae. Next base: position 2,727 of record NZ_JAERUC010000068.1, on the reverse strand, counting down.
GCGGGCATCGGCCGCAAGATCGTGGTCGAGCCGTGACGGGCGGCCCGGGCACCGTCCTCGTACTCGGTGAGGCCCTCGTCGACCTCGTGCCCGTGGCCGGTGACGGCGGCGTACGGGCCGCGCAGTTCGGCGGGGCACCGGCCAACGTCGCCGTCGGGCTGGCCACGCTCGGCACCCCGGCGGCCTTCGCCGGAGGGCTGGGCGGCGACGGGTTCGCCCGCATGATCGAGGACCGGCTGCGGGCCGCCGGGGCCGACCTCACGCTGTGCGCACGCTCCGGGCTGCCCACCGCGCTGGCGGTCGCCGAGCCCGGCGAAGGGGGGAACGGCTACCACTTCCACCTCCAGGACACCGCGACGTTCCGGCTGCCCGACCTGTCCGCGCGGGCCGCCGGATTCGGGGCCGTCTACGTCGGCGGGCTCGCCGCCGTCGTGGAGCCCGCGGCCTCCGCCGTACGTGCGACCGCCGCCGCGGCCTCCGAGCACTCCCTCCTCTTCGTGGACCCCAACGTCCGCCGCGACCGGACCCTGGGCGCGGACGACGGCGCGGCGGCGCTGCGCGAACTGTGCCGCCTCGCCCACGTCGTGAAGGCCAGCGACGAGGACCTGGAGCGGCTGTGGCCGGGCGCCGCCCCGGAGGAGACCTGCCGGGAACTGGCGGACGGAGGGCGGCTGGTGGTCCTCACCCGGGGAGCCCGGGGGAGTACGGCGTACACCGCGTCCGCTCCGCCCGTGTCCGTCGCGGCCGCACCCGTCGAGGTCGTCAACACGATCGGCGCGGGGGACGCGTTCGCCGCGGGCCTGCTGAGCCGGATGGGCTCCCGCGGCGCGTTCACCGCTGCACAGGAACCGGAGGAGGTGCGGGACATGCTGGCCTTCGCCTCCGAGGTGGCCGCCTCCGTGTGCGCGCGGGCGGGGACCGAGCCCACCGCCCCGGCGGGCATCTGACGGAGCACGGTCATACGGCCAGGATGCGCCCCTCCGCACGGACGGGCGCATCCTGGCCGTCTGACCTGGTGCCCCCGGCGGGCCCGACACGTACGGGGCGCCGGTCTCCGAAGCAGCCCGCGCTCCCGGCGCCGGCGAGCCGCCACAGCCGGACGCGGTGTCCGTCATCCGGAACGCTCCCCGTGCCGACTGCGCCGGAGGCGCGCGGGTGAGGCATCCTCTGCTGGTCGGGCAGAACGGGCCCGCGGAGGCGAGTGGCTCGTCCCCGCGGTCTGTGACGGAGAAGGATTCGGAACCAGATGGCAGAGAACTCGGACCTGTTGGCCTTCGTGCGGGCACGCCTCGCCGAGGAGGAGGACATCGCGCGGGAGGCGGGCGGCGACGGCTGGCGGACTCCGGCCGAGGCGCCCGGAGAGGTGCACGACCGTACGAGCGGTATCGCGTTCGTCGTACGGTCGCGCGGCTACGACCGGCACATCGCCTTCCAGGACCCGGCCCGGGCCCTGCGCCGCATCGAGACCACCAGGGTCCTCCTGGACGAGTACGAGGAGATCGCGGCCCTGGACACCGACCGTCCGGCCCAGGACTTCACCTCGGGCCGCGCCGTCGGGCTGGGATTCGTCGTCCGGCAGATGGCCGCCGAGCACGCCGGGCACCCCGACTACCGGGTGAAGTGGCTGCCCCGCTTCTCCCACTGGGGCCCGTCCTCCCCGGAATGAGGCCCGCCCGCCCTCCGGGACGGAGCGCGCCGGGCCGTCCCGCAGGGCGACCGGCCTCCGGGAATGCTTAGGTGGAGGGACCGTGCACGAGGCCGGCGGAACGAGGCCCGCCGGCCCGGCCCACCCCGGAGGAGACGCGTATGACGGGCACAGCCGGTCCTCTGGAGGGCCGCGTCGCCGTGGTCACCGGCGCCGCACGGGGGCTCGGCGCGGCCCTCGCACGCGAGCTGGCGGACCGTGGCGCCACCTTGGCCCTGATCGGCCGGGAGGCCTCGGGTCTGGCCCGCGTACGGGACTCGCTTCCCGGTCCGGCGCGGTGCTGGGAGGCCGACGTCACCGACGAGGCGGCCATGGCACGGGCGGCCGAGGAGATCCGGGCACAGCTCGGGCCCGCCTCGGTGGTGGTCGCCAACGCGGGGCTGGCCGAGGGCGGTCCCTTCGGCGAATCCGACCCGGCGACCTGGCGGCGCGTGATCGAGGTGAACCTGATCGGCAGTGCGATCACCGCACGCGCCTTCCTGCCCCAGCTGCGCGCCACCCGCGGCTACTACCTCCAGATCGCCTCGCTGGCCTCCATCGGCGCGGCGCCCATGATGAGCGCCTACTGCGCCTCCAAGGCCGGAGTGGAGTCGTTCGCGCACTCCCTGCGCGCCGAGCTCGCGCACGAGCACGTCGGGGTGGGCATCGGCTATCTCAACTGGACCGACACCGACATGATCCGCGACGCCGACCAGCACCCCGTCCTGCGCGAGCTACGGGCGCACATGCCGAGGCCGGCCCGGAAGGTCTACCCGGTGGAGACCGTGGCACGCCGCATGGCACGGGCGGTGGAGCGGCGCAGCGCCACCGCGTACCTGCCGGGCTGGCTCCGCGCCACGCAGCTGGTGCGCGCCGCGATGCCCCCGGTCGTCACGGCGCTGTCGAAGCGCGAGCTGCCCGCCCTGGCGCGGAAGACCCCGTTCGAGGCCACGGGCCTCCTGGGAGCCGGCGGCAGGGCCGACGCCGCCGGCCGGCGAGGGCCGGACGCCTGAGCCGCACCCTGCGGGGACGGGACGCCTGAG
>NZ_JAERUC010000067.1 GCF_016745505.1 Streptomyces silvae | reverse complement strand
ACCTGTCGATCGTCCGGCACATCTCGGACCGGGTCGGCGTGATGTACCTGGGGCGGATCGTCGAGATCGGCACGGACGAGGAGATCTACGACCACCCGACGCACCCGTACACCCAGGCGCTCCTGTCGGCCGTCCCGGTGCCCGACCCGACGGCCCGTGACCACCGTGAGCGGATCATCCTGCACGGTGACGTGCCCTCCCCGGCGAACATCCCCTCCGGCTGCCGCTTCCGCACCCGGTGCTGGAAGGCGCAGGAGCGGTGCGAGCTGGAGGTGCCGCTGCTGGCGGTGCCCGCGGTCTTCCGGGACACGGAGACACCGGCCCGGCACGACTCGGCGTGCCACTTCGCCGAGGAGAAGCAGGTGGTCCCGCCGGAGGTCCTGCGTGACCAGCCGCAGGAGACGTCCGAGGATGACAAAGAAGGATAAATGAGCCTCATGACCGTTAACACAGAGGCAACTTGACCGTCGTCACACCGATATACGGACGTCCCACCATGGACAACGTACGGCCGTGCGGGTGCCGTGAACCGGCCGGGGCGTTCATCACGTCGCCCCGGCCGGCTGCACGTTCCCGCCCCGCCCCACAGGTCCCCTTGTCCATCGGCGGACCGCGGTGGAGTATCGCCGGTGTGATACTCACACGGGGAGCCAGAATCACCGGAGCGGTGCTGTGCGCCGTGCTCGCGGCCCTGGTCGCGGCCTGGATCGTGCGGGACCTGCGGGCCGTCGGCGATCCGCTGGACCTGGTGCGCTACTGGGCCGGCTACACGGACGGATGGCCGAAGGCGCTGCCCGCCACCCTCCAGGCCGACCCCGTCCTGCTCGTGGTGTACGTCCTCGCCCTGACCGCCGCGCTGCGCTCCTCCGTCGCGGCCTCCACGCTGGTCACCACCGGACTGGTCACGCTCGTGCTGCGGCTGCCGGGCGTCTGGACCACCGGCTCGTCCTGGATGGACGGGCGGTTCGACGACGAACTGCGCACCCGCGCGCTCATCGGCACCTTCGTCGCGCTGGCCGCCGCCCTCGCGCTCGTCGTCACCGGGGCCGCCGGCCGCAGGCAACCCGCCGACTCCTACGAGCCGCTGCCCACCCGGCCCGGCCGGGGGGCCGGGGTCACGGCCTTCCTGGCGCTGGGCACCTCGGGGGCCGTCCTGATCGCCTGGGAGATCCGCCAGCTCTTCACCCTGCCCGACGCGGTCTACCCCGCCTGGTACATCGGCGGCAAGGGCCTCACGCTCGGGCTCACCGCCGCCCCGCCGGGCTGGAGCAGTGTGGCGCTCGGGGTGATCTGCCTGGTGACGGCGTGGACCGCGCTCTTCCGGGCCGTCCACGCCCGTCCGCTCGGCATGATCGCCGCCGGATTCCTGCTGGTCTCCGGCGGCTGCGGGATCGCCCGGCTCGTCCACAACTCCTGGCTGGAACACTTCGGTGAGGCGCCGACCGAGCAACAGCTGGTCATGCTCACCCCGTTCCTCCTCGCCGTGTCCGGAGCGGCGGCCCTGCTCGTCCTGGCCCGCCGGGGCTTCGAGGTCACCGACGGGCAGAACCAGGGGTACGGAGGCTACGACTACCCGCAGACCGGGGAACCGGCCTTCGGCCACCAGCAGACCGGCCCCGCCGGTTACGGCTATCCACAGCCCGGCGCACCCGGTTACGGCTACCCGCAGAGCGGCGGCGGCGGATACGGCTATCCGCAGAGCGGCGGGTCCGGGTCCCCGCCGCCGCCCGCCTCCCCGCCGCCCGGCTGGTGACGGCCGCGGTCAGGACCGGGTCAGTCCCAGGGACCGCCTGAGGAAGTCCACCTGGAGCAGCAGGAGATTCTCGGCCACCTGCTCCTGCGGGGTCATGTGCGTCACCCCGCTCAGCGGCAGCACCTCGTGCGGGCGTCCGGCGGACAGCAGCGCGGAGGAGAGCCGCAGCGCGTGGGCGACCACCACGTTGTCGTCGGCCAGACCGTGGACGATCATCATCGGCCGCACCTCGTCGGCCGGCTCGGACAGCCCCTCGTCGGTCACCAGCGAGTTGCGGGCGTACACCTCGGCCTGGGCGGCCGGATCGCCGAGATAGCGCTCGGTGTAGTGGGTGTCGTACAGCCGCCAGTCCGCCACCGGCGCGCCCACGACGGCCGCGTGGAAGACATCGGGGCGCCGCAGCACCGCGAGGGCCGAGAGATAGCCGCCGTACGACCAGCCGCGGATCGCCACCTTCGAGAGATCGAGCGGGAAACGCCCGGCCAGGGAGTGCAGCGCCTCGACCTGGTCGTCGAGGGTGAGGGTCAGATCGTCCCGTACCGCCTTCTCCCAGCCGGGCGAACGGCCCGGTGCGCCCCGGCCGTCCGCGACGATCACGGCGAAACCGTGGTCCGCGAACCACTGGGACGTGAGGTGCGGATTGTGGGCGGCCACCACGCGGCGGCCGTGCGGGCCGCCGTACGGGTCCATGAGGACGGGAAGCGGGCCGTCCGATTCCTTGTACCCGGTGGGGAGCAGCACGGCGCACGGGATGCGCCGTGCGCCCCCCTCGGTCAGATGGACCTTCGCGGTCAGCACCGGCTCCTGGGCGAGATTCGCCACCTCGGCGATCCGCTTGCCGTCACGCAGCACCCGTACGGACGTTCCCGGCTGCTCCGGGGACGCCGAGACCAGCACGGTCACGCCGCCCGCGCGCACCGCGGAGTGGACCCCGACGCCCTCGCTGACGCGCTCCACGCCCAGCTCGTTGACCCGGTAGACATGGCTCTGCCCCGTCTCCGGGTCCGCCGCGTCCTCGCCCGCGGTGGCCTGCACCAGGATGTCCGACTCCCCGATGTCCAGCACCGCCTGGACGTGCAGCTGGCCGCCGGTCAGCAGCCGGTCGCCGACCGAGAGCACCCGCGCGCCCCCCTCGTCGGCGATCCGCACGAGCCGGCCGTCGGGCGCCCAGGCCGGCACCCCGGCGAACAGATCGAGCCAGACGGCGTCCTCGTCGACATGCACCGTGCGGGTCGCGCCGGTCTCCGTGTCGACGGCCAGATACACCTGGCTGCGCTGGTCACGGGCCTGCACCAGGAGCAGCGGCGCACCGTGCGAGGACCAGTGCACCCGGGCGAGGTAGGGGAAGCGTGACCGGTCCCAGACAACCTCGGTGCGGGATCCGTCCAGGTCCGTGACGAAGAGCCGCACCTCGGCGTTGGGCGTCCCCGCCGCCGGATAGCCGACCTCGGCGGGCTTGCTCCCGGGGTGCGCGGGATCGGCGATCCACCACCGCTGTACGGCGCTGTCGTCGACGCGGGCGACCAGTAGGCGGTCCGACTCCGGCGACCACCAGAAACCGCGGTAGCGGCCGATCTCCTCGGCCGCGACGAACTCCGCCAGACCGTACGAGACATGGTCGTCCTCCGGCTCCGCGACCGCCCGGTCGCCGTCGCCCTCCGCCCCCACCACGCGCAGCGCGCCCCGGGCCACGTAGGCGATGTGCCGGCCGTCGGGGGAGGGGCGGGGGTCGATCACCGGGCCGGGCACCGGCAGGGCGCGCGCCGTGCCCGCCCTCAACTCGGCGACGTACGCCTTGCCGGAGAGCGCGAAGGCCGCCAACTCGGCCGCGTCGTCCACCGCGTAGCCCACGATGCCCGCCGAACCCTCCCTGGTCCGCTCGCGCCTGGCCCGCTCCTGCGGGGACAGCTTCTCCGCCGAACCGCCCAGCAGGGCGTCGGGATCGGCCGCGACCCGCTCCTCGCCCGTCGCGGTGTCGAGCACATGGAGCCGGTTCGTCCGGTCCGTACCCGAGGACGAGCGGAGGAACAGCACCCTCGTCCCATCCGGTGAGACGGTGAAGGCCCGGGGTGCGCCGAGAGTGAACCGCTGGGTCCGGGCGTGCTGGCGGGGAAAGGTCAACTTCTGCGAGGTCATGGCCCCGAACCTAGCTCCCGGCGGGCGGTCCGTGCGCCCCTCGTGCTGCTGTGCCCCGATCAATGCGTCGGCACGGATAGTTATGATCCGTAGCGCTCGGTGGGTATGAACCTGCTGGCTCCATGTGTGCTGCCTGTCCCGACCGTACTGATGGAGGTGAACCGCCGTGGCACTCTCGATTTCGGCGGTGGTGCTGCTGGCGATCGTCGTCTTCCTGCTGATCCGGAAATCCGGACTGAAGGGCGGACACGCGGTGGTCTGCATGTTGCTCGGGTTCTACCTCGCGAGCTCGTCGATCGCCCCGACCATCTCGGAGGTGACGTCGAACGTGGCAGGCATGATCGGGGGCATCAAGTTCTGACGGCCGCCCCCGGCCGGGCGCCCCGGGCTCCGTGGGGCGTTCGGCCGGTGGGGCGGCGTGCTCGTAGGGTGGTCCCATGAAGGACCTCCCCGCCCGCCGTCTGCTCCTCGTGCACGCGCACCCCGACGACGAGTCGATCAACAACGGCGCCACCATGGCCAGGTACGCGGCCGAGGGCGCCCACGTCGCCCTGGTGACGTGCACGCTCGGCGAGGAGGGCGAGGTCATCCCGCCGGACCTCGCACATCTCGCCGCCGACCGTGACGGGGGCCTCGGCGACCACCGCATCGGTGAACTCGCCGCCGCGATGCGGGAGCTCGGGGTCACCGACCACCGGTTCCTGGGCGGCCCCGGCCGGTTCCGCGACTCCGGGATGATGGGCACCGAGCAGAACCACCGGCCCGGCGCCTTCTGGGCCGCCGGCCTCGACGAGGCCGCCGGCCACCTCGTACGGGTGATCCGCTCGCTGCGCCCCCAGGTCCTCATCACGTACGACCCCGACGGCGGCTACGGCCACCCCGACCACATCCAGGCGCACCGCGTCGCGATGCGCGGCGCGGACCTGGCCGCCGATCCCGCGTACGGCCCGGACGCCGGAGCCCCGCACACCGTCGCGAAGATCTACTGGAACCGGGTGCCCCGCTCCGTGGCCGAGGAGGCCTTCGCGCGGCTGCGGAGGGACGCCCCGGACGCCTTCCCCGGGATCGCCGAGATCGACGACGTACCCGGTGTCGTGGACGACGCGCTGATCACGGCGGAGATCGACGGCTCCGCCCACGCCGGGGCGAAGACCGCCGCGATGCGGGCGCACGCCACCCAGATCGCCGTGGACGGCCCCTTCTTCGCTCTTTCGAACGACCTGGGGCAGCCCGTCCTCACCACCGAGTACTACGAGTTGGCGCGGGGCGTCCCGGGCGGGGACGGCACCCGGGAGCACGACCTCTTCGCGGGCGTGCCGGACGAGGACCTCGCACCGGGAGCACAGGCATGAGCAGCAGCAAGAGGCAGCGCGCCGCCTCGCAGGCGCCCCGCACCAACGCCCCGCCGAGGAGCCCCGAGCCCACGGGCCTCGCCGCGCGGCCCAACCCCGCGCGGATCCCCGTGTACGTGGGCCTGGCGGTGCTGGGCGCGGCCGTCGGGCTCGCGGGCACGCTCGTCCAGGCGGCCCTGTTCCCGGGCGGGTTGCTGCTCGCGCTCGCCGCGTCTGCGGGCCTGTTCTACGGCGGCCGGGTGCTGACCGGGACCCAGCTCGGCGCGCTGGTGCCCGCGGTGGGCTGGTTCATCGCCGTCGTCGTCCTGCTGGGCGGGCGCCCCGAGGGCGACTACGTCTTCGGACAGGAGCTCGGCCTGGCACTCTTCATGCTCGGAGGGATGGCGGTCGCTGTGATCTGTGCCACGATGTCGCGGCTGCCGTATCCGGCCAACGACACCGGCCGAACCGGCACGTGATGTGGTATGTCCGCTCCCGGATTGCCCCTCCGCGCGGTGCCGGGTGCATCCTTGTTCCCCCCGGGCCCGGAGAGTCTTACGGTGGCGGCCAGTATGGTGGTGCGCGCGCCGAGCCGTCCCCTGGCCTGCGGCATGGGGGAAGTACGGGCGGCGGAGCCAATCGGGAGAACCTGCTTTGAGTCGTGAAACTGACAGTTCGTCGTCCGGGCCCCAGGGGCGCGGAGGAGCCGCGTACCCGTCGGGTACGCCGCCGTACGGATCACGCCAGTATCCGTCGCTGCACCCGTCCCAGGACGGGTCGGAGGAGACTCCGGAGCCTGCGGATCCGCCTCAGCCCGAGGAGCCCAGAACAGAGACGACGCTGACGACGCGCATCCGGATCAACATCCCGGGCTCGCGTCCGATCCCGCCCGTCGTCATGCGTACGCCGATGAGCGACACGGACCCGACGGGCGGCCGTCCGGACCCCGAGCGCACCGGCAGCACCCCGAGGCCCGGCGCGTCCGCGCCGTCGCCCGGTGGTGCGGGTGCGCCGGGCCCCGGCCCGGACGCGCGTGACCGTGACGGCGCCCAGGGGGCCGACGCCCCCGCCGAGAAGCCGGCCAGGGAGAAGAGCGGCAGCGACTGGTTCGCGCCGCGCAAGGCCCCGGCACCCGCGCCCGGTGCGGGAGCGGCTCCCGCCGCCTCGGCCGCGGGCGCGCCCGGCCCCGGTCAGGGACCTGGTCCCGGTCAGGGCCCCGGCCCCGGCTCGGGCCCCGGCGGATCCGGTCCCTCCGGCCCGAACCCGCCCCGCCCGGAGTCCCCGTACTTCTCGGACGGCCCGCAGCAGCCCGGCGACCGGGGCGGCGCCTCCCGTCCCGGCCGCAGCGCTCTCGACGACCTCGACGCCGGTCCGCGGCCCACGCCGAACGCCGGTGTCCGGCCGCCGGGCGGTCCGGGTCCCTCCGGACCCACCACGGGCCCGGCCACCGGCAGTTCGTCGCTGACACCGAACCTGGACCGTCTTCCCGGCGGACCCGGCCCGGCCGGCCCCGGCGGCCCGTCCGGCCCCCGGCCCGGCGGCCCCGGCGGCGTACCCCCGCGGATGTCGGACGACACCGCGATCCTGACGCCGCAGGCGCCCGCGCCCGGCCCCGGGTCCGGCGCGGGAAATGTCTCCGGTGACACGCTCACCAGCGGCATCCCCGTGATCCCCGGTGAGCCCCGCGCGGCGTTCCCGGGCGGACCCGGCGGTACGCGGCCCCCCGAGGGCCCCCTGGGCGGCGGTCCCGCGGACCCGGGTGCCCCCGCCCCCGCCCCCCGGCCCGCCCCGAAGGCCGCGCCCGCCAAGAAGGGACGCTCCAAGCTCGTCCTCCTGGGCGTGGGCGTCGTCGTGCTGTTCGGCGTGGCCTACGGCGCCGGCCTGCTGATGAACCACTCCGAGGTCCCCAAGGGCACCACCGTGCTCGGCGTCGACATCGGCGGCGGCTCGAAGGAGGAGGCGGTCACCAAGCTGGAGGCCGCCCTCGGCAAGCGCGCCCGGACGCCTCTGCGGCTGTCCGTGGAGGGCAAGGAGGAGAAGCTCGCCCCCGACAAGGCCGGGCTCACCCTGGACAGCCAGGAGACCGTGCGCGAGGCCGCCGGCAGCGACTACAACCCGGTCTCGGTGATCGGCTCCCTGTTCGGCGGGGCGCGCCCCGCCGACCCGGTGATCCCGGTCGACGAGGAGAAGCTCGGGGTCGCGCTGACCGACCTGGCGGGCGTCTCCGGCTCCGCCAACGACGGCACGATCAAGTTCGAGCCGAACAAGGCCGTGGCCGTCCCCGGCAGGTCGGGGAAGTCGCTGGACGTCAACCGGTCGATGATCTCCGTCCGCGACGCCTACCGCGCCCAGGTCCAGACCGGTGACCCGGCCGTCGTCGAACTGCCGGTGGCCGCCACGGAACCCACCATCACCAAGGCCGAACTGGACCGGGCGATGAAGGAGTTCGCCGAACCGGCGATGTCCGGCCTGGTCACCATCAAGGCCGGGCCCAAGCAGATCGACTTCGGTCCCGCGCGGTCCCTGCCGCAGATCCTGTCCATGAAGCCGGTCGACGGCAAGCTGGTCCCCGTCTACGACAGGGCGGCGATCGACAAGCTGCTGGACGGTGTCTTCGACGGCATCATGATCACCAAGGGTGACGGGAAGAAGCACCAGGTCAGTGCGACCGACGTGGCCCAGGCCATGCAGGGCGCGCTGCTCGGCAAGACCCCTGCCGAGCGCACCGTCGCGATCAACCTGAACGGCGAGGGCTGACCGGCCCGCGCCACGCCCGTACGACCGCCCCCGCCCGGACCTCCGGGTGGGGGCGGCGTCGTACCGCCCCTGCTCACGGAGGAGACGGATCATGTCCACCCGGTGGAGTCTGACGATCGACTGCGCGCACCCCAAGGCGCTGGCCGCCTTCTGGGCCCTGGCGCTCGGGTACGTGGAGAAGCCGCCGCCCGCCGGGTTCGGCAGCTGGGAGGAGTGGTTCGTCCACCACGACGTCCCGGAGGCGGAGTGGGACGACGGTGCCTATCTGTCCGATCCGGACGGTTCCGGCCCGGCCCTGTCCTTCCTGAAGGTCCCCGAGCCGAAGACGGCCAAGAACCGGATGCACCTCGATGTGCAGGCCGGCGGCGGGCGCGAGACCCCGTGGGAGGTCAGGTGGCCGCGGGTGACCGGGGCGGTGGAGCGGCTGACCGCCGCGGGCGGCACGGTGATCCAGGTGCACGAGTTCCACGGCCGGCCCGACCATGTCGAGATGGCCGACCCGGAGGGCCATGAGTTCTGCGTGCTCTGAACGGCACGCACGCACGGGACAGGGCCCGGCCGCCGGTGCGGCCGGGCCCTGTCTCCCCCCGGTCCATGGGAATGACCCACCCGGGAGGCCGAGGCCTTACGGGAAGGACACGACCTGGGACGGGATGGTGTCCGTACCGGATGTGGGGGATCCGGTGTCGTTGATGACGTGGTCGTACTGTCCCTGGCCGCCGAGCGAG
>NZ_JAERUC010000066.1 GCF_016745505.1 Streptomyces silvae | reverse complement strand
CGAGGGCGGCGTTGTTGTTGCCGGCCGTGTAGTACTGCCGTTCGTGGTTGTTGACGTTGTCGCCGGTCTCGATCTGCCATTTCGAGCCGTTGACGGCGGAGCCGGCCGGGCCGTCGAAGTCGTCCGAGAACGTGACGGCGGCCGCCGCGGCGGCGGCGGGCGGGGTCACCGGCGCCGGAGCGCTCTGCGCCGGGACAGTGACCAGTGAGGCGAGGCCTAGCGCCATGACGAGGGACAGAACCAGACGTCTGGGCGAGCGTGGGGAACTCATGCCTTCTCCCTTCCGGGAGCGTGGGGGACTGACGCGCGCATGTCAGTTCCGAGCGAGTGGGACGGCACCACATCGAACACTCCCCGTGCACCCCCGAATCGAGCGGAAAGGGAGGGCGAAGGGGCGAAGAACACCGGACGGAAGCACCGGGGTGAGAGCGAAGCACTTACTTCACCCCTTGATATAAGGAATGAGCACGGAGCGTGTCAAGGGTTTGGTATAGACCGGAGGAACCCGGGTCCGGGCGGCCCGGGTGATCAGCGCGCGAACGCCCCCGCAGCACCCGCCGTGCGCCGCCCACCCGAACTATGGTGAACACCGGAGCACGGACGTATGAGGAGGGACACGATCGACACCGCCGAAATGGGCCGGCCCCCGCTGGACCCCGCCAGCATCCTGAACGCGAAGAACACCCTCTTCGAGCTCCTCGGCCGCGCGGGGGTCCCCCCGGGCGAGGCCGAAGAGCTGATCGCGCTCGTGGAGGCCGGCGCCGTCGTGGACGCGCACAGCGAGACCGGGAAGGCGCGGAGCGCCCCGGCCGGCGCCGACGGCCCGTACGACGCGGGCTGGCACGACGGCGCCCGGGCGATGGGGGACGAACTCCTCCGCGTCGCCGAGCGGGCACTCGAACGTGCCATCGGCCCGGCAGCAGGCCCGGCGGGCGGCGCGGCAGGGGGCCATCACCTCGTCGGACGGGTGGACGTGGAGCGCGCGAAGGTCGCGGTGACGCCGCTCTACCTCGCGTTCAGCGGCACCTCGGACCTCGACCCCGAGGTGTCGGACGAGGTCCTGACCGCGGCGCTCGGCACGATGAGCGTCGTGGGCCGCGTCGCGTACGCCGGTCAGCTGGAGCGGTTCACCGACTTCCACCGGCGGCGGCTGGAGCGACTGTACGCACGGTACGGGCCGGGCAGCCGCATCGCCGTCCACGGCCGCTACTCCCTCCTCCACTCCCCCACGAGCATCGCGGTGCTCGAACGCCTCACCGCCGCACCGGAGGCACTCCGGGAGGAGTGGGAGCGTGCGGAGCTGCCCCCGGCGTGGCTGGAAGGGCTCACGGTCGCCTGGCGTGCGTCGGAGGCCTCGCCGGTCTGACGCGCAGCGCGACCGGCCGCCGCCGGGAATCCGGTGGGCCCCCGCCGTGTTCGGCCAGAAGTCACTCCTGCTCGTACGCCCCCGCCTCGTCCCGGAGACCTCCCTCATGTCAGATCTCGTGTCAGGGCCAGAGATCGATGCCCTCGTGTTCGACGTGCTCGGCACGCTCGTCGACGAACCCGCCGGTATCCGCGCCGGCCTGCGCGCGCTCGACCCCTCGCTCGCCGATCCCGTGGTCGAGCAGCTTCTGTCGCTGTGGCAACAGCACATCGAGCGCGAGCAGCGCCGCATCCTCGACGGCGTCCGGCCCTACAGTCCGAGCGACGTCCTCGACCTGGAAGCCGCTCGGCGCGTCGCCGATGCCGTAGGGGTCGACGACCCGTCCGCCGTGGCCACGCTGGCCCTTTCGGCCCGTAGACTTCCGCCGTGGCCCGACACCCTGGCAGGGCTCGCCCGGCTCGCCGGAGGATTCCCGTTGATCGGGCTCTCCAACGCCAGCCGGACGGCACTGCTGGGACTCAACGCCCACGCCGGACTGCGCTGGCACCAGGCCCTGTCCGCCGAGGACGCCCGGACCTACAAGCCGGACCCAGCGGTCTACCGGCTGGCCGTCACCGTCTCCGGACGACCGCCGGAGCGCCTCCTGATGGTCGCGAGCCACGCGTGGGACCTGCGCGGTGCACAGGCCCTCGGCCTGCGCACCGCCTACGTCGCCCGCCCCGTCGGCGACCCGCCCGCTCCCTCGGACCGGTTCGATCTGTACGCCGACGATCTGGCGGGCCTGGCCGACCGTCTCGGCCAGGCCTGAGTCCTAACCCAGCGGTTCGATCCTGATGTCACGGAACCGCACGGTGTTGCCGTGGTCCTGGAGACGGATCGCCCCGGCCGAGGGGCCCTCCGGCGCGCCCGCGCCGGTCGGTCCGTCGATCGTGATGTCGTCGTGGACCTTCTTGCCGTTCCACACCACCGTCACCCGGGCATCGGCGGTCTTGCGGCCGCTGTCGTCGAAGCGCGCCGCCCGGAACGTGACGTCGTACGTCTGCCAGGTCTCCGGGGCGGTGGCCGCGTTGACGTCCGGTGCCTTCTTCTCGTAGATGGCGCCGGCCTCGTTCGTGGCGGGGGTGGTGTCGCCGTACGAGTCGAGGATCTGGAGCTCGTAACGGTCCTGGAGATAGATCCCGCTGTTGCCCCGGTCCTGTCCGGTCACGTCGTCCGGCAGCAGCGGTACCCGGAACTCCAGGTGCAGCTTGAAGTCCTGGTAGGCGTCCTTGGTGCGGATGTCGCCGCAGCAGACCTCCATCGACCGCTCGGCGGCCAGGGGCCATTCGACGCGCCGCCCGTCCGTGTGCTGCCACTGCGCCTGCGAGGCGGCGGTCCCGTCGAAGAGCGGCACGGGGTCCCCGTGGGGGCGCACGGTGATCAGGTCGAGGTTGACATGGCCGGTGTCACCGGGGTCGAAGCGGTACGAGAGTGTGTTGGGCCCCGCGTGCAGGCGGACCCGCTCGGTCTGCGTCGACCAGGCGTCCCAGGTGCCCGTCGAGGCGAGTTTCGTCTGTCGCAGCTTCTTCCCGTTGACGTGCAGGGAGAGGGACTTGGTGCCCTGGAAGGGGTCGGGGCCGTTGGAGTACCGCAGGTTCACGTCGTAGTCACCGGCCCTGGGGGCGGTGACCTCGAAGGTCGTGGCGGCCTGCCCCTCGGTGGAGTAGCGGTCGACGAAGCCGCTGCCCGAGTAGCCGGTGTGGTCGGTGCGGATGCCGGCCTTACCGGTGAGCTTCGCCTCCTCCGCCTCGTACAGCGTGGCCGGCGCCGGCTGCTTCCCCGGCAGGGCGTTGAGCGTGTACCAGGCCTCCGTGCTCCACAGCGTCTCGCCGGACGCGGAGGCGAAGGGGCGCGGGGAGCGCAGGTGCACGACCCGGTCGGGCTTGAGCCCGTCGAGGCGCAGCTGCACGGTGCGGCCGTCCTCGGAGAGGGTCGCCGAGCGCACGCCGAGCTGCTCCTCGGCGATCTTCGGGCCGCCGTAGTCGGAGGTGGGGGTGTAGCGCCACTGCTCCGCCCGGTAGCGGTCCGTCAGCTCCTGCGCGGTGGCCTCCGACAGCGGCTGGGTGTATTCCAGGTCGAAGCCGCCGGGGACGGCCCGCATCTCCTTGATGTCGAAGGTGTTGCCGCCGTTGGGGGTGAGCTTCTGCAGGCCGAACTTCAGTTTCCCTTCCTGGCCCCAGTTACCGTCGGCCCCGAGGCCGCCGGTGTATATCGCCCCGTCGGGCCCCATGGTGATGCGGTTGACCCCGGCTTCCAGTCCCTGGGTGTAGCGGAACACGGCACCCTGGTACTGGCCCTTCACCTTCTCCAGGTAGCCGCGCTGCAGTCCGCCGTAGGTGACGTCGCCGAACAGCATCTGGCCGGCGAAGGTGCCCTCCTTGAGATACAGCGGCGTACTGGGCGAGTTGGCGATCTCGTTCTGCGGCAGCCAGAGCACCGGCTGGGTGACGGGCTTGGCGTCGAACTGGCCCGAGGGCTGGGTGTAGTGGTTGAAGAAGCGGTCCTGCTTGATCTGGACGAGCTTCGACGCGGGCAGCCAGCCGCCCTGGTTGTCGGTGGTGAAAAGAGTGTCGCCGGGGCCCCAGCCGATCCCGTTCGGGGTGCGCAGACCGCCGGCGATGGCGTGGATCTTGCCGGTCTTCTTGTTCACCTTGTACGTCGTGCCGCGTCCCTTCGCCGGCTGCGGCGTGGTGGTGGCCCCGCCGTAGTCGATGGCGACGGACAGGTTCACGTAGAAGTAGCCGTCGCGGTAGAGCAGCCCGAACGCGAACTCGTGGAAGTTCCCGCCGTACGGCCAGGTGGCGACGGTGCGGTACTCGTCGGTGACGAAGTCCTTGTCCGTGTCGACGAGTTGCGTCAGCTCGTGCTTCTGCGAGACGTACAGCGAGCCGTCGACGTACTTGATGCCCATCGGCTCGCGCAGGCCCTCGGCGACCTTGGTCACCGTCACCTTGTCGCGGCTGGTGTCCCCGGTGACGTGGTCGAGGAGGTACACCTCGCCGGTCACGTTCTCGGAGCCGCCCCACGTGGAGAGCGCCAGCCGCCCGTCGGGCAGCCAGTCCATGCCGGTGACCTGAGGTTCGAAGCCGTCCGGGCGCAGGTCGGTGAGGTCGAGGTCGGGGCGCACATCGGCGAGCGGCAGTCCGTCACCGGGGCTGTCCGCGCCGGATTCGCACTCCTTACGGCCCGGCGCGGTGACCCGGACGACGCCGGCGTCGGTGCTCAGGGACTCCTGCGGGACGACCGTGAAGCCGTCCGCGCCCGGGGGTTTCCAGGCGAGGGTCAGCTGCTGGTCGCCGCCGCGCTCGAAGTAGTCGACGCGGAACGGGTGGGAGCCGGCGGTGAGCTGGGCGGATCCGTCCTTGGGCTCGGCACCGTGCAGACCGTCGTGGTCGATGACCTCCTGGTCGTCGATGGTGAGCCGGGAGCCGTCGTCGCTGGTGAGGCGGAAGGCGTACGTCCCGTCCTCGGGGACGACCAGGTAGCCGGACGCCTCGGCCACGAAGTTGTCGGCGAACCCGCCGAAGTCGTCGGTCGTGGACCAGTCGACGGCGGGCATCAGCTTGTCGTGGTTGGGCGTCTGGCCCGGCTTGAGCGTGCACAGGGTGCTGAGCGGCACCTGGGTGTCGAAGACGCGCAGGGTGACGCCGGGTTCCTGGGGCGGGATGTCGTCGGGGGCGGCGGCGGCCGGGTGTCCGGCCCAGACACCTCCCGCGAGCAGTCCTCCGACGAGCAGGGCGGTGAGCTCTCTTCGGGCACGTGGGAACAGCCGTGGATGCATGGGTCCTCCAGCAGGGGGTCGCACTCCGGTCGGGCTGTACTGATCCGCGGACTTGCACTGCGCCTACGGTGGCGCCGCCACGGTAGGGGACTTCTGCTGGGGAAGTCCATACTTTGTCATCTGCGAGTTCAAAGTCCCTGGTGTGCCTCCAAACCCCCTCGCCGGCCCGGGACTTGGCGCCGGATGGGCGCGGTCCGGGGCCGGCGGGGGGCGGGTCATGGCGTGCGTGCCTGGGTGCGGGGCAGCCTGGTGGCCCCGGCCGCAGCGAGCAGGCAGAAGCCGAGCACCCACCAGAAGGTGTCGCCGAACGCCGAGGCGATGTCCTGGCCACGGGCGGAGAGCCGGCTCTGCAGGACCACGGCGAGGGCGGCGGTACCCACCGAACCGCCCACGGTGTTGAGCAGGTTGAGCGCTCCGGACGCGCGGGGCAGGTGCTCGGGCTCGATGCGGCTGTAGACGATGTTCATCACCGGCGCGCCGACCATCGCCATCCCGAGGCCGCGGACCGCGAGGGCCGCGACGATCGCGGCGTCCGGGATCCCGTGGCCGAGCTGGGTGAACGGGACGGTGCCGGCGAGGATCAGCGCGATGCCGGTCACGACCAGGGTCCGCGGCGCGACCTTGTCGATGGTGCGGTTGACCAGGACCGATCCGGCGGCCGCGCCCAGTCCCTGAGGCGCGAGCAGCAGCCCGGCCTCCCACGCCGTCAGACCACGGCCGGCCTGGAAGTACAGCGGCAGCAGGAACATCGTGCCGAACACGGATGCCCCGAGGACCACCAGGGCGAGGGCCGCGGCGCCGAAGGGCGGCCGGGCGAACAGCCGGGGGTCGACCAGCGGTGTGGCGCGGGTGCGCAGCCCGTGCACGGTGAAACCGGCCAGCATCGCGAGCCCGGCGGTGACCCCGATCTCCGCCGGGCGGGTACGGCCGTGGGCCACCTCGGTCAGGCCGTACACCAGCACGGCCAGGCCGGGCGAGAGCAGGACGGCCCCCCGCAGGTCGAAGGCCGTACGCCGGGTCGACGGCGGCACCGCGGGCACGTACCTGCGGGCGAGCAGCGCGGCGACCAGCCCGATCGGCAGGTTGACCAGGAACAGCCACGGCCAGGGCGCCACACCGAGGATCGAGCCGCCCGCGAGCGGGCCGAAGACCGGGGAGAGCAGCGGGACGACCGCGACGACGCTGATCACCCGGCCGGTGCGGTTCGGCCCCGCGACGCGGGCCAGCAGGGCCTGCCCGGTCGCGGGCAGCAGTCCGCTGCCGAGGCCCTGGATCACCCGGAAGACGATCAGGCTGGTCGCCGACCAGGCCAGCGCGCACAGCACCGAGCCGAGCAGGAACACGCCCACGGCGGCGAGCCAGGTCCGCTTGCCGCCGAACCGGTCGGCCAGCCAGCCGGACGCCGGTACGGCGGCGACCACGGCCAGCAGATACCCGGTGGTGACCCACTGGATCTCCGCGACGGACGCGCCGAACTCCTCGGTCAGGGCGTCGATGCCGACGCTGACGATGGTGGCGTCCAGGGTGGCCATGAAGGTGCCGAGCACCAGGATGAAGGCGACCCGCAGCAGTTGCCGGTCCACCCGTTCGACGGGGGGTGCGACGTCCTTGCTCATCGTCCCTCCAGGAGGTCGCGCACATCGGCGTCGAGGTGCTTGTCCAGGGACCGGAGCAGATCGAGCAGTTCCTCCGCGAGCCCGTCGGTGCCGACGCCGGCCCGGTGCGCGAGGACACCGGTCCAGCCGTCGCCGTCCGGCATGACCGTGAGGGTCACCGGGTGGTGGGTGGCCTCACGGAACCGGGTGCCGACGACCGTGAGCCCGGGGGCGGGTTCGCGGAGGCGGCCCGGGTCGACGGGGTAGTTCTCGAACACCACCATGCTGTCGAAGAGCCGGCTCCGCCCGGTCAGCCGCTCCAGGTCGGAGAGGGCGACGTGCTGGTGCTCCACCAGGGCCCGCTGCCGGGCCTGGAGGTCGGTGAGGGTCTCCGCGAAGGTGCCGGTGAGCCGTGCCCGTACGGGGACGGTGTTGGCCAGCAGTCCGATGATCTCCTCGACGCCCTCCAGCTCCGGGGGACGGCAGGCGACCATGGCGCCGAAGCAGACGTCCGTACGGCCGGAGCGCCGGGCGAGCAGCACCGACCACGCGCCCTGCACCAGCGTGTTGCGGGTGAGTCCGCGCCCCGCGGCGAGCCGGCTGATCTCGGCCACCAAGGGTGCGTCGAACTCGATGACCTCGGGTGTCTGCCACGCCGGGCCGGGTTCGCCCGCGCCCAGGTGGTCGCCCTCGGGCAGGCCGTCCAGCTCGGCCGCCCACGCCCCGAGGTCGGGCTCGTGCTCGGCGCACCAGCGCAGATAGCCGCCGAACGGTACGGGGGCGGGGAGTTCCGGGGCCACGCCCCGGACGTGGGCCGTGTAGAGGGCGAACAGTTCGGTGAGGATGCGCGGGGCCGACCAGCCGTCGGAGAGCACGTGATGGGTGGTCAGGACCAGGTCGGCGCGGTCGGGGCCGAGCCGGATCACGGTCAGGCGGACGAGCGGTCCCGTAGCGAGGTCGAAGGGTTCGGCCAGGTCGGCGGCGAGCACCTCGTCCGCGGGCCCGTCGGTCACCCGGAAGTCCGGCCGGGGCGCCATGGGGATCACCGCCAGGGAGGCGGGGAAGACGGCGCCCAGGTTCGGGTGGCGTGCCAGCAGTTCGGTGGCCGCGGCGCGCAGGGCACCGGTGTCGAGCGGGCCGGCCAGGGAGAACGCCGACTGCACGGTGTACGGGTCGGGCCGCTCGGTGCGCGAGTGCCGCAGCATCACCTCCTGCAGCGGGGTGAGCGGCTGGATGTCGCTGACCGCCCGGTCGGGGCCGAGCGCCCTGATCTCCGGTGCGGCGGCGACCCGCAGGAGCGCGGTCCGCATGTTTTCGGCCAGGTCCTCGATCTCGGCGGGGGTGAACAGCGCGGAGGGCCAGGTGAACCGGATGCCGAGCGCGTCGTCGCGTACCAGCGCGTTGACCATCAGGCTGTGGGGCAGCGGCATGGCGTCGGAGCCGCCGGAGCCGAGCGGGTCGGCGTCCGGGGACGGCTGCCACGGCGTCTCCTCGGCAGGGGCGCCGGGGTACCTGCCGAGGTAGTTCCAGGCGACCTCCGGCTCCACGGGGTCCAGCAGTCCGGCCGCGGTGAGGATGCCGTGGCCGAGGCCGTCGCCCTGCGCGCGCAGCCGCTCCCTGACCGCCTGTACGTCGTCGTCGGCGTCGAGCAGCACGGGGTGGACGGCGGTGAACCAGCCGACGGTCTGCGACAGGTCGACCTGCCGCGGGCGTCCGTGGCTCTCCAGGGCGACCAGCAGGTTCCGGGTGCCGCGCCATGCGTGTACCGCCCGGGCGAGGGCCGTCAGCAGGACGGCGTCCGGTGTGGTGCGGTAGGCGGCGGGCAGGGTCGTGACCAGGGAGCGCGTGGCGTCGGTGTCGAGCCGGAGCTCGTGGTGCGTCGCGGTGGCCACGGTGTCCCGGGCGGGGTCGAGCGGACGGGTGAGTGCCTCCGGGGCGCTCATCCGCCGCCAGTGGGGCAGTTCGTCCCTGCGGTCGGCCTCGCGCAGGGTCTGCGCCCAGCCGAGGAACGACTCGCCGTGCCGGGCCGGTGTCCCGCCGGCGTGGGCGTGCTCCACGTCGTCCAGCAGGACGCGCCAGGACACCCCGTCGACGACCAGGTGGTGGGCGATCAGGACGAGGCGGCCGGGCCTGTCGGGGCCCGCGTCCACCCACACCGCGCGCAGCAGCGGACCGGTGCGCGGGTCCATCGAGGCGCGTGCCGCCGCGGTCCCGGAGTCGGCCGCGGCCCGCAGGTCGCCGGCCGCCTCGACGCGGGTCAGTACGTCGGCTCCGGTGACCGCGCCGACGGGCGGGATGCGCAGGACGTCACCGGCCAGACGGGCCCGCAGCACGTCGTGGCGGGCGAGCACCGTGTCGAGCACGGCCTGCCAGGACGTCTCGTCGCCCCCGGGCGGGACGCAGATCTCCACCCACTGGCAGAAGCCGTCCGCGGCCGAGCCGGCCCTGCGCAGCAGGTCCCGCATGACCGGGGTGAGCGGGGCGTCGCCGACGGCGGGGGCGTCGCCCGCGTCGAGGTCGCGGGCCCGTGCCGCGATACCGGCGACGGTCTCCCCTTCGAACACGTCGCGGGCGGCGAGTCCGAGGCCCTGGCGCCGGGCCCGTGACACCACTTGGAGGGCCACGATGCTGTCTCCGCCGACGGCGAAGAAGTCGTCGTCGAGGCCGACCTCGTCGGTGCCCAGGATGTCCCGGAACACGGCGAGGAGCAGGGCCTCGGCCTCGGTGGCGGGTTCACGCCGTGCGGCTGCGGTGGTCTCGGGAGCGGGCAGCGCCGAGGTGTCGAGCTTGCCGCTGGGGCTCAGCGGCAGCCGGCTGATCGGCACGAGTGCCGTGGGCACCATGTGGTCGGGCAGTTCCCCGGCCAGGTACGCGCGCAGCCGGGCGGTGTCGAGGTCGGCGTCGTCGGTCGGGATGACGTAGCCGACGAGCCTGCCCTCCCGCATGATCACGGCGCAGGCGCGGACGTCGGGATGGCCGGTGAGGGTGGTCTCGATCTCGCCGAGTTCGACGCGGAAGCCACGGATCTTGACCTGGTGGTCGGCGCGGCCGAGGAACACCAGCTGTCCGTCGGGCCGCCACCGCACCAGGTCGCCGGTGCGGTAGATCCGCTCCCCCGGCGGGCCGAAAGGGTCGGCCACGAACGTCGAGGCGGTCAGGCCGGGGCGTCCGAGGTAGCCGCGGGCCAGGCTCGGCCCGCCCAGGTACAGCTCGCCCGTCACGCCGACGCCGACCGGCTGGAGTCCGCCGTCGAGGACGTAGGCGCGGACGTCGGGGTCGGGGCGGCCGATCGGCAGCGGCCCGGTGTCCTCCGGGTCGTACCGCCATGTCGTGGAGTTGATCGTGACCTCGGTCGGTCCGTAGGCGTTGAAGAGCGCCCTGCGGCCCTGGCCCCAGCGCCGGGCGAGCTCCGGGTCGAGCCGTTCGGCGCCGACGACGAAGAACACGTCGGGGTCGACGGTGCCGTCGTCGGGCATCGCGGCGAGGAAGGACGGGAGCAGGTTCACTCCTGTCACACGGTTCTCGGTGATGTAGTCGAGAAGTTCGTCGCCGGGTACGCGCACCTCCTCGGGCGCGATCACGGAGGTGCCGCCGGAGAGCAGCGGCACCATGGTCTGCCAGAACGCCACGTCGAAGCTGGTCGAGGCGAAGTGCAGGTACCGGTCGTGCTCGGTGACGCCGACGACCTCCTCCTGGAGCGCGATCAGGTCGGGCACGCCCCGGTGGGTCACCCCGACGCCCTTGGGCCGCCCGGTGGTTCCCGAGGTGTAGATGACGTAGGCGAGCGCGTCGTCGGTGAGGGCGGCGCGCGCCTCGGCCGGGTCGGTCTCCGGGGCCGACGCGAGGGTGGCGGGGTCGTCGAGCCGCAGCACCGGCAGTTCGCGGGCGACGGGCAGTTCGGCGCCGGTCGTCACGACGGCGGCCGGGTCGATGTCGTCGAACATGTAGGCGAGCCGCTCGCGCGGGTAGCTCGCGTCCATCGGTACGTACACGGCGCCGGCCTTGATCACGCCGAACAGGGCCACGGTCATCTCGATGTCGCGTACGAGCAGGACCGCCACCGGGTCCTGCGGCCGCACGCCGCGTGCGATCAGCGCGTGGGCCAACTGGTTGGCGCGGGCGTCCAGTTCGGCGTAACTGAGGCTGCGGTCACGGCAGACCAGGGCCTCGGCGCCGGGCTTGCGCTCCACCCAGCCGGCGAACACTTCGAGCCAGTGGCCGCGGGCCCTGGCGGCGACGACCTCGGTGCCGGTGCGGAGCATCCGCTGCCGCTCGCCGGCGTCGAGCGCGGGCAGCCGGACCGCGGGGCGCGCCGGGTCGTCGACAATCTCCCGCAGGAGGTGGTGCAGCCAGCGGCCGTAGTCGCGTACGGCCGATTCCTCGAAGGCGCCCGGCTGGTAGCCGAGGCCGATGGTGATCTCGTCGTCGGGGATGACGATGACGGTCAGCGCGTAGTGCGTGGCGTCGGTGATGTCCACCCCGGCGAGGTCGAGTCCGGGGGCCAGCGGGGTGCGCTTCCGGCTGGAGAGCGGGAAGTTCTCCATCACCAGCATCGTGTCGAACAGTTCGCCGATGCCCACCGCCCGCTGGATCTCGGGGAGACCGACGTGGTGGTGCTCGGCCAGGGCGACGCTCTCGGCGTGGACCTGTGCGAGGAGGTCGCGCGCCGTCGTGTCCCGGTGGTGCCTGACGCGTACGGGGATCGTGGTGCCGAGCTGGCCGATCATCGACTCGACTCCGTCGACCTCGGCGGGCCGCCCGGAGACCGGGCAGCCGAACACCACGTCGAGGCGGCCGGTGAGCCTGCCCAGCAGCAGTCCCCACGCGGTCTGGAGCACGGTCGTCAGGGTGACGCCCTCCTCGCGTGCGAACGCGCGCAGCCGGTCGCTGAACTCGCGTCCGAGGCCGACGGTTTCGCGGCCGGGCCGCTCGACGGCGGTGCCGGTGCGGGCGGGTGCCAGCCGCGTCGCGTCGTCGACGCCGGCCAGGGTGTCCCGCCAGGCGGCGAGCGACGCCTCCCGGTCGCGGCCCGCCAGCCACCGGAAGTACTCCGACAGCGGCTGGCCTGCGGGGGCGGCGGGTCCGCCGCCCAGCTCGGCGTAGATGGCGAGGAGGCTGCGGCCCACCAGCGGCATGGACCAGCCGTCGAGCAGGGAGTGGTGGTTGGTGATCACCAGCTTGTGCTCGGCGGGCCCGACCCGGGACAGCAGGAAGCGGATCAGCGGGGGCCGGCCGGGGTCGAAGGGCCGCTCCAGATCGGCACGCGCGGCCTCCGCGAAGTGGTCGTCCTCCCGCCAGTCCAGGGTGATGTCGGCGGGGATCACCTGCACCACGTCGTTGCCTGCGGTGCCCAGGTACACGCGCAGGGCGGGGTGGCGGCGCAGCAGTTCGCGGGCGGCCTCGGCCATCCGGCCGGGGATCAGCTCGCCGACCAGGGTGGTCACGGCCTGGACGACGTAGACATCGGTCTCGTCGTCGTCGCGGAGCAGGGTGTGGAAGGACAGGCCGACCTGGAGCGGGGTGGCGGGCAGTACGTCGGCGACGCGTCCGGTGCGTTCGAGGGCGTCGATGGCGGCCTGGTCGAGGTCGACCAGCGGGAGGTCGGACGGGGTGAGTCCGCCCCGGGTGTGGCGGGCGTGCTCGGTGAGCGTCTCCAGGGCCGAGGTCCAGGCCGCCTGCAGGGCGGTGACGACGTCGGTGCCGAGCACCCCGGTCGCGGCGGTCCACTCGACGGCGAGCCGGGGCGCTTCGCCCTCGTGGACGAAGCAGTTGAGGGCCAGGACCTGTTCCAGGGCCTTGGCGCCGGGCTCGGTCACCGAGAAGGCGTCCCGCTCGGGCAGGCTCCACCCGGTCGCGGACAGCGGGGCGAACCGGCCCAGGTAGTTGAGCAGGACGTCCGGGGGCGGGGTCGCCGAGAGCTCGGGAGCGGTCTCCGGGTCGAGATGGCGCAGGACGCCGTATCCGATGCCCGCGTCGGGGACCCGGCGCCTGGCCTCCTTGGCCGCGCGCAGCGCCCGCCCGACGGCGTCGGAAGCGGGGACGCGGACCGGGTACTCGCTGGTGAACCAGCCGACCGTACGGGACAGGTCGAGGTGTTCGCGGCCGTGTCCCTCCAGCGTGACGGTCACGTCGTCGCCGGACAGCCCCCAGTTCCGCAGGGTGAGCACGAGCGCCGCCAGCAGCACCTCGTCGACCCCGGCGCGGTACGCGGCGGGCAGGGTGGTCAGCAGCGCCTCGGTCGCCTCGGGCGAGGCCACGGTGACCGAGCGGTGGGCGGTAGAGACCGTGTCCCGCGCCGGGTCCAGCGGCCGGGCGCCCAGCCGGGAGGCCCCGGCGAGCGCGGCCCGCCAGTGGTCGAGTTCGCCGCGTCGCGCACCGGACGTGCCCTGTTCGGCGAGGAGCAGGGCGTGCCGGCGCCAGGAGGCGCCGACCGGGCCGAGGGTGCCGCCGGTGCAGGCGGTGTGCAGGTCGGGCAGCAGGACGCGCCAGGAGACGCCGTCCATGGCGAGGTGGTGGACGACGACGACCAGCCGGTCCGCCGTTCCTTCGCCGGTGCGGAGCAGGGCCGCCCGTACGAGGTCGCCCGTCCTGGGGTCGAGTTCCGCCGCCAGCCGCTCGGCCAGGGCGGTCACGTCATCACCGCGTACGTCGTCGACGGCGGCCCGTACGGTGCCGCGGGGCAGCACCTCCAGGCCGTCGGCCGCCCGCAGCCGCAGCGCGTCGTGGTGGTCGAGCACGGCCTGCACGCCGGCGGCCAGCGCCTCGCGGTCCAGCGCGCCGACGCTCAGGGCGGTCCACTGGGCGTACCCGGCGATGGTGTCCACGTCGGGGTGCGGGTCGAGCAGGCCGCGTACGATCGGCGGCGCGGGCACGGGCCCGGACGGCTCGTCCACCGGTTCGGGGACGTCCGCCAGCAGTTCGGCGGAGGCGGCGAGCGCGGCGAAGCTGCGGCGCGCCAGCAGGTCGCGCGGCCGCAGCCCGAGACCCACGGCCCGCAGCCTGCTGCTGACGGTGATCGCGGTGATGCTGTCCCCGCCGAGGGCGAAGAAGTCGTCGTCCACGCCGACCCGTTCGACGTCGAAGGCGTCGGCGAGCACGGCGCAGAGCAGGCGCTCCCGCTCGGTGCCCGGCTCCCGGCCGCCGCCTGCGGAGACGGGTGCGGGCAGGGCGGCGCGGTCGAGCTTGCCGTTGGGGGTGACCGGCAGCTCGGCCAGCACCACCACGGCGGCGGGCACCATGTGGTCGGGCAGCCGCTCGGCGAGGTGGGCGCGTGCCTCGTCCCCGGTGACCGAGGCGGAGACGACGTAACCGACCAGCCGGGAGGACAGCACCCTGGCGGCGGCCGCGGTGACGCCGGGCACGGCCGCCAGGGCCGCCTCGACCTCGCCGGCCTCCACCCGGTGGCCGCGGATCTTGACCTGGCCGTCACCCCGGCCGCCGTACGCGATGCCCCGGCCGGGCACCCATGTGGCGAGGTCGCCGGTGCGGTACATCCGGTCCCCGGGGGCGCCGAAGGGGTCGGCGACGAAGCGTTCGGCGGTGGCGCCGGGCCTGCCGAGGTAGCCGCGCGCGAGGTGCGGTCCGGCGAGGTAGAGCTCGCCCGTCGTGCCGTGCGGTACGGGCTGGAGCGCGCTGTCCAGCACGTAGGTCCGGGTGCCGGCGAGCGGGTGGCCGATGTGCGGCTCGCCGTCGTCGATGCGGGCGGTGGTGCTGTCGACGGTCGCCTCGGTCGGCCCGTAGATGTTGCGTGCGGACGTCCCCGACGCGGCGACGCGCTGCCACAACGCGGGCGGGGTGGCCTCTCCGCCGAGGACCAGCAGGGTGGGCCGCAGGTCCAGCAGGCCGCCCTCGATCAGCGGTGCGGCCATCGACGGCGTGGTGTCGACGACGTCGATGCCGTCGCGGGTGTACGCGGCGAGCAGGGCGTCGGCGTCGCGGATGGTCTCGGCGTCGTAGACGTGCAGTTCGTGGCCGCACAGCAGCCACACCAGGTGGTCGAAGGCGGAGTCGAAGGCGAAGGAGTAGGTGTGCGCGGCGCGCAGGCGCCTGCCCGCGGCCTGTTCGGCCTCCGCGACGACCGTGGAGCGCTGGTGGTGCAGGAGCGCGGCGAGACCGCCGACCCTGCCGAGCACACCCTTGGGGCGTCCCGTCGAGCCGGAGGTGTGGATGACGTAGGCGAGGTGTTCGGGGTGCCTGGGCGCGGCCAGTTCACCGGCCGTCAGGGGTTCGCCGGACAGGCCCGCGGCCTCGTCGAGCAGGGTGCCCCACAGCAGTCCGTCCACCGCGCCCGAGGTCACCACCAGCGCCGGGCGGGTGTCCTCGATCAGCTCGTGCAGCCGCTCGGGCGGGTACGCGGCGTCCAGCGGCAGGAACGCGGCGCCCGCGTCCATCACCGCCAGCAGGGCGACGACCGAGTCGGCGGAGCGCGGCAGCGCGAGCGCCACGACGTCGTCGGCACCGATCCCGCGGGCCCGCAGCGCCCGCGCGAGCCGGTGCACCCGGTCCGCGAGGTCCGCGGCGGACAGCCGGTCCTCGCCGCACACCAGGGCCGTACGCCCGGGGCCGGCGGCGGCCATCGCGTCGAATGCGGTGGGCACGTCCACCGGGGTGCCGGGCAGCGCGGGCGGACACCAGGCCGCCATCAGCGCGCCGGCCTCGCCGGCCATGGGGATCCGTCCGACGGGCACACCGTCGACGAGCCCGGCCAGCAGGGCCCGCAGCCCGGCCAGCAGACCGTCCACCGAGGCCTGGTCGTTGGTCCGCGCGTCGACCTCGAAGCCGAGCAGCAGCCCGCCGTCACCGGCCGGCAGGACGCTCAGGCCCATGTCCTCCGGGGGGCCGCCCGCGACGTTGCGCATCACACCGCCGGACCCGGCGAAGTCGATCGCCAGGTCGAACGCCTTGAGGTTGATCCCGCGTCCGTGCAGCAGCGCCCCCGCACCGGGGACGCCGAGGTCCTGCGGCAGGTCCTCGCCCCGGTACCGCTGGTGGTCGCGCATCTCGCGCATCGCGGACGCCACCCGCCGGGTCAGGTCGCCGAGCCGGTCGCCACCGCGCACGGTCACCCGCAGCGGCAGCACGTTGACGGCCATGGCGGGCGTACGCAGTTCGACGGAGCCCGTGCGGCACATCAGCGGCAGTGCGAAGACGACGCCGGTGCGGGCCAGCCTGCGGTGCAGGAAGGCGGCGTACCCGGCGATCAGCGCCTCGCCCCAGGTGACGCCCTCCGCATCGGCGAACGCGCGCAGCCGGGCCGTCTCCTCGGCGGTGAGGGCGGTACGCGCGGTGAGGGTGCGGTCGGGCGCGCCGACGGCGGTGCCCGCGTCGTCGAAGGACCCGAGCTCGGGCAGCGGGGTGAACCGCTCGACCCAGTACGCGCGGTCCTCGGCCGACCGGTCGCTGTCCCGGTAGGCCTGGTCGGCCGCGACGAGGGCGGCGAAGCTGCCGAAGGTGCACTTCGCCGGCTCCTCGCCCTGCACCAGGGCGGTGTAACGGGCCCCGGTGCGGCGGGCGAGCATCGCCGCGGTGTAGCCGTCGAACACCAGGTGGTGGCCGAGCTGGGTGTACCAGACCTCCCGGTCGGAGAGCCGGATGACGGTACGTGAGAAGAGCGGCCGGTCCACCATCCCCCGGCACGCCTCGGCCGTCCGCGCCCGCTCCGCGTCGACCAGCGCCTGGGCGGCGGCCACGGGGTCGGCCGCTCCTCGGACGTCGAGCACCTGAGGTGGCGCGACCGGCTCCTCGGCGACCCTCTGGCGCGGCCCTTCCGGTGTGTCGTACACCCGCAGCCGCAGCGTCTCGGCCTCCTGGGTGGTCGCCCGGACCGCCTCGACCAGCGCGGGGACGTCGACCGGTTCCCCGCCGGATATCTCCACGACGTCGCCGACGACGTAGTACGGCGAGTCCGGCTCCAGGCTCTGCGCGTTCCAGATGCCCAACTGGGCCCGGGTGAGGGGGAGGAGGCCGCCGGAGGAGACGCTTGCGGTGCTCAACTTACTCTCCTTGGAGTGTGGGTACGACCATCGGTGTGCCGGTGACGGGGTCGGGGACGATGACACTCGGCAGGTCGAAGACGTCCTTCATGAGGGCGGCGTCCACGATGTCCCCGGGGACGCCCTCGGCGATCACGCTGCCGTCCCGCATGGCGACCAGGTGGTCGGCGAACCGGCACGCCTGGTTGATGTCGTGCAGGACGGCGATCACCGTGCGGCCCTCGTCGCGCAGCCGGGCCAGCAGACCGAGCAGCTGGTACTGGTGGGTGATGTCCAGGAACGACGTCGGCTCGTCGAGCAGCAGGTAGGACGTGCGCTGGGCCAGCACCATCGCGATCCACACCCGCTGCCGCTGCCCGCCGGACAGCTCCTGCACCGGCCGGTCCGCCAGGTCCTCGACGCCGGCGGCGGCCATCGCCTCGGTGACGGCCTCCTCGTCGTCCGGCGACCACAGGGCCAGCAGCGACTGGTGGGGGAACCGCCCCCGGCTCACGAGCTGCCAGACCTTGATGTCGTCGGGGGCGAGCGGATCCTGCGGCAGGAAGCCGAGTTGTCTGGCGAGCGTCTTGGGGGCGTACGCGCCGACCTCGCGGCCGTCGAGTTCCACATGACCGGCCTCCGGGCGCAGCAGCCGCACCAGCGCGCGCAGCAGGGTCGATTTGCCACAGGCGTTGGGGCCCACGACGGCGGTGAACGCGCCGTCGGGGACGTCGAGGTTCAGCCGTGTGGACACGACCCGGTCTCCGTAGCGCAGGGTGATGTCCCGCGCGGTCAGGCGTGCGGTCACGCGCGCCTCACCTCCTTGGTCAGCAGCCAGATCAGATAGCAGCCGCCGATCGCGGTGCTCACCACTCCCACGGGCAGCGCGACGGGCGCCAGCAGCATCTGGGCGAGCAGATCGGCGCCTTGGAGCAGAACCGCCCCGGTCAGCGCGGCCGGGAGCAGGGGGACACCGGCCGCACCGGCGAGCCGGCGGCCGATCTGCGGGGCCGCCAGGGCGATGAAGGCGATCGGTCCGGCGACCGCGGTCACGGTGGCCGTGCAGCCGACGCCGACCAGCACCATCAGCAGGCGCAGCCGGTTGAGTCCGACCCCGGTGGTGGCCGCGACGGCGTCGCCGAGGGATGCTTGGTGCATGGCGTGCGCCCGCGTGGTCATGAGGACCAGCAGTACGGCGATCACCGTGAACGGGATCCCGACGTCGTCCCAGCCCACACCGTTGAGCGATCCGGCGCTCCAGCCGACGGCGGCGATGGCCACCTCCAGCTCGGCGCGGAGCACGATCCACGAGTTGATCGCGGTCACCATCGCGTTGACCGCGATGCCGATGACCACCAACCGCAGTCCGGAGAAGCCCCGTTCGTAGGCCAGCAGGTAGATGGCGGCGGCGACGAGCAGTCCGCCGAGCACGGAACCGGCGGCCAGCTGCGCGGATGTGCCCGAGAGCACGGTGATGGCGACCAGCGCCCCGGTGTAGGCGCCCGCGTCGAGGCCGATCACGTCCGGGCTGCCCATGGGGTTGCGGGTGAGGTTCTGGAAGAGCGCCCCCGCCACGCCGAGTGCGGCGCCGAAGACGAGCCCGGCCAGCACGCGCGGCAGCCGCCAGTCGGAGATCACCACGGAGCGTTCCGTGCCGGTCAGCACGGCGAACACCTTGCCCGGGGAGGCCCAGGAGGCCCCGTAACAGAGCCCGAGGAGCCCGAGGCCCAGCATCAGGGCGGTCATGACCGCGACCAGGAGGGCCGTACGGCGTTCGATCCTCGGTCGGAGTGTCTTCACAGTGACCCCGCCCCGTAGCGGCGGACGGCCCAGATCAGCATGGGTCCTCCGAGGAACGCGGTGACGATGCCCACCGGCACCTCGCCGGTCGGCAGCAGCACCCGGGACCCGATGTCGGCGATCAGCAGCAGGACCGGTCCGAGCACCATCGTGTAGACGATGAGCCAGGGCACCGAGCCCGCCGCCGGCTTGCGCACCAGGTGGGGCACGATCAGGCCGACGAACAGGATCGGTCCGGCCACCGCCGTGGCCGCGGCGCAGAGCACGGTGATCAGCACCAGCGCGGCGGCCCGCACCCGGCCCACCCCCGCACCGAGGGTGTGCGCCACGGTCTCGCCCAGCGCCAGCGCGTTGAGCGCCTTGCTCAGCAGCAGCGCGCCGATCAGGCAGACCACGATCGCGGCCAACGGCAGGGCCAGCGGCGCCTGTTCGCGGGCGGCCAGCGAACCGACCGACCAGAAGCGGTAGGTGTCGAAGACGTCCGGGAGCATCAGCCGCAGCCCCAGGGCGACACCGCTGAGCACCGCGGTCAGGGCCACGCCGGTGAGGACGAGGCGCAGCGGCGAGCGCCGCCCGACCGCGGCCACCAGCAGCGCCGCGAGGACCGATCCGAGTACGGCGAAGCCGAGTTGGCCCGCCTGCCCGGCGGCCCAGCCGAGCGCCGAGCCGACGGTGATGGTGAACCCGGCACCCGCGGTGACCCCGAGGATGCCGGGCTCGGCCAGCGGATTGCGGGCCAGCGTCTGGATCAGCGCGCCCGACACCGCGAGGGCGGCGCCCACCGCGACGGCGAGCAGCGAGCGGGGCCCCCGGACGTCACGCACGATCACGTGGTCGTCGGTGCCCTGGTAGTCCAGCAGTGCGCGTACGACCTCTCCCGGGGGGACCGGGTGGGCGCCGATGCCCATGCTGAGCACGGCCACCACCGCCAGCAGCACCAGTCCCCCGACGAGCAGGCCGGTCTGCGGTACGGCGGCCCGCCTGCTCCCCGCCCGTCCCGACGCGCGACCCGCGACGGTCACGACTTCAGCAGCGGAGCGAGCGACATGTCGATCGCGTCCAGGGTGTTCATGGCCTGCCCGTAGGTGGCGGCCTCGGTGTAGCGGAGCGGGAAGGTCTTGCCGGCCTTGACGGCGGGCAGGTTCTTCCACAGCTTGGAGTCGAGGACGTACTGGACCGCCTCGGAGACGCTGCCGTCGGCGTTGACCGAGTACGTCAGGACGTCGGCCTCACCGAAGGCGTCCGGGAGCTCCTCGATCGACGGGTACTCGCTGACCGCGCTCGAACCGGTGCCGGCCTTCTTGACCTTGCCGTAGTACTTCGCGCCCAGGTCCTCGGCGATGTTGGTGCCCCACGAACCGCCGAACTCGCGCTGGAAGGTGCCCTTGGCGACCTCGCCGTACGCGCCGACGTGCCCGAGCTTGAGCTGGGGCAGGACGTCCTTGTACTTCGTCGCCAGCTCGGCGGCCTTGGCCTCGTACGCCTTCTGCCCCTCGTCGAACTTGTCGAGGGCGCCGGCGGCGTCGGCCTGCTTGCGGGAGAGGTCGCGCCAGGCGGACGGCAGGCTCGGGCCGATCGCCACGACGGGGGCGATGGACTCCAGCCGCTTGACGTCGATGTCGCCGAGCACGGGGGCGGGCACACCGATGACGATCAGGTCGGGCTCGGCCTCGGCGATGGCCTCGTAGTTGGTCTCGGCCGCCTGCTCACCGGCCACCTTGGTGAGCTTCTTGTACTCGGCGAGGTCCTCCTTGCTCATCATCGGCTCGCCGCGCTTCCACGACGAGATCCCGACCAGCGGCGCGTCGGCCTCGATCAGCGCGGGCACGGCGTAGCCGGTGGCGACCACACGCTTCGGGTCGGCCGGGATGGTGATCTTGCCGTTGTCCGCGGCGAACACCCGGGTCTTGTCCTTCTCCGAAGCGGCGTCGGACCCGCCGTCCGACGAGGACCCGCATCCGGCCAGGATCAAAGCCAGCGACACGGCGCCGACGAGGCCGGAGGTTCTGCGTATGGACATCGATTGCTCCTCGAAATTTAGGTAAGGCTTACCTTAGTTGAAAAAATCTGATCAAGACACCCGGGAGGGGCTTCAAGGCGGCTCAAGTCCGCCGAAGGGCCCGCCCGTCGGTCAGTGGTCGTCCTCGTCGAAGTCGGCGACGCCGCGCTTCCAGTACCCGGTGATGTCGTGGTCGGCCTTGCCCAGGCCCAGCTCGTCGCGGACCCAGCGGCGCAGCGGTTTGATCTGCCCCGCCTCGCCCGCGACCCAGACGTAGAGCCGTTCACCCTCGGGCACGGCCACCGCGGTCACGGCACGCACCAGCGCCTCGTCGGCGTCCGCCGCACGGCTGTCGCGGTGCAGCCAGCGCACCTCGACACCTTCGGGCGCGGACAGCTCGATCTCCTGCGCGGGATCGGGGACTTCGATGAACGCCCAGCCCTTGGCGGTCCTGGGCAGCTCCTCCAGCCAGCGCGCGATCGCCGGCAGGGCGGTGATGTCACCGGCGAGCAGATAGCGGTCGTAGGAGTGCGGGACGATCAGCCCGCCGGGCGGTCCCGCGAGATGCATGACGGCGCCCGGCCGGGCCGCGGACGCCCATTCCGACGCGAGGCCGCCCTCGTGCAGGGCCACGTCGATGTCGATCTCGCCGGAGACCGGGTCGTAACGGCGCACCGTGTACTGCCGCGAGACGGGCGCCGGTCGCGGCCAGCGCAGCATCGCCCCGTCGGGCTCGGGCAGTCGCAGCGAACCGTCCGGGTCCGGGAAGAGCAGCTTCACGTGTTCGTCCGGCGAGTGCGCCTCGAATCCCTCGGTACCCGGCCCGCCGAGTGTGACCCGCAGCAGTCCGGCGCCGACCATGGCGGTGCGTACGACCTCGGTCTCGCGGATCCCGATCGGATAGCCCACCTTCTCGGCATGGCGGCCCGCCCGGACCTCCGCGATCCGCTCCAGGTGCCGGCTCCGGTGATCGACCCGGCTCATGCGGCCCGGCCCGTCAGCAGCTCGGTCCAGTGCGCCAGTTCGGGCTGCTCCGCCAGGTCGGCGTACTCCAGCGAAGCGGCCCCGGCGGCGCGCCAGCGGTCGATGAGGACCATGGTCCTGACCGAGTCCAGACCGAGATCGGTCAGATTCTCCTCGGGCTCGATCTCGGTGGGGTCGCAGCCGATCAGCTCCGCGACGTCGGCGCGGATCCGTTCGGCCGACAGGGCCTGGTTCATGGGATGACTCCTGAGATTTGGACACCGGCTCGGACACCGGCGTCACGGTCAGCGCCGGTGAGGGCGGTCACGGCGCCGGGCGGCGTACACGCACGCCCGGCCGGGGTGCGCGCGGGCGAGGTACGGCGCCCATGACGGCAGCACTCCACGACATGAACTCCCCCTCACCCGTCGAACCAAGGCGAGGCTAACCTAACCTGCGACTTCTTGTGCAGGATACGCAACGCGGACCGGTGTGACGCACCCCTCTCCCCCACCACCCCGCCGAACCCGCCAAAGGTGAGGGAGCATCAGCGATACACGGTCGTACGGACCCGGGGATGCGAGCGGGACCCTCGTGATTGGTAGCCTCCGAAGATGACTGTGATCTTCGACGAAGCCGTACGCGCCCGACTGGAAGCCCCCCATATCTGGTACGTCGGCACCGTGTTCCCCGACGGTGCGCCGCAGGTCAGCCCGATGTGGGTGGACCTGGAGGGAGATGGGGAGCTGACGTTCAACACCTCGGTGGGCCGGGTCAAGGAGGAGAACCTGCGCCACGACCCCCGCGTCTACCTCTCGCACGCGGACGCCGACGACCCCTTCGACCGCGTACAGATCAGTGGCGAGGTCGCCCGCTTCATCGAGGGCGAGGAGGCGCACGAGCGGATGGACCGGCTGGCCCGGAAGTACCTGTGCAGCGAGCGGTTCGAGTGGCTCATGCCCGAGGAGCGGCGGGTCGCGGTGGTCGTACGCCCGCTCAAGGTGCGGCACATCGTCGGGGTGGAACGCTTCCGTCCGGGAGGCCCCGTCCCCGCGCCGTGACCGCACGGACCGTCATCGAAGCCTCCAAAAGGGACGGCGAGTGAGGGGCGGCACCCACGATGACCGACACGACCGGTGCACAGGAACCCGGGGACGCGCCCGCCGTCCCCGCGAGCGCGGTGTGGCTCAAGGGCCAGTTGCTGGAGATCGCTTCGGCGCTGCGTCCTGACCGCCGGCCCGAGCTGGCCCGCGCGTGGACCGACCCGGTGCGGTGGCGCGACCCCGCCCCGGTGGGCCACCGCTTCCTGTTCCTGCTCTGCGTCGCCACGGACGACCGCCCGACACCCCCCGACGACGTCCTGAACGCCTTCGCCGCGGCCGGCTGGACCGTGCGGACACAGCGCTCGGGCCCCGACGGGGAGAGCTGGGCGACCGCCGGGCGGGAGGACTTCGACGTACGGGTCTACACGGGCGCCGGCCGAGGCCTCACGACACTCACCGGCTGGACCCCCGTCGTCTACGCCGAACGGCAGCTGGGCCAGCCGCTCTTCACCCGCAGCACGGCCGACGGGATCCTCTGCGACGGCTGTCACGGCTGGGGCGTCTGCCTGGAGTGCGGGGGCAGGCCCTACAGCGGCGGCAGCGGCGGCTACGGCCGCTGCTGGTGCGCCGGGAACAACGCGGGGCCCGGCCGATGCGTCGAGTGCGGCGGCACGGGCCTGCTCACGGCGGAGGAAGAGGCATGGCTGCGGCGGCGGCACGGGGACGACGCGCCCTCCCGGCAGCCGCCGCCCGAGGACGGACACGACTCCAACACCGGCGCGTTCCTCGCTGTCAGCCGAAGGCCCTGCCGCTGCGGGGAGTTCCGCTGCTCCTGGCGCAACACCCTCTCCCGGACCGACGGCCACCTGCTCTCCCACTTCCACGCCACCTGCCGCACCTGCGCCACCCGGCGCACCCACACGTTCAGGCTCCCTCTGCGCTGAACCGCCGGGAGAACTCCGAACGGGGCGACAGGAGCCCCTATGACGACTTCCCGTGGCGTTCGCACGCACACCGTCCACCCGAACTATGGTGTCCCGCCACATACGCCCCTGACCTGCCCCTTCCTACGGTATGGCGACACGGAAACGTCCCCGCCAACTGTCCGGAAGTGGTATCCATGGCCGCCCCAGCAACCGCTCCCCCACCCCCGTCCAACCTCCGCCGCATCGTCGCCGCGAGCCTCGTCGGGACCACGGTGGAGTGGTACGACTTCTTCCTGTACGGCTCCGCTGCCGCGCTGGTCTTCAACAAGTTGTTCTTCCCCGAGTCCGACCCGCTCGTCGGTACGCTCCTCTCCTTCCTCACCTACGCCGTGGGCTTCGCCGCACGCCCCATCGGGGCCCTGGTGTTCGGGCACTACGGGGACCGGCTCGGGCGCAAGAAGCTGCTGGTGCTGAGCCTGCTGATGATGGGCGGCGCGACCTTCGCCATCGGGCTGATGCCGACGCACGCCACGATCGGTTCGGCGGCGCCCGTCCTGCTCACCGTCCTGCGGCTGGTGCAGGGGTTTGCCCTCGGCGGCGAGTGGGGTGGCGCCGTGCTGCTCGTGTCGGAGCACGGCGACGCGAAGCGCCGGGGGTTCTGGGCGTCGTGGCCCCAGACGGGCGCGCCGGCCGGGCAGTTGCTCGCGACAGGGGTGCTGTCCGCCCTCACCGCGCTGATGTCCGACTCCACGTTCGGGGCCTGGGGCTGGCGGATCCCCTTCCTCCTCTCCGGCGTACTCGTGATCCTGGGTCTGTGGATTCGTCTCTCTGTCGATGAATCGCCTGTCTTCAAGGCGGCCCTGGCCCAGGCCGAGCAGCGCAAGGCCGCCGCCGCGCCCGCCGAGAAGATGCCGCTGGTCGCCGTGTTGCGGCACCACTGGCGCGACGTGCTGATCGCCATGGGCGCACGGATGGCCGAGAACATCAGCTACTACGTGATCACCGCGTTCATCCTCGTGTACGCGACGACCTCCGCGGACCTGAGCAAGCAGACGGCGCTCAACGCCGTACTCATCGCGTCCGCCGTGCACTTCGCCGTGATCCCGCTGTGGGGCGCGCTCTCCGACCGGGTGGGGCGCAGGCCGGTCTACCTCGTCGGCGCGATCGGTGTGGCGCTGTGGATGTTCCCGTTCTTCGCGCTGATCGACAGCAGGAGCTTCGGGGGCCTGCTGCTCGCCGTCACGGTCGGGCTGATCTTCCACGGCGCCATGTACGCACCGCAGGCGGCCTTCTTCGCGGAGATGTTCGCGACGCGGATGCGGTACTCGGGTGCCTCGATCGGCGCCCAGTTCTCGTCGGTGGCCGCAGGCGCCCCGGCCCCGCTCATCGCCACCGCGCTGCTCGCCGACTTCGGCAGTTCGACACCGATCTCGCTGTACGTGATCGCCGCCGCGCTCGTCACGGTGCTGGCGATCCTCTGCGCGAAGGAGACCCGGAGCCGGGACCTCACGGACATGGAGCCGGACGCCGGCCGGCAGGCCGCGGACACCGCGACCCTGCCCGCCGACGCCCGTGGCGTCTGACCCGGCCGAACCGAAGGGCCCGTCTCCCCCGTCCGGCGGGGGAGACGGGCCCGTACGACATGGTCGGGAAGCCGGGCCCGTCAGGCCTGGGGCGTCCGTGCGAACCAGGTGGGGCCGTCCGTCAGGGACTGCTTGATCCGGAACAGCGCGAACTCACTCAGCGGCGGCAGCGCGTCGACCTCGAACCACGCGACCTCCAGCGACTCGTCGTCGTTGACCCGCGCCTCCCCGCCGGTCGCACGGCAGCGGAAGGTGATGTCGAGGTACTGGCAGCGGTCGCCGTTGGCGTACTGCACCGGCTTCAGGGCCTGGGTGAGCACGACCCGCTCCGCGACGCAGTGCACCGCCGTCTCCTCGTACACCTCGCGCTCCGCCGTCACCGCGGGCTCCTCGCCCGGTTCGCCGATCCCGCCGATGACCGACCACTCGCCGGTGTCCGAGCGGCGGCCCAGCAGCACCCGGCCGTCGTCGTCGAAGACGACCGCGGTGACCCCCGGCAGGAGAAGCAGCTGGTGGCCGGCGGTGGCACGGATGTCGCGGATGAAGTCTGGAGTACCCATGCGGCCGAGCCTACGGGGCGGCCGGGGCGCTCGAAGGACCGGCCTTCCGGTCCTTCCTCGCCCGCACCGACCGGGCCGTCGCCCAGCCGAGACCGGCCACGGCGAGCAGGGCCAGAACGCCTTCGGGCAGGGGGCCGAGCCGGGTGGCGGGAGTGAGCGAGGAGCGCAGGGGCACCTCGTCGACCAGGGCGTCGGGAGTGAACATCTTGGTCTTCTCCACGATCGTGCCGTCCGGCCGGATCACGGCGCTGACGCCGCTGGTGACGGGCACGACGACGGACCGCCCGTGCTCGACCGCCCGCACCTGGCTCATCGCCAGCTGCTGGTAGGTCATCTCGCTGCGCCCGAAGGTCGCGTTGTTGCTCGGTACGGCGATGAGCTGCCCGCCGTGCTTCACGGTGTCGCGCACGGCGTCGTCGAACGCGGCCTCGTAGCAGGTCACGAGCCCGACCTTGGTGCCGGCGAGGTCGAACACCCCGACCTTGCTTCCCGGGCCGAAGTCACGCTGCACCCGGTCGACGTCCTTGCTGAAGATCCGGGCGACGGACCGCATCGGCATGTACTCGCCGAACGGCTGGATGTGCCGCTTGTCGTACGTGCCCACGGGCCCGCTCTCCGGGTCCCACTGGATCAGCGTGTTGCGCAGGGGCCCGGTGTCGGGGGTGAGGACGGCGCCGATGACGGTGGGGGCGCCGATGGCCTGCACGGCCCGGTCGATGACGTCACGGGCGTCGGCATTGCGGTACGGGTCGAGGTCGGAGGAGTTCTCCGGCCACAGGACGAAGTCGGGTTGGGGCACCTTTCCGGCCTTCACGTCCTCGGCGAGCTGTTCCGTACGCTTCGCATGGTTGTCCAGGACGGCCCGGCGCTGGGAGTTGAAGTCGAGTCCCAGGCGCGGCACGTTGCCCTGGATCGCGGCGACCGTGGCGGTGCCGTCCTCGGGCGAGTCGTCCACGAGCGGGAGGGCCGCCAGCGCCGCGGCGACCGGCACGGCCACCGTGACGGCCGCGGCGACGACGGCGGAGCGGGGCACGGTGCCGGTGGCGCGGTGGCGGCGGACCTGCCGGGCGGACTCCAGCAGCCCGAATCCGCAGAGCACGACGGCGAAGGTGAGCAGCGGGGTGCCGCCCAGCGCGGCGAGCGGCAGGAACGCGCTGTCGGCCTGGCCGAAGGCGATCTTGCCCCAGGGGAAGCCGCCGAACGGGACGCGGGCGCGGAGCGCCTCGTCCAGGGTCCACACGGCGGCCGCCCAGAAGGGCCAGTACGGGAGCCGGGAGACGGCGGCGATACCGATACAGCCGACGGCGATGAACAGGGCTTCGGCCAGTGCCAGCGCCAGCCAGGGAACCGGGCCGACCTCCTCCCCCGTCCAGTGCAGCAGCGGCAGCATGAAGCCGAGGCCCGCGAGGAGGCCGAGGCCCAGCGCGGCGCGCGCCCGCCGTGCGCTCAGCACCCAGCCCAGCAGGGCGAAGCCGGGCAGCACCAGCCACCACAGGGGCCGGGGCGGGAAGCTCGCGTAGAGCATCGCACCGGACAGCAGGGCTGCGGCCGGCCGGACGAGCCGCGGCCACAGCTTCCTGCTGCGGGGCGCGGGGGCGGGCGGCGGTTCGACGGTGGTGATGGTGGCGCTCACCTGCCGGAGTCTACGGTGAGCGGCTGTGGGAGCGGCAGCCGCTCCGGCCGCCCGGCAGGCTCAGGGCCGGCTCTTCCCCTGGGCCCTGCCGTTGGCCGTGAGGTGCAGGCGGTCGCGGATGAAGCGTACGGCCGCCTCCGCGTCGTCCACGGTGACGGTGAAGGTCATGCCGTCCCCGAGCCGGAGCACCAGCGCCTCCCCGCGCCGCACGACCACGGCCGTGCCCTGGTCGGGGCGCCAGCGGTAGCCCCAGCCGCCCCACTGGCGCGGGGTGACGGTGGGTGCGAAGTCCGCGCCGACCACATGGGTGAGGAGAATCCGCCGCCTGGGCAGCCCGGCGTGACCGCAGCGCACCTCGAGGGCGTCCCCGTCGACCTTGACGGCCACATGGACGAAGGCGAGGGTCCCGAAGAGGATCAGGAGTCCCGCGGCGACACAGCCGATGACGGACATGAGCAGCGGGGCGAATCCGCCACCCCAGGCCGAGTCGACGGCCAGCTCGATACCGAGCGCCAGACACGCGGCGCCCACGGCCGCGAGCAGCCACTGGAAGCGATTGGTGGCCCGTCCCGTCCAGACCGTGCTCGGGGCCTGGCTCGAACCGTGCCGCCTGTTACCGGGGTGGTCCGTCATGCCAAGCAGCGTACCCAGGTTCCGCGCCGTGAGGAGGGGGTGTGCGGCCACGGCGGGGCACCGGGTGCGGTCAGATGGCGGGGGTGACGGCCTTGAGGAGTCGGCCCTCGGCGTAGACCAGCGCCCGTTCGGGCAGGTCAGCGGCGTGCCCGCCGAGGAGGACGGTGAGAGTGCCGACCGGTTCGGCCGACGGAGCGGGCGCCGCCCCGACACGGCGCAGTGCCTGGGCTGCCACCGCGTCGGCGGAGCCGTGGAGCACCAGGGGCGCGCGGCCGGGCCGGCCGGCCTCGACGGCGGCGCGGATCCGTTCGGCCACCAGCTCGTAGTGGGTGCAGCCCAGGACGACGTCCGTGACCCCGGCCGGTGTGAGGGCGGCGGCAGCGGCCACCGCACGGTCGATCGCGTCCTCGTCGGCGTGTTCCACCGCGTCTGCGAGTCCCGGGCAGGGCACCTCGGTGACGGCCACGGACCGGGCGAAGTCGTTGATCAGCCCGCGCTGGTACGGGCTCCCGGTGGTCGCCGGGGTGGCCCAGATCGCGAAGGGACCGCCGCCCGCGGCGGCCGGCTTGATGGCGGGCACCGTGCCGATGACCGGCAGCGCCGGCTCCAGTTCGGCCCGGAGGGCGGGCAGGGCGTGGACGGAGGCGGTGTTGCACGCGACGATCAGGGCGTCCGGCCGGTGTGCCGCGGCGGCACGGGCCACGGCGAGCGCGCGCTGGGTCACGTCCTCGGGCGTACGGGGCCCCCAGGGCATCGACCCGGGATCCGAGGACAGCACCAGATCGGCGTCGGGCCGTAGCCGGCGTACTGCGGCCGCTGCCGCGAGCAGGCCGATTCCCGAGTCCATGAGTGCGATCTTCACCCGGTCACCATAGTCGACAGCCCTTGCGGCACCGCCGGAGTGGGGCACACTTCGACGGATGAGCGCCGTTGCCTGGACCGCCGTGGGTTCGCTGATCGTATGGGTCTGGCTGCTGCTGGGTCAGGGCTTCTTCTGGCGGACCGACCAGCGGCTGCCGCTGCGCGGGGACCCGGCGCGCTGGCCCTCGGTGGCCGTGGTCGTCCCCGCGAGGGACGAGGCCGAGGTCCTGCCGGTGAGCCTGCCGTCGCTGCTCGCCCAGGACTATCCGGGCGACGCGGAGATCTTCCTGGTGGACGACGGCAGCGGCGACGGCACGGGCGAGCTGGCCCGAGAGCTGGCCGTGCGGTACGGCGGGCTTCCGCTGACGGTGGTGGCCCCCGGGGAGCCGGAGCCGGGGTGGACGGGCAAGCTCTGGGCGCTGCGGCACGGGATGGCGCTGGCCCGGCAGCGGAAGCCGGAGTTCCTGCTGCTGACGGACGCGGACATCGCGCATGAGCCGGACAGCCTGCGGGAGCTCGTCGCCGCCGCCGGGAGCGACGGCGTGGACGGGTTCGACCTGGTCTCGCAGATGGCCAGGCTGCGGGTGACGAGCGCCTGGGAGCGGCTGGTGGTGCCGGCCTTCGTCTACTTCTTCGGGCAGCTCTACCCGTTCCGCCGGGTGAACGCCGAGAGGTCGCGCACCGCCGCGGCGGCGGGCGGCTGTGTCCTGCTGCGGGCCGGAACCGTCGAGCGGGCCCGGCTCCCGGAGTCCATCCGTTCGGCGGTGATCGACGACGTGTCGCTGGCGCGTGCGGTACGGCGCAGCGGCGGCCGCATCTGGCTGGGCCTGGCCGACCGGGTGGACAGCGTGCGGCCCTATCCACGGCTGGCGGACCTGTGGCACATGGTCGCGCGGAGTGCGTACGCCCAGCTGCGGCACAGCCCGTGGCTGCTGGCCGGTACGGTCCTGGGGCTGCTCCTGGTCTATGTCGCGCCGCCCGTCACGCTGGTCACCGGGCTGCTGACCGGGGACGCGGTCGCCGCCTCGGCGGGCGGGGCGGCCTGGGCGGTGATGGCGGGGACGTACATGCCCATGCTCGGGTACTACCGGCAGTCGCTGTGGCTGGCACCGCTGCTGCCCCTCACCGCCGTCCTCTACCTGCTGATGACGGTGGATTCGGCGGTCCAGCACTACCGGGGGCTCGGTGCGGCCTGGAAGGGGCGTACGTACGCCCGGCCCGAGGCCGCACCGGAACCCTGAACCCTGAATCCGCCCGGTGTCACTTGCGCCCGGGCGTCCAGTTCATGCCCCAGCCGTAGGCGGCGTCGATGGTCCGCTGGGGGCTGACCCCGCGCTGAGGGACGAGGTAGCGGGCCTCGCGCTGCACGGTGAGGTCGTTCCCGTCGCTGGTGAGCAGTGCGAGCGCGCACACCGTGGAGGGCACGGTGCATTCGTCGAGGGAGAAGTCGATCGCCGCGCCGTTCTGCGGCTGGAGGGTCACCGTGGCGTGCAGATCGGCGAAGCTCCGGGCGCCCTCGTAGATGGTGACGAAGATCAGGACGCGGCGCAGCCGGTTCTTGTGGTCGAGGTTGACCGTGAGGTTCTCGCCGGTCGAGACGGCGCCCGTACGGTCGTCGCCGTCGAGATGGATGTAGGGCGGCTGCCGCAGGGAGCCGAAGGCGTTCCCCAGCGCCTGGACGACTCCCTTGCTGCCGTCGGTGAGTTCGTACAGGGCGCAGAGGTCGAGGTCCAGGTCGGCGTGCATGGCGACGGCCCTGCCGAGCTTCGCGCCCCAGCCCTTGAACTGTTTGCGCACCTCCCAGTTGAGGTTGACGCGCAGCGCTCCGGAGGTGCCGCCCTGCTTCGACAGCGAGACCGAGGGGGCTTCCTTGGTCAGGGTGACCTTCGTCAGCCGTACGGCCTGGACGACGGGCGGCGCGGGCGGTGCGACCGGGGGCGCGGGCGGCTGGGGAGCCACCGGCGGGGGCGGGGCCTGCTGAGGTCGGGCCGGCTGGGGAGTCCTCTGCGGCTGCGAGGCGGGCGGGGCCTGCTGCGGCTCGTCGACGGAGATGCCGAAGTCCGTGGCGAGGCCCGCGAGTCCGGTGTCGTACCCCTGGCCCACGGCCCTGAACTTCCAGGCGCCCTGGCGCAGATAGAGCTCACCGAGGATGAACGCGGTCTCGACGCTCGCGTCCGCGCTGTCGAAGCGCGCGATCTCGGCGCCGTTCGCCGCGTCCAGGATCCGCACGTGGAGGCCGGTGACCCGCCCGAAGGTGCCGCCGTCCGCTGAGGCGGCGATCACGACCCGGTCGATCGCCGGCTCGATCCGCCCGAAGTCGACGGAGAGGCTGTCCGTGACCGCGCCCCCCGCCGTCCGCTTGCCCTCGTGGCGCACCGCGCCGGAGCCGTGGGCCGGCTGGTTGTAGAAGACGAAGTCCGCGTCGCTGCGCACCTTTCCCGCGACGAGGAGGAGCGCCGAGGCATCGACGTCGGGTGTGCCGGGAGAGGTGTGCCAGCCCAGTTCGACCCGTACGGCCTGAGCCGGCACTGCGACGTTGGTTCCCTTTTGCATGGTCATGCTCGCCCCCATCACGAGTCCGGCTGCCCGGAGAGTGTCCCGCCAACCTAATCCCCGGTCCGCCGGGAAGCCCACATTCTCGGCACGTCGGCTGCCGGGTCAGGATGCGCCGAGTGCTGCCGCCTGCTCCTGGAGCGCCTCGATCAGCGTCGTCACCTGGAGGTCGCGGCGGTGGCCGAGCACGGCGACGCCGAGGTGGCGTGCGGGGGCCGGTGCCTCTATCGGGACGATGTGGACGCCCCACACCCTGGGGACGAGGGCGATGGAGGGGATGAGCGAGACGCCCAG
Source organism: Streptomyces silvae (assembly GCF_016745505.1). Lineage (GTDB taxonomy): Bacteria > Actinomycetota > Actinomycetes > Streptomycetales > Streptomycetaceae > Streptomyces > Streptomyces silvae. The sequence goes on along the minus strand of NZ_JAERUC010000066.1, from coordinate 5,024 downwards.
CCCCGCGGCGACGAGGGAGCCGGCGAAGAAGTAGTCGGTCGTGGTGCCGCGCACGTCCGGGTCGAAGCCGGCGCGTTGCGCGTAACGGCGCAGGTACGCCTCGGTCTTGAGGCATCCGAGCACCCAGGGTTCACCGGCCAGCTCGTCGAGTTCGATGGCCGCGCGGCCGGCGAGCGGATGCCGGTGGGGCAGGACGACGTGCAGGGGGTCCTCCATGAGCGGTGTCCACCGCAGACTGGAGCCGGTGCCCGACCGGCCGGGCAGCGGGCCGTCGAAGTGGTAGGCGAGGGCCAGGTCCACCGCGCCCTGCCGGACCAGCGGCAGGCACTCCTCGGGCTCGCCCTCCCTGACGTGGAGCACGGTCTCGGGGTGGGCCGCGGTGAGCCGGGCGAGGGCGCCGGGCAGAAGCACCCGGCCGCCGCTGGTGAACGTGGCGACGGTGAGCTGGGTGCGGCCCGTGCTGAGCCGGTCGACCTGCTGCTTCGCGTGTTCGAGCTCGGCCGCCACGGACTCGGCGGCCCCGACCATGATCTGGCCTGCCCGGGTGAGGGTGACACCCCGGGTGCTGCGGGCGACCACCTGGGCGCCCAGGCTGCGTTCCAGGACGGCTACGTGCTGGGACACGGCCGAGGGGGTGAGGTGGAGGGCGGTGGCCGCCCGGTTGAAGCTCCCGTGCTCCGCCACCGCCCGCAGGATGCGGAGCCGCTGGACATCGATCAACAGTTTTCCTTAATGCGTTACCAGTAGGAGGGCACTTCTGCTGATGACGATAGGCGACCACGATGGAGCCATGCGAAAGATCTGCGTCATCGGCGGCGGCCGCTACTTCGGAAAACTTCTCGTCCGGCGACTGGCGGAGGCCGGCCACGAGGTCACTGTCATCAACCGGGGCTCCACCCGCCCACCCGCCGGTGTCGAACACCTCGTCGCCGACCGCGACGACGAGGCGGCGCTGACCGCCGCGCTCGGCACCCGTACCTTCGACGTGGTCGTCGACCAGATCTGCTACACCCCGGTGCAGGCCGCCGTCGCCGCCCACGTCTTCCGCGACCGCACCCGGCGGTACGTCATGACGTCCACGATCGAGGTCTACGATCCCGCCACCGCCGACCTCCCGGCCGTCCCCGCCGGCACACCGGTGACGGAGGATCTCGTCGACCCGGCCGTCTGGCGGGTGCGCCTGGACCTGCCCTGGCAGGACGCCGCGTACCAGGACGCCCACTACGCCGAGGGCAAACGGCAGGCGGAGGCCGTGCTCACCCGGGCGGGCGGGTTCGGCTTCGTCTCCGTACGCAGCGCCCATGTACTCGGCGGCGGGACACAGGAGTTCACCGGCCGTCTGGCGCACTACGCCGAACTCGTCTCCCGGGGCGGGACGGTCGATGTGTACGCCGAGGAGCGGCCCACCGTCTTCATCCACCACGAGGAGATGGCGGACCTGCTGCTGTGGGCGAGCACCGCCTCCGACTTCACCGGCCCCGTCAACGCCTGCTCCGACGGCCTGCTCGACGTACGCGAGCTGAGCGGGCTGATCGCCTCCCGCACCGGCCGGGAACCGGTGTACCGGACCGTCGCCGCGGGCGAGGCGGCCGGCCCGTTCTCCTTCGACCGCCATTACGCCATGAGCAACACCCGTGCGAAGGAGCTGGGTTTCACCTTCTCCCGCACCGCCGACTGGCTGCCCGGCGCCGCCGCCGAAGCCCTCGGCACATCCGCCGTCCACACCTCCTGAGGGGCGACACCCGATGCTGTACCGCACCGTCAAGGACACCACCTTCAGCGCCGTCGGACTGGGCGCCATGCCCCTGTCCATCGAGCAACGCCCGGACGAGGAACGGGCCGTCGCCACCATCCACGCGGCCCTCGACGCCGGGGTCACCCTGATCGACACCGCCGACAGCTACCACTGGCACGCGGACGAGACCGGCCACAACGAGTACCTCATCGCCCGGGCCCTCCGCCGCTACGGCCGGGACACCTCGGACGTCCTGGTCGCCACCAAGGGCGGCCGGGGCCGGCCCGGTGACGGCAGCTGGACGGTCGACGGGGACCCCGCCCACCTCAGGAAGGCCGCCGAGGCGTCCGCCGAGCGGCTCGGTGTCGAGGCCATCGGCCTCTACCAGCTCCACAAACCCGACCCCGCCGTCCCCTGGGCCGACTCCGTCGGCGCGCTGCGCGAGCTGCTCGACGCCGGCACGATCCGGGCCGCCGGCATCTCCAACGTGACCACCGGTCAGATCCACGAGGCACACGCGATCCTGGGCGACGGGCTGGTCTCCGTACAGAACCGGTACTCCCCCGCCGTCCGCGACAGCGAACCGGAGCTCCGGCTGAGCACCCGGCTGGGCCTGGCCTTCCTGCCCTGGAGCCCGCTCGGCGGCATCCGGCGCAGCTCCCTCGACGGACGCTCCGCCCCCACCTCCGCGGGCACCGCCTTCCACCATGTGGCCGACGCACGCGGGGTCAGTCCCCAGCAGATCGTCCTGGCCTGGCTGCTGAGCCGCTCCCCGCTGATGGTCCCGGTGCCGGGAGCCAGCCGGCCGGCCTCCATCCAGGACTCGGCCGGGGCGGCGGAGCTGGTACTGACCGAGGCGGAGCTGACACGGCTCGACGAGGCGTGGCCGGGCACCGACGGGGCGGAAGACGGCAAGCCCTGAGACCGGGCGTGCGCTCCGGCGCACGACGGCTGCGGGTTACGACGGCCCCTCGCGCCCCCGGGGTTCAGCCCAACGGTCTCGGACGCTCGGCCGTGCGGATGGAGACGACCTCGTGGACGACGGCCGGACTCATCGCCGGCCCTCGGCAGGTCAGTTGGTACGGCGTGGTGCGGTAGGACCGCACCTCGACGTCGAAGGCCGCCGGGCGGGGCGGGTGGCGGAGGACTCGGATCCGCCAGCCGGCGCCGTCGCGGGTGGTCTCGGCGACCGTGTACGCATGCCGTCCCGCCGGGCCGAAGTGCCTGAGCAGCGCGGTGACGGCGGCCTGCTGCGGCGGGAAGAGGTCGGTGTATCCGCGCAGATGGCCGGCGTGGATACGGTCGGCCAGGTGCTGTTCGAGCGCTTCGACGGAGGAGGCGGCGTCGAGGTTGCCGTAGTAGACGCCGTCGGGAGCGACGACGACGTTGGCGGCGAACCTGTCCCCGCCGACGTGCGTGCACTCCCAGACAAGCTCCGGCCAGCGGTCGCTCAGGGCGCGCCCCACGGGCCTCCCCCGCACGGCGCAGCAGGTGTCGTGCCGGCCGTGGGCGCAGACCAGGACGACCGGCGGGTGACCGGGCTGCCCTGGGGCACCGAGGGCTCCGACGATCTGCGCCAGGTCCTCGTCCCGGCTCCAGGTGCCCCACTGCTGCCGGTGGTCGCCGGACTTCTCGTAGCGCAGTACGCCCCAGCGGCGTGTCTCCTCGGGTGTGTGGCGCCCGTGCCGTCTGACCAGCAGGATCCGGGCCCGTACCGCTCGGGCGGCGGAGAACACGAGTGCTTTGGTACGGGGTTCGAGGTCGAGGCCGTCGAAGCCGTTGGCCGGCCAGCCGCCCCGGTACTCGATGAGGACCCAGACGGTGCCGTGCGGCGCCGTTCCCACCATCGAGTCGCCCCGCGTCCGGGCCGCGTCGGCACAGAGGAAGCGGTCCTTCGCGGTCATCGCGGCGGTGTCACCGCTCGGCGGGAACCAGTACGCCCGCGCGCAGCAGTCTCCCGACCAGCTCTACGCCGAGTTCACCGGCCGTACGGATGTCGCCGTCGAGCAGACGGATCACCGACGGCAGATCGGTCTCCGGGAAGTCGAGCCATCCCACACGTGTGGTCAGGCGTGGGCCTTCCAGCCGCGCTTCCAGTGCCTCGCGGAGCCGTACGGGGGTCCCGGGGCCGAGCCCGTCGACGGCCGCGAGCTGGGCCAGCGGTCCCAGCGGGGCCGGGCGCGCCTGGCCCCTCCGGGCGCGGTGGAACGACGGCGCGGAATCGGCCTCGGTGACGGCGGCGAGGAGACGTTCACGGACGATGTCGATCTCCTCGGCGGGAGTGTCCACGCCCAGCGGCAGGCTCCCGCGCATCCGGGGGTCGTCGCGCAGCGCCGCGAGCGCGGAGGCGGCCAGTTGTTCGGCCAGCGCGTACCGCGTCCAGGTGTGGATCCCGATCGTCAGGTGGACCGAGACCTCTCCCTGCGCCTCGGCGGCGTGCAGCCAGCCCCGCGGCAGGTAGAGGGCATCGCCCGGCTCCAGCACGGTGTCTATGTACGGCGTGCTCCTGGCGGCCTCGGCGACGGCGGAGCGGCGGTCGGTCCAGGGCTGGTCGCGGAGCGGGTCGGGGTGTACGGGTTCATGGACGAGCCAGCGCTTGGTGCCCTCGATCTGGAGGACGAAGACGTCGTGGACGTCGTAGTGGTCGTCGAATCCGCGGTTCTGCGGCGGAGTGACATAGGCGTTGGCCTGCGCGGGATGCCCCAGCTCGGTGCTCAGTCCGGCGCAGAAGCCGGCGACGGGCCCCCAGGTGCGCTGCAGGGCCTGGAGGACGAGCGTGGCGCCGTCGGCGAACTGGCGCCACAGCGCCGTGTCGTCGAGCTGGTCGGAGATGGTGGCGCCGACGCCGGCGGACGAGGTGTACGACGATTCGGGGAGCGTGGAGCCGTCCCTGGCGACGCGGAGGAAGGGGGTGCGCAGTCCGCGGCGTGCGACGAGTTCGTCGACGGCGTCGGCGGAGAACAGATCGGAGAAATCGCTGACGCGGCGGGTGAGCAGAGCTCTGCGCCCCCAGATGTCGCGGGCGAACTCCTCCTGGCTCAAACGGGTCAGCCGGGTGAGACGGGTCGGACGGGTCTCCGGAACCCCGGCTCCCTCCGTGGGGCCGGGGTTCCGGAGTTCGGTCCGGGAGGTGCTCAACGGCGACTGCCGGACTGGTCCGCCCCGCCGTCGGCGCCACCGTCGTGGACCCCGGGCGTACCGGCCGCACCACCATCGGCAGGACCCTCCGCCCCACCATCAGCACCGCCATCGTGAACACCGGGCGTACCGGCCGCACCACCGTCAGCGG
>NZ_JAERUC010000065.1 GCF_016745505.1 Streptomyces silvae | reverse complement strand
GGGGGCTGTCGAACGGGCAGGGTGGTTTGTTTTCAGTTCTAGTACTCATGTGGTCGTTCTCGGTCAATCCGGATCAAATATGGATTCTTGAGGGAAATTGTCAGGTTTGGCTGGTCGGCGGCTGAATCGAGTCCTGTCAGAGGGTGGTACAAGATACCGGCAGACTTGTATGATTCCGATTAGGCAGCGGCGCCGGTAGGTTTCCCCTGACCTTTTCGGGTGCCGAATCGAGGAAGAGGCAGGCGCAGGCCCATGTACAAGCGGTCCGAGCAGACCCGTGAGGCTCTCGTCAGTGCTGCGGCGGAGCTCATAGCCACCGGACGGTTCGCCGATGCCGGCCTGGTGAACATCTGCCGGGTGGCCGGGGTGAGCAGGGGGGCGCTCTACCACCACTTCACGTCGATCGCGGAGCTCGTGGCCGAGGTGTACGCCCAGGCGCGCGAGCGGGCGACCGTGCTGGTGGAGGACTCCTTCGCGGGGTCGGCCGCCGATGCCCCCGCCCGGTTCAGCGTCGCTCTCGGGGCGGCCATGGCCAAGGACCAGCTCATCTGCGCCGGAATGGGCCTGGGCGCCGACGGTACGGACAGCGCGCCGCGGCTGCGTGACGAAGTGCTGGGCATGGTCCGTGACCGGATCGTCGAGGACGCCCGGGGCGGCGCGGCCCCCGACGCGCTGGCGGATCTGGCCGTCGTCGTCACCGCCGGGCTGGAGTCCCTGGGGTACACCGACAGCGGGTGGTGGGACCCGCGGCAGACCGAGCGGCTCTGGGGTGTGCTGAGGCCCCTGTTCGCCGAGGCCCATGAAGTCGGGTCCACCGCCGATCAGTAGCGCCGGCTGATCCGGGGTCAGGGGCAGGCGGAGTGAGTAGCGCCGGCTGATCCGGGGTCAGGAACGGGCGGAGCTCGTCGCCGGGGCGGGGCTCCTCAGCGGGGCGGGACTCCCTGCCGGCTCCCCGGTCCGCTCCAACTCCGGCTTCGGAGTCGGTTCCGGCTTCGGTGTCGATTCAGGGGCGGGGGTGATCCGCAGGTGGCTGATCATGCCCGGGTTGGCCAGCCCCGGCAGCAGGAAACGCCACATCGTGCTGACGCGCTCCGGCAGATCGCGTCGGTTGGTGTACATCTGCGACATCACCTGCATCCCGGTGAACGCGCCGATGATGATCGAGGTGGCCTCCACCAGATCCACGCCCGGCAGGATCTCGCCCTGCTGTTGTGCCTGTTGCAGCAGTTCGTTTATGGCCGAGCCCGACTGCTCGTACGGCGTGGTCACGGGGCGGGGGAAGGACGTCTGCTCGACGGCCAGGCGCACGCTCGCCCGCAGCACCGGGTCGCGCTGGAGGCGGAACGCGAACTCGAAGGTGAGGTCGATGACCGACTGGAGCTTCACCTGACGGTCCGGGACGACCAGCGCCTCGTCGTGCGCGGCCAGCAGGGCTACGGCGATGGCTTCCTTGGAGGGGAAGTGGTGGTACAGCGCGCCCCTGGTCAGGCCGGTGCTCGCGAGGATCTCGTTGGTGCTCGCGGCGTCGAAGCCGCGGGCGTCGAACACCCGGGCGGCGGCTTCCAGGATCGAGAGTCGCGACCTTGTCCCGCGTTCCTGCTTACCCATCCCGGATCCTTGCGCTCGCCACCACGGATATCAAACCGACTTGTCTGCATCCTATGACGAAGCCCGCACGGCGTCATTACCTGGGGGCGCACCTTCCGGAAAGTGGTGGTTCCCGCGAGTGCCGAGGGCGCCGGGTCCGCGGTCGCGCCGCCCCCGGTGCCCCGGCCCCGCCGGGGCATCTCAGGGGTGCCCGAGGCGGAAGCCGACCCCCCGGACGGTGATGATCCAACTGCTCGACCCCAACTTCCCCCGCAGGCTGCTGACATGGGTGTCGATCGTGCGGCCCCGCTGCGACCAGGTGTCCTCCCAGACCTGAGTCATCAGCTGGCGTCTGGAGATCACCGCCCCCGGCTGGGAGGCGAGCAGGTGCAGGAGGTCGAACTCCTTGCGGGTCAGGTCCACCTGGCGCCCGTCCAGCGTGGCCTCGCGGGTGGTGGCGTCGATCCGGAGCGGGCCGTGGTCGACGGTCCTCGCGATCTCCTGGCGGGGACGCGACCGGCGCATCACCGCCTCGATCCTGGCCAGCAGTTCACGGAATCCGTAGGGCTTGACCATGTAGTCGTCCGAGCCGGCCTGGAGTCCCAGCACCCGGTCGAGTTCGCTGCCGCGCGCGGTCACGGTGATGATCGGGGTGTCGCTGACGGCCCGGATCCCGCGGCAGACCTCCAGGCCGTCCAGATCGGGGAGGTCGAGGTCGAGCAGGATCAGGTCGGCCTGGTGGTGGCCCTGTAACGCCTTGCCGCCGGTGGCCACGCTCTCGGCGTCGTAACCCTGTCTGAGCAGGGCCTGGACGAGGGTGTCGGCGGCACGTTCCTCGTTCTCGACGACCAGGACACGCAGTACGTCACGTTCTCCGGCAGAGGGTGGATGAGGCAGGGCTGAGGCGCGGTGGGGCTGGGAAACCAAAGGGCGATGCTGAGTGGTCCGGGGTTCGAGTAGATCTGAGGCCTGCCGGTTCATCTGCTCCTCCTGAGGCACAGGCGTGACATCACGGACTGCTGAATGCTCACGCCTACCGAAGATAGCAAACAGACTTGTCTGATTGTCAACGGACGACAAGGCGGGCCGTGTTGCTCGTGAATCCACCGAAGTGACCTGCGATGACGCTGAATTTGTGGTGACTTGGGCGGTGATTCGCGAGGCCCGGCCGGGGCTGCCCGCGTGCGCTCAATGGGCCTGATCAGAGGAGTTATCAGGCTGACTTGCCTGTTTTTCGGGTGGGGGTGCCGGAGGGGTTCCGGGTGACTGAATGTCCGGCGTACGTGTTGTGTATGTCACCAGGAGTCCACTTTGGGGCGAAGTGGGTGGTCGTGCTTCCGCTTGCGGGTGGCCGGATGGCTGCTCGGTACATATGAATCCGACGGCGCGCAGACCAAGTTTTTACTTGCAATTACGAACCGACCTGTCTGTATCTTGGGGCCAGCAACGAATCGTCGGCCACGGGGGTGGCTGCCGGCGTCCGGCTTGCTCACCCCTGTCCAGAGACATAGATCGGGAGTGCCACGCATGCCGTCCCTTGCCTCAGCACCGTACGAGCCCAGCAGGAACATCGTCTTAACGCCGCGTCCCGCCGCGCCCATCCCCGAGCTCACCACGACCGTGCCGCGCCAGTACGTACACCGCGCCTCCGTCTCCGAGGTGCTGCTCACCGGGTGGGAGGCAGTCGCCGACAGCGCCGCCGGCGTGGCCGAATCGTTCGTCGTACGGGCCCAGTGGCCCCGTGGGCACTCCCTCTTCTCGCAGGTCGCCGGGTATCAGGACCCCATGCTGCTGATCGAGTCGGTCCGCCAGATCGGATCGCTGCTGTCCCACGCCGAGTTCGGGGCGCCCTTCGGCCACCAGTTCCTGATGTGGGACATGTCGTTCGCCACCACCGAGGAGATGCTCGTCGCCGGCCCCGCGCCGACCGAGGTGGAACTGCACACGGTCTGCAGCGATGTGGTCCGCAGAGGAAGATCGCTCAGCAGCATGCGGTACGACGTCACCGCCGTCGTCGACGGAGTGGCCCTGGCCACCGGGCGCGCCGGGTTCAGCTGCACGAGCCCCGCCGTCCACCGGCGGCTGCGCGGCGACCGCCCCACCAGCACCGGTTACGTCCCGGGCCGCCCGATCGACCCGGCACGCGTCGGGCGCAACGGGGCCGGGCACGTGGTCCTGGCCGACGACGGCACGGGTGCCGGAGCGCACCGGTGGGAGCTGCGCGTCGACACCACGCACCCGATCTTCTTCGACCACCCGGTCGACCATGTCCCGGGCATGGTGCTGCTGGAGGCGGCCCGGCAGGCCGCGCACGCCTCCACCGGGCTGCCCGACGCGCTCGTCGTCGCCCTCGACAGCGTCTTCACCCGCTACGTCGAACTCGACACGCCGTGTCTGATCGAGGCGGCCCCGGGCCTTCCCGACGCCTCCGGCAACGTCCGAGTGACGGTGCAGGGCATCCAGGAGGGCCGGGCCGTCTACTCCGCCGAGCTCGTCCTGCGGCCCCGCGACTGCTGAAGCCCGCCCTCGTCGAGCCGACTGGAGAGTGCCGCGTGCACACCACCATGATCACCGGGGCGACCGGCTTCATCGGCCGCCACGTCGTCGAGGAAGCCCGCACCAGGGAGATCCCCCTCCGGCTGATGTCCCGCCACCGCCCGCCGGCCATGACGACGGGGCCGGCCGCCCCGGGGGATGCCGGCCCCGGGAGCGCGGTCAGGAGGAACGCCGGCCCGGGGAACACCGAGTCGGGGAACCCCCTCACCGCGACCGTCCCCGCGCAAGGCGTCGTCGCCGACCTCGCCCGGCCGGAGACCCTCCGCGGTGCCTGTGACGGCGTGGACGTCCTGCTGCACTGCGCCTCGCAGATCGGGGGCCCGGCCGACGTCAACGAGGCGGTCAACGCACGGGGGACCGCCGCCCTGGTCGCGGAGGCCCGGCGGGCGGGGGTGCGGCGCATCGTCTATCTCAGCACCGCTTCCGTGTACGGCCGCGGGACCTTCCGGAGCGCCCGCGCCGAGACCCTCGACCGCCACCCGGGTTCGGTGACGTCCAGGACCCGGGCCGCCGCCGAGGACGCCGTACGGGAGGCGGGAGGGATCGTGCTCCGCCCCCATCTGGTGTACGGCGTGGGGGACATCTGGGTGGTCCCCGCGCTGGCCCGGCTGCTGCTGGCGCTGTCCGGCGCCTCGGCGGGATGGAACGCCCGTATGTCGGCCGTCTCCGCTCCCGAACTGGCCCGGCTGGTCCTGGGCGTGGGGTCCGCGCCGGCCGGGAGCCTCACCGCGTCCGTCTACCATGCCGCCCATCCGCGGCCCGTCACCGCGGCGGAGCTGCTGAGTGCCGTCGCCGACTGCATGGGCCTCCCCGCGCCGCGCCGGGAGCTGACGGTGGCGCAGGTGCGGGAGCGGCTCGTCGCCGCGAACCTGCCGCAGCTCGCGCTGGACATGCTGGCCACCGATCACTGGTTCGACAGTGCCGCGCTCTGGTCCGATCTGGCCCGTGTTCCGGGCCCCGGATTCGCCGTTGATTTCGCGGAAACACGGGAGTGGTACGGAAATACGGTCCGGGCGGCGGTCTGAATCGACACCGTCCTTCCGGGGTGCGGCGGCCGGTCCGGCTGCCGCACCCGTCATTTTTCCGGAACGGCCCAGGTCGTCGGAGAGTTTTGACGGGCGCCTGACCATTTCCTGCCCGTCTCTCGACACAGCTGGGCGAGTCCTGGGAATGTGCACCCAGTTCTGTAACCGGATGTGTTGAACAGGTGCCCGAGGATCGAACAGTCTGGTGACTCCGAGCGAGTCAGGAGACGTTCATCGTGCGTAAAGTGCTCATCGCCAACCGTGGTGAAATCGCTGTTCGTGTTG
>NZ_JAERUC010000064.1 GCF_016745505.1 Streptomyces silvae | reverse complement strand
TTCTCGGCCGAACGCCAGAAGTTCTGGGTGGCGTTGCCGTCGAACCAGCCGGCGTCCACGGTCACGTCACCGTTGAAGGTGGTGTCGTCGGGGTTCAGGCCGAGCCCGGCGATCGAGGTGTAGAAGCCGATCTGGGCGTTGATGTTGTCGTACGTGCCCGGCTTGAACATCAGCGCGTAGCGGTCGGTGCCGAACTGGTTCGACTCCTGCTTCTTGAAGACCTCGTCGACCTTGCCCTGGATGTCAGGGGTGGACGGGTCGAAGACCAGCACGTTGGGGCCGAGGTCGCCGCCGCCGGGCAGCTCCGCGGTCTCGTCGCCGAACGCCGACTGGGCTGTGGGGAAGGCCATGAGCAGCGAAACGGCGAGCGCGGCGAAACCGACGGCCTTGGAACGGCGGTGCCGGCGAGGAGCGGTGGGGGGCGCGGAACTCGTGGGGGGAGCTTGCATGGATGACGTCTCCTGGGTCGTGGTACGGGTGCACGACGGAACCTCGAGAGAGGCGAGAGAGCGCTCTCTCGTTTCGCCGATGTAACCGCCGTCGCCCTGGACACGTCAAGAGGTGTGCATCAGGAGCCTCAACTGTTTGCCGTACGGGCAACAAATGGCTTCGGCCGTACGGCAATTGGGAGACTTTGCGCCCAGTCGGCCCGGCCCGTGAGTTCAGAGGATGACCACGCGGCGGGGCCGTCCGGTGCGTACGCGTTCAGTTCAGCAGCGCCCTGGCGGCCTGGGCGCGGTGGCGGATCGCCTCGGCGGCCGTCGGCTCGATGCCGTCGACGATCTCCGCGTACTCGTCCATCTCCGCCGCCCCGCGCAGGAACTCCCCGCGCTGCACGAGGAGCTGCGCCCGCTCGTAGCGGAGCCTCGCGGGGTGCGAGGGCAGCAGCAGGGACAGGTCGAGCGCCCACAGCGCCACATCCGTGCGCTCGGGGCGCGCCGCCGCCCAGGCCCGGATGTTGTTCAGGATCCGCAGCACCGTCTCCAGCGGCCTGGCGGGCACCTGCGTCGTCGCCGAGGGCGGCGCCCCGGTCGCCCCGGCCACCATCAGCTCCGCGTCCTCACCGCTCAGCGGGGCGCCGCCGGAGAAGGGATCGGCCAGCACCCGCTCGGCCGGGTCGCCGAACCCGACCACGTAATGGCCAGGGAGCGACAGCCCGTAGACGGGGGCACCGGCTCTCCGGGCGACCTCGATCCAGACCACGGACAGCAGGATGGGCAGGCCCCTGCGCCGCCGCAGCACCTGCTGGAGCACCGAGGAGTCCAGCCGCTGGTAGTCCTGGGAGGAGCCCGCGAAACCGCAGCGCTCGCCGAGCAGTTCGGCGAGCGCGGACGCCCACACGCGGGGCCCGCGCGCCCCGTACGGGAGGAGGCCGGCCAGCCGGTCCAGCTCGATCTGCGCCGCGTCGATGCCATGGGGATCGGCGTCCCCGGGCGCCGGAGGGGCCGCCTCCGCGCCCAGCAGCAGGCAGAGCAGCGCGAGGTCGGGCCGTTCGGCGCGGGCCTCCTCGGCGAACCGCCGCCGTCGTTCGGCCGTGGCCGGATCCTCGGCGCTCATGTGCGACACGTCCCCCTGCTGCTGTCCCCGCTACGCGGGCCGGAAGTGGTGGTAGCTGTGGTGGGTGGCGAAGCCCATGCCGTCGTACAGCGCACGGGCACCTCCATTGTCCGCCTCCACCTGGAGCCACGCGGCCGAGGCGCCCTCGTCCAGCGCCGTACGCGCCAGCGCCGTCATGACGGCCGTGGCGAGACCGCGGCGCCGCTGTGCGGGGTCCACCTCGACGGCCATGAAGCCCGCCCAGCGGCCGTCCACCACGCAGCGTCCGATCGCCGCGGGCGCCCCCGCCGGATCGTCGCCCGGCACGGAGGCGAACAGGACGGAGGGCCCGCTGCCCAGCACCGCGCGCACATGGGGCCCGGGAGTCCCGAAGCGCTGGTACCGGGAGAGCCACGCGTCGTCCGGCTCCCGGGCCAGCCGTACGGCGGAGATGTCCGTGTCCAGGTCGCCGACCGGTGCCAGCGCGGCGATCCGCACCTCGGCGGTCACCTCGCGCCGCCAGCCGTGCTCCTCCAGGCCCGCGCAGAGCCGCTCCTGCGTCCCCTCGGCTCCGGTGGCCGCCTGGATGCAGGCGGGCAGGCCCCGGTCCTCGTACCAGCGGGTGACACGCCCGAGTGCCTCGCCGAGCGGGAGACCCGGATCGCCGAGCGGCAGCACGGAGTTGGCGCGGCGGGTGAATCCGCCGGCCGCGCGCAGCCGCCACTCGCCCAGGAGTTCGCTCTCCACGGGCTGCCAGGCGCGCGCGGTCACCAGGGCGAGTTCACCGAAGGAGGCCGCGGGACCGCGGCGGCGTGCCGGGGCCGGGGGCACCACCTTGCCCGCCACCAGCGCGGATTCCGCGATGCGGATGGTCTCGCCGCTCTTCGTCGTGACCGACAGCACTCCGTCGTCCCACGATGTGAGAACGCCGACCGTGTCGGTGAACTTCGCACCCTCGCCGGGCACGTCGGCGACGCGCCGCACGGACACGCGTTTGCCCACGTCAGCGGGTGTTATGCGAACCTCGAGCCGTCCGCCGATGGTGAATTCCACAGCTCTGTCTGCCCCTCCTGTTCGGATCGTGCCCCGGAACGGAGATACTAGGGGCGGGCATCGACGACGCCGCGCTCCCGCGCGAGAGCCAACGCCCTACCGAGGAGGAACGACAGCGTGACCTACGTCATCGCGCAGCCTTGTGTCGACGTGAAGGACAAGGCCTGCATCGAAGAGTGCCCCGTCGACTGCATCTACGAGGGCTCCAGGTCCTTGTACATCCATCCGGACGAGTGCGTCGACTGTGGAGCCTGTGAGCCGGTGTGCCCGGTCGAGGCCATCTTCTACGAGGACGACACCCCGGAGGAGTGGAAGGACTACTACAAGGCGAACGTCGAGTTCTTCGACGACCTCGGCTCGCCGGGTGGTGCCTCCAAGCTGGGCCTCATCGAGCGCGACCACGCGTTCATCGCCGCGCTGCCGCCGCAGAACCAGTAAGCGGCCGCACGAGCGCCGCCCGGTCCCGTACGGCTTGTCACCGTGCGGGACCGAGGTGTTTTCCGGCCGCCACGGCCCCGTACGAGAAAGCAGAGTTCCGTGTCCGCAGCAGTTCCCGTCTCCTCCCGTCTCCCGGTCTTCCCCTGGGACAAGCTGGCGCCCTACAAGGCGACGGCCGTGGCCCATCCGGACGGCCTCGTGGACCTGTCCGTCGGTACGCCCGTCGACCCGGTGCCCGAGCTGATCCAGCAGGCGCTGATCGGCGCGGCGGACAGCCCCGGCTATCCGACGGTGTGGGGGACCGAGGCGCTGCGTGACGCCCTGACCGGCTGGGTGGAGCGCAGGCTCGGCGCGACGGGTGTGACGCACGGGAACGTGCTGCCGGTCGTCGGCTCCAAGGAGCTGGTGGCCTGGCTGCCGACCCAGCTGGGTCTCGGCGCGGGCGACAAGGTCGCCTACCCCCGGCTCGCCTACCCGACGTACGAGGTCGGGGCGCGGCTCTGCGGCGCCGAGCCCGTCGTCTACGACGACCCGACGGAGCTGGACCCTGAGGGCCTGAAGCTGCTCTGGCTCAACTCGCCGTCCAACCCGACGGGCCGCGTCCTGCCGAAGGACGAGCTGATCCGGATCGTCGCCTGGGCGCGCGAGCACGGGGTGCTGGTCTTCAGCGACGAGTGCTACCTGGAGCTCGGCTGGGAGGCCGAGCCCGTCTCCGTGCTGCACGCGGACGTCTGCGGCGGTTCGTACGAGGGCCTCGTCGCCGTCCACTCGCTCTCCAAGCGCTCCAACCTGGCCGGCTACCGCGCGGCCTTCATCGCGGGCGACGCGGCCGTCCTCGGCGAGCTGCTCCAGATCCGCAAGCACGGCGGGATGATGACGCCGGCCCCGGTCCAGGCGGCGACCGTCGCGGCGCTGGGCGACGACACGCACGTGGCGGAGCAGCGGGAGCGTTACGCGCGGCGGCGCGCGGTGCTGCGGGCCGCACTGGAGGCCCACGGCTTCCGGATCGAGCACAGCGAGGCGAGCCTCTACCTCTGGGCCACGCGCGACGAGCCCTGCTGGGAGACCGTGGCGCACCTGGCGGAGCTCGGCATCCTGGTGGCGCCGGGCGACTTCTACGGGCCGGCCGGGGACCGCTTCGTACGGGTGGCGCTGACGGCCTCGGACGAGCGGGTGGACGCGGCGGTCAAGCGGCTGTCCTAGGCGGCCTGTACGGCGGGTTTGTACGGGGCGGCTGTCCCGGGACGGCCTTGTACGGACGGCGAGCGGCTGTGCGGCGGAGCGGCTGTACGGCGAGGGGCCTCGGGAGTGCGCACTCCCGAGGCCCCTTCGCATGCCCGGCACGGTCGTGCCGTCCGGCGGATCAGCCGATCGGCAGGCCCTTGGTGGGGAGGTTCTTGGTCGGCAGGCCCTTGGTCGGGAGGGTGTCCTCCGACAGCTCGCCGTCGGCCACGGTGCCGGCCTTCTGGAGGGTCTTGCCCGCGGCGGGCAGGGTCGTGCCGACCACCTTGCCGCCGGTCTCGTTCGCCACCTCGGAGCCCTGCTTGGAGGCGGAGTCCAGCGTGCTGCTGAGTCCGGCGCCGTCCAGCGAGGTGAGGCCGCCGAGCGCGGGGGTCTGCGGCAGCCCCGCGGCACCCGCGGCTCCGGCCGCGCCGACCACGGGGGCCGCACCTGCGGCGATCAGCAGCGCGGCACGGGCGATCCGGCGGGTCAGGGGGAGGGACATGATGCTCCTTCGACGGGACGTCAACGGGTTCGCGGCGGATGTGGAATCCGCCTGTCCGGTGATCGGACGCACTGAACAACCGGTCCGGGGGCGGGGAAGGTTGCGGGGCATCAAGGCAAAGACTGGGTAATGCGTCAGATAATCCGCAACGGAGGAACCCGGGCGAACGGCGCATTCGGAGGACGCCTGATGAACCGTCACTTCCCTTGGCCCGCAAGGGAATCGGCCCGTAAGTCGGGGGTGTCGGGACGGTGGAGTCCGGCGGGCGCCCGACACCCCGTACGGACGACGGGCCGTACTACTGAGCGAGGCGCATTCGGACGGTTGTGGCGCCCGATTCCTTACGCTCCGTCCGCCAGCCCGTGTCGCTGGTCCACACCCGGCCCGCGTACGAGACCTCCGTGATCCGCAGGGTGCCGGCCCGTGCGACCGCCCAGTGGGCGAGCTCCCAGCCGTGCTGCGACGTGCTCCCGTCCCCGGCCCGCACGGGCACCGACACCGTGCCCGCCGCGGAGGAGCCCGCCGACCCGGCGGACGGCAGGACGTCCTTGCCGAAGGCGCGCACCAGGTCGGACCGCACCTCGGCCGCGTCCCCCGGGCCCTCGGCCGACGGCGCCTGCACCGAGCAGGTCAGCGAGGCGGGGGCCCGGCCGGTCAGCGCGGCGGCCAGCAGTGTGGCGTCCGGCTCGTGCTTGGCGTACGCCTGCGGGAAGCCGCTCTTCTGCACCCGCTGGGCCGCGACGGTCAGCGGCAGCCGCGAGTAGCCCGGGACCTCGGCGAGGTGCTCGTAGAACTTCCCCGACGCGTAGACCGGGTCCATGATCTGCGCGGGCGTCCCCCACCCCTGCGAGGGGCGCTGCTGGAAGAGCCCCAGCGAGTCCCGGTCGCCGTGGTCGAGGTTGCGCAGCGCGGACTCCTGGAGCGCGGTCGCCAGGGCGATGGTCACCGCGCGCTCCGGCAGCCCGCGTGTGGTGCCCACGGCGGAGATCGTGGCGGCGTTGGCCGCCTGGTCGGGGCTCAGCTCGTACGTACGCCCCTCGCCGCCGTCGGCGGGGCCCACGGTGCAGCGGGGTGAGCCCTTGTTGCCGGAGAGGTACTGCACGGCCAGATAGCCGGCCAGCGCCACGAGCACGGCGAGGGCGGCCGCGACGCGGAGGAGGCGGCTACGTCGGGGAGAGGAGCTGGACCGGGGCACGGGGCCCACCGTACTGGAGGGTAGGACCGGGGCGGAGAGCTCGGTCCCTTAGGCTCGTGACCATGGATGGACACACGCTCGACCTCGCCCTGGACGGGCCGGAGCTCACCGCCCGGCTGGTCGACTTCCCGTCGGTCAGCGGGCAGGAGAAGGACCTCGCCGACGCCATCGAGGCGGTCCTGCGCCCGCTGCCGCACCTGACTGTCGACCGGCACGGCAACAACATCGTGGCCAGGACCCGGCTGGGCCGTGCCGAGCGTGTCGTGCTCGCCGGGCACATCGACACCGTCCCGATCGCGGACAACGTGCCGTCCAGGCTCGACGGCGACGGCGTGCTGTGGGGCTGCGGGACCTCCGACATGAAGTCGGGCGTCGCCGTGCAGCTGCGCATCGCGGCGACGGTGCCGGAGCCCAACCGCGACCTCACGTTCATCTTCTACGACAACGAAGAGGTCGCCGCCCACCTCAACGGCCTCGGGCACGTGGCCGAGGCGCACCCCGAGTGGCTCGACGCGGACTTCGCGGTCCTCCTGGAGGGCTCCAACGGCGAGGTCGAGGGAGGCTGCCAGGGCACCCTCCGCGTCCATCTGCGGTTCGCGGGCGAGCGCTCGCACTCCGCGCGCGGCTGGATGGGGTCCAACGCGATCCACGCGGCCGCCCCCGCGCTGGCCCGGCTGGCCGCGTACGAGCCGCGCCGCCCGGTCATCGACGGGCTGGAGTACCGCGAGGGGCTCAACGCCGTGGGCATCGAGGGAGGCGTGGCCACCAACGTCATCCCGGACGCCTGCACCCTCGTCGTGAACTACCGCTACGCCCCCGACATCACGGCCGAGGAGGCCGAGGCGCACGTCCAGGAGGTCTTCGCGGACTGCGGCGTCGCCGAGTTCGTCGTGGACGACCACACCGGTGCCGCGATGCCCGGGCTCTCGCACCCGGCGGCCAAGGCGTTCATGGACGCGGTCGGCGGCGTCGCACGGCCCAAGTTCGGCTGGACGGACGTGTCCCGTTTCGGCTCCCTGGGCATCCCCGCGGTGAACTACGGCCCCGGTGACCCGCTGTACGCCCACAAGCGCGACGAGCATGTGCGCGTCGAGCGGATCACGCACTGCGAGGAGCGCCTCCGCTCCTGGCTCACCAGCTGACTCACGGCATTCCCCTGCGCGTAACCTCGGCCGATCTACGCTGAAGCGACACACGCACATCGCAGGTCGGCGGAGGGAGCAGGTCATGGGCAACCCGGAGGACGCACGGATCCCCGAGGGCGCGCAGATTCCCGAGGGTGCGGTGAAGCCGGAGGAACAGCGACTGGGTCCGGTACTGCGCCGCAGGGACCAGGTCCAGCCGGGCACGACCGATCAGCGGCTGCTGGATTCCGAGGGCGACTCGGAATGGGTCCACACCGACCCCTGGCGGGTCATGCGGATCCAGTCCGAGTTCGTCGAGGGCTTCGGCGCGCTGGCGGAACTGCCCAGCGCCATCAGCGTCTTCGGCTCGGCCCGCACACCGGCGGGCGGACCGGACTACGAGGCGGGCGTACAGATCGGCAAGGCGCTCGTCGAGGCAGGCTTCGCCGTCATCACGGGCGGCGGCCCCGGCGCGATGGAGGCGGCGAACAAGGGGGCCAGGGAGGCCAAGGGCGTCTCGGTCGGGCTGGGCATCGAGTTGCCCTTCGAGTCCGGGCTGAATCCACATGTCGACATCGGCGTCAACTTCCGGTACTTCTTCGTCAGAAAGACGATGTTTGTGAAGTATGCCCAGGGATTCGTCGTCCTGCCGGGCGGCCTGGGCACGCTGGACGAGCTCTTCGAGGCGCTGACCCTGGTGCAGACGGGCAAGGTGACGCGCTTCCCGATCGTCCTGTTCGGTACGGCGTACTGGGGTGGCCTGGTCGACTGGCTGCGGGACACCGTGGTCGCGGGCGGCAAGGCGTCCGAGCACGACCTCATGCTGTTCCACGTCACGGACGACGTGGACGAGGCGGTCCGGCTGGTGACGAAGGAAGTCGGCCGGTAGCAGGGGCAGGGCGGGGCAGGGGCCGGGTGGCTCCCTGCCCCCGCTCGCCCGTACGGCCGTGGGGGAGCGGCGTACGGGTCTACGCGAGGCCGCGCCGTGCGACCGCCGGCGGCCGGTGTCCCGCGATGGACGCCACCATGTCCAGGACCTGCCGGGTCTCGGCGACCTCGTGCACCCGGTACACCTGCGCCCCCAGCCACGCCGACACGGCCGTCGTGGCGAGCGTGCCGATCACACGCTCCTTGACCGGCCTGTCGAGGGTCTCCCCGACGAAGTCCTTGTTGGAGAGCGAGACCAGGACGGGCCAGCCCGTCGCCGTCATCTCCTCCAGCCGGCGCGTCGCCTCCAGGGAGTGCCGGGTGTTCTTCCCGAAGTCGTGCCCCGGGTCGATCATGATCCCGTCCGGCCTGACCCCGAGCTCCACGGCCCGCTCGGCGAGCCCCAGGGTCACCCGCAGGATGTCCGCCATCACATCGTCGTACGCGACCCGGTGCGGCCGGGTCCGGGGCTCGGCGCCGCCCGCGTGCGTGCACACCAGCCCCGCTCCGTACCGCGCGGCCACCTCCGCCAGCTTCGGGTCGACGCCGCCCCACGCGTCGTTCAGCACGTCGGCCCCGGCCTCGCAGACGGCCTCGCCCACGTCGTGCCGCCAGGTGTCCACGCTGATCACGACGTCCGGGTGACGACGGCGCACCTCGGCGACGAAGCCGACCGTGCGGCGCGCCTCCTCCTGGGCCGAGACCTCCTCGCCGGGGCCCGCCTTCACCCCGCCGATGTCGATGATCGCGGCGCCCTCGGCGACGGCCTGCTCGACCCGGGAGAGCGCCGGTTCGTCGCGGAACGTGGCCCCCTGGTCGTAGAAGGAATCGGGAGTCCGGTTCACGATCGCCATGATCACCGGCTCGTGCGGCCCGAACTCCCGCCGCCCCAGCCTGAGCACACCGCTTCGCATCCCTCTTCCTCCCTGTAGTCCGCCTGCGACCCTAACTGTCGGTGCCGCATGGCACGATCTGACCTGGACAGGTATTCCGCCCCCAGGGAGATGCGCGTGTTCTGGTTCTTGCTGCTGACGATGGTCGTGGTCGTGGCCGCGGTCACCCTGGCGGTGGTCGGTGGAGGCGGGAGCGCGGTGCTGCAGGAGGTCGAGCCCGAGCGGCTCACCGACCCGCTGCCCGCGAACCGGCCCGTCGGCCGTGCCGATGTCGAGGCCATGCGGCTGCCCATGGCCGTACGCGGCTACCGCATGACCGACGTGGACGAGGCCCTCGGCAGGCTGGGGGCGGAGCTCGCCGAGCGGGACGCCCACATCGCCGAGCTGGAGTCGGCGCTCGCCGGGGCCCAGGCGACCGCGGTGAACGGCCCGGACCTGTTCAAGCGGCCGGGCGAGGCGCCCGCCGCCGAGGACGGACCGCAGGACCGGGAGGACGGCCGATGAGCGGCGCCGAACCGGCCGGGGACGGGCGTCCGCGCTGCCCCTGGGGCCTGTCCACCGAGGACTACCTCGTCTACCACGACACCGAGTGGGGCCGCCCCGTCCACGGCGACGACGCCCTCTTCGAGCGGCTCTGCCTGGAGGCGTTCCAGTCGGGGCTGTCCTGGCTGACGATCCTGCGCCGCCGCGAGGGCTTCCGCAGCGCGTTCGCCGGATTCAAGATCTCCGCCGTGGCGGAGTTCACCGACGCCGACAGGGAGCGCCTCCTCGGCGACGCCGGCATCATCCGCAACCGCGCGAAGATCGACGCCACCCTCGCCAACGCCAAGGTGCTGGCCGGCTGGGGCGAGGGTGAGCTCGACGCGCTCATCTGGTCGTACGCACCCGATCCGGCCACGCGGCCGGCCCCCAGGGTCCTCGCCGACGTGCCGGCGGTCACCCCGGAGTCCACCGCGCTGGCCAAGGAGCTGAAGAAGCGGTCCATCCGCTTCGTCGGCCCCACGACCGCGTACGCCCTGATGCAGGCCTGCGGGCTCGTCGACGACCACCTGGCCGACTGCGTGGCCCGGGGCGGCGGCCGGTAAGCCCTGCCGGCCGCCCGCCGCCCTCCCCGCTACCTGCCGAGGTACTTCGGCGGCTGCTTGGCGAGGAACGCCTCGACCGCGATCGTGTGGTCCTGCGACGCGCCCGCCCTCGTCTGGAGTTCGTCCTCCTTCTCCAGCGCCTCGGGGAGCGTGTGCCCGGCGCCGTACGCCATGGACGCCTTCAGGGCCGCGTAGGCCACCGTCGGCCCGTCCGCCAAGGCGCGGGCCACCGCCTGGGCCTCCTTCGCCAGGTCGGCCGCGGGCACCACCTTGTTCACCAGGCCCAGCTCGTACGCCTCCTGGGCGGAGATCGAGCGCGGGAAGAACAGCAGGTCGGCCGCGCGGCTCTGGCCGATCAGCCGCGGCAGTGTCCAGGAGACGCCGGAGTCGGCGGTCAGCGCGACACCCGCGAAGGACGTGTTGAAGGCGGCGGTGTCGGCGACCACGCGGTAGTCGGCGGCGAGCGCGAAGCCGAAGCCCGCCCCCGCGGCGACCCCGTTGACCCCCGCGACGACGGGCTTCTCCATCTCGGTGAGGGCGCGGACGATGGGGTTGTAGTGCTCGCGCACCGTGCTCAGCGCGTTGCCGCCGTCCGACTCGCGGGCCTCGGAGAGCTTGGCGACGTGCTCCTTGAGGTCCTGGCCGACGCAGAAGGCGCGCCCGGTGGCGGTGAGCAGAACCGCGCGCACGGCGGAGTCGTCCGCGACCCTCAGCAGCGCGTCGCGGAGCGCGACCTTCGCGGCGGTGTTCATGGCGTTCATCGCGTCGGGGCGATTGATCGTGATCGTCGCGAGCCCGTCGCTCACGTCGGTGAGCACCGTGTCAGCCGTGTCGGCCATGTGCAGGGTCTCCTTACGGGTCCGGCGTCGTGCCTGTCCAGGCAAGCATGGCGGACTTCGGGGGCACGGGACATGTGACCTGCGTCTAACGATTGGACTTCGGCTGGGGGCCGACGGCGGCGCAGTATCGCAGTTGGATCGCCGAATTGAGTGGTTTTGAGAGAGCGCGTTGCGCAAGCGATGCCGACCGATGTTGGTCATCGGGGTCCCTGATGCGGGATAATGCGGAGGAAGCATTGTGTTCGACGCCGGTGAGGCAGCGCCTGTCATGGGGCCGCCGGCTGCGATGAGCTGGTTTCAGGAAGGGGAACGAGCATGGCGGCCATGAAGCCGCGGACGGGCGACGGCCCGCTCGAGGTGACAAAGGAGGGGCGGGGCATCGTCATGCGCGTTCCGCTCGAAGGCGGCGGTCGGCTTGTCGTCGAGCTGACTCCGGACGAGGCCGATGCACTCGGTGACGCGCTGAAGAAGGTCGTCGGCTGAGGCGGAGGCGCCCACACTTCACCACTGCCCCGGCACGGACTCCGTGCCGGGGCAGTGGTGCGCCGGGGGCAGGGTGGCGGGGGCGCTTTCGAGCCGGGGGCGGACCAGGGCCGCGTGGGAGCCGGAGGCGGACGGGGGTCAGCCGCGCCGTACCGCGCACAGCAGGCCGTCGCCCACCGGCAGCAGTGTCGCCATGAGCTCCTGGCTCTCGCGCACGGCCCGCAGCAGTTCGCGCAGGCGCAGCACCTCGGCCGGCTGCGCGGCCGAGTCGATCGTGCGGCCGTCGGCGAAGACGCCCTCGAAACAGACCAGGCCGCCCGGCCGCAGCAGGCGCAACGATTCAGCGAGGCAGTCGAGGCTCTCCAGGCGGTCGCCGTCGCAGAAGACGAGGTCGTATCCGCCGTCCGCGAGCCGCGGCAGTACGTCGAGGGCGCGCCCCGGGATGAAACGGGCCCGGTTCGTGGCGAAGCCCGCGGCACGGAAGGCCTCCCGGGCGAACTGCTGGCGCTCGGGCTCCGGGTCGACGGTGGTCAGTACGCCGTCCGGGCGCATGCCCTGCAGCAGATAGATACCGGACACGCCGGTTCCGGTGCCGATCTCGGCCACGGCTTTGGCGTCCGCCGTGGCAGCGAGCAGGCGCAGTGCCGCACCGGTGCCTGACGACACCGGGCGGAGCCCTGTCTCGTGGGCCCGGTCCCGGGCCCAGAGCAGAGCTTCTTCCTCGGCGACAAAGGCGTCGGCGAATGCCCAGCTCGTCTGCCGGTTGGCGGTAATGACCCTCTCCTGTCCCCGTAGTTGGCGCAACGGTGACTGTATCCGCTGGACCCGGGAACCCGCAGATGGGACCAGGCGTTAGGAGGGGGCAGGGGAGAACACGTGGACCGGGCCCTGTGGCCTGGCCCGGAATGTGCCTCTTGCTCCCGGGAGACCGGGACACCAGCAGGTAAAAAGGCTTATCCGGAGCTAACGGGCGAGGTGGCTATGGTAGGGGCTCCACTGGACACCACCAGAGCCGATAGGGGAGGTGCGGCTGCGCCTGTGGATCGGAGAGGTGCGCTGCGGCGTCTTCTCAGGTCGGCGGGTGAGCCGAAATCCGTGACCGACATTGCTGACCGTTCTTCCAACGATTCCGCACCGACCGCGACCTTCGCCTCAGATGCGGATTCACAGGCGTGGACCCCGCCCTCATGGGAAGAGATCGTCAGCACGCACAGCGCCCGGGTGTACCGCCTGGCCTACCGGCTGACGGGTAACCAGCACGACGCCGAGGACCTCACCCAGGAAGTCTTCGTCCGTGTCTTCCGGTCGCTGTCGACCTACACGCCGGGCACTTTCGAGGGCTGGCTGCACAGGATCACGACGAATCTCTTCCTGGACATGGTCCGCCGCAAGCAGCGGATCCGTTTCGACTCCCTCGGCGACGACGCGGCCGAGCGGCTGCCGAGCCGTGAGCCCTCCCCGCAGCAGGTCTTCAACGACACGCACTTCGACGCGGACGTCCAGCAGGCGCTGGACACGCTCGCGCCCGAGTTCCGTGCGGCGGTCGTGCTCTGCGACATCGAGGGACTCTCGTACGAGGAGATCGCCGCCACGCTCGGCGTCAAGCTCGGGACGGTGCGCAGCCGTATCCACCGTGGCCGTTCGCACCTGCGCAAGGCGCTCAAGCACCGTTCGCCCGAGGCCCGCGCCGAGCAGCGTTCCCTCGCGGACGCGGTCCTGGCAGGGGAGGGCGGCACGGCGTGAGTGGCACAGGTCCGACCCCCGCGGAGCAGCATCTGGGGGACCGCCTCGCCGCGCTTGTCGACGGCGAGCTCAAACACGATGCCCGGGAGCGGGTCCTGGCCCATCTGGCGACCTGTTCCAGGTGCAAGGCCGAGGCCGATGCCCAGCGGCGGCTGAAGAGCGCCTTCGCGACCTCCGCCGCGCCTTCGCCCTCCGAGGGCTTCCTCGCCCGTCTGCAGGGCCTCCCCGGGGGCCCCAGCGGCGGTGACGACGGTCCGGGCGACGGGCCGCGCGGCCGCCGGCGCTTCGGGGACGGGGTCTTCCCGGTGGTGCACCCCGGCGGGCCCGGCGAACAGCCGCGCTCCCCGCTGGACGGCTTCGGATATCTCCCCACCGCCCACGGCTCGACCGCCGTGCTGCCGGGCGGCGCGTCCGGTACGGGCTTCCGCATCCACGACGTGGCCCGGGAGCCGGACCGTTCCCCCTGGCGCGCCCGGCGCTTCGCCTTCGTCGCGGCCAGCGCGGTCTCGCTCGCGGCCATCGCGCTGGGAGGCTCCCTCCCGCTCGACCACAGCCCCGACTCACCGCTCAGCGCCGAGGGCACGGGCAGCAATGTGACCCCCCTCGACGCCGAGGAGCGGACCGGCACCGCCAGTGCGGCGGCCAGCCGCAGCGGTGGCGGCGCACTCGCCGCCGGAGAGGGACAGGACCTCCGGCCGAGCGCCGCGCCGTCCTCGTCCGCCCGGCCGGTGCCCGCCTCCGCGCCCTCGCTGCTGAGCACCTCGGCCCTCACCGGGGGCACGTTCGCCTTCCCCGTGCTGAACGTGACCGTGCCGCCGCTGATACGCCCGACCGACGCCGGCCCGCTGTACTCGCCGGGGCTCGGCGCGAGCGCGGACCCGAAGCCGTCCGCGCCGTCCGCGACGGCCTCCGCCCCGCCGCTGTACGACCGCGCGATGCCGCTCACCCCGCTGCGCTGACCAGGACCCTGCGCGGGGATTCGCAAACCTGGTTGAATTCCGGGAGGGACGCCTCCGTGAGGCGTGCAAGGGCCAGTTGCGGGGAGAGCATGGACGACGGGAAGCCCAGCGGGCCGAAGACGAAGTGGTGGAGCCGTCCCTCCGGGGAACGGCACCGTCAGGCCGGCCCGGAGGACGCGTCGCCCGACGCGGGCACGGTCCCGCCCCCGGGCGGGGAGCGCGGAGAGGCGGCGGCCGGTCGACCGGCCGCGCCCACGGCTGCGGCCGGAGTACCGCCCACGCCCGAGGACGACGACGGCGACTTCACCCCGGCACCGCCCGCCCCCCGGCAGCAGGCCTCCGCGCCGCCGGCCGCGGAACCGGCGGCGCCCGCACCGGCGGTCAGTGCATCCACGGGCCCCGCGCCCACGGCCGACGGACCCATGGACACCGCGCCCGGCGCACTCATGGGCCCCGCACCCACGGACACCCGGCTCATGGACCCCGCGCCCCTCGCCGCCGCGCCGGCGGACACCGCGCCCTCCGCCGCCGAGCCCCCGCACCGTACGGGGCCCCTGCACGCGCCCGACGAGTACAGCACCCCGCCGTACGGCGGCCCGGGGCCCTGGGCGCCCGCGCCGCCCGTGCAGCGCCCCGTGGCGACCCCGGCCCACGGGACCCCCGTACCGCCGCCGTACGCGGGGACGAACGGCCACGGTGTGGCCGCGCACCTCCCCGCGCCCGTGCCCGTCCCGGACGCCCAGGGACACGCCGAGGGCTGGCCGCCCCCGCCCCCGGGGCACACCGTGCCGCCGCAGCACACGGCGGCCCAGCCCGGTCAGCAGCCCCCCGTACAGGACCAGCAGAGCCCGCAGCAGCCCTCGCAGTGGCTGCGGTACGACCCCTGGGGCGCGCCCCAGCAGCCGCTGAGCCACCCCGGCCCGGGCCAGGGGACGGACGCCCCGCCGCGCAGGGGCCGCCCCGGCTCGCTCCTCGTCGGCGCCGCGCTGCTCGCCCTCGTGGCCGGCGGGATCGGCGGCGGCATCGGCGCGTACGTCGAGCGCAACGGCGGGCTGACCACGGTCGAACTGCCCCAGGCCGGCCGGGACAGCGGCGGCCGGGCGCCCGACAGCGTCGCCGGGATCGCCTCCAGCGCCCTGCCCAGCGTGGTCACCCTGCATGTCAACGGCACCGCCGAGTCCGGCACCGGCACCGGCTTCGTCCTCGACGACAGGGGCCACATCCTGACCAACAACCATGTGGTCGCCCCCGCCGGCTCCACCGGCGACATCACCGTCACGTTCAGCGGCGGGGAGAGCGCCCCGGCCGAGATCGTCGGCAAGGACAGCGGCTACGACCTGGCCGTCGTCAAGGTGACCGGCGTCTCGGGCCTCAAGCCGCTGCCCCTGGGCAACTCCGACAACGTGCAGGTGGGCGACCCGGTGGTGGCCATCGGCGCCCCCTTCGACCTCTCCAACACCGTCACCTCCGGCATCATCAGCGCCAAGCAGCGGCCCATCACCGCGGGCGGTGAGAAGGGCGACGGGACCGACGTCAGTTACGTCGACGCACTGCAGACCGACGCGCCGATCAACCCGGGCAACTCCGGCGGCCCCCTGGTCGACACCGAGGCCCGGGTCATCGGCATCAACAGCGCCATCCGCGCGGCCGACAGCGGATCAGGTCTCGACGGTGGCCAGTCCGGCTCCATCGGGCTCGGCTTCGCGATACCGATCAACCAGGGCAAGCGGGTCGCCGAGGAGCTGATCAACACCGGAAAGGCCACCCACCCCGTGATCGGCGTCACGCTGGACATGGAGTTCACCGGCGACGGCGCCAAGGTCGGAGGCAAGGTGTCCGACGGCGGAGCGGCCGTGACCAAGGGCGGCCCGGCCGACAAGGCGGGCATCAGGACGGGCGACATCATCACCGAGGTGGAGGGCCAGCGCGTGCACAGCGGCGAGGAACTCATCGTCAAGATCCGCGCCCACCGGCCCGGTGACCAGCTCCGGCTCGTCCTGACCCGCGGTGGCAAAGACCTGTCCATGACGTTGACCCTGGGGTCGGCGAGCGGCACCTGACAGCCACCGGCAGGTACCGCACGGACAGCTTCGCCGGGTACCGTGGAGCGGTCCGGGCCCCTGACCTGGCGGCGGAGACCACGCGGAGACCACGCAGAGAACACGAGGAGCAGCAAGGTGTTCAATGACATAGGCGCACTCGAGCTGCTGACGCTCGTGGTTCTCGCCGTGCTCGTATTCGGCCCGGAGAAGCTGCCCAAGGTCATCCAGGACGTCACGCGCACCATCCGCAAGATCCGTGAGTTCTCGGACAGTGCCAAGGAAGACATCCGCTCGGAGCTCGGTCCGCAGTTCAAGGACTTCGAGTTCGAGGACCTCAACCCCAAGACGTTCGTCCGCAAGCAGCTCATGGACGGCAACGACGATCTGGGGCTCAAGGAGATCCGCGAGAGCTTCGACCTGCGCAAGGAGATGGCCGAGGTCACCGACGCGGTGAACGGCCGCGAGAGCGCCACGTCCACCGGCACGGCGGCCGCCGCGGCGGGTGCAGCCGCCGGCCCGGACCTTCTCAAGAAGTCCTCCCCGGACCTCCTGAAGAAGCCCGCGCAGCCGGCCGCGGACGAGCGCCCGCCCTTCGACGCAGACGCCACCTGAGCCCGTCAATCCCGACTCGTCCGGACGGTATGGCTATTCTCCATCTGTCCGGTTGCGCGTTTGCCCATGCCCACGGGGGGAGGGCCGCTCCGGATCATGAAAGATCGAGGAGGCGGCCGGGCAGATGGAGACGACGAGTCGGGCAGGGGCGGATGGTGCGCCCAGCACAGTCACCGCAGAGGGGGTGCCGGCGACCCGGCGTACTGTCGACGGCTATCTCAAGGCATCGTTCCCGTGGTACGGGCTGGACGAGGCCTTCACAGGGCCGCGCTGGCTGATGCACGTCACCGCCGCGGCGGACGACACGGTGCAGCACGGTTCCACCGGACACGGTGAGGAGCCGGTCGTACGGGCGGACGCGGGAGCCGAGAAGGCGCGTTTCGCCGTGGTCGTGACCGTGGGCAGCAGCCCCGTGCGGCACAGCGACGACGGCACGGGGGTCCTGGACGCCACCACGGTCTCGTCGGCGGCCTGGCTGGCGGGCTCTGGCCTGCTGGACTGCACCTGGCCCCCGCAGATGGACCACACCCTGCGTGGCGAATGGCTGAACCAGCAGATCGAAACCGCGTTCGAGCTCGCGGACGATCTGGGCCGGGACCCCTGGTCGACGCTGTCGCTGCCGGTGGACGGCGTGCCGGTGGACTTCCACTACCGCGAGTCCGAGTTCGGCTGGGTGCTCGCGGGATCGGCCCCCGAAGGGGTGCACATCGGCGCCTACGGGCGCGGCATGAGCGCCTACGGCCTGGGATTCTCGGTGATCGGCGACATCGCCTCGTACGAGAACGAGAACGAGAACGAGAACGCGGACCGGAACGGGGCCGAGGGCGTCACCGGCCACATGAACCCGGACGGGAGCGACAGCCGGAGCTAGGGACGGAACTCGGCGACACGCGAACGGGTGGGGGCGGCCTCCTCAGGAGGCCGCCCCCACCCGTTCGGCGCTCAGAACTTGTTGCGCGGGGTGAGCCCCAGCGACATGCCCGACAGGCCGCGCTGACGGCCGCTCAGCTTCTCCGCGATGGAGCGCAGCGCGGAGCCCGCGGGGGAGTCCGGGTCGGACAGGACGACGGGCTTGCCCTCGTCGCCGCCCTCACGCAGCCGTACGTCGATCGGGATGGACCCGAGGACCGGCACCTCCGCGCCGACCGTCTTCGTCAGCCCGTCGGCGACCCGCTGTCCGCCGCCCGCGCCGAACACGTCGACGATCTCGTCGCAGTGCGGGCACGGCATGCCCGACATGTTCTCGACGACACCGACGATCTTCTGGTGGGTCTGTACGGCGATGGAGCCGGCCCGCTCCGCCACCTCGGCGGCGGCCTGCTGCGGGGTCGTGACGACCAGGATCTCGGCGTTCGGGACGAGCTGTGCCACGGAGATCGCGATGTCACCGGTGCCCGGCGGGAGGTCCAGCAGCAGGACGTCCAGGTCGCCCCAGTACACATCGGCCAGGAACTGCTGGAGCGCGCGGTGCAGCATCGGGCCGCGCCACACCACCGGGGCGTTGCCCGGGGTGAACATGCCGATGGAGATCACCTTCACGCCGTGCGCGGACGGCGGCATGATCATGTTCTCGACCTGGGTGGGCTTGCCGTCGGCGCCGAGCATCCGGGGCACGCTGTGCCCGTAGATGTCCGCGTCGACCACGCCCACCTTGAGGCCGTCGGCCGCCATCGCGGCCGCGAGGTTCACCGTCACCGAGGACTTGCCGACGCCGCCCTTGCCGGACGCCACCGCGTAGACCCGGGTCAGCGAGCCCGGCTTGGCGAACGGCACCTCCCGTTCCGCCGTGCCGCCGCGCAGCGAGGAGGCGAGCTCCTTGCGCTGTTCGTCGCTCATCACGTCGAGCGTGACCTCGACCCGCGACACACCCTCGACACGGGCCACCGCGTCGGTCACGTTCTTGGTGATCGTCTCGCGCATCGGGCAGCCGGAAACCGTGAGATAGACGGTGACAGCGACTACACCGTCAGGATCGATCTCGACCGACTTCACCATGCCCAGCTCGGTGATCGGTCGGTGGATCTCCGGGTCGTTCACTGTCGCCAGCGCTTCGCGCACCGCGTCTTCCGTAGCCATACGGACGATGGTACGGCGCCGGGGGCTACGCGCGGGTAGCCCCTCAGCGGTCACCTTCGTCACTCTCGGCCTGCGGGAGGATCCGGCGCTCCTCCATGTCCTTCACCATGGCCTCCAGCTCCGAGCGGATCCAGTCCCGCGTGGCGACCTCCCCGAGGCCCATCCGGAGCGCGGCGATCTCCCGGCTGAGGAACTCGGTGTCGGCGATGGAGCGCTCGTTCTGCTTGCGGTCCTGCTCGTGGGTGACCCGGTCGCGGTCGTCCTGGCGGTTCTGCGCGAGGAGGATCAGGGGCGCGGCGTAGGACGCCTGGAGGGAGAGCATCAGGGTCAGGAAGATGAACGGGTACTGGTCGAACCGCAGTTCCCGCGGCGCGAAGATGTTCCACACCACCCACACGATGATGATCAGGGTCATCCAGACGATGAACCGCCCGGTGCCCAGGAAGCGGGCGATGCGCTCGGAGAACCGGCCGAACGCCTCGGGGTCGTACTCGGGCAGCAGCCGGCGCCGCGGTGCCTTCGGCTGGTCGAGCCGGGGACGCGGCGGGCGCGCGATGCCCGAGGCACCCGTCGGCACGGCCCTCGCGCGGTCCTCAGCGGCCACCGTTGATCTCCCCCTCGCCCAGGAAGTCCGTCTCGCGCCAGTCCTCGGGGAGCAGGTGGTCCAGCACGTCGTCGACGGTCACCGCGCCCAGCAGCGAGCCGCTCTCGTCCACCACGGGCACCGAGACCAGGTTGTACGCGGCCAGATAGCTGGTCACGGCGGGCAGCGGCGTGTCCGGCGCCAGGGGGACCAGATCGCTGTCGACGATCGAGCTGACCAGCGTGTACGGCGGATCACGCAGCAGCCGCTGGAAATGCACGGTGCCCAGGTACTTGCCGGTCGGGGTCTCGTCCGGCGACCGGCAGACGTACACCTGGGCGGCCAGCGCGGGGGAGAGGTCCTGCTGGCGGACCCTGGCCAGCGCGTCCGCGACCGTCGCGTCCGGCCGCAGGATGATCGGCTCGGTCGTCATCAGACCGCCCGCGGTCCGCTCCTCGTACGACAGCAGACGCCGTACGTCGGCGGCGTCGTCCGGCCGCATCAGGGCCAGCAGCCGTTCCTTGTCCGCCTCCGGCAGCTCCGAGAGCAGGTCGGCCGCGTCGTCCGGGTCCATCGCCTCCAGGACGTCCGCGGCACGGTCCTCCGCCAGCTTGCCCAGGATCTCCACCTGGTCGTCACCGGGGAGCTCCTCCAGGACATCCGCGAGCCGCTCGTCGTCCAGCGCCGCCGCGACCTCGGCACGGCGCTTGGGCGTCAGGTGGTGCAGGGCGTTGGCGACGTCGGTCGGACGCAGCCGCTCGAAGGTCGCCACCAGGCTCTCGGCGCCCTGCCCCTGCTCCTCCAGCGAGAAGCCGCTGATCGCCGACCACTCGACCGTCAGGGTCTCGCCCTTGCGGCGCAGCGCTCCGCCGCGTCCCTTGCGTACGAAGAACTTGTCGATCTCCCAGTCGCGGCGGGCCGGGAGCTGCTGGATGGCGACGTCGAGGACGGTCACCTCCTCGTCCGTCTCCTTCAGGCGCACCCGCCGGTCGAGGAACTCGCCGAGGACGAGTCGCTCGGTCGGGCGCTGTTCGAAGCGCCGCATGTTGACCACGCCCGTGGTGATGACCTGGCCGGACTCGACCCCGGTCACCCGGGTCATCGGCAGGAAGATGCGCCGCCGGCTCACGACCTCGACGACCATGCCGAGCAACCGTGGCGGCTTGCCGCCCACCCGGAGCATCGCCACCAGGTCGCGGACCCGGCCCACCTGATCGCCGTTCGGGTCGAACACCGGTACGCCGGCGAGGTGCGAGACGAAGACCCTGGGAGTCACTGCCGCCATCCTGTGCGCCTCCCTCGGTCCCTCACGTCCTCCTTCGCCGTGATCAGGCTAGCCCGTACCGGTCCGTGACGTCTTGGTGGGCCGTCCGTACGGCGCTCTGCCGAACGGCGTACGCGGCACGGGTACGCTGCCGTCTGCCAACCCCAGACACACAGATGAGAGGCAGTGCGCCCGTGACCTCTTCCGCCCCGGCCGTCCGGGCCCACCACCGGACCGCACTCGCCGTGGTGCTCAGCGCGGGGCTGACCGTCGCGCTCACGGCCTGCGCGGGGGAGGACCCCGACCAGGGGACCAACGGTGTCGGCAAGCTGACGGCCGCGCAGATTGAGAAGAAGGCGCTCGCCGCGGCCGACGCCGCCGAGGCGGTACGGCTGACGGGCAAGCTGGTCAGCAAGGGCGGGACGTACAGCCTGAACATGCAGCTCAGCGGCAAGGGCGGCACCGGCTCGGTCACGTCGAGCAAGAACACCTTCGCGCTGCTGCGCATCGGCGACGAGCTCTTCCTCAAGGCCGACGCCGGCTTCTGGAAGGACGAGAAGGCCGACGACGGGAACGACCAGGCCGCCGACAAGCTCGGCGGCAAGTACGTGAAGGTGCCCGAGGACGACCCCACCTACCAGCAGCTGCGCGGCTTCACGGAGAAGGAGACGCTGCTCGACGGGATGCTGTCCCTCCACGGGAAGGTCAACAAGGGCGACCGGGGCACGGTCGGCGGGGTGCGCACCGTGCAGATCATGGGGGGAAAGGGTGAGGGTGGCGCACTGGACGTCTCCCTCAAGGGGACTCCGTACCCCCTGCGGGTGGCGCGTGGCGGCGGCGGTGGCACGGTCTCCCTCGCCGACTGGGGCAAGGCCTTCCCGCTGGAGGCGCCGGCCGAGGACGACACCGTCGACTACGGCGGCGAGCTGCCCAGGTCCTCCGGCTGACGGGACCGCGGGTCCTCCGGCTGACGGAACGGGAGTCAGCGCTTCCCGCGGCGCTTCAGCAGCAGCCGGGGGAGCGCGGCGGGCGCCGTGTGCCGCGTGGTCGCCGCGGTGGGCAGCGGTGCGGCGGCCAGCGAACCGTCCGGCAGGTCCGTGCGGGAGTCGCCGGGCGTCAGCCGGACGACCCGGCACTCACGCGCCCAGCGCTCCGTCAGCTGCTCGGCGTCCGGGGCGTTCAGCCGCTTGCCCTTGAGCTCGGCGACGGCCGCCTCCCACGCCTCGGAGCGAGGCTCCAGCACGGTGACGGTGGCGGCCCAGGTCACGAGCCTGCCGCCCTTGTCCTTGCTGCGTACGGTCACCTCGGCGGCCCCGCCGGCGTCCAGCCCGGAGGGGAGCGGCTGCTCCCCGGGGCCGTCCCCGACGAGCACGGCCGCACCCTCGTGCCACACGTGCCACAGCGCCCGGGAGGGGCCGGTGCCCCGCACCCAGATCAGACCGGACTTCTTGGTGGCCTCCTCGACGAGAGCCCGGGCAAGCAACACGTCAGCAGCAGTCATGGGCTGAACTGTATTAGAGCCAGCCGTTGCGCTTGAGGGTGCGGTGGATGGAGAAGCAGACGACGCCGATGAGCGCGAGGACCATCGGATAGCCGTACGTCCAGCGGAGTTCGGGCATGTGCTTGAAGTTCATGCCGTACACCCCGCAGATCATCGTGGGTACGGCGATGATCGCCGCCCAGGAGGTGATCTTGCGCATGTCCTCGTTCTGCGTGACGGTGGCCTGCGCCAGATTGGCCTGGAGGATCGAGTTCAGCAGCTCGTCGAAGCCGATGACCTCCTCGTGCACCCGGGCCAGGTGGTCGGCCACGTCACGGAAGTACTTCTGGATGTCGGGGTCGATCAGCCGCATGGGGCGCTCGCTCAGCAGCTGCATCGGCCGCAGCAGCGGCGACACCGCGCGCTTGAACTCCAGCACCTCGCGCTTCAGCTGGTAGATCCGGCCCGCGTCCGACCCGCGCGGACCGCCCTTCGCCGGGGTGGAGAACACGTCGATCTCCACCTCGTCGATGTCGTCCTGCACCGAGGCCGCCACCGCGATGTAGCCGTCGACGACATGGTCGGCGATGGAGTGGAGCACGGCGGAGGGGCCCTTGGAGAGCAGCTCCGGGTCCTCCTGGAGGCGGTGGCGCAGGGCGCGCAGCGAACCCTGTCCGCCGTGCCGGACGGTGATCACGAAGTCCCGTCCGGTGAAGCACATCACCTCACCGGTCTCGACGACCTCGCTGGTCGCGGTCAGTTCGGCGTGCTCGACGTAGTGGATCGTCTTGAAGACGGTGAACAGGGTGTCGTCGTACCGCTCCAGCTTGGGCCGCTGGTGGGCGTGGACCGCGTCCTCCACGGCCAGCGGGTGGAGGCCGAACTCCCGTGCGATACCGGCGAATTCCTCCTCGGTCGGCTCGTGCAGGCCGATCCAGGCGAAGCCGCCCTCCTCCCGTACCTGCAGCATCGCCTCACGCGGTGTCAGGCAGGAGGCCTCGGTGAGCCGGCGCCCGTCCCGGTAGACCGCGCAGTCGACGACGGCGCTGGAGGCGGAGGGGTCACGGGTGGTGTCGTAGCTGTTGTACGGGGTGTTGCTCTTGCGCAGGGACGGGCGCACGGCGGCGCGCAGGTCACGGATCATCGACATGGCTGGCTCCTCTTCACGGAGGGCCGTCGGGTGGGCACGTGGAACAGCCCGGAATGGGGACGTGCGCTCACGTCCGCAAAGCGGGCGGCACCGCGCGGGCACGATGACGGCGTTCGCTACAGACAGGCAAAAACGCGGGGCTCTTCCGGTGCGCGAACTGCCGTGGTGACGGCCGGGGAGGGCGTCAGGCCACAGAAGGAAGGCGTCGTGCGGAAGGGCGGTTGGTACTGCACGGTCGACTTGGATCCACCGCAGCCCCACCTCCTCCGGCCGGTCCCCCGTGGGGGATCACGTGTTGCCAGGACTGAGAGCGACGCTTCTGCGTGCTGTCCCGGCCGACGCCTCAGGCTATCAGCCAGGTGAGGAGCCAATCCCTTCCTTTCCCCGTTCGGGACGCGTTCTATGCTCGCGGCATGGGAGAAATTCTTGATCTGGTCGAGGCCCGGCTCCGTACGGCGCTGGGGGAGCCGGACGCACGCGCCGATGTGACGTTCCTCGGCACGGACCGCATCGAGGTGCTCCGCTTCATCGACGGGGATGTGGTGCGCTACGCCACACTCGGCATGTCCGCCCAGCCGATGGCCGACCCGACCTCGCCGCTGGCCGACCCGGTGAAGGGGCCGCGCGCCGAACTGGTCCTGTCCGTACGGGTGGGGCTCGCCGACACCGACCAGGTGCTGCGGCCCCTCGCGGTGCTGGCCGCCTCCCCGCAGGTCGAGGGCCTGATCGTGGCCCCGGGGGCGTCGCTGGACCTCGGGCAGCCGCTGTGGACCGGGGCTCCCTTCAGCTCCGTCCTGGTGGCCGAGCCGGGGGGCCTGGTCGAGGACCTGGAGCTGGACGAGCCGATGGACCCGGTGCAATTCCTGCCGCTGCTGCCGATGACGCACAACGAGGCGGCCTGGAAGCGGGTCCGGGGCGCGCAGGAGCTCCAGGAGCGCTGGCTCTCGCAGGGGACCGACCTCAGGGACCCGCTGCGCGCCTCCGTACCGCTGGACTGACGGCCCTGGACGTGGGAAGCCCCGCCGCGCGGCCAGGAGGGGGAGCCGCGGGCGGGGCCGGTGGGACGGGCCGCCGGGTCAGTCGGCGAAGACGGTGACGCCGTCCTCCGCCGCGTGCCGCGGTTCCAGCCCCCGCGCCTCGTGGGTCAGCGCCGCGCGCCGGACCCACACGACCACCGCGCCGACGAGGGCCGCGACGGCGGCGACGACGAACGGCGTGTGGATGTCGCTCCACTCCTCGATCTTCGGGGCGAGGTAGGGCGCCGCCGCGGCGGCGAACCAGCGGACGAAGTTGTAGCCGGCGCTCGCCACCGGGCGCGGGGCGTCCGAGACGCCGAGGGCCAGTTCGGTGTAGACGGTGTTGTTCATGCCGATGAAGGCGCCGGAGACGATGGTGCAGACGATGGCCGTCGTGTGGTCGCCGTACCCGAGGACCACCAGGTCCGCGGCGAGCAGCACCAGGGAGCCGCCGACCACCTTCAGCGAGCCGAAGCGCCGCTGCAGGCGCGGTGCGACGAGCACCGAGAAGACGGCGAGCAGCAGGCCCCAGGCGAAGAACACCGCACCCGACCTGTACGGCGACATGTTCAGCACGAACGGCGTGAAGGCCAGGATCGTGAAGAACGCGTAGTTGTAGAAGAACGCCGAGGTGGCGACCGAGGCGAGCCCGCCGTGGCCGAGCGCCCTGACCGGGTCGAGCAGCGAGGTCTTCCGGGCCGGCCTGGGCTGTTCCTTGAGGAACGCCGTGATGCAGAGGAAGCCGATCGCCATCAGGGCGGCGGTGCCGAAGAACGGGTAGCGCCAGCTGGCGTCGCCGAGCAGGGCGCCGACCAGCGGCCCGCACGCCATGCCGAGGCCGAGCGCGGACTCGTACAGCAGGATCGCGGCCGCGCTGCCGCCCGCGGCGGCGCCGACGATCACCGCGAGGGCCGTCGACACGAAGAGGGCGTTGCCCAGGCCCCAGCCCGCCCGGAAGCCGACCAGTTCGGCGACGGACGACGAGGTGCCGGAGAGCGCGGCGAAGACGACGACCAGCGCCAGGCCGGCCAGCAGGGTCTTGCGTCCGCCGATGCGGCTGGAGACGAAGCCGGTCACGAGCATCGCGACGGCGGTGATCAGGAAGTACGAGGTGAACAGCAGGGACACCTGACTGGGCGTGGCCTGGAGTCCCTTGGCGATGGACGGCAGGATCGGGTCCACCAGGCCGATCCCCATGAAGGCCACGACCGAGGCGCCCGCCGTGGCCCAGACGGCCTTCGGCTGACGCAGGATGCTGGTCGCTCCCTCGTCGAACGGATCCTCTGCCGGCATGGGTTCTCTCGCTCTCCACTAGACCGTTGCGTTATACACAGAATAAGTTAGGCACTCTAATAAGTGCAACCCACATCTATCTCTCCCGGTCAGAGCCGCGCTGCGGACGGGTGATCGTCCTTGACGCGGCGACGACCGGAGAGGACCGTTGGGCGGTATGAGGGGCGAACCCAGTTGCCCGAAGTGCGGTGGCCGGGTCAGGGCGCCCGGCCTTTTCGCCGATGCCTGGCAGTGCTCCGCGCACGGCCAGGTGCACCCGATGCAGCCGGTGGTCCCGCCCAGCGTCGAGGCGCTGGGCGTGGTGGTGCACCGGGCCCAGGTGCCGGTGTGGATGCCCTGGCCGCTCCCGGTGGGCTGGCTGTTCACGGGCGCGGCGTACGCGGGCGACGACCGCAGCGGCGGCCGGGCCACCGCCGTCACGTGCTCGGGCCCCGGCCCGCTCGGCGGCATGGGGGAGCTGCTCCTCGTCGCCGAGGAGCTCGGCGTGGGACTCGGCGCGCGCTACGCCGGCATCGACGGCCCCGACCCCGGCTCCGGCCTGGGCATCGACGCGGCACCGGACGCCAAGGCGCTCGCGGCGGGACGCCCCACCCCGCTCTGGCACGTCAAGGACGCCCCCGCCGACCGCGCGGTCTTCGCGGGCGAGGCGCGCGGCCTCTGGCTCTGGGCGATCATCTGGCCCGAGCAGTCCGGGCTCCTGATGTACGACGAACTGGTGCTGACCGACCTGCGCGACGCGGGCGGCGAAGTGGACCTCCTGCCCTGCGGGGCGCTCACACCCCGGCTGCTCACACGGCCCTGACCCCGCGCGGGAGGGGGCCGGAGGGGTGACGTACGGCGGTTATCCTTGAGCGTCCCCTGTCCGTCCCCAGCACTGGAGTCCGCGTCGTGCGCATCGATCTGCACACCCACTCCACCGCGTCGGACGGCACGGACACCCCCGCCGAGCTCGTGGCCAACGCCGCGGCGGCGGGCCTCGACGTCGTCGCCCTCACCGACCACGACACGGTCGGCGGTCACGCGGAGGCGACGGCCGCACTCCCCGAGGGCCTCACCCTCGTCACCGGCGCCGAGCTCTCCTGCCGCGTCGACGGCATCAGCCTGCACATGCTGGCCTACCTCTTCGACCCGTCCGAGCCCGAACTGGCCCGTGAGCGCGAGCTCGTCCGGGACGACCGGGTGCCGCGGGCGCAGGCCATGGTGCGCAAGCTCCAGGAGCTGGACGTCCCGGTCACCTGGGAGCAGGTCGCGCGGATCGCTGGGGACGGTTCGGTCGGCCGCCCGCACGTCGCCACCGCACTCGTGGAGCTGGGCGTCGTCGACACCGTCTCCGACGCCTTCACCCCGGCCTGGCTGGGCAACGGCGGGCGCGCGTACGCCGACAAGCACGAGCTCGACCCGTTCGACGCGATCCGGCTGGTCAAGGCCGCGGGCGGCGTCACCGTCTTCGCCCACCCGCTCGCCGTCAAGCGCGGCGCGGTGGTCCCGGAGAGCGTGATCGCGCGGCTGGCCGCCGCCGGACTGGACGGCATCGAGGTCGACCACATGGACCACGACGAGCCCACCAGGGCCCGGCTGCGGGGGCTCGCCGCCGAGCTGGGACTGCTGCCCACCGGGTCCAGCGACTACCACGGCTCCCGCAAGACCGTCCGGCTCGGGGAGTACACCACCGACCCCGAGATCTACGGCGAGATCACCCGGCGCGCCACGGGAGCCTTCCCCGTGCCGGGCGCCGGTGGACCCGTCCCCGCGTAACGGGGCTCTCCTCACCCTCTTCCCCGTCCCACCCCCCGCGCGGCCGGGCGTCCTCATGACGCGCCGGCGCACGCCTCCTCCTGTTCGGCCCGCTCTTCTCTCGCAAGGCTCACCGTGTTCGACATCGCTGTCTTCGGATCCCTTTTTCTCACCCTTTTTGTGATTATGGATCCGCCCGGAATCACCCCGATCTTCCTGGCCCTCACCGCGGGCCGCCCCGCCAAGGTGCAGCGCAGGATGGCCCTCCAGGCCGTCGCCGTCGCGTTCGGCGTGATCGCCGTCTTCGGCCTGCTGGGCCAGCAGATCCTCGACTACCTGCATGTCTCCGTCCCCGCGCTGATGATCGCGGGCGGGCTCCTCCTGCTGCTCATCGCGCTGGACCTGCTCACCGGCAAGACGGACGAGCCGACGCAGACGAAGGACGTCAACGTCGCCCTCGTGCCGCTCGGCATGCCGCTGCTCGCCGGGCCGGGTGCGATCGTCTCCGTGATCCTCGCGGTGCAGCACGCCGACAGCATGGGCAGCCAGATCTCGGTCTGGACGGCGATCGTCGCGATGCACGTGGTGCTCTGGCTGACCATGCGTTACTCGCTGCTGATCATCCGGGTGATCAAGGACGGCGGCGTCGTGCTGGTCACCAGGCTCGCCGGGATGATGCTCTCGGCCATCGCCGTACAGCAGATCATCAACGGCGTCACCCAGGTCATCCAGAACTCCTGACCCGGCCCCGGACAGCACAGCGCCCCCGCACAGGCTCTCCGTGCGGGGGCGCTTCGTCTTCAGCTCGTCATACGCCCGAAATCAGCGACGCCAAGCAAGGCAAGGTGTTACGAAGCCGACGTGTCGGCCGGCCGGATGTAGATGCGCTGGCCCATGGCTGCGGCCTGCTGCACGATCCGGTTGACGGAGGCGGCGTCCACGACGGTGCTGTCCACGGCGGTACCGTCGACATCGTCGAGTCGCATGATCTCGAAGCGCATATGGCTTCCCTTCGTCTGATCCTCCTGCTGGAGAACTACTGGGAGGACGGGCTCGCCGTCCACAAGGATGGGGAGCGCAGGACGGTCAGGTCCCGTGCCCCTCAGGGGGTACAACGAGGTGACCGGCGCGAACATTCCCTACGCTAAGGAAATTTTTTGGATGCCTAAGTACCCGTCGGTAATCAGCCATGCGCGGACGATGAGGTCCGCATGAACCACCCGGACACAGGGACGGACGAGGGAGCGGGCATCCGCGAGCAGCTGGACCGCACCAACGCGCTGCTCCAGCGCGTACTCGCCGAGGTGTCGAAGACCCCCTCCACCCACGCGATCTTCGTGGACGCGGGCTACGTCTACGCCGCGGCCGGACTGCTCGTCACCGGCACCGAGGACCGCCGGTCCTTCGACCTGGACGCGGAGGGGCTGATCGAGGCCTTCATCGACAAGGCCCGCACGATCTTCGCGGACAGCAGGCTGCTGCGCGTGTACTGGTACGACGGGGCCAGGCGCCGGATCCACACCGTCGAGCAGCAGTCCATCGCCGAACTCCCCGACGTCAAGGTCCGGCTGGGCAACCTCAACGCCAACAACCAGCAGAAGGGCGTCGACTCACTCATCCGCACCGACCTGGAGTCCCTCGCCCGGCACCGCGCCATCAGCGACGCGGCACTCGTCGGCGGCGACGAGGACCTGGTCTCGGCCGTCGAGGCCGCCCAGGGGTACGGCGCCCGGGTCCACCTCTGGGGCATCGAGGCGGGCGAGGGCCGCAACCAGGCCGAGCCGCTGCTCTGGGAGGTCGACAGCCAGCGCACCTTCGACCTGGACTTCTGCCGCCCGTACGTGACCCGGCGCTCCGTCACGATGTACGACGACGAGAGCCCGGCGCCCGCACGCGAGGACGTCCGCTTCGTCGGCGCGCAGATCGCCGCGGGCTGGCTCTCCTCGCGCGGCCGGGACGCCCTCGCCGACCTGCTGCCCGGGCACCCCTATCTGCCGGGCTCCGTCGACCAGGACCTGCTCGTCGAGGCCGAACGGCTCCTCCAGCACTCGCTGCGCGGCCACGCCCATCTGCGCAGGGCACTGCGCGACGGCTTCTGGCAGCACCTCCAGGCGCAGTACTGACGGCACCCCGGCGTGGCCCCGGGGTCAGACGGCGTTCCAGAACGCGGCCAGGGCCGCCGCGGTCTCCTCGGGCCGGGCCGTGTTGGGGGAGTGCTCGGCGCCCTCGATCACGGTGCGGCGGGCGCCCAGCCGCCGGGCCATCCCGTCGAGCAGCGGCACCGGCCAGACGTCGTCGCGCTCGCCCGAGACCACATGGACGGGGAGGGCCAGCGCGGCGAGCTCGTCCACCCGGTCGGGCTCGGACGACAGCTGCGCGCCGGTGGCGATCAGCTGCGCCGGGTCGTGGCGCAGCCAGCGGCGGCGCAGATCCTCGCCGTCGCCCGTGTCCGCGTCCTCGGGCGGGTCCATCGCGCGCATCATCTGCCAGACCTCGTCCATGCTCCAGCGGCCCAGCGCGTCGCTGAGCAGCCGGGCCTTCTTCTGCTGGGCGGGGTCGATCTCGGCGGGGCCGGAGGACATCAGCGTCAGCGAGCGGAAGGGCGTGGCGTCCAGCAGCACCGCCGCGCGGGCGATCTGGCCGCCGAGGGAGTGCCCGAGCAGATGGATGCCGCCGGGCGGGGGGACCTCGTCCACGGCCGCCGCCTGGGCCAGCACGTCCCGGGCCAGCTCGGCCTGGGCGTAAGGGTTCTGCCGGCCCGCGCCCTCGGTCTCGTACTGCCCCCGCCCGTCGACGGACAGCACCCGGAACCCGGCGTCGGCGAGCGGTTCGAGCAGCGCGATGAAGTCCTCCTTGCTGCCGGTGTACCCGGGCAGCAGGAGGGCGGTGGAGTGCGCGCCGGCGGGCGGCGCGGCGTCCAGCACGGCGAAGTCCCCACGCCCGGTACGCAGTACGCGGGCACGGGCACAGGGGGGCGGGGTGAAGGTGGGCGGCCGGCTCATGGGCCCGAGCGTATCGCCGGGCGCCGGGCCCTGCCCGGGCAGGCGTCCCGGCAGGCGTACGGGCGAGCGCTCGGACAGACGTACGGCCCCGGCCCCCGCAGGTGCGGGAACCGGGGCCGTACGGAGGTGACTGCGGCCGGGGATCAGGCCTCGGTCGTCTCGCCGGCGGTGGCCGCCGCGCGGGACCGGCGCCTGCGCGGCTTCGCCGGTGCCTCGCCGGCCGCCCCGGTCTCGGTCACCGCGGCGGTCTCCGCCTTCTCCGCGGCGGCACGCGGCCGGCGACGGCGCGGCTTGGTCTCACCGGTGTCCTCGGCGGTCGCCGTGGAGGCCACCGCCTCGGCCTTCGGCTTGGTCGCGGCGCGCGGACGGCGACGCTGCTTGGTCTCGGTCACCGGCT
Source organism: Streptomyces silvae (assembly GCF_016745505.1). Taxonomy (GTDB): domain Bacteria; phylum Actinomycetota; class Actinomycetes; order Streptomycetales; family Streptomycetaceae; genus Streptomyces; species Streptomyces silvae. The sequence goes on along the minus strand of NZ_JAERUC010000064.1, from coordinate 19,526 downwards.
CCGAGGCCGGGGCGATCTGGAAGTCGACCTCGTCGGCCGGCTTCACGACCCGGGTGCGGCGGCGCGGCTTGGTGGCCACGGGCTCCGCCACGGGGGCGGCGACCGCCACGGTCTGGAAGTCGACGACGGGCTCGGCGGCGGGGGCCGGCGCGGCATCGGACTTCGCGGCCGTGGTCGTGGCACGCGCACGGCGACGGCGCGGCTTGGTCTCCGCGGCCGGCTCGGCCTCGGTCACGACCGTCGGCTCGACGACCGGGGCCGGGGTCTCGGCCACAGCGGCCTCCGCCACGGCCACCGCGCCCTCGGTCACGGCCTCGGGGGCCGCTCCACGGGTACGGCGCCGGCGGCGCGGGGTGCGGGGCTCCGGCGTGTCCTCACCGGCCGCCTCGGCGGCGGGCGCGGGCACGGTCACGGCGGCGGCCTCGTCGAGGACGCTGCCGCCCCGCGTACGACGGCGCTGACGCGGCGTGCGCGGCGGGCGCTCCTCGCGGGGAGCCGGTGCCGAGGCGGGGGCGGACTTGCGGCCGCGGCCACCGGTCTCGCCGAGGTCCTCGATCTCCTCCGCGCGCAGACCCGCACGGGTCCGCTCGGTGCGCGGCAGGACACCCTTGGTGCCGGCCGGGATGTTGAGCTCCTCGTACAGGTGCGGGGACGTGGAGTACGTCTCCGGCGGGTCCGGGAACTTCAGATCCAGGGCCTTGTTGATCAGCTGCCAGCGCGGGATGTCGTCCCAGTCGACCAGCGTGATCGCGATGCCCTTGGCGCCCGCGCGGCCGGTACGGCCGATGCGGTGGAGGTACGTCTTCTCGTCCTCCGGCGACTGGTAGTTGATGACATGGGTCACACCCTCGACGTCGATGCCGCGTGCGGCGACATCGGTGCAGACGAGGACGTCGACCTTGCCGTTGCGGAAGGCGCGCAGCGCCTGCTCGCGGGCGCCCTGTCCGAGGTCGCCGTGGACCGCGCCGGACGCGAAGCCGCGCTTCTCCAGCTGCTCCGCGATGTCGGCGGCCGTCCGCTTCGTACGGCAGAAGATCATCGCCAGCCCGCGGCCCTCGGCCTGCAGGATGCGCGAGACCATCTCGGGCTTGTCCATGTTGTGCGCGCGGTAGACGTGCTGGACCGTGTTCTTGACGGTCGTGCCCTCGTCGTCGGGCGACGTGGCGTTGATGTGCGTCGGCTGCGACATGTAGCGGCGCGCGAGGCTGATGACGGCACCGGGCATGGTGGCCGAGAACAGCATCGTCTGGCGCTTCGGCGGCAGCATCGTGATGATGCGCTCGACGTCGGGCAGGAAGCCCAGGTCGAGCATCTCGTCGGCCTCGTCCAGGACGAGGACACGGATGTGCGAGAGGTCGAGCTTGCGCTGGCCCGCCAGGTCGAGCAGGCGCCCCGGGGTGCCGACGACCACGTCGACGCCCTTCTTGAGGGCCTCGACCTGGGGCTCGTACGCCCGGCCGCCGTAGATCGCGAGAACGCGGACGTTACGCACCTTGCCGGCGGTCAGCAGGTCGTTGGTGACCTGCTGGCACAGCTCGCGGGTGGGAACGACGATCAGGGCCTGCGGCGCGTCCGTCAGCTTCTCGGGCGCGGCGCGGCCGGCCTCGACGTCGGCGGGGACGGTCACACGCTCCAGGAGCGGCAGGCCGAAGCCGAGCGTCTTGCCGGTGCCGGTCTTGGCCTGGCCGATGACGTCGGAGCCGGAGAGCGCTACGGGGAGCGTCATCTCCTGGATGGGGAAGGGGGACATGATGCCGACCGCCTCGAGGGCTTCGGCCGTCTCGGTAAGGATTCCGAGGTCGCGGAACGTAGTCAGGGTGCTGCCTCTTCTGTGAGACGCGGACCGAGGCGAACGCTGGGGGTCGTACCGTGCCGGGGTTGGTCATCCGGCCATGGAGGGGCCGGGTGGCGCGGGACCACTGCCGTCGCTCGAGCGCTCGTGCCGCTGAGGGGTCCCCTCCTCTGCGGTCGTACGTGGTGTACGCCCCGCGTGGAGGGCTGTCGGGTCGGAGCCGATCGGGCCACCGACCGGGCATCCTCATTCAAGGTCGCGCTCCTGGCACAAGAAAATGCTCAGTAAGCGCAATACCACTGTACCCCGGATTCGCGCATGTGTGTTGGGCGAATTCATCGGAACGGTGTGATGTCTCCTGCTGACCAGGCCCTTCCGCACCCTTCGGGGCGGGCTATTCTGCGCTGCATGGAGACGCCTGACAACGCCACTGAAGCATCCGACGAAGCACCCGCACCGACCGGGATCGCCGCCCAGGACTGGGCCACCGCGTCCGCCGACCCGCAGTACCGCGCCGCGGTCGTGGATCTGCTCGGCGCACTCGCCTACGGGGAACTCGCGGCCTTCGAGCGGCTCGCCGAGGATGCGAAACTCGCGCCGACACTCGACGACAAGGCGGCACTGGCGAAGATGGCGTCCGCCGAATTCCATCATTTCGAGCAGCTGACCGACCGGCTCACGGCCGTCGACGAGCCGCCGACCGCCGCCATGGAGCCGTTCGCCAAGGCGCTGGACGACTTCCACCGCCAGACGGCCCCGTCGGACTGGCTGGAGGGCCTGGTCAAGGCGTACGTCGGCGACTCGATCGCCAGTGACTTCTACCGGGAGATCGCCGCCCGCCTCGACACGGACACCCGCTCCCTCGTCCTGTCCGTGCTCGACGACACGGGCCACGGGAACTTCGCGGTCGAGAAGGTGCGGGCCGCGATCGAGGCGGAGCCCCGCGTCGGCGGCAGGCTCGCCCTGTGGGCGCGCAGGCTGATGGGCGAGGCCCTCTCGCAGGCGCAGCGGGTGGTCGCCGACCGCGACGCCCTGTCCACGATGCTCGTGGGCGGCGTGGCGGACGGCTTCGACCTGGCCGAGGTCGGCCGGATGTTCTCCCGGATCACCGAGGCGCACACCAAGCGGATGGCCGCGCTGGGCCTCGCCGCCTGATCAGGGACCTACTGGGCGGCCGCCGAGCGCACCGGGCGGCTGCCGCGCGGGCGGATCAGCAGGGACAGGGTCACCGCCGCGACCAGCACGGCGCCGGTGACCGTGGTCAGGGCATGGCCGGAGCCCACCGTCGAGTGCGTCAGATACGCGCCGAACAGGGCGCCCAGTCCTCCCGTGACGAACACCACGCGGAGGGACGGGAGCCGGCCGGGCAGGGTGCGGAGCGCGACCCATGACAGGGCGAGTCCGAGCACGACGGAGCTGATGGATTCCCAGAGCACTAAGGGGTCACCTCGCTTGATTGCGCGGCGGTCGGTCGGTCACAGGCCGTCCTACCCGGGGCCGGCGGAATACAACCCTCCCCGGCCGGTGGGAAGCCCATCGAGGGAAGGACCCGGAGCGGATCCGGAGGAGAAAAGGTGGAGGCCCGGCGGACGATTCCGCCGGGCCTCCACCTCTGCTGCCGTGTCGCGCGGGCTACAGCGCGCCGAACCCCACCCGACGGGCGGTGGGCTCGCCGATCTCCACGTAGGCGATCCGGTCGGCCGGCACCAGGACCTTGCGGCCCTTGTCGTCCGTGAGGCTGAGCAGCTGCGCCTTGCCGTTGAGCGCCTCGCCGACCGCGCTCTCGACCTCTTCGGCGGAAAGTCCGCTCTCCAGAACGATCTCGCGGGGCGTGTGCTGCACCCCGATCTTGACCTCCACGGCTATGTCCCTCCGACGGTCCGTCTCTGCGCGGTGAACCGCGCCGTACGCAGCACACATTAGCCCGGTGAAGGGACGGACCACGGGTCGACCGGCAACGCCCGCAGCGAACACCGGCCGCGGCTCACGCCCGGCTCAGTGCTGATCGGCTCCGTGCAGCGGGAATCCCGCGATGCCCCGCCAGGCGAGAGACGTCAGCAGCTGCACGGCGGAGTCGCGCGGAATGCCGGACGGGCTGGACAGCCAGTAGCGCGCCACGACCTGCGAGACGCCGCCGAGGCCGACGGCCAGCAGCATGGACTCGTCCTTGGACAGTCCCGTGTCACCCGCGATGACGTCGGAGATGGCCTCCGCGCACTGCAGCGAGACCCGGTCGACCCTCTCGCGGACCGCCGGCTCGTTGGTCAGGTCGGACTCGAAGACCAGACGGAAGGCGCCGCCCTCGTCCTCGACGTACGCGAAGTAGGCGTCCATCGTCGCCTCGACGCGCAGCTTGTTGTCCGTGGTCGAGGCGAGCGCCGTACGGACCGCCTGGAGCAGCGACTCGCAGTGCTGGTCGAGGAGGGCGAGGTAGAGCTCCAGCTTGCCGGGGAAGTGCTGGTAGAGCACCGGCTTGCTGACGCCCGCCCGCTCGGCGATGTCGTCCATCGCCGCGGCGTGGTAGCCCTGGGCGACGAAGACCTCCTGGGCGGCGCCCAGCAGCTGATTGCGTCGGGCACGGCGGGGCAGCCGGGTGCCCCGCGGGCGCGCCGCCTCTGTCTGCTCGATGGCTGTCACGCCGCCTCCCAAATTCGTGTTCGAACACAGCCGTACCGTGCACGCTGCGCCGTGGGGCCATCGTACTTTTGAGTAACCCGGGTGCGCGCGGCGCGGACGCAGAATTTCACGGACCGGACGGCTGCGGTAGCCACGGATTCGTCGGCCCATGCCGCAAAGCGGTGCGTTTTACCGGTAATCGTCCTCATCATGTGTGACCACGCGGGCCTGTTCCGCCGCATCCGCCTCGTTCGCGGTGGTGCGGTCGAGGTCGGTGAGCGGTTCGTCGCTCTCCGGGCGGACGGCGGCCTGCTGTTCGGCGGTGTCGGCTTCGGGGGCTTCGGGGTCCGTTTCGTCCGGCTGCGGATCCTCGAACGTCTCCGGGTCGCTCGGATCGACCGTCATGGTGGCTCCCTTCCTTCCCTTGCAGCCTAGGAGCAACCCACGGGGGACGCTATGCGGCCTGTGACCGCGAACACATGAACCACCGCGTGATCGTCTCGTAACATTGCCGCATGTCTTCGACCGAGCTGCCCGGTATCCAAGCCGCCGCTGCCGCGGTGGCGCCCACGGTCAGTGCCGTCCGGGTCGCGGAGGGGGAGAAGCTGCGCTCCGTCACGCTGGCCGGCCTCACCCTGACCGTCCGTTCCCGCCCGGCGGAGGCGGAGGGGGCGGAGCCCGCCCTCCTCGTCCACGGCCTGGGCGGCTCCTCCCAGAACTGGTCGGCCCTGATGCCGCTGCTGGCGGACACGCTCGACAGCGAGGCCGTCGACCTGCCCGGCTTCGGGGACTCCCCGCCGCCGGACGACGGCAACTACTCCCTGACCGGCCACGCCCGTGCGGTGATCCGGCTGCTGGACGCGGGCGGCCGGGGGCCCGTTCACCTTTTCGGTAACTCTTTGGGCGGCGCCGTTGCCACCCGGGTCGCGGCCGCCCGGCCCGATCTGGTGCGCACCCTGACCCTGATCTCCCCGGCTCTGCCCGAGATCAGGGTGCAGCGGCCCGCCGTGCCGACCGCCCTGCTCGCACTCCCGGGCGTCGCAACCCTGTTCGCCCGGCTCACCCGGGACTGGACCGCGGAACAGCGCACCCGTGGCGCCATGGCACTCTGTTACGGCGATCCGGCACGTATCTCCGACGAAGCCTTCCGCCATGCGGTGGCCGAGATGGAGCGCCGGCTTGAACTGCCGTACTTCTGGGACGCCATGACACGCTCGGCGCGGGGCATCGTCGATGCCTACACGCTGGGAGGACAGCACGGGCTGTGGCGCCAGGCCGAGAGGGTGCTCGCACCGACCCTCCTGGTGTACGGCGGACGGGACCAGCTGGTCTCGTACCGGATGGCACGCAAGGCGTCCGCGGCCTTCCGCGACTCGCGCCTTCTGACACTGCCCGACGCGGGGCACGTGGCGATGATGGAGTACCCGGAGGCGGTCGCCCAGGCCTTCCGGGAACTGCTCGACGAACGCGGCGGGAGCTGATCCGGGGCGTGGGACGACACAGTCGAAAGGGCCCCGGGGTCACCCGGCGCGAGACCGGGACCCCGGGCACCGGTACCGGCACCGGCACCGGTGTGGAGCGCGGCACCGGCAGGCGCGGGCGGGAAGCCCCCGCGCCGCCTCCTCCGCGGGACGGCCGCACCCCGTTCCACGACGCCCCGCAGGTGCGCGGCGGCCACCCCGAGCAGCGCGAGCCGGGCGGTGGCTGGGGCACGGGACCGCAGCCGCAGTACGACAGCCGGCGCGACCCGGACGGGCCGGGCGCCCAGGAGCTCTTCCGCGCCAGGCAGGCCGCCGTGGCGCGGCAGCAGGCCGCCCAGCAGGCGGCCGGACGGCGCCCCACGGCCGGGCCGCAGACCGGCAGCGCCACGCTGATACCGGGCCCGCGCAAGGAGTTCCTGGAGGCGTTCGACACCGCGCCCTCACGCCCCGCGCCCCCGCTCCGGCCGGAGGAGCCCGAGACCGGCGAGAGCGCCGCGGCCACCTCCATGGAGCCCGGCGGCCCCGACACCCCGGACGGTGCGGAGACCCAGGGTGCCAAGGGGGGCAAGGGCCGCGTGTTCACCGGAATCGCCGCCGCCGCCGTGACCACGGTGCTCGCCGTCGTGGTGGCCGGTCAGGTGGCGCAGGACTCCGGGAGCACCACGGACGGTCCGTCCTCCACCGGCGTCGACCGCCAGGACTCCGGGGACGCCTCCCGCTCGGTGGACCGGTCCACTCCCGAGGCGAAGTCGCGCGAGCAGGTCAAGCCCCTGTCGTACGCGCAGAAGATGGCCACCCCCTTCCCGCTGGCCGCGGACCTGAAGGGGTCCGGAGCGTTCGAGGCGGTGGCGGGGCTGGCGAAGGCTCCGGGCAAGGGGACCAAGCACCGGTACCGCATCGATGTGGAGAAGGGGCTCGGCCTCGACGCCGGACTCTTCGCCGAAGCCGTGCAGAAGACGCTGAACGACGACCGCAGCTGGGCGCACAACGGCGCCATGACCTTCGAGCGGATCTCCTCCGGGCAGCCCGATTTCGTGATCACCCTCGCGAGTCCGGGGACCACGGCGGAGTGGTGCGAGAAGTCGGGCCTGGACACCACCGAGGACAACGTCTCCTGCGACTCCGCCGCCACCGACCGCGTGATGATCAACGCCTACCGCTGGGCGCAGGGCGCCTCGACCTTCGGGCCGGACAAGCTTCTGCCCTACCGTCAGATGCTGATCAACCATGAGGTCGGCCACCGGCTGGGCCACAACCATGTGAGCTGCCGCACCCCCGGCGCCCTGGCGCCCGTGATGCAGCAGCAGACCAAGACCCTGGACCTGGACGGCATCAAGTGCCGCCCCAACCCCTGGGTGTATCCGGGAAGTTGAGCCGCGGTCGGACCGTCCTGTCCGGATGGCGGGACGGCCGTCTCAGTGCGCGTTGACATCGGGAGAGGGGTCGTAGATATTTCTCCGCATGTCACGCAGCCCCGCATCCTCCGAGCGCGCCGCCCTTGAGCTGGCGCTCCTCGGCGTGGCCGGGCACTGCGTAGCCGACATTCTCTGTCGCTGACGCCTGCTCGAGCGCGCGTCGGCACCCTGACGAGCCCCTCTTTCCGGGCTCCTCGGCCCCATCTCTGCCGCGCCCGGGCGTACTCCGTCCGCAGGCGCGGCATTCCGGTATCCGGTCCCTCTCCCCTCAGCGGGGCGGGACCCGCTGCGCCGCCGCGGACATCCCGTCCCGTCTCTTCCCGCCGCAGCACACCGAGAGGTCATCTTCCGATGAGTCAGCCGTCCGTCATATCGCGCCGTGTGGCAACCGCCGCCGCCGTCAGCCTCGCCCTGGTCGCCGGTCTCGCGGCCTGCGCCGGCCCCAAGAGCTCGGACGACGCCGACGGGGGAAGCGGCGGCTCCGGCACCTCGGGCAAGCCGCAGAAGGGCGGCACCCTCACGGTCCTCAACAGCAACCCGCAGGAGGACTTCGACCCGGCGCGGCTCTACACCTCCGGCGGCGGCAACGTCCCCTCGCTGGTCTTCCGTACGCTCACCACCCGCAACCGTGAGAACGGTGCGGCGGGCGCCGAGGTCGTCCCCGACCTCGCCACGGACCTGGGCACGCCCAGCAAGAACGCCACCGTCTGGACGTACACCCTCAAGGACGGGCTGAAGTACGAGGACGGCACCGCGATCACCAGCGCGGACATCAAGTACGGCATCGAGCGGTCCTTCGCCGCCGAGCTGTCCGGCGGAGCGCCCTACCTGCGCGACTGGCTGATCGGCGGGGCCGACTACCAGGGCCCGTACAAGGACAAGAAGGGCCTCGCGTCGATCGAGGTGCCGGACGACAAGACCATCGTCTTCCACCTGAACAAGCCCGAGGGCGAATTCCCCTTCCTCGCCACCCAGACCCAGACGACCCCGGTGCCGAAGGCCAAGGACACGGGCACCAAGTACGAGGAGCACCCCGTCTCCTCCGGGCCGTACAAGGTCGTCACGAACGAGAACGACGGCGAGCGGCTCGTCCTGGAGCGCAACGAGCACTGGTCGGCGGAGACCGACGAGGAGCGCAAGGCCTACCCGGACAAGATCGACGTACGCTCCGGCCTGGACTCCGCCGTCATCAACCAGCGGCTCTCCGCCTCGCAGGGCGTCGACGCGGCCGCCGTCACGACCGACACCAACCTCGGCCCGGCCGAGCTCGCCAAGGTCTCCGGTGACAAGAAGCTCGCCGCCCGCGTCGGCACCGGCCACTTCGGCTACACGAACTACATCGCCTTCAACCCGAAGGTGAAGCCGTTCGACAACCCCAAGGTGCGCCAGGCGATCTCGTACGCCGTCGACCGCTCCTCCGTGATCAACGCGGCCGGCGGCTCCTCGCTCGCCGAGCCCGCCACCACCTACCTGCCGAACCAGAAGTCCTTCGGCTACACCCCGTACGACCACTTCCCGGCGGGCGGGACCGGCAACGCCTCCAAGGCCAAGGAGCTGCTGAAGGAGGCCGGTTACCCCAAGGGCCTGAAGGTCACCCTCACGCACTCCAACGACAAGGACTTCGAGACCAGCCCGGAGATCGCCACGGCGCTCCAGGCCGCGCTCAAGAAGGCCGGGATCACCGTCGAGCTCAAGGGCCTGGAGAGCAACGACTACTCCGACACCATCCACAGCGCGTCCAAGGAGCCCGGCTTCTTCCTCGCCCACTGGGGAGCCGACTGGCCCTCCGGCGGCCCGTTCCTCGCGCCGATCTTCGACGGCCGACAGATCGTGAAGGACGGTGCCAACTTCAACACCGGCTTCCTGAACGACGCGTCGGTCAACAAGGAGATCGACGAGATCAACAAGCTCACCGACCTGGACGCCGCCGCCACGCGCTGGGGCGCGCTCGACAAGAAGATCGGTGAGCAGGCGCTGACGGTGCCGCTCTTCCACCCGGTCTACAAGCGGCTCTTCGGCCAGGACGTGAAGAACGTGGTCATCAGCGACTGGACCGGCGTGCTCGACATCTCGCAGGCCGCGGTCAAGTAACCATGTCGGAAGCACTTCTGGTCCAGGAGGCGGGAGCGGCGCCGGTCGCCGCCCCCGCCTCGGGGGCCCGGCAGTTCTGGCTGCGGCTGCGCGCACAGCGCGCGGCCGCGGTCGCCGCCGCCGTGGTCCTCCTGCTCCTCCTGGCCGCCCTCGCGGCGCCGCTGCTCGCCGCGCTCGCCGGCCAGGACCCCGACACCTACCACCCCGACCTCGTCGACTCGGCGGCCGGCGGGGTACCCATCGGCTCCTTCGGCGGCATCAGCGCCGACCACTGGTTCGGCGTCGAACCGCAGACGGGGCGCGACCTCTTCGCCCGCGTCGTGTACGGAGCGAGGGTCTCGCTCGGCGTCGCCGTCGCCGCCACCGTCCTCCAGGTCGCCATCGGCCTGGTCGTGGGACTGGCGGCCGCCCTCGGCAACCGCTGGATCGACCAGGTCCTCAGCAGGATCACCGACATCAACGTGGCCCTGCCCCTCATGGTCATCGCCCTCGCCCTGCTGGCGATCGTGCCGCCCTCCTTCCCCCGGCCCGTCCTGATCGCGCTGGTCATCGGCGGCATCAACTGGGCGGGCACCTCGAAGATCGTCCGGGCCCAGGCACTCGCCCTGAAGTCCCTCGACTTCGTCTCCGCGGCCCGGCTCGCCGGCCGCGGACGGTGGAGCATCGCCCGGCGCGAACTGCTGCCCTCGCTGGCCGCGCCCGTCATCACGTACGCCGCGCTGCTCTTCCCCGTCAACATCACCGTGGAGGCGGCCCTGTCCTTCCTCGGCGTCGGCATCAAACCGCCCACACCGTCCTGGGGACAGATGCTCACCGAGGCCGACACCTGGTACCAGTCGGCCCCCACCTACCTCCTCATCCCCGCCGGGCTGCTCTTCGTCACCGTGCTCTCGCTGACCGTCCTCGGCGAGGGCGTCCGCACGGCACTCGACCCGCGGGCCGCCTCCCGGCTGCGGATCGGCACCGGACGCGAGGAGCGCGGGGAACGTACGAAGGAGCGGGCGTCGTGACCGGATTCCTGCTGCGGCGCCTCGGCGGCGCCGTCTTCGTGCTGCTCTCCCTGACCGTCATCCTGTACGCGGTCTTCTACGTGGCCCCCGGCGACGTCGCCCAGATCGCCTGCGGCCCACGCTGCTCACCCGCCCAGGTCGCCCAGGTCACCGAGCAGCTCCGGCTCGACGACCCCGTGTACACGCAGTACTGGCACTTCCTCCAGGGCATCGTCGCCGGACGGGACTTCTCCACCGGCACGGGCGTGGAGCACTGCGCCGCCCCCTGCCTCGGGGTCTCGTACCAGAGCGACCAGCAGGTCATGCAGCTGATCCTGACGAAGCTGCCGGTCACCGGATCGCTCGTCATCGGCGCGTTCGCCCTGTGGATCCTGCTCGGCGTCGGCACCGGCGTGCTGTCCGCGTGGCGGCGCGGCCGGATCACCGAGCGGGTCCTCACCTGGCTGACCCTGGCCGGCATCGCCACCCCGGTCTTCGTCATCGGGCTGCTGCTCATCATCATCTTCTGCTCCACGCTCCAGTGGCTGCCCTCGCCCACGTACGTGCCCTTCACCGAGGACCCCGAGCAGTGGGCCTGGGGCCTCCTGCTGCCCTGGGTGTCCCTGGCGCTCATCGAGTCGGCCAAATACGCCCGGCTGACCAGGAGCTCCATGCTGGAGACGCTCGCCGAGGACCATGTGCGCACCTTCCGCGCGTACGGCGTCGGGGAGCCCGCCATCATGCGGCGGCACGCCCTGCGCGGTGCGGTCGCCCCGGTGATCGCGCTCAGCGCCCTGGACTTCGGCTCCATGTTCGGCGGCGCCGTCCTCACCGAGTCCCTCTTCGGGATCCCGGGCATCGGGCGCGAACTGGTGCACGCGGTCAAGGTCGTCGACCTGCCCGTGGTCGTCGGCATGGTGCTGGTGACCGGGTTCTTCGTGGTGCTCGCCAATGCCGTCGCGGACCTCCTGTACGCGCTGGCCGACCGACGGGTGGTCCTGTCATGACAACACCGCTGGTCCAGGTCGAGGACCTCACCATCGACTTCGGCACCGTCCGCGCCGTGGACGGGCTCTCCTTCACCCTGGAGGCGGGCGCCGCCCTCGGCGTCGTCGGCGAGTCGGGCTCCGGCAAGAGCGCGTCCGCCTCCGCGCTGCTCGGGCTGCACCGGGGCACCGGCGCCCGGGTCACCGGGACCGTCCGGGTCGCCGGCACGGACGTCGGCACGGCGGGCGAGGCCGAACTGCGGGCGCTGCGGGGCGCGAAGGCCGCCATGGTCTTCCAGGACCCGCTCTCCTCACTCGACCCGTACTACACGGTCGGCGACCAGATCGCCGAGGTGTACCGGGTGCACAACTCCGCCTCCCGGCGCGCGGCGCGGGCCAGGGCCGTCGAGGTCCTGGACCGGGTCGGCATCCCGGACGCGGCCCGCCGCGCCCGGTCCCGGCCGCACGAGTTCTCCGGCGGGATGCGGCAGCGGGCGCTCATCGCGATGGCCCTGGCCTGCGAACCCCGGCTGATCGTCGCGGACGAGCCGACCACCGCCCTCGACGTCACCGTGCAGGCCCAGATCCTGGACCTGCTGCACGAACTGCGCCGCGAGACGGGCATGGGGCTCCTGCTGGTCACCCATGACGTGGGCGTCGCGGCGGAGAGCGTGGACGACGTCCTGGTGATGCAGCACGGCCGCGCCGTGGAGCGCGGCCCCGTCGCCGAGGTGCTGGGCGCCCCCCGGCAGCCGTACACCCGCGAGCTCCTGGCGTCGGTGCCCCGGATCGACGAGAAGCGCGCGGCCGTCCCCGGACCGCGGGCCGCGGACCCGGACGCCGCACCGCTCCTGGAAGCCGTGGACCTCCGGCGTGAGTTCGGCCGGGGCGCGCGCCGCGTCACCGCCGTGGACGGGGTCTCGCTCACCGTCCACGCCGGCGAGACCCTGGGCATCGTGGGCGAGAGCGGCAGCGGCAAGACGACCCTCGGGCGCATGCTCGTCCGGCTGCTCGACCCGACGTCGGGCCGGCTCCGGTACGCCGGCGAGGAGATCGGCTCCTTCTCGGAGAAGGCCTTCCTCCCGCACCGCCGCGAGCTCCAGATGGTCTTCCAGGACCCGGTCGCCTCGCTCAACCCGCGCCGCTCGATCGGCGAGTCGGTGGCCGATCCGCTCAGGGCCGCGGGGGAGAGCGACGAGACCCGGATCCGCGACCGGGTGCGTGAACTGCTGGAACGGGTCGGGCTCGACGGAAGCCGGTACGAGCGCTACCCGCACGAGTTCAGCGGCGGTCAGCGCCAGCGGATCGGCATCGCGCGTGCGCTCGCCGCCGAACCGAAGCTGATCGTGTGCGACGAGCCGGTCTCCGCGCTCGACGTCACCACCCAGGCCCAGGTGATCGCCCTGCTCGGCGAGCTCCAGCGCGAGCTCGGCATCGGACTCGTCTTCATCGCCCACGACCTGGCCGTCGTACGGCAGGTCAGCGACCGGGTCGCGGTGATGCGGCAGGGCCGGATCGTCGAACAGGGGGCCGTCGACGAGGTGTACGGCTCGCCCCAGGACCCGTACACCAAGCAGCTCCTGGCGGCGGTGCCGGCGCTGGACCCCGCACACGCCGCGGCACGCCGTGCGACCCGCTCGGAGCTGGCCGCAGCCTGACCCTGAGTCACCGAACCCCTGCCTATCGCAACAGAACGCGACTGGGGCGGGAAAGTTACTCCGGTTCACCCCTTTCGGTGGTGTGACGGACAACCGTCCGTCGCACCACCCATGAATCCGCATACGGTCGTCCCGCTGCGAGTCGCCGATCAACGGCGGCCGCCCACAAGGGAGATCGGGGGTGTGCTCGTGCGGATCGGACTCCTCACGGACGGTGGTTATCCGTATGCGACCGGTGAGTCCAGACTCTGGTGCGACCGTCTGGTGCGCGGTCTTCCCCAGCACGAGTTCGACCTCTTCGCGCTCAGCCGCTCCGCCGACCAGGAACAGCAGGGCTGGGTCAGACTCCCCGACCGGGTCGGCCGGGTGCGGACCGCGGCGATGTGGACGCACTTCTCGGAGGACACGCGGCACACCGGCCGCCCCCGGGGACTGACGGGCAGACTCGCCACCGGCCTGGGGCGCTCGTACGGACGGCGGGACCGCCGGCGCTTCACGGCGCACATGGCGGCACTCGTCGGCGCGGTCTGCGCCGGCGCGGAGACCGGTCCGGAATCCGAGGGCGTGGACGCCGGGACGGCGGCCGGCCTCTTCACGGACGGCCTCTACGGCCTCGCCGAACTGGCCGGGGAGGGCGGCGGACTGCACCACGCCCTGCGCTCCGAGACGACCGTACGCATCGTGGAGACGGCCTGCCGCGCCCCGGGCACCGGGCGGACCGTGCACGGTGCCACCGTCCCCGACTACCTCGCCTTCGTCGCCGAGCTGGAGCGCTCCCTGCGTCCCCTCTCCCTCGACTGGTACGACGAGGACGGCCTCGGCGCGGTCGACCTCTGTCACGCGGCGTCGGGCGGCGCGGCCGCTCTGCCGGGTCTGCTGGCCAAACGCTTCTTCGGTGTACCCCTGCTGGTGACGGAGCACGCCGTGCCGCTGCGGGCCCACTACCTCGCGGCGCCCGAAGCGCCGCTCGGCGCGCCGGTGCGCGCCCTGCTGGCCAACTTCCACGGGCTGCTCGCCTCCGAGGTCTACCGGCAGGCCGCGCTCATCACCCCCGGCAACACCCATGTCCGCCGCTGGCAGGAGCGCTTCGGCGCCGACCGGAACAAGCTGCGCACGGTCTACCCGGGCATGGAGGCGGAGCGGTTCGCGGCCGTGGGGGAGGGCGACGACGAGGGCGGCCCCGCCACGCTGGTGTGGATCGGGCGGATCGAACCCGCCAAGGACCTGATCGCCCTGCTCCACGCCTTCGCCGAGGTGCTCAGGGCCGAACCGGACGCCCGGCTGCGGATCTTCGGCGCGCCGGTCCAGGGGGCCGAGGGCGACACCTACCTCGCCCAGTGCAGGGCGCTGGCCGCCCAGCTCTTCCCCGACGAGGCCACGGACGCGCACGCGGTGGGCGACAACCCGGTGACCTTCGAGGAGATCGGCGGCCCCGAGGTGCCCGACCTCGCCGAGGCCTACGCCGCGGGCGGCGTCGTCGTGCTCTCCAGCGTCGTCGAGGGCTTCCCCATCAGCCTGGTCGAGGCGATGTTCTGCGGCCGGGCCACGGTGTCGACGGACGTGGGCGCCGTGGTCGAGGTCGTCGGCGGTACGGGACTGGTGGTGCCCCCGCGCAATCCGCGGGCGCTCGCCGACGCCTGCGTCGCGCTCCTGCGCGACCCCGAGCGCCGCGCACGCCTGGGCGCGGCGGCGCGCGCCAGGGCGCTCGAACTCTTCACCGTCGAGCAGAACCTCGCGGCATTTCGCGGCATTTACCTGGACCTCGTGGGCCATGCCCCGTCCCGCTGGGCGACACCGCCGGATCCCGGCGACCCGGCCGGCCCGCCGCGCCCCTTCGCCACCCCGCCGGAGGCCCATGTGCTGGGCGCCCTGCCACCCGGACGGATCGCCGGTGCGCTGCCCGCGGGGGCCGCCCGGCCGACCGCAGGAGTGGCCGTCGGCGCCCCGGCCGCCGCCGGTGCCTCGCGGGTGCCGAGCTGGGCGCTCGACGCGGAGGGCGTGTGCGCGGGCGCACCCGGGGCGGGGGACGGCGATGCGTGACGACATGAAGGGCCACGACCACGGAGGAGCCCCGATGGGCGGACCTAACGACGCCCCGGACCAGGACGCCGGGGGCGAGCCGGCGGACGAGGGCAGGAGCGCGGTCCGTTCCGCCGTCCGGGCACCCGAGATCGCCTACCACCCCGCCCGCAGGACCGTGGTCAGGCGCGGACCCGCCGACCCCGTGAAGGTGCTCATGCACCGCCACCGGGAGCTCTGCGAGCGCGCGGTGGACCCGCTGGAGATCGCCGCGGGCCTGGAGGCGCACGGGCTCACCGACCGCGCCGCCGCCCGCTACCGGCACCGCGACGTCTTCTCCCTCGCGGAGGAGCTCTACGCCCGCGTCCCCGGAGCCGGCAGGCCCGCCCCCCGGACCCCCGGCACGGAGCCGGACCCCGGCGGGGAGGCGCGGGCCGGCTGGACGCTCCAGGCGCTGCTGCCCGGCGCCGCCTGCCTGGCGACCGCCGGGGCCCTCAGGGTCACCGAGGGGGTGCTCGGCGGCGAGGCCCGGTTCGCCGTGACGGCCGCCGGGGCGCTGCTCGTCGTCCTCGGGCTCCGGCTCGCTCTGCGCGCCGGGCCGCTGCGCGCCCCGGACGGCACCGGAGGCGTCACGCTGTACGTCTGCTGGCTCCTCGGCTACGCGGTGTACGGCGACGACCTGCTCGCCCAGGTCGTCAGCGGCGGACCCGACGGCCACTGGACCGCCGCGCCCGCCCCCCTGCTCGGGCTCACGCTCGCGCTGGCCCCGGGGGCCTGGTGCGCCCACCTGTTCTCCGTACAGGCGCGCCGCCGGCTCGCCGGGTCCCACGGGCTGTCGGACTTCGGCGCGGGCGTACGCCCCCTGCTCTTCGGCACGGTCGCGCTCTTCCTGTGCGCGCTGACCGCGCTGCTGTTCCTCGCCCGCCTCGGCCATCCCGGCGCTGGCGGCGGCCTCCTGGGACCCGCTGCCCTCGGCGCCCTGCTCTTCCTGGCCCGCCTGCTGGCCGTCCACGGCTTCCCGGAACCGGCCGCCACCGGGCTCGCCGCGGCCTGCGCCGTCGAAGTCGCGGCCCCCTTCCTGGTCCTGGCCGGCCGGCTGCCCGGTCTCGGCCTCCTCGCCCGGCCGGTCGACGCCGTGCTCACCGCAGCCGGCCCCGCCGGTGTACCGGTCCTGGCCTGCGGTGTCGCCGCGTTCGGGCTGCTGGTCCACGCATCGGTCACCCTCACCCGGGCATCGGCCCACGCCGCCTAGGCCCCGCCCCACCCCCGCGGAGCCGACGCCGCGGGTCTCCCCGTACCGCACACCACTTCCTCAAGGAGACACCGACATGACCCCCCAATCCCCCGCACCGGCAGCTCGCCGTCGGCACCGAGGGGGCGCGCGATGAGGGTTCTGCTGCTCGGAGCCAACGGGTTCCTCGGACGCTTCGTCGCCGACCGTCTGCTCGCCGACCCCGCCGTGCACCTCACGGCACTCGGCCGCGGCGACGACGCCGATGTGCGCTTCGACCTCGCGGGCGGCAGCCCCGGAGCGCTCACCCGCTTCCTGGACGCCGTCCACCCCGGGGTCGTCGTCAACTGCGCCGGTGCCACCCGTGGCGGTGCCCGGGACCTGACCCGCCACAACACCGTCGCCGTGGCCACCGTCTGCGAGGCGATGCGCCGCAGCGGGTGCAGCGCGCGGCTCGTCCAGGTCGGCTGTGCCTCCGAGTACGGGCCCTCGCAGCCCGGCTCGTCCACCGCCGAGGACGCCGTACCGCGTCCGGGAGGGCCGTACGGGGTCAGCAAGCTCGCCGCCACCGAGCTGGTCCTCGGCTCGGGTCTCGACGCGGTCGTCCTGCGGGTCTTCTCGCCGGTGGGGCCCGGCACCCCGGCCGGCTCCCCGCTCGGCCGGCTCGCCGAGACCATGCGCCGCGCCATGCAGACCGGCGACCCCGAGCTGAAGCTCAGCGGCCTCGGGGTGCAGCGTGACTTCGTCGACGTACGGGATGTGGCGCGCGCCGTGCACGCCGCCTCGCTCTCCGCCGCCCAGGGCGTGGTCAACATCGGCACCGGGCGGGCCGTACGGCTGCGTGACGCGGCGGCGGTCCTCGCCAGGGTCGCCGGTTACGCGGGCGCGCTCCACGAGCTCGACACGCCCCCCGGCCGGCTCCCCATCGGCGCCCCCCGCGCCTCCTCGGAATCGATCGTGGAGCACCTCGCCGCGACCCCGTCGCCCTACCCCGACGGCTGCGGTGCCTGGCAGCAGGCCGATGTGCGCACCGCCAGGGACCGGCTCGGCTGGCGCCCCCGGATCAATCTGGAGGAGTCCCTCGCCGACATCTGGATGGAGGCGGCGTGCCGCATCTGACCAGTACCGGCTCCACCCTGCGGACCGGCGGCGCCGAGCAGCTCGGCGTCGGCATTCCCGGATACGCGCACCCGCTGCTCGCGCCCGCCGAGTGGGCCGGGCTCAACCGGCCGGGCACCCCGCTGCACTGGGCCGTCCTCAACATCGACAACGGGCCGGGGGCCCGGCCCGACCCGCACTGCCTGGAGGCCGCCGGCCGGCTGCGCAACGCCCGCGAGCGCGCTCTGCACGGGGAGGCCCCCGAGGACACCGTGCGCGCCTCCGGGGGCAGGCTGCTGGGCCACCTCGACCTGGCCTTCGGCGGCCGCCCCTTCGGCGAGCTGATCGCCGACGCCCAGTCCTACCTCGACTGGTACCGCGTGGGCGGCTTCTACCTGGACCACTGCCCGGCCGGGCGGGACGGGCTCCAGCCGGTCCGCCGCCTGACCAGCACCCTCTCCGCCCTTCTGGCCGACAGCGACAGCGCGGACGAGGAGGGCGGGCGGCTGGTCCTCGGCCACGGCACCCACCCGCACCCGGGTTACGCCGAGGCCGCCGACCAGCTGGTCACCTTCCGGGGGCCGTGGACGGACTACCGCTGGTCCCAGGTGGCCGAGTGGACCGCCGCGTACGAACCGGGCCGCTTCGCCCACTTCGTCCACGGCGTCCCGCGCACCCACCTGGAGGAGGCCATGCGCATCGCGCGCTGGCAGGGCGCGGGCACGATCTTCTTCACGGACCGGGACGGAACGAACCGGAACGGAGTGCAGGGGCAAACCGATCCATTTGCGGCACTGCCCAGCTACTGGGACGAATTCGTCTCGCGGATCGGACCTGGTATCTCGGAATGAGGAGCGGCGTGGCAGTGTTACGGGAGAACAACCGTACGTAGATGAAGTACGTAGAAACCGACCACCTGCATTGTTGAGGTTCCTGTGTCGCTGCCACCCCTGGTCGAGCCAGCTGCTGAGCTCACCGTCGACGAGGTCCGCAGGTACTCCCGCCACCTGATCATCCCGGATGTCGGGATGGACGGACAGAAGCGGCTGAAGAACGCGAAGGTGCTCTGTGTCGGAGCCGGCGGCCTCGGCTCGCCGGCCCTGATGTACATGGCCGCGGCCGGTGTCGGCACGCTCGGCATCGTCGAGTTCGACGAGGTCGACGAGTCGAACCTGCAGCGTCAGGTCATCCACAGCCAGGCCGACATCGGCAAGTCCAAGGCCCAGTCGGCCAAGGAGACCGTGCAGGGGATCAACCCCCTGGTGAACGTGGTCCTTCACGAGGAGCGGCTCGAAGCCGACAACGTGCTGGACATCTTCGCCCAGTACGACCTGATCGTGGACGGCACGGACAACTTCGCCACCCGCTATCTCGTCAACGACGCCGCGGTCCTGCTGAACAAGCCGTACGTCTGGGGCTCGATCTACCGCTTCGACGGTCAGGCCTCCGTCTTCTGGTCCGAGCACGGCCCCTGCTACCGCTGCCTCTACCCGGAGCCCCCGCCCCCCGGCATGGTTCCGTCCTGCGCCGAGGGCGGTGTCCTGGGCGTGCTCTGCGCGTCCATCGGCTCCATCCAGGTCAACGAGGCCATCAAGCTGCTCGCCGGCATCGGTGACCCGCTGGTCGGCCGTCTGATGATCTACGACGCGCTGGAGATGCAGTACCGCCAGGTCAAGGTCCGCAAGGACCCCGACTGCGCGGTCTGCGGCGAGAACCCCACCGTCACCGAGCTCATCGACTACGAGGCCTTCTGCGGCGTCGTGTCCGAGGAGGCCCAGGAGGCGGCGGCCGGTTCCACGATCACTCCCAAGCAGCTCAAGGAGTGGATCGACGGCGACGAGAAGATCGAGATCATCGACGTCCGCGAGCCGAACGAGTACGAGATCGTCTCGATCCCGGGCTCCCGGCTGGTCCCGAAGAACGAGTTCCTGATGGGCAACGCCCTCCAGGACCTTCCGCAGGACAGGCGCATCGTCCTGAACTGCAAGACCGGTGTCCGCAGCGCCGAGGTCCTCGCGGTCCTCAAGTCGGCGGGCTTCGCCGACGCGGTGCACGTCGGCGGCGGCGTCATCGGCTGGGTCAACCAGGTCGAGCCGGAGAAGCCGGTCTACTAGGGCGTGTTTTGAAAGTAGCGCCGTCCGCCCGGAGGG
>NZ_JAERUC010000063.1 GCF_016745505.1 Streptomyces silvae | reverse complement strand
CCGCGCCACCGACAAGTCCGGCAACGCGGCCGAGGAGAAGGCGGTCGACTTCACCGTCGTCGAGCCGCCGTCGCAGGACAGGACGCCGCCGGAGACCTCCGTGGTCGTGGCGGGCGACAAGAACTCGGACGGCGCGTTCATCACGAGCGCCGAGGTCACCCTCAGCGCGACCGACGACGACTCGGGCGTGGACAAGGCCGAGTACTCCCTCGACGGCGGACCGTACCTCGCGTACTCCTCCCCCGTCATCGTCGACCGCGTCGGCTACCACACCTTCGCCCACCGGGCGACGGACAAGGCGGGCAACACCTCGGAGGCCAAGCGGAGTTCGTTCACCGTCGCGCAGAGTGGCGGGGTTCCGGCGCCCAACTGCCCGGAGTTCGACGAACGGCTGACCGTCATCGTCGGCACGGTGGACACCGGTGTCCCCAACCGGCTCACCGGCAACCGCTGCACGATCAACGAGCTGATCGAGGACGAGAAGGACTGGTCCTCGCACGCCTTGTTCCTCAAGCACGTCGACAAGGTCCTGGACAAGCTGCTCGCCGACGGGGTCGTCGACGCCCGTGAGCACAAGAAGATCTACAAGGCGGCCAAGCAGTCCGGCATCGGCAAGCCGGGCCAGGACGAGGGCTACCGCAAGCTCTTCGACGGCACCGCCGCGTCCCTCGCCAAGTGGGAGCAGGTCGGCGGCGGACAGTTCGCGCTGAACGAGGAGGAGGGCTCGATCACCAGCTCCACCACGGTGGACGGCATGGGGATGCTGTGGTTCCCGTCGCGGCAGTACGGGGACTTCTCGCTGAAGCTCCAGTGGCGGGACGACGCCCCGGAGGGCGCCAACGCCAACGGCGGCGTGTTCGTCCGCTTCCCGAACGTCCACGACCACCCGGAGGAGCCCCGACCGGAGTGGGCCGCCATCAAGTACGGCCATGAGATCCAAGCCTATGACGGGCCCGGCGGAGACATGTACAAGACCGGTTCGGTCTACGGCTTCGACCGGGTCGGCCTCGGCGGCGCCGGGGTCACCCCCAAGGGCACCTGGAACGACTACGAGATCCGGGTGGTGGACCAGCACTACTCGGTCTACCGCAACGGTGTCCTGATCAATGAGTTCGACAACAACGGCGGCCAGGTCTTCGAACCACCGCGAGGTGACGACCCGGGCACCGACGGCCGGCGGTACGCCTCCGGTTACATCGGACTCCAGGTCCACAGCACCACCGACGTGATCTCCTACCGCGACGTTCGCATCCAGGAGTTGTAGGCGCGCGAGCCACACTCAGGCGGCCGTGGCCGCATGCTCCGGCATGCGGTCACGGCCGCCGGGGTGCCGGTGGCGCCACACCCAGAAGACCGTGCAGGAGACCAGCGACCAGGCTCCCAGCACCAGGAACGGGAAGGCCACCTGGTGGCCCTGGTAGTAGACCGCCGTGTGCTGGGCGTTGACGGAGGCCCCTGGCGGCAGCCAGCGCCCGATCTCGCCGAGCGCCGAGGGCAGCAGCGGCCAGGACACCGCTCCCCCGGACGACGGATTGCCCAGCAGCACCATGAGCCCCCAGGTGGGGAGCATCGCCCAGCGGCCCATGATGGTGTTGAACATGGTGAAGACCATGCCCGAGGTGAACATCGTGAACGCCAGGATCAGCCAGGACTCGACGAACGGCAGGTCCAGCGCGCCGATCAGCCAGTCCACCACGGCGGCGATCGAGAAGCCGCCCAGCAGGGAGTAGGCGACGGTGAAGACGATCCGCTCGAACGGATTGAGCGCCCTGGCGTGCACGCTGAGCTGGATGGCCCCGACGAAGCCGACGATGACGGCGGCCAGCGAGATGTAGAAGAGCGCCAGCCCGCGCGGATCGCCCTTCTGGAGCGGCTTGACGTCCGTGATCGTGACCGGGACCCCGGACTCCTTCGCGACCTTCGCCCCGGTCTCCGCGAGCAGCTGGGCGACCGTGGCCCCGGCGGCCCCGGCGATGTCCATGGCCACCCGCTGCCCCTCCGGCCGCAGGGTCACGAAGACCTTCTGCTCCTCCATGGCCTCGCGCGCCGCGGCCCGGGTGGCGTACGGGCGCAGTTGCAGGGAGGCGTCGAGGGCCTTCTCCATCCCTTCGATGAACACCTTGCCGCCCCTGCTCTGGACGTCGCCGACCACCGCGGAGGGGATATGACGCGGTGTCGGGTCGGCCATCGTGTAGGTGTACGAACCGGCGAAGAGACCGGCCGCGGCGGCGAGGATGAAGAGCAGCACGAAGGCGGGGACGTACGGGGACTGTTTGTACGACGCCCACTTCTCGGCCCGCGTCGGAGGCCTGCCGTGGGCCCCGTGCGGGGGGTGCTCATCGCCCTGCGGAGGATGCTCTTCGCCGCTCGGGGAGCCGCCCGGAGGGTGCTCCTCCGGCCCCTGCTCGGTGCTCATGCGTCGCCGTCGCCGCTGTCGTGCCGGGCGCGGCTGGGCTGCACCCGTTTCGGCTCGCCGGGCATCTTCGGGTACTCCGGCGGATACGGCAGGTCACCGAGCTCGTGCTCGTGTTCGTCGCGCCGCGCCAGCTCCAGCACCTGGTCGAGGCGGAAGGCGTGGTCGTCCATGTCGGCGTGCAGGTCGCCCACCTCGGCGTACCGGGCGGGCATGGTGCGGAGGTCGAAGTCGCGGGGTTCGGCGTCGTCGATCTCGTCCCAGCGCAGGGGCGCGGAGACCGGGGCGTGCGGGAAGGGGCGTACGGAGTAGGCGGAGGCGATGGTGCGGTCCCGGGCCGTCTGGTTGTAGTCGACGAAGATCCGCTCCCCCCGCTCCTCCTTCCACCAGGCGGTGGTCACCCGATCCGGCATCCTGCGCTCCAGCTCCCGTCCCACCGCGATGGCGGAGCGCCTGACCTGGGTGAACGTCCACTCCGGGACGAGGGGGACGAAGACGTGGATGCCGCGCCCGCCGGAGGTCTTGGGCCAGCCGCGCAGCCCGTGGTCGTCGAGGACCGCGCGCAGTTCGTGGGCGGCCCTGACCGCGTCGGCGTAGTCGGTTCCGGGCTGCGGGTCGAGGTCGATGCGCAGCTCGTCGGGGTGGTCGGTGTCGGCCCTGCGGACGGGCCAGGGGTGGAAGGTCAGGGTGCCGAGGTTGACCGCCCAGAGGACGGCGCCCAGTTCGGTGGGGCACATCTCGTCGGCGTGCCGGCCGCTGGGGAACTCGATCCGGGCGGTGGGGGTCCAGTCGGGGAGGTTCTTCGGCGCCCGCTTCTGGTAGAAGAACTCGCCCTCGACCCCGTCGACGAAGCGCTGGAGGGTGGTCGGCCGCTCGCGCAGGGCGCGGAGGATCCCGGGCCCCACGGCCTGGAAATAGTCGGCCACGTCCTTCTTGGTGTAGCCCTTCTCCGGGAAGTACACCTTGTCCGGGTTGGACAGCCGTACGGCTCGTCCGTCCACGTCCAGCTCCACCGCTGCTCCTGCTCCCATGTCGGACACCGTAGGCCGGGCCCACATATGCCGCATATCGGAGGACGTGCTCCGTGCGGTGGGTGAGAATCGGGGCCATGGACCTGCCGGTGATGCCTCCTGTGAAGCCGATGCTCGCCAAGTCCGTGTCCACGATTCCCCCCGGTATGCAGTACGAGGCGAAGTGGGACGGCTTCCGGGCGATCGTGCACCGGGACGGCGACGAGGTGGTGATCGGGAGCCGCACGGGGAAGCCCCTCACCCGCTACTTCCCCGAGGTGGTGACCGCCGTGCGGGAGAACCTGCCGCCGCGGTGCGTGATCGACGGTGAGATCGTCCTGCCGTACGAGGGGCGGCTCGACTTCGACCGGCTGAGCGAGCGCATCCATCCGGCCGACTCCCGGGTGCGGATGCTGGCCGGACAGATCCCGGCGAGTTTCGTCGCCTTCGACATCCTGGCCCTGGACGACACGTCCCTGCTCGCGGCGGCGCAGACCGAACGCCGGACGGTCCTGGAGGAGGCCCTGGCGGACGCCTCGCCGCCCGTCCATCTGGCCCCGTGCACCACGGACCCGGACCTCGCGCGGGAGTGGTTCGAGCGGTACGAGGGGGCGGGGCTCGACGGGGTGGTCGCCAAGCCGCTCGATCTGCCGTACCGGCCGGACGCGCGGGTCATGTACAAGATCAAGCACGAGCGGACGGCCGACTGCGTGGTGGCGGGCTACCGCTTCCACAAGAGCGGCCCGGTGGTCGGCTCGCTCCTTCTCGGCCTGTACGACGCCGGGGGCACGCTGCAGCACGTGGGGGTGTGCGCGGCCTTCTCGATGAAGCGGCGGGCCGAGCTCGTGGAGGAGCTGGAGCCGTCGCGCATCGACCCGGCGGAACACCCGTGGGCGGCCTGGGCGGAGGCAGCGGCGCACGAGGGCGCGCGGCTGCCGGGTGCGCCGAGCCGCTGGTCCGGCAAGAAGGACCTGTCCTGGGTGGCGCTCGCGCCGGAGCGGGTCTGCGAGGTGGCGTACGACCACATGGAGGGTGACCGGTTCCGCCACACCACGCAGTTCCGGCGGTGGCGGCCGGACCGCACCCCCGCCGGCTGCACCTACGCGCAGCTGGAGGAAGTGGTGCGGTACGACCTGTCCGAGGTGCTCGACGGCCGCTGATCCGTCAGGCGGTGGGGGTGGCGCAGGGTTCGCCGGCCGGGGTCTCCGCGGGGGTGGTGGGGTCGGCGTCCGCCGTGGGTGTGGGGCAGGGGGGTCCGGTGGTGGGGTCCGGGGTGGGTGTCGTGGTCGGATCCGTGGCGCCGGGGCCCGGGTCCGGTGTGGTGGTGGGGTCGGGCGTGGTCGTGGGGTCGGGCGAGCCGCTGTCCGTCGGATCGGGGCCGGGGGTCGGGTCCGTGGGGCTCGGGGACCCGCCGGGGTCCGGGCTGCCGGAGTCCGTCGGGGTGGGCTTCGGCGAGGCGGAGGGGGCCGGCGTGGCGCTGGGCTGCGGGCCTACGACGATGCCGCCGCCCTTGCCGGGGGCGCTCGGGCTGCCGGGGCCGCCGACCGGGGCCTTGGGCGCGTGGGGGCTTCCCGCGCCGGGGCTCCTCGGGATCACGCCCTTGCCGTCGGCGACGGGGTGGACGCCCTTGCGGTAGAACTCCAGCCAGGACAGGACCGTGCGCAGGTAGGTGTCCGAGTGGTTGTAGCTGAGGACCGCCCGGTCGAGGTCGGCCCGTACGGACAGGTCGCGGGCCCCGGCGCAGAGGTAGTGGCCGGCGGCGAGGGCCGAGTCACCGATGTTGCCGGGGTCGGCGCGGCCGTCGCCGTTGCCGTCCTTGCCCCAGTGCGCCCAGGTGGAGGGGATGAACTGCATCGGCCCGACGGCCCGGTCGTACCGGGTGTCGCCGTCGTAGACCCCGTTGTCGGTGTCCGGGATGTTGGCGAAGCCCGCTCCGTTCAGGACCGGTCCCAGGATCGGGGTGAGCGTGGTGCCGGCGGCGTCCACCCGGCCGCCCGACGCGTGGCCGGACTCCACCTTGCCGATGGCCGCCAGCAGCTGCCAGGGGAGGTGGCAGCCGGGGTCGGTCCGGCCGAGCGCTCGCTGTGCGTCGCGGTAGGCGGCGAGCACGGTGGCGGGGATGCCCGCCTCGGCCCAGGACTGCACCACGGCTGCCGGGGCGGGCTTCTTCCCGGTGGTGACGGGCGGCTCCGGTGACCGCAGGGGCGGCAGCTCGGTGTGGTAGCTGTCGTCGTTCGGCACCTCGGTCCAGACGACCTCGTCCGAAGCCACGTTCTTCATGTCGTCGGCGGGGGTGCCGCCCGTGAGCCCGGGGGCCTGGGACGCGGTGAGCGCGGCCATGGCGGCGACCGCGGTGGCCGTGCCGGTGAGTCCGCGGCGCATGGTTCCGTCGAACCTCATGTGTCTGCCTCTCCTGGGTCAGCGCGTGAACGTGTCGATGGCCGCGATCCGCCAGGTGTCGCCGCGGCGGACGGCGTCCACGGCGAACATGGCGGCCGCGTAGGTCGTCTCCTCCTCCTTGCCGGTCCGGGTGTTGCTCTGGTCGGCGAAGACCAGCAGCCTGGCCCGGTCGCCGTCGAGGAACTCGACACCGCTCTCGGTGACGGCCGTGGTGAGGACGAGCTTCTGCTTCGGGGCCTGGGCGCGGACCTCGGCGAGCATGTCCTTGTGCTGCTGGACCGCCTTGCCGGTCAGATGCTTCCGGGCGGCGAGGTCGGACTTCCCGGGCGAGGCGTAGTCGTACGAGAAGACCGCGCCGACGGCCTCCGTGATCTGCCCCTTCACCTCGCTGGTCCTGCCGATGTCGGTGAGCGCCGTGTTCTGCCGGCTCGGCTCGTCGCGCAGCGCGCCGGCGGAGGTGAACGACCAGGCGGCGAAGGCGCCGAGGAGCAGCGTCGCGGCACAGAGGACGGCGGGCAGCCGGATACGCAGGCGGGGCAGGCGTCTGCGCGGGGGATCGTCGTGGGCGGGCTCGCCCTCGGGCTCAGGCTCGGTCCCGGGCTCGGTCCCGGTACTGGCCTCGGTCTCGTCCCCGGCCTCGGTGAGCGGTTCGGGCGCCGGTCGCGGGGTCGCGATGGTGCGCGGCGGGGCTGCCGTCGCGGCGACGGTGGCGAGCCGGCGGCGGCGGTTGACGAGGTGACGGGTCGTCGACATGCGGTGGTCCTCTCGAAAGGGCGGGGCGGGGCGGGTCGCGGTCAGCCGGCGGTGTTGCCTACGGGTGCCTGGCCGAGGGCGCTGAGCTTCCATCCCCCGGAGGTGCGGGTGAGCTGCCCGAGCATCCGGCTCTCCTTGACCGCGGGTTCACCCTCGGGGGCGGTCACGGTGACCCGCAGCGCCACCATCACGCCCGCCTTGCCCGCCCGGTCGTCCAGCTCCGTCACCGCTCCGGACAGCACCTTGGCGGTGCTGACCGTCTTCGCGGCCTCGATCTGCTCGACGAACGCGTCGCGCCCGTCGACGAGTTGCTTGTGCAGATCACCGGTGGTCGAGTCCTCCCAGCTGTCCAGTCCCTGGTCGAGCCGGGCGTGGTCGAGCGTGTTCATGTTCTGCACGGCCTGCTCCCCCGCCGCCAGGGCGTCGTTGCGGGCCTGGGCGTAGGCCGCGGACGCGTCGTGCGCGGCGTCGTAGCGCGACCAGCCTCCCCAGCCCGCGGCGACGGCGGCCGCGACGGTCAGCGCGAGGGCTGCCGCCCGCAGCGGAGTGGTCGTCATGGATACCCGTGCCATCGTGCTCTCCCCTACCTGGAGGTGATGTCGACGATCCGCCACTGTCCGCCCCGCAGTTCCGCGGTCACGGACAGCTGCGCCGCCGCCGTGGTGGCGGCCTTCCCCTCGCGCTCGTAGATCTGGTCGAGGAAGACGAGGAGGTGGGCGCTGCTGCCGGTGAGCCGGGTGACCCCGGCGCGTACGACCTGGCTGGTGAGTGTCAGCTTCTGGTCGGCTGCCTGTTTCTCGACCTGGCCGAACAGGGCCGCGTACTGCTGGAGTGCCCGGCCCGCGAGCAGCTGTTTCGCCGCCTCCTTGGTGGCGGCGGTGGCCTGCGGGCTGTACGAGAAGACCTTGCCCAGCGCGCTGCTCACGTCGCCGGTGACCCGGCTGGTCGCGGCGGAGTCGGTCAGGGCGCGGTTGGAGGTGGCGGGGGTGTCGCGCAGCTGCCGCCCCTGGACGAACAGGGTGCCGCCCACGCCCAGCAGGGCGACGGCCAGCACCGCGGCGAGCGGGCGGACCCATCTCCGGCGTGCGGGGGCCGTGTCCGGGCCGCCGTCCGGCCCGGACTCCGGCACGGGGCCGAGGTCCGGCGGGCCGGTCACTGTCGCGGTGTCCTGGGTCATGAGCCGCTCCCGACCGGTAGCGCTTCGAGTGCCTTGATCTTCCAGCCGTTCCCGGTGCGGGTCAGGGTCACCTCGAAGCGTTTGCGCTCCGTGCCGCCCTTGCCGGTGCGGGGGGTGACCTCGATGTCGGCGGTCGCGATGAGCGCGGCCGTGCCGGCCCGGTCGTCGAGCGCGGTGAGCGCGGCGTCGGTGACCTTGCCGCGCGCGGTGGCGCCGGACTCGGTGAGCCGGCCCGCGTCCTTCTTGCGGGTGCTCTCCAGCCGGTCGTGCAGCGGTCCGGCCGAGGCGTCGAGCCAGGCATCGATCCCGGACTTCACGCTCGTGGCGTTCCTGCCGTCCATGCTGGTCAGCCGGGCGAGGTGCCGCTTGCCGTCGGCGAGCGCGGCGTCGCGGCTCTTCGCGTACGCCAGCGTGTCGTCGCCCCGGGCCTGGGCGTACGACCAGGTGCCGAGCGCGCAGACCAGGACCGCGGCGAGCAGGGCGGACCAGCCGAGCCCCGTCCTCGTACGGCTGCTCATGAGCCGCCTCCCAGACCGAGCAGGCCGGCCATGCCGTCGGCCGGCGGGGCTGTGGTGCCCGCGGTGGTGCCGGGGGCGTCCGGGAGGAGGCCCGGGCCCGGGGTGAACGGTTCGGGCACGGGGCCGCCCTTCGGGGCGTTGGCGCTGCCGCGGACGTTGATGCCGCTGCCGGGCGAAGAAGCGCAGCGGGCCTTGGTGTTGGCGGCGGGGGCGGCCGAGGTGTCGGTGCCCGGGCGGTAGGTGGTGGAGCCGTACCCGGCGGTGCAGGGCAGTGGTTCGAAGAAGGTGACCGACATGCCGAACCTGGCGCCGTCCGCGTCGACGGCGCTCGCCCCGGCGGCCGCGACCGCGGGGAGCTTCACCAGGAGTTCCTCCAGTCCGCGCTGGCGGGTGACGGCGACCTCGGAGGTGGTGAGGAGGTTGGCGACGACCACCCCGAAGGCGGGGTCGAGATCGCGCAGCAGTCCGCTGATCTGTTCGGTGGCGTCGGGTGCCGCGGCGATGAGCCGGCGCAGGTCGGTGTCGGATCCCTTGAGTTCGGCGGCGAGTTCCTCGGCGCCCGAGGCGAAGCCCTTGAGCGCTTCGCCCTGTTCGTTCTGGGTCCGTAGCACCGTCTCTCCGTCGGCCATCAGTTTCGTGGTGGTCGGCAGCGCCTCGTCGGCGGCCTCGATGAACTCACCGCCGGTGTCCAGCAGGACCTGGAGGTCGTCGCCACGCCCGCTGAACGCGGCGCCGAACTCGTCGACGACCGTGCGCAGCGCTTCCGTGTCGACCGAGGCCGTCAGGTCGTTGACGCTGGTGAGGACGTCGGTGACGGGTGCGGGGATCGTGGTGTCGGCCTGGTCGATGACCGAGCCGTTCTCCAGGAAGGGCCCGTCCGCGCGGGTGGGCCGCAGGTCGATGTACTGCTCGCCGACGGCGGAGAGGCTGGCGACGACGGCCTCCAGGCTGTCGGGGATCGGCGGTGCGTCGTTCTCGATGCGCAGTTCGGCCTCGACGCCGTCGTCGGTGAGCTCGATCGGGCCGACCCTGCCCACGGACACGCCCCGGTAGCTGACGTTGGAGTGGGTGAAGAGACCTCCGGTCTGCGGGAGTTGCACCGTGACGGTGTAGTAGTCGCGCAGCCCGACGTAGTGGCCGAGGTCGGCGTACCGCACCCCCAGGAAGCCGAGGACGAGTACGGCGACGACGAGGAAGGCGATGTTCTTGAGCCGGATGGCGGGAGTGATCATCAGCGGGTGCCCTCCGTTCCCGGTGGGGTGACCGAGGGGAGCGGCAGGGGCAGCGCCGCCCCCTGCTTCTTCTGCGTGCCGGACTCCGTGGGCGGGGTGAGCGCGGGGATGACCTGGGTGCCGGGCTGGGCGGTCACGTCCAGGTAGACGTTGAGGTAGTCGCCCTTCACCCCGCGGAGCACCTCGTCGGTGAACGGGTAGGTGACCAGCACCTGGAGGGAGTCGGGCAGGTCGTCGCCGGAGTCGGCGAGGGCGGTGAGCGTGGGTGCGATGGCCTTGAGGTCGGCGATCATGTCGGCCTTGCTCTTGTCGATCGTGTCGACGGCGACGGTGGAGAGCGTGTCGAGCGAGCGCAGCATGGTGAGGAGCGAGCCCCGCTGCTTCTCCAGGACCTTCATGCCGGGGGTGAGCCCGGTGAGGACCGTACCGACGTCCTGTTTACGGGTGGCGAGGGTGGCGGAGAGCCGGTTGACGCCGTCGAGGGCCGCGGTGATGTCCTCCTTGTGGTCGTCCAGGTTCGTGACGAGGGTGTCGACGCGCTTCAGCATCGAGCGGATCTGCGGTTCCTGGCCGGCGAGTGCCTTGTTGAGCTCGGTGGTGATGGTCTTGAGCTGGGCGACCCCGCCGCCGTTGAGGAGCATCGACAGGGCGCCGAAGACCTCTTCGGCCTCCGGGTTGCGGTTGGTGCGGGAGAGCGGGATCCGGTCGCCGTCCGCGAGGGCTCCCTCAGCGGTGCCGGTGCTCGGGGGCGAGAGCTGGACGAACTTCTCGCCGAGCAGGCTGGACTGTTCGAGGTGGGCGTAGGCGTTGGCGGGCAGGTCGACCTTGCCGTTGACCCGCATGGTGACTCTGGCGGTCCAGCTGCCGGGGGTGAGGGCGATCTTCGTGACCCGGCCGACGGCCACGTCGTTGACCTTGACGGACGACTGCGGGGCGAGGCTGAGGACATCGCCGAACTCGGCGGTGATCTCGTACGGGTGGTCCCCGAGGTCGGCACCGCCGGGGAGCGGCACCTGGTCGATGCCCCCGAACGACGGCAGGCCGACGGTCGTGGCGACGAGCACGAAGCCGACGCCGGCGGCGACCAGCGCGCCGAGGGCCGCGACCACCCGGGTGCCGGGTCTGGGCGGGGCGGGGCTCATGGGGTCGCCTCCTGCTTCTTCTCGTCCGGTCCGGCCTTCTTCGCGCCGGCTTTCTCCGGGGTGCCGTAGACGGTGCCGACGGCGGGCAGCGGCAGTACGGGCAGCGCCTTCCGCCGGGTGGCGTCCACCGGAGCCAGCCCTTGCGGTCCGGCGGCAGCGGCCCCGGGTTCGGTGAGGGGCCCGCCCATCGACAGCTCGTTGAGGTCGGTGCGCCCGTTGAGGGTGCGGTTCGCCGGGTCGTACGCGTTCAGCACGTTGCCCGCCGCGAGGGGCAGTGTGTCGAGGGATTCGGCGAGCGAGGCACGCTGGTCGACCAGGGTCTCGGTGAGCGGCAGCAGGAGGTCCACGTTCTCCTTGAGGGCGCCGCGGTTCCTCTGGATGAAGCCCTTGACCTGGCCGAGTGCCTTGCCCAGTTCCTTCAGGGCCGCGCCGAGGTTCTTCTTGTCGTCGGCGAGGAAGCCGGTGACGGTGTTCAGCTGCTGCTCGGCGGCCCGTACGTTGCCGTCGTTCTCCTTCAGCATCGTGGTGAAGGTCTGCAGGTAGGACAGCGTGTCGAAGAGGTTGCCGCTGCTCTTGTCGAGGGTCTTCGTCGCCTTGCCGAACTGTTCGACGGAGTCCCCGATGGCCTTCCCGTTCCCGTCGAGGTTCTTCGCCCCGGTGTCCAGGAGTGCGGAGAGCGCCCCGTCCGTGTTGGCACCGTCCGGGCCGAGGGCCGTGGAGAGCTCGGTGATCGACTCGTACAGCTGGTCGACCTCGATGGGGGTGGCGTTGTCCGCGGCCGGGAGTACGGCGCCGTCCTCCAGCCGCGCTCCCCCGGTGTAGGCGGGTGCGAGCTGTACGTACCGGTCGGCGACCAGGCTCGGGGCGACGACGACGGCGTGCGCCTTCTCGGGGACCTCGACGCCCTGGTCGAGCCTCAGGGTGACCCTGACCTCCTTGCCGTCCGGCTCCACGGACTCGACGGTGCCGACCTTCACCCCGAGGATCCGCAGGTCCGAGCCGGCGTACACACCGGTGGCCTGGTCGAAGTAGGCGGTGACGGTGGTCCTGCCCTGGTCGTCCAGCGCCATGACGCCCGAGGTGGCGGCGACCGCCACGACGGCGAGCCCGGCGCCGATCCCGATGACGCGTGTGCGTCTCATGTCAGCGCCCTCCCTGCTTCGGTGGCATGCAGTCGCCGTTGCCGGGGGGTGTGCCGGCGGGCAGGTAGCTCTTCGGGACGACACCGCAGACGTAGTTGTCGAACCAGCGGCCGTTGCCGAGGGTGTTGCCGACGAGACGGTTGTAGGAACCGGCCAGGGAGAGCACCTTGTCGAGGCTCTTGCGGTTCTTCACCAGCACCGAGGTGACCCGGCCCAGCGAGTCCAGGGTGGGCTTCAGCTGCTTGTCGTTGTCCGCGACGAGCCCGGTGAGCTGGGTCCCGAGGTTCCTGGTCCCGGTGAGCAGCAGGTGGATGGAGTCGCGGCGGGCCTGGATCTCGCCGAGGAGCAGGTTGCCGTCCTCCAGGAGGGTCTCGAAGCTGCTCTTCTTGTTCGCGAGCGTCCTGGTGAGCTGCTTGCTGCCCTTGAGCAGGGTGGCGAGCTGGGCGTCCCGCTCGGACACCGTCCTCGACAGCGCCGAGAGCCCGTTCGCGGCGCTGCGCACGTCGGGCGGTGAGTCCTTGAAGGTCTCGGAGATCGTCTCGAAGCTCCGGGCGAGCTGGTCGGTGTCGATCTCGTCGATCGTCTCGCCGAGCCCGTCGAACGCCTGGGTGACGTCGTACGGGGAGGTCGTGCGGCTCGCGGTGATCCGGGAGCCCGGGTCCTGAGGGGCGTCGCCCAGCGGGTCGACGGCGAGGTACTTGTCGCCCAGGAGGGTCTTGATGGCGATGCCGACGGTGGAGGAGTTGCCGATCCAGGCGTCCTTGACCTTGAAGTCCACCCTCACCTTCGCGCCGTCGAGCCGGACGCCGGTGACC
Organism: Streptomyces silvae; assembly: GCF_016745505.1. Taxonomy (GTDB): domain Bacteria; phylum Actinomycetota; class Actinomycetes; order Streptomycetales; family Streptomycetaceae; genus Streptomyces; species Streptomyces silvae. The sequence continues at coordinate 37,153 of NZ_JAERUC010000063.1, read as the reverse complement.
TCGCCGACCTTCACCCCGGCGATCCGTACCTCGTCGCCCTCGTCGAGGCCGGCCGATTCGGTGAAGTCGGCGCTGTAGGTGGTGCCTCCGCCGATGAAGGGAAGCGCGTCGGCGCGGTAGGCGGCGAGGCCGACGAGCGCCAGGACGAGGAGTCCGACAATGCTGACGGCGACCGGGTTGCGTTCGCGTACGGGCTTGATTCTCATGCCTGGCACCTCGGCTGACCGATCGTGATGCCGGTGGGCGGGGCGCTGCCGTCCTCGGTGGTCACACCGCTGACCTTGGCCTCGCAGAGGTAGAGGTTGAGCCATGACCCGTACGACGTGAGGCGGGTGATGGCCTCCATCTTGGCCGGGGTCTTCTCCAGGAAGCTCTCGATCTTGGGGGAGTTCTTGTCCAGCCGGCCGGTGAGCCGTCCGAGCTGGGCGATGTCGTCCTTGAGCGGTTTGCGTCCGTCCTGGAGGAGGTCTGCGGTGACGGTGGTGAGCGCGCCCATCGCCGTGACCGCCTCCCCGAGCGGCTTGCGGTCACCGGCGAAGCCCGTGACGAGCTTCTGGAGGGTGACGACGAGGTCGTTGAAGCCCGCCTCCCGGTCGTTGACGGTCTTCAGGACCGTGTTGAGGTTCTTGATCACCTCTCCGATCACCTTGTCCTTGGCCGCGACGGTGCCGGTCAGCGATCCGACGTGGGAGAGGATGCTGTCGACGGTGCCGCCCTCGCCCTGGAGGACCTGGACGATCGATCCGGCGAGCTGGTTGACGTCCGGTGGCGACAGTCCTTCGAAGAGGGGCTGGAAGCCGTTGAAGAGCTGGGTGAGGTCCAGCGCGGGTGTGGTGCGGGAGAGCGGGATGGTCGCGCCCGGGGTGAAGCTCCGGCCGACGGGCCCGGCGCCCTGGTCGAGGTCGATGTAGCGCTGGCCGACCATGTTGAGGTACTTGATCGAGGCGGTCACCGAGGCGGGCAGCGCGCGGCCCCTGCGGACGGCGAAGCCGACCTCGGCCAGCCGCTTGTCGGCGACCTCGATGGACTCGACCTGGCCGACCTTGACGCCGGCGATCCGGACGCTGTCGCCGACGACGAGTCCGGTCGCGTCGGTGAACCTCGCCCTGTACGAGGTGGTGTCGCCGACGCCCGTGTTGGCGATGGACAGCCCGAGGACGGTGGTGGCCATGACGGTCACCACGACGAAGACGATCGACTTGACGAGGGGTCCCGCGAGGGAGCGGCGCTTCACTTGAGCTTCACCTCCGCACCGCGGAAGGCCGGACCGATGAGCACGCTGCTCCAGTCGGGCAGGGTCTGCGGCTGCACGTTCAGGGAGGGGGCGACCAGCTCGTTGACGAGCCGGCTCTCCTCGGGTGAGTTGGGCATGCCGAGTGCGGTGTCGGCGTCGGTCCCGGTCGCGGTGTCACCGGGGGCGCTGTCCACGGCGGAGGAGGCGGTCCGTGCGTCGGCGGTCGGCGCCGCCCTGCCGGTGTACGGCACCGAGTAACAGTGCGGGCCCCCGGTGGCGTCGTAGACCGGGGTGTCCTGGCCGGCCACGTACTTGCCCTTGGACTTCACGGGCCTGAGCGTGACGTGGAGGCCCGGCCGGTCGGTCCCCTTGCCGAGCGCCTTGTCCATGGCGGGCACGAAGCCCGCCATCGTGCGCAGGGTGCAGGGGAACATGTCGGAGTACTCGGCCAGGAGTTCCAGGGTCGGCCGGCCGGAGGCGGAGAGGCGGATGAGGTTGTCCTTGTTCTTGCGCAGGAAGGAGGTGACGTCCTGGGCGGAGGCGGTGGTCGATCCGTACAGATCGGCGAGCTCCGCCTGCTGTTCGGCGAGGGTGCCGCTGGTGGTGGTGAAGTCGGTGAGTGCGTCCAGGACGTCGGGGGCGGCGTCCGCGTAGAGCGTGCTGACCTTGACGAGTTCCTTGATGTCCGCGTTGAGCGTGGGGAGTTGGGGGTTGAACTCCTTGAGGTGGGCGTCGAGGGTGACCAGCGTGTCGCCGAGCTTGTCGCCCCGTCCTTCGAGCGCCTGGGACACCGCGTTGAGGGTGGCGGCGAGCTTCTCCGGCTTGACGGCGGTCAGCATCGGCAGGACGTTGTCGAGGACCTCCTCCAGCTCGATGGCGTTGGAGGAGCGGTCCTGCGGGATCACCGCACCGGCCTGGAGGGTCCGCGCGGACGGGACGGACGGGGGTACGAGGGCGACGAACCGCTCGCCGAAGAGGGTGGTGGGCAGCATCTGGGCGGTGACGTCGGCGGGGATCTGCCGGAGCCTGCCGGGCCGGATGGCGAGGGTCAGGCGCGCCCCGTCGCCGTCCGACTCGATGGCGCGGACCTCTCCGATCACGACGCCGCGGAGCTTGACCTCGGCGTTGTCGTGCATCTCGTTGCCGACGCTTCCGGTGCGTACGGTCACGGTGGCGTCGTCGGTGAAGTCCTTCTCGTACACGGACACCGACAGCCGTACGAGCAGGGCGGGCACCAGCACGAAGGCCACACCGGCGAGTCTGCGGCGCACCGTCTGCGCCGTGGAGGAATGCATCAGCCGGCCACCTTCACCGTTGTCGTCGCGCCCCAGATGGCGAGCGAGAGGAAGAAGTCGGTGACGCTGATCAGCACGATGGCGTTGCGCACCGACCGGCCCACGGCCACACCCACGCCGGCCGGCCCGCCGGTGGCGTGGAAGCCGTAGTAGCAGTGGGCGAGGATCACCAGCACGCTGAAGATCAGCACCTTGAGCACCGACAGGAGCACGTCGTCCGGGGAGAGGAAGAGGTTGAAGTAGTGGTCGTAGGTGCCCGCCGACTGCCCGTTGAACAGGACGGTGATGTAGCGGGACGCCAGGTAGGAGGAGAGCAGCCCGATCGCGTACAGCGGGATGATGGCGACGACGCCGGCGATGATCCGCGTGGTGACGAGGTAGGGCATGGAGCGCACGCCCATCGCTTCCAGGGCGTCGACCTCCTCGTTGATCCGCATCGCGCCGAGCTGGGCGGTGAATCCGGCGCCGACGGTCGCGGAGAGGGCGAGGCCGGCGACGAGCGGGGCGATCTCCCGGGTGTTGAAGTACGCGGAGATGAAACCGGTGAACGCGGAGGTGCCGATCTGGTCGAGGGCGGCGTACCCCTGGAGGCCGACGACGGAGCCGGTGGCGAGGGTCATCGCGATCATCACGCCGATGGTTCCGCCGATGACGCCGAGGCCGCCGCTGCCGAAGGCGACCTCGGCGAGCAGCCGCTGCACCTCCTTGAGGTAGCGGCGCAGGGTCCGCGGGATCCAGATCAGCGCCCGTACGTAGAAGGTGAGTTGCTCACCGGAGCGGTCGAGCCAGCCGAGCATCGACATCGGTCAGCCCCCCTTCGGGGGGACGATCTGGAGGTAGATCGTCGTGAGGACCATGTTCACCGCGAACAGGAGCATGAAGGTGATGACGACGGACTGGTTGACGGCGTCGCCGACGCCCTTGGGGCCGCCGCGCGGGTTGAGTCCCCGGTAGGCGGCGACGATGCCCGCGATGAAGCCGAAGATCAGCGCCTTGAGTTCACCGACGTACAGGTCGGGCAGCTGGGCCAGGGCGGAGAAGCTGGCGAGGTAGGCGCCCGGGGTGCCGTCCTGCATGATCACGTTGAAGAAGTAGCCGCCGAGCGTGCCGACCACGGAGACCAGCCCGTTGAGCAGGACGGCGACGGACATGGTGGCCAGCACGCGCGGGACGACGAGGCGCTGGATCGGCGAGACGCCCATAACCTCCATGGCGTCGAGCTCCTCGCGGATCTTGCGGGAGCCGAGGTCGGCGCAGATCGCGGAGCCCGCGGCGCCGGCGATCAGCAGGGCCACGATGAGCGGGCTGGCCTGCTGGATGACGGCGAGGACGCTGGCGCCGCCGGTGAAGGACTGGGCGCCGAGCTGTTCGGTGAGCGAGCCGACCTGGAGGGCGATGACCGCGCCGAACGGGATGGAGACGAGCGCGGCGGGCAGGATGGTGACGCTGGCGACGAACCAGAACTGCTCGATGAACTCCCGTACCTGGAAAGGGCGGCGGAAGACGGCCCGGGCGACGGCCAGGGCGAGGGCGAAGAGCTGTCCGGTCTGACGCAGCGGGGCGAGGAGCCGCGAGGGCGGTCTCTGCCCCGGCGCCTCCTCCCGCGCCTCTTCGGCGGCCGGCTCCGGCGGCCGTACGGGCAGTGGTGCCGTCATCGGCGCCCACCGTCCAAGGTCGGCGCGTAGCTGTTCATGATGGCCGTACGGGCGGCATCCGGCAGCTGGCCCATCATGGACAGGACCCGCTCCCGGCGGCGCAGGGCGCCCTGCCGCACGGGCAGCCCGGGTGAGGGCTCCAGCTGCGGTACGACGGTGCGGGGGCCGGCTGTGCGGTCGGAGCCGTTGGTCTGCTCGGCCGCGAGGGTGGCCGCGTCCTTCTCCTCGGACATGCCGATGGGGCCTTCACGGCGCCCGGCGAGGAACTGCGAGACGACGGGCGTGTCGCTGGTGAGCAGGACCTCTCGTGGGCCGAAGGTGACGAGGTTGCGGCAGAACAGCATCCCCATGTTGTCGGGGACGGTGGCCGCGATGTCGAGGTTATGGGTGACGATGAGCATCGTCGCGTCGATCTGGGCGTTGAGGTCGATCAGGAGCTGCGAGAGGTAGGCCGTACGGACCGGGTCGAGGCCGGAGTCCGGCTCGTCGCAGAGGATGATCTGCGGGTCCAGGACGAGGGCGCGGGCCAGGCCGGCGCGCTTGCGCATGCCGCCGGATATCTCACCGGGCAGCTTCTCCTCGGCGCCCAGCAGACCCACGATGTCGATCCGCTCCATGACGATGCGGCGGATCTCGGACTCCTTCTTGCGGGTGTGCTCACGCAAGGGGAAGGCGATGTTGTCGAAGAGCGACATCGAGCCGAAGAGGGCGCCGTCCTGGAACATCAGCCCGAAGAGCTTCCGGGTCTCCATGATTTCTCGCTCGGGGCTGTTGACCATGTCGACGCCGTTGATGAGGACACGGCCCTTTTCCGGCTTCAGCAGTCCGATGATGGATTTCAGGAAGACGGTCTTTCCTGTACCGGAAGGACCGAGCATCACACTCACCTCACCGGCCGGCAGCGTGAGGCTGACGTCCTGCCAGATGTTCTGTTTACCGAAGGACTTCGTCAGGCCCTCGACGACTACTTCGATTCCCATCGGCCCTCCTTCGCAGGGGTGGTGAACGACGTCATCTGTCTGCGCTCCGGCTCCGGTGAATGCAAGGGGCGGCTCGTCACACATGCACCAGGAGGCGCACGTTATGTCCGTCGAATCCGCCAGGACAAGCCGTTGAGCAGCGGAAATCGCCGGGCATCGATCTTCGGACGGATCACTTGTCACCGAATGACAAACCCGGTCGACGGCCTTGTCGGATTCTGCGCAAGCTGTCCAGGTGCACCGGGGTCCCGCGGCCCCGGGGGGCCGGGGCCACGAGATCCCGGCGGTGGGAGGCCCCGCGCCGGTGGAGGGTTCCGGTGCCGGGAACTCCCGGAGGAATCCCGGGCCGAGGGGGGCGCGACCGGGACTCCACGTACGTCGAACGAGCAGGTACGGATGCGTTTCCGAGCTGCTCAAGCGGGACGCTACGGGCCGGTAACCTGAGTCCGCAATAGCACTTCACGAACTTTCTCCTAGGTAATTGCGCGGCGCCGTTTTCTTATGTCCCGATGAGTAATCGGCGCGCGAAACCTATCGAAAAGTGAGGGCCGGCGAGCCGCGACGGCGGGCGCCCGGAAGCCGGTCCTGACACACCGAAGCCCGCCCCGACCAGGGTTCCTTCGGTCGGGGCGGGCTCATGGGCGGCCGAGGGCCGGGGGCGCACGAAGTGACAAGAAGCCGGATGCGGCTCCCGTGGCCCTCTCGCCGGCTACTTCACCGCGGAGTGCCAGCTCGCGGCCAGCTCCTTGCCCGCGTTGGGCACCGACACACCCGGAGCCGTGAGACCGGCCGTGTAGGTCTTGGCGTCGTTCAGGACGAGGTTGTTCGAGCCGGCCGCGGCGGGCAGGCCGACCTTGAGGTCGATGGCCCAGCTGAGAAGACCGCCGAGACCGCAGCCACTGGCCTTCGGTACGGAGAACTGGCTGTCGCCCTGGGCGGCCCCGGACAGGGCGATCCGGATCAGCGACCCCTCGTCCGGGTTCGCGGATCCGTCCCCGTTGAATCGGGAGGCGGCCATGGTCGGGGCACTGAGGTTCCCGGGACGCAGAAGCACCGGGTTGCTGCTGCTGCCTATGTAGCAGTTGGATCCGAGCAGCGGGTTCTCCAGGCGGATCTTGACGGGCAGTTTGACGATGGGCCCGGAGGAGATCCCGGCGACCAGGCTGAAGTCGGTCGGCGTACCGGCGGACTCCACCGTGGCGGTCACCTTGTTCAGGGTGGCGTCGGTGATCTGCCCGCAGACGGCCGAGACGACGGGGACATTGCTGGGGCACATGATGCCGAGGAGACCGCCGGGGATGGTGGTCTTCCCGCTGATGATGGATCCGGCCGCCGGGGGGACGACCGTGTAGGTCCCCTCGGCCGGGTGCTGGATGACGCCGAACTGCAGGTTCGTGGACCCGGTGGTCGCCGTGGTGTTGCCCAGCTTGATCGTCCCGTTGGGCGAGGTGGACGTCACGCACAGCGGGACGTCGGTGTCGCCGTCCGTCGCGAGCATGGCGGGGGCGTCCACCGGACAGCGGTCGAACGGGGCCCAGGAGCCGTTCAGCTGGGTGGCCGCCGTGGCGGCCCCGGCCGGGGTGGCGGTCAGGGGCATGACCAGCGCGGCGACGGCGCCGCCGGCCTTGATCCAGGTCGTGGAGACGGGTCTCATGGTTCCCTCGATTCGTGAGCGGGACGGGAGATGTCGCAGTGCGCGATGTGGATGTCGGTACGGCTGCGTGGGCTCAGCGAGCCGCTTCGGGCACGTCTCTCGGCGTGAAGTCGGGCATGCAGAAGGTGGGATCCGCGCCGTTCGCCGGCGCGCAGGGCGCTCCCTGCACCTGTTTGACGTAACCGGGCACCCCGGACAGGGACGCGGTGAAGAGGTTGTCCAGGTCCTCGTCGGCACCGCACCCGCTGAAGGGGGGCAGCGTCACCGACCCGGTCAGCTCACCGCCGGTCGCCAGGGTGTACCCCACCTGGACTCCGTCCTTCAGCGTCATGTGCCCCTCCAGCTTCAGGGTGAAGGGTTTGCTGGTGCGGCAGTTGTCACCCACGTCCAGGGGCACGCCGTCGACCTCGACGTCACGGAGCCGGAGCATCAGCTCGAGCGTCACGGCCGTCACGCCTTTGGTCGAGCCCTCGGCGAGGTTGATCGCCAGGTCGGACTTGATGTTCGGGACTCGCGTCCCGTCAGGGTTGGTCCCCGGGGGGATCTGCGTCATCTCGAGGGTTGCGGTGGTCGGCATGAATCCGAACGTCAGAAACGTGCCGGAGGCGGGAGGGAGCTGCGTCTTCCCCTCGAAGTCGAGGTCCACCGCGGAGTCCTGGTAGATGTGCAGGAACGCCCCGTCGGGTACGACCCTGCTCTCGCCCTGCGTGATCCGCGCGCAGGCCAGCGGGAATCTGGTCGCGCCGTCGAGTTTCGCCACGTTGGCGTAGCCGGTGACGAAGGCGACCATGCTCAGATCGTCGCTCGGGTCACCCAAGCACGGAGGCGCGTCTGCCGCGGCAGGCTGCTGCGCCGGGGTTCCGACCTCCGGAAGACCGTCCTCCTCGCCCGCTTCCCGCTCCTCGGGCCAGGATCCGGTCGGGGTGGGCTCCGCCCCCGTCTCCTCTCCGTCACCGCCCACGGGCACCGTTGCCAGCGTCGCTTCCTGCCCGGTGTCCAGCGCACAGCCCAGGGTGAGGGCCGGTGAGTCGGCCGGTGTCCCGTCGGCCTTCGTGAGGGCGAGTTCCACGGAGAGGGCACCCGCCCCGAACACCAGGTCGCCCGGCGCCGCGGGCTTCACGAAGGGAACGCCCCCGGCCGTGCTCAGCGTCAGGTCGCCCGACCCGGGGACCGGCACCGGCTCGGCGGTCGTCCCGATCCACTCCGTCCGGGCGTGCTGGTCCCCCTGGACCACATCGACCGACAGCTTCGCCTCCGCCGTCACGGTCGCCGCCCCGGCGGCGGCGAGTCCGGCCGATGCCTCCTCGGGCAGTGTCAGATCCAGCCCCACGTCCTCGGGCTGGATCACCTGCTCGGCCCGGCCCGATTCCGGGACGGTCGCGGAGATCGTGGCCTTCACCGGCTGCCCGGCTTCGGGGAAGTCGCACGTGTAGGCCAGTTCCGCATCGATCTCCTGCACACCGGACGCGGCCTGCGCGCCCGGGATCATCCCTCCCAGCAGCACCGCGGCGGCCACCGCGGCACCCCGCGCCGTGCGCCGCCGTGCGCCTGTCATACGACTGCCCCTCACTGGACATGTCCCCCTTCTGACGGACCCGACGCGCACCGCGCGGCGGGTGGACCCGCATCCGCCGTCGTCGCGAGCTCCCCGGGAGACCTGCGCACGGCCGGCTCCTCCGTTCCCGGTGACGGGCCGGCGGGCACGGGGCCGCACGGCGGGTGATCCCGCCGTGCGGCCCCTGCTCACTCCTGAGTGGCTCGTGGCCGGATCAGGGGGTGTAGACGATGGTCGGCTTGGTGCTGCCGCCGACCGGCGTGACCGCGTTGTAGTTGGCGGTGTAGGTCGGGTTGTTGCCCACGGCGGCGATGCCGGCGCAGCCCGCGGTGACGGTGGCGACCGTCAGCTTGTAGGTCGCGTTGTTGCTGACCGCCAGCACACCGGTGGAGTTGGTGTACGTGGCGGCGACGTTGCCCGTCACGGTGAAGGTGCAGGTGAGGACCTTCAGCGTGGCCTTGACACCGCTGATGTACCCGCTGGTGACACCGGCGCTGTAGGTGTTGGCGTTCAGCTTCCACGGGGTGGACGTGTCGGCGGTCGGGGTCACCGGGCCGAACGGGCTGGTGCAGCTGGACCAGGTCAGCGGGGCGATGGTGCCGACCTGCACGTTGGTGGTACCCGAAGCGCTCGCCAGGTTGCCCTGCGCCGCGGACGACGTACACGTCATCGGGATGCCGTTGAGGGTGAGGGTGACGGTGCCGGAGCCGGCCGAGAACGCCTCCGGCGAGCTGGGGCCGACGGTCCAGGTCGGAGCGGCGACGCCGGCGGTGGCGGTGGTGGCTCCGAGGGTGACGGCGGCCGCGGCTGCACCGGCCGCGATCGCGATCTTTCTGAGGGAGTTGCGCACAGTGAGTTCCTCCGATTCGGCAGTGCGGGTGCACTGTTGCGGGGAAGGCACCCCAATTCCTGCAAAGGCGCAGGGAGTGCCGCGATGAATCGTGTTGCGTGGGGGCCGTGCTGCGCTTTCAGCCACATACGTGCTGTGACAGGGCGTGACGTTACTTGCGGGAAACTTGGAGCACAATCCCGCCGGTCAAGATTGGTCGGGCAAGTTTTTTTCCTCGTCAACAGGTCACTAATTCGCTTGGCGCACTTGTCACTTCGTGCGCAATAACCCGGCGGAATACCGCGCCGCCACCGGTCCCCGTCCGGGGCGCCCCGGAGGCCCGTACCTTCCGGACAGGACCGGAGGACGCCGGGAAGGGGCCGGGAACGGCACTCGGACCAGCCCGGCGCGGCGGGCGCGGCACCCCCGTGCCGGCACCCTCGGTGCGCCGACGGCCGAAAACATTGTCCGGAAGTGAGCATGTACGGCCCCACCTGCACCGGAGCCCCACAACCGGGGCCTGTTGTGTGGCCCTTGCACATCAGCCTTGTCCAAGTGGTGTGCACCCCGCCCGACTTGGTCTATCTTCGGCGCCGATGTTGGTATACACCTGTCGGTCCGTGGGAGCGCTTTCCCCCACCTGCTCCACCCACGCAGGGCCCAGGAAAGCAAGGGGACGGTCATGCCGAGACTTATCCAGCCGCTGGACACCGGAGACCCGCTGGGGCCCCTCCCCCAGGAGTTCGCCGCGATCATGCGGCCAGAACTGCCGAGCCTGATCAAAGAGATAGGCATGGAAGTGACCCGCGCCTATCCGGAATACGCGCGGCTTCTCAACGGCCCCAATGGCACGTCCATCCGGATGGGTGTCGAACAGAGCCTTTCCTCCTTCGTGGACCTGGTCGCCGAACCCTCGTCCCCCACGGTTCTGCGCGACGACATGTGCCGGAGATTCGGCAGGTTCGAGGCGTACGAGGGACGCACCATGGACGCGCTCCAGGGCGCGTACCGGCTGGGGGCGCGGGTCGCGCTGCGGCGGGCGAAGAAGGTGGGCCGGAGCTATCACTTCTCGCCTGCGCTGATGCTCAGCTTCGCCGACGCGCTGTTCGCATACGTGGACGAGCTGGAGTCGCTGTCCCGCGAGGGCTATCTGGAGGTGCAGGCCCAGTCCGACCAGCAGGGCGAGGCGGTGCGCCGGCGGCTGCTGCACCTGATCCTCACGGGCAGACCCGTACCCCGCAGCGCCATCGCCGAGCTGTGCGAGCAGACCGGATGGACGCTGCCCGAGCAGGTCACCCTCGTCGCGGTGCGCGCCCCGTCCGGGCTCGACCGGATCAGCGCCGACCACGACGTCCTGATCGACCCGGGCGACCCGCAGCCCCATCTCCTGATCCCCGGGCCGATGGACGACGCGCGTAGAGAGATGCTCGACCGGACGATTCCGGGCGGGGGCGCGGCGATCGGGCTGACCGTGCCGACGGCGCTCGCCGCCGACTCGATCCGCTGGGCCCGGCGCGTCCTCGAACTGGTCGACGCGGGGGTCATCGACGACGCGCCCGTCATCCTCTGCGAGGACCACCTCATCACCCTGTGGCTCCTCTCCGACACCGCCCTCCTCGACCAGCTCGCCGAGCGCGAACTGGCCGCCGTGTCCGGCATCAGCACCACACGGCGCGAGCGCCTCATCGAGACACTGCGGATCTGGCTCGACACCCGCGGCACCGCGGCCCAGATGGGCGAGCTGCTGGATGTGCATCCGCAGACGGTCCGCTACCGGATGCGCAGCCTGGAGGCCATCTTCGGCGACCAGCTCACCGACCCCGAGAGCCGCTTCTCGACCGAGGCGGTACTGCGCGCCCTGCAGTTACGGTCACGCGGCGGGCAGTCACTGAACTGACCTGACCCTTCATCACATACGTGGCGCAAAGTCAACTTACCTTCAGGTAAAGCGAAATAGACGGTCAGTCCCAAACGGTTGCGACACGGAGACGTTCTCAACGAGAAACACGGAACTGCGTCCCGTTACATAGGGAGGAGCGGTGGCCCACCGGCCACCGCGGAGCACCACCTCCTGGCCAACCATCCGAGAGGGAACCCCCCATGACCGCCTCGCACCTCCTCGTCCCCGTGCCGATCCCGGACCGGGTCGCCGCGCTGATCGGGTCCTGCACCCCGCCGCACATCCTCCAGGCGGAGTTCGACGCCGACTGCGCCGCCCGCGAGGTGCGCAGGTTCCGTGGGCCTCGGCTCGGCATCGAGGACCAGGCCGACCGCGAGCAGGCGCTGTCCGAGCTCGCCCGGGCCAACAAGGTGCTCTGCGCCCATCACCCCCACCTCGCGGTACGCCCCGACGGCGCCTGGTGACAGCTGCTTGCGCGATGACGACACCCCCCTTACCTTACTCAGAAGTAAGTTTACTCTGGAGTAAGGATTTGGCGTGGGCGACAACAGCAGCGGCAACCTCACCGACGAACTGGCCGGGCTCGACTTCGCCGCCGTCTCCCCGGAGGAGTTCGCGCGGATCGTCAAGGGCCTGTCCGCCAAGCAGCTCGGCGAGGTCATGCACGGTGATCTGCGCACCCGGGTGCTGGGCGAGGTCTTCGGCCGGATGCGGCAGCAGTTCCGCCCTGAGGCGGCCGGCGGGCTGAAGGCCCTGATCCGCTGGAAGATCACCGGTGAGAGCGAGGAGGTCTACGAGACCTCCATAGCCGACGGCGCCTGCACGGTGAGCCCGGGCCGCTCCGACGCGGAGCCCCGGACGACGCTGGTGATGGGCGACGCCGACTTCCTCAAGCTGGTCTCCGGCAACGGCAATCCGGTGACGATGTTCATGATGCGCAAGCTGAAGGTCGCCGGTGACGTCGGGCTGGCCTCGGGACTGACCCGCTACTTCGACATCCCGAAGGCCTGAGCCCATGAGCTACTTCTCCCTCGCCCTGACCGAGGAACAGCAGGACCTGCGCAACTGGGTGCACGGCTTCGCCGCCCAGGTGGTGCGCCCCGCGGCCGCCGAGTGGGACGAGCGCGAAGAGACCCCGTGGCCGGTCATCCAGGAGGCCGCCAGGATCGGCCTGTACGGATTCGAGTCGCTCGCCGACATGTACGGCGACCCGAGCGGACTCTCCCTCCAGATCGCCAACGAGGAGCTCTTCTGGGGCGACGCCGGGATCGGCATGGCGCTGTTCGGCACCTCCCTCGCGGTCGCCGGCATCTTCGCCTCCGGCACGCCCGACCAGCTCGCCGAGTGGGTCCCCCAGTGCTACGGCGACGAGGACGACCCGAAGGTGGCCGCCTTCTGCGTCTCCGAGCCGCAGGCCGGTTCCGACGTCTCCGCGATGACCACGAAGGCCCGTTACGACGAGGCCAAGGACGAGTGGGTGCTCTCCGGCCAGAAGGCGTGGATCACGAACGGCGGGATCGCCGAGGTCCATGTCGTGGTCGCCTCGGTCGACCCCTCGCTGGGCGCACGCGGCCAGGCCGCGTTCATCGTGCCGCCCGGCACCCGGGGCCTGGAGGCGAGCCGCACCATCAAGAAGCTCGGCCTGCGCGCGTCGCACACCGCGGACGTCTTCCTCGACGACGTACGCGTCCCCGGGCACTGCCTGCTGGGCGGCAAGGAGAAGCTGGACGCCCGGCTGGCCCGCGCCCGGGAGGGCGGCACTGCGAAGGGCCAGGCCGCGATGGCCACCTTCGAGGTCAGCCGCCCCACGGTGGGCGCCCAGGCGCTCGGCATCGCGCGCGCCGCGTACGAGTACGCCCTGGAGTACGCCGGACAGCGCGAGGCGTTCGGCCGGCCGGTCATCGAGAACCAGTCGATCGCGTTCGCCCTGGCCGACATCCGTACCGAGATCGAGGCCGTACGGCTGCTGATCTGGCAGGCCGCGTGGATGGCCCGTAACGACCGGACCTTCGACGCCGGCCAGGGCTCCATGTCCAAGCTCCGCGCGGGTGAACTCGCCGTCTCCGCCACGGAGAAGGCCGTCCAGATCCTCGGCGGCGCCGGGTACAGCAGGGAGCATCCGGTGGAGCGGATGTACCGCGACGCCAAGATCTACACGATCTTCGAGGGCACGAGCGAGATCCAGCGCCTGGTCATCGCCCGGGCCATCTCGGGGCGGCACATCCGCTGACGAGGACGCCCGGGAGGGTCACGCTCCAGGCGTGACCGGTGTGAACCGGACCGGCACCGAGGCCGGGCCCCGCGTGAAGACGCCCGCCTCGGCCGGGGTGAAGCCCTCGGCGAGGCGGACGTCGGGCATGGCGTCCAGCAGCTGGTTCACCCCGGTCTCCACCTCGGCCCTGGCCAGCAGCGCGCCCACGCAGAAGTGCCGGCCCAGCGCGAACGCGAGGTGGTCGGCGGCCGCGGAGAACGCCGTGGTGCTGCTCAGGTCGGACCGGAAGAGGTCGAAGCGGTCGGGTTCGGCGTAACGCGCCTCGTCCCGGTTGGCCGATCCGATCAGGCAGGTGACGGTGGCGCCCGCCGGGACGGTGCCCCCGGACAGCTCCACCTCGCCCGCCGTCTGGCGCATGATCATATGGACGGGCGGGGTGTAGCGCAGCGTCTCGGCGAAGGCCCGGTCGATCAGGGAGCGGTCCCGCTGCACGGCGGCGAGCTGCTCGGGGTGGGCCAGCAGATTGGCGAAGACCGAGGCGATGGCCTTGTCGGTCGTCTCCCCGCCGGCCGCGAGCAGCAGGCTGCAGAATGCCTTGATGTCCTCGTCGCTCATCCGTACGCCGTCGACCTCGGCGGCGCAGAGCGCGGAGAGCAGGTCGTCCCCCGGCTCCTCCCTCCGCCGCTGGATGACCGGGATCATGTACTCGGCGAACTCCTGGCGGGTCCGCTCCCCCGCCGCCGCGACCCCGGGGTCGCCCGCCAGGTTGCCGAGGAAGGCGATGACGTTGGTGTACCAGCCGTGGAAGCGCTGGTGGTCCGCCCGGTCCAGGCCCAGCATGTCGGCGATCACCAGCACGGGGAAACGGGTCGCGAACGCCTCGACCAGGTCGGCCTCCCCGGTGTGGCGGAAGGCGTCGATCAGCTCGCGGGCGTTGCGCTCGATGACGGGCAGGAACTTCTCCTGGAGGTCCGCGCCGCGGAAGGCGGGAGCGACGAGGGCCCGGCGTACGGCGTGTTCCCTGCCGCTGAGCTGGAGGATGGTCCGGCCGTGGACGGGCTCCAGCTGCCAGTCGTAGTTCTCGGTGGTGAACTCCTGGGCCCTGTCCTTGAAGACGCGCTCGACGTCCTCGTACCGGGAGACGAGGTAACTCCCCGTGGCCTCGTGGTGGATCAGGGGGGCGCTCTCGCGCATCGTCCGGTAGGCCCCGTAGGGATCGGCGGCGAAGGCGGGCGAGAGAATATCGGGCGGTGAGGACGCCTGGGACACGTATGACTCCTGCGGGAAGGGACCGGAGTGCTTCATGGCAGTGAACGGGCAGCACCAGCAAGGCTATTGACCTTCAGCCGAATACCGAACCCCCTGGGAGTATTCTTGATCGCCGTGTCCGGAGCATCCCGTCCGTCCGTCCTGTTCGTCACCGATCTCGCGTACGAGGCGCAGGGGCGGCGCTACTGCGACGAGGACATCTTCCTGACGTCCCGGCTGCGTGAGACCTTCGATGTCGCGCTCTGTCACCCCCGGGACGCGGCGGCGCTGCTCGACCGGTTCGACGCGGTGGTCGTCCGCAACAGCGGACCGGTCCTGCACTACCAGGAGGCGTACGACGCGTTCCGCACCATGGCGCTGGAGTCGGGGGCCCGGGTCCACAACTCGCTCGACGGGCGCGGTGACATGGCGGGCAAGCAGTATCTGGTCGATCTGAGCCGGGCCGGCTTCCCGGTGATCCCGACCGTGGACCGTGCGGCGGACCTCGGGCTGCTCCCCCGCTCGGCGGGGTACGTGGTCAAGCCGAAGCTCGGCGCGGACTCGGTGGGACTGCGGTTCACCGACGAGCCGGAGTATCCGGAGGGCGCCGACGGCACACTGCTGGTCCAGCCCCGGATCGACTTCCGCTACGAGGTGTCCTTCTACTTCGTCGGACACGACTTCCAGTACGCCCTGCACGCCCCGCATCCGGACCGGCGCTGGGTCCTCGAACCGTACGCGCCGACGGCGGCCGACCTGGACTTCGCGCGTCGCTTCGTCGAGTGGAACACCCTCACGCACGGCATCCAGCGGGTGGACGCCTGCCGCACACCGGAGGGCGGGCTGCTGCTCGTCGAGCTGGAGGACCTCAATCCGTATCTGTCGCTCGACCTGGTGTCCGACCGGGTCCGCGAGGCGTTCGTGGCCCGGATGAGGGACTCCGTACGGGAGCTGCTGGCCTGACCCGTCCGGCTGCCCCCGCATGCGTGGGCCAGGGCCGGGTGTGAGGGTGCGAGGGTGACCACTGCCAGCGAGACCTCCCCCGCCGCGCAGAGTGCCGCAGCGCCACCCGTCCTCGACCCCCGGCGCCGGAACATCGTGTTCGCCACGATCGTGCTGGGGATCCTGCTCGCCGCGCTGGACCAGACGATCGTGGGGACAGCGCTTCCCACGATCGTCTCGGACCTCGGCGGCGCGGAGCACATGTCGTGGGTGGTGACGGCGTATCTGCTGGCGGAGACGGTGGCGACGGTCCTGGTCGGCAAGTTCGGCGACCTCTTCGGCCGGAAGCTGATCTTCCAGATCTCGGCCGTCATCTTCATCACGGGCTCGTTCCTCTGCGGCCTCGCCTCCAACATGCTGCTGCTGATCATCTGGCGTGGTGTGCAGGGCATCGGCGCGGGCGGGCTGATGGTCACCGCCATGGCGCTGATCGCCGATGTCATCCCGCTGCGCGAACGGGGCAAGTACCAGGGGGCGATCGGTGCGGTCTTCGGCGTCGCCACGGTGGTCGGCCCCCTGCTGGGCGGGCTGTTCACCGACCATCTGACCTGGCGGTGGGCGTTCTACGTCAATGTGCCGATCGCGATCGTGGTGGTCATCGCCGCCGCCCGCACCATCCCCTCCGTCCGTGCGGCCGGGCGCCCGGTCATCGACTACCTGGGCATCGCCCTGGTCGCCGCCGGCGCGAGCGCGCTGATCCTCGGCACCAGCTGGGGCGGCAACGAGTACGCGTGGGGCTCACCGGTCATCATCGGCCTCTTCGTCGGCGGTCTCGTAGCCCTGGCGCTCTTCTGCCTCGTGGAGACACGGGCGAAGGAGCCGATGCTGCCGATGCGGCTGTTCCGTAACCCGGTGTTCGCGGTCTGCTCCATCCTGAGCTTCATCGTGGGCTTCGCCATGCTCGGCGCGATGATCTACCTGCCCACCTATCTGCAGTACGTCGACGGGGACTCGGCCACACTCTCCGGCGTGCGGACCCTTCCCCTGGTGATCGGCCTGCTGGCGGCCTCGATCTTCAGCGGCAACGTGGTGAGCAAGACCGGCCACTACCGTGTCTTCCCCGTCATCGGTTCACTGGTGATGGCGGCGGGCCTCTATCTCCTGTCCCGGATGGGCCCCGGCACCGGGACCTGGCTGGAGTCGCTGTACATGCTGGTGCTGGGCATCGGCATCGGCTTGTCGATGCAGGTGCTGACGATCGCCGTGCAGAACACGGTCGACTACTCGGACCTCGGGACCGCGACGTCCGGGGTGACCTTCTTCCGTACGCTCGGCAGCTCGTTCGGCACGGCGGTGTTCGGCACGATCTACGCCAACGCCCTGCGGCCGAATCTGACGCAGGGCGTCGAGCAGGCGGCGCGGGCGGGCGGTGATCCGGCCACGCTGGCCGGGGTCGCGGAGAACCCGAAGGCCGTGCACGCCCTGCCAGCCGAACAGACCGCACCCCTCGCCCAGGCCTACGCGGACACCCTGCACACGGTCTTCCTGTGGACGGTGCCGGTGGCCCTGCTGGGCTTCGTCGTCTCGCTCTTCCTCAAGCAGGTGAAGCTGCGCGACAGCGCCCGGGCGAGCTCGACCGACATGGGTGAGGGCTTCGCCCAGCCGAGCACCGGGGACCGGGCGCAGCTGCTGGAATCAGCCGTGGCCAGGATCCTGAGCCAGGCCGGGCCCGACACGGCGAGGCGGATCACCGCGGAGTCGGACACCCGGCTCGACATGGCGGGGGCCTGGGCCGTGATGCAGGTCGACCTCTTCACCCGGATGGTCGGCCACGCGGGACTCAGGCTGATCGCCGCCCGGCACCGCCTCCCGCCGGAGGTGCTGGTGCCCGTCTTCGACCGGATGATCGAGGAGGGGTACCTCACCGGGGACGGCAGGCTCTTCACCCATACGGCGGCGGGGAGCCGCGAGGCGGCGGTGATCTCGGACGCCTGGGGCCGCTGGCTCAACGAACGGCTGGCCGAGGACGGCGCCCGGCCCGACGACCGGCAGCTGCGCGCGGCGGTCGACGTGATCGCCAAGCGGCTGCTCGCGGAGGACCTGGAACAGCAGCTCGCCCCGCCCGAGCGGGCGGTGGCCCCGGCCTGAGGCACCGGTCCCGTGCGCGGCCACCGGATCGGAACCCGCGCATCCTGCGGATCACCCGGCGCACCCGTGCAACGGACTATCAGTCGACGAAGACGCCCGCCTCGTACACCCACGCGCCCTGCTCGCGGACGAAGCGGCTCTTCTCGTGGAGCGCGTCGGGCCTGCCGTCGTCGGTGTAGTGGGCGCGGAAGGTGACCGTGCCGGTGGTGTGGAAGGCGCTGCCCTCGGTGGTCTCCAGGATCTCCAGCCCGGTCCAGCGCATCGCCGGGTCGAAGTCGACGGCGGTCGGCCGGGTCGACGGGTGCCACGTACGCAGGAGGTACCCGGCGTCCTGGACGACGAAGGCCGCGTACCGCGAACGCATCAGCGCCTCGCACGTCGGGGCTGCGGCGGTGCCCGCGTGGAACCGGCCGCAGCACTCGCCGTAGGCGGCCGGGAGGCCGCAGGGGCACGGTGCCGTCGGGGTGATCCGCGGAGGCCCCGCCGGTGGAGCGTCCGGCCGGCGGGGGCGTGAGGTACGTCGTGACATGCGCCCATTGTCCCCCGTGGGCCCACGCACCCGGCAGGCGGCACGGAAAGCCCCGCCGGCCCCCGGGTCAGCGCTTGCGTGCCACGCCCGCGTAGCCGGGGATCGGCTCGTTGCCGGGTACGTCGATGGCCTCGCCGAGCTCGGGACGCCACTCCGCGGAGAGCGAGACGCCCGGCTCGACGAGTTCGAGGCCGTGGAAGAAGGCGGTGAGTTCGGCGCGCGAGCGGGGGCGCAGGGTCATCCCCCGGGCCTTGTACATGGCACGGGCCTTGGCGGCGCCCTCGGGGTCGAAGTCCCCGGTGGTGTGCGAGAGCACCAGGTAGCTGCCGGAGGGCAGCCGCTCCACCAGCCGGTCGACGAGGTCGGCGGCCCCGTCCTCGTCGTCGACGAAGTGGAGCAGGGCGAGGAGGGAGAGCGCGATCGGCCGGTCGAAGTCGAGGATCTTGCCGGCCGCCTCCAGGATGGCGTCGGGCCGGCGGGCGTCGGCCTGGATGTACTCGGTGGCGCCCTCGGGGGTGGAACGCAGCAGCGCCGCGGCGTGCGCGAGCACGATCGGGTCGTTGTCGCAGTAGACGACGCGGGCGTCCGGTGCGGTCCGCTGGGCGATCTGGTGGAGGTTCGGCTCGGTGGGTATGCCGGAGCCGATGTCGAGGAACTGGCGCACGCCGTTCTCGGTGAGCCAGCGGGTCGCCCGGTGCATGAACGCACGGTTGACGCGGGCCATGTCACGGCCGCGGGCGTCCAGCGAGAGCAGCTGCTTCGCCATCTGTTCGTCGACCGGGTAGTTGTCCTTGCCGCCGAGGAACCAGTCGTACATCCGCGCGGGATGCGGCTTGCTCGTGTCGATCTCGACGGCCTGGGATTCCTGCCCGGTCATAACGCACTCCGTTGGTCGGGGACTTCGGCGAACAGCGTGTGGTGCGACGATAGACGGCTGCGGGTCAGGTGAGGAGGAAATCCGCCTGTCCGGACTTGGCTCCCTGGATGAAGGCGGCGATCTCGCCGTTGGAGTAGATGAGCGCGGGGCCGTCCGGGTCCGCCGACTGGCGGACCGCCACCCTGCCGTCGGCCAGCTTCATGGCCTCGATGCAATTGCCCCCATTACCACCGCTCCACGGCTTGTACCAGCCTTCGGTGCCGAGGTCGGCGGCCGGCATGCCGTTGTATATGTGGTTCATCACAGCTCCTTGCGGAAGTCCCTGAGGATTTCCTTCGTGCGTTGTGCAGTTGCGGCCTGAGCCGCCATGCGGTCCATGACCTCGAGGTAGGAAGCCACCTCGGGGCGCGCGTCGAAGTACACGGCCCCCGTCAGGTACTCGCTGTAGACCATGTCGGGCAGTTCCGGGACCGCGAAGCGGAACAGGACGAACGGGCCGTACGTGCCGGGGTGGTGACCCGTCGCGAACTCCGCGATCTGGAGGGTCACGTTGGGCAGTTCCGTCGCTTCGAGCAGACGGTCGACCTGGGCCCGCATCGCGTCGGCGCTGCCGACGGGGCGGCGCAGGACGGTCTCGTCCATGACCACCCAGAGCTTGGGCGCCTCCGCCTTGGTGAGCAGCGACTGCCGTTCCATCCGCAGCGCCACATGGCGCTCGATGTCGGCGGGCCTGGTCTGGCCGACGGCGCCGGTGCGCAGGACGGAGCGCGCGTAGTCCTCGGTCTGCAGCAGGCCGGGGACGAAGTGCGGCTCGTACGTGCGCAGGAGGCTGGCGGCGCCCTCCAGGCTGACGTACATGCTGAACCAGTCGGGCAGCACGTCGTGGAAGCGCTGCCACCAGCCGGGTTTGTTGGCCTCTTCCGCGAGTTCGACGAAGGCGTCGGTCTCGTCGTCGGCGATGCCGTAGGCCTTGAGGAGGAGCTGGACGTACGGGATCTTCAGCCCGACCTCGGCGGTCTCCATCCTGCGTATGGTCCCCGGGGCGACACGGAGGACCTTCGCCGCCTGGTCACGGCTCAGGCCGACGCGCTCCCGCAGATCCTGCAGGCGCTTACCGAGAACGACCTGGCCCACGGTCGGGGCGGACCGCGGTTCGCTCACTTCAGACCTCCCGATGCGCTGTTGCGAGCAGTGTGCCATGCGCATGGCCTCAGGGACACAGCCACTCTGAATTTTTCAGAGTGCCTCTTGCCAAGTGTTCATGTCGGGGGGAGAGTTGGTATCCGAACCAAGTTCGCGTGGTGCGCCCGGCCCCTCCCGGGACGGTGCGAAGCGTGACACAGCCCCCACTGTGAGGAATCGGTCGTGGCACCTGGCAGTGCGCTCATCCCCCGGCTCATGGACCTCAGCCCCGGGGCGGAGGCGCTCCGTTACTGCTTCGCCCTGTCGGCGCACCCGGAGTCGGTGGCCGGTGCCCGGCGCCTCACGCGGGCCCGGCTGGCGGACTGGCGGCTGGGCGGGGACGCGCACGACGCGGCGGTGCTGATCGTCTCCGAGCTCGTGACCAACGCGGTGGTGCACACCGCGAGCGCCCGGGTCGTCTGCGAGCTCCGCTGCGACGGCGGCCGGCTGCGCATCTCCGTGCAGGACCAGGGGCATCAGCCCGGCGGCCCCCGGCTGTCCCTCACCGCCGAGGGCGAGCACGGGCGCGGGCTGCTGCTCGTCGACTCCATGAGCAGTGCCTGGGGCTCCCACGACGCGGGTGACCACTCGGGCCGCATCGTATGGGCGGAACTGCCGTACGGCCCGGAGCCGGCATGCTGAGGAACGCCCTGTCCCAGCTGCTCGGCGCGCGCCGGGCCCGCCCCGCGGAGGAGGACGGCGTCCCGGGCCGGGTCCGGCTCCCGCTGCCGCCCGCGCTGTCGGCGAGCCTCGGCTGCGACGCGGTCGGTGTGCCCGCGCGCTACGGCTTCCGGCTGATGTCGCATCTGCCGCGCGCCGGCTGTGTGTTCGCCGACGCCGACCAGTGGTGGTGGATCGTCCCGTCGGGCTCGGATCTCGATCTGGACTGGCCGGAGCAGGCGTCGTACGCCGCGGGGGCCTACGTCCCGGCCGGGCGCCCCCGGCTGATCCACGCCCCGGACAGCCGTACGCCGTACACGCCACCCATTCCGCTCTTCCTCATGGTGTGTCAGGTCACCGGTGTCGCGCCGACCTGGGACCCGTCGGGCCGGCCGAAGGCCGTGCCGACCCCCTGACGAGGCGGGCCGGTCACGGCCGGTCGAGGTAGGCGAGCCCGGGGTGGACCTTCGTGTAGCCGTCGACCAGCCGGCGGGCCACGGAGACGGAGTCGACCAGCGGGTGCAGCGCGAACGCCCGTACGGCCGACGCCCGTGAGCCGCTCTCCGCCGCTTCCAGCACGGCCCGCTCCACACCCTTGACCGCGGTGACCAGCCCGACCGCGTGGTACGGGAGCGGGTCGACGGCCACGGGGTGCGCGCCGTTGGCGTCGACCAGGCACGGCACCTCGATGACGGCGTCGGCGTCGAGCACGGCGAGGGTGCCCCGGTTACGGACGTCGAGGATCAGCGAGGTGCGCTCGTCGCGGGCGATCGCGCGCATCAGGGCGAGCGCCACCTGTTCGTAGCCCCCGGACTCCAGATCGCTCTCCTCGCGCTCACCTGCCCCGGCCACGTCCCGGTTCTCCGACATGTACGTCGCCTCACGCTCGGCACGCGTACGGTCCCAGGTGGCCAGCGGCGGCGCGGCGGGGTCCTTCATCCGGGCGTAGAAGCCCTCCTGCTGGTCGCGCAGGAAGGCGCCCCGGGTCTGCTCGGCGTCCTGGTAGGCGCGGACCGCTTCCCGGTTGAAGTAGTAGTAGTGCAGGTACTCGTTGGGGATCGCGCCCAGCGAGCGCAGCCAGTCGGGGCCGAAGAGCCTGCCCTCCTCGAAGGAGCCGAGCAGCGCGGGGTCCGCGAGGAGGCGCGGGAGTTCGTCACGGCCGCCGACCCGCAGGCCGCGTACCCAGCCGAGGTGGTTGAGCCCCACGTAGTCGATCCAGGCCTTCTCCGGGTCCGCGCCCAGGACCCGGGCGATCCGGCGGCCGAGGCCCACGGGCGAGTCGCAGATGCCGATGACCCGGTCGCCGAGGTGCCGGGACATGGCCTCGGTGACGAGGCCTGCCGGGTTGGTGAAGTTGATGACCCACGCGTCGGGGGCGAGCCGGGCGATCCGCCGGGCGATGTCCGTCGCGACGGGGACGGTGCGCAGCCCGTACGCGATGCCGCCGGCCCCGACCGTCTCCTGGCCCAGGACGCCCTCGTCGAGCGCGACGCGTTCGTCGGCGGCGCGGCCCTCCAGGCCGCCGACCCGGATGGCGGAGAACACGAAGTCCGCGCCCCGCAGGGCCTCGTCGAGATCACCGGTGACGCGGACCGGGGGCGCGTCGTCGATGCCGGCCGCCTGGTCGGCGAGGACCCGTGCGACGGCGGTGAGCCGGTCCGCGTCCGTGTCGTACAGGGTCACCCGGGAGACGCGGCCTTCGGCGTGATCGCCGAGCAGTGCCCCGTACACGAGAGGGACCCGGAATCCGCCGCCGCCAAGAATTGTCAGCTTCACGCTGATCGATGGTACGGGGCGGGACGCCCGTCGCCCCGGACCCGGGGGGCCGGGGCGACGGGTACGGCGTGGGGGTCAGTGGCCGTTCCACCACCGCACGACGGAACGCCAGACCTTCGCCGGGCCGCCGCGCTGCGCCGGGATGACGGCTCCCTCCCCGGGCTCCGCGTACGGCTCGGGCGGGTGCGGGCCCGCGGGGGCGGGCATCGGGGTGCGCGGGGCGGCGGGTGAGGAGACCTCCCAGCCGGCCTGCGGCCGGGACCTTGCCACCGCCGGCAGCGGTTCGGCGTCGATCTCCTGCTGCGCGGTGGGCGCGAAGCCCGCCGGCAGGTCGACCAGGTGGCGCGACATGAAGTTCCCCGCCCAGATCAGCTTCTCCTCGTCGACGGCGAGTTCGAGGTCGGGCAGGCGCATCAGCAGGGCGTCGACCCCGACATCGGCGATGGCGCGCCCGATGTCCTGGCCGGGGCACTCGTGGGGGCCGCTGCTGAATGCCAGGTGGGCCCGGTTGCCCTCCATGCTGACGCTGAGGTCGGGCCGTACGGCGGGGTCCGTGTTGGCCGGTGCGATCCCGACGATCAGCGCGTCGCCCGCCTTGATCTGCTGCCCGCCGAGCTCGGTGTCACCGACCGCCCAGCGGCCGAGGACGGAGGTGAAGGGCGGCTCGTCCCAGAGCGTCTGCTCGACCGCCTCGGGCACGGTCATGTGCCCGCCGCTGAGCCTGGCCCGGAACCTGGGATCCGTGAGGACCATCCGCAGCACGTTGGCGATCAGGTTGGTGGTGGTCTCGTACGCGACGATCAGGACCACCCGCAGGTGCTCGCTGACCTCCTTGTCGGTGAGACCGGCGGGGTGCTCGACCAGCCAGGTGGCGAAGTCCTCGGCCGGCGCCTCACGGCGGCGCTGGACCAGCCGGTCGAGCGCGCCGATCACATAGGCGTTGCTCGCGACGGCGGTCTCCGAGCCCCGTGTCATGTCACGGGCGGCCTGCACCAGACGGTCGTTGTACTCCTCGGGCATGCCGATGATGGCGCACATCACCATCATGGGGAGCCGCTCGGCGAACTGGCTGACCAGCTCGACCCGGCCTTCCCGGCAGAAGTCGTTGACGAGCCGGTTGCTGTACCGGTTGATGTGACGGCGGACGCCGCGGGTGTCGATGCGCGCCATGCTGTCGGTGACCGCGCCGCGCAGCCGTTCGTGCTCGGCGCCTTCGGCGAAGGAGCACACCGGCTGCCAGGTGAAGAGCGGGGCGAGCGGGTGGTCGGGGGCCACGCTGCCGTCCTGGAGGCCACGCCACCGCCGCGAGTCGCGGGAGAACTGCGAGGGGGTGCGCGTCATGTGGAGGTTCTCGCTGTGGCCGAGCACCAGCCAGGCGGGGACGTCCTCGTGCAGCAGGACCGGCGCCACCGGGCCGTGTTCGGCGCGCAGCTTCTCGTACAGGCCCGCGGGGTCCGCCTCGGCCTCCGGGCCGTACAGCCGGCGCAGTCCGCCGGGGCCGATGCCCATGCCGTGCGCGGGGCATTGCGGGGGTGGCACCGGACCGGTGGCCGCTCCGGGTTCATGCTGGAAGGGGGTTGTCACAGTGGCTCCAGGTAAAGGGGTCCGGCCGTTCCGGGACCGGGCGCGTGGGGACAGGGCCCGTTCGGGAGGCAGAGGGGCCGCCGTCAGGCGAGCGGCACCGCGAGTCGGTGCAGGTAGCGCATCAGGGTCATCAGCACATCGCGGCTGGAGGTGCGCAGCCGGGCGTCGCAGTCGATCATCGGGACCTCGTCCGACAGGTCCAGGGCGGCGCGCAGGGCTTCGACCGGGTGGTGCGGCGCGTCGGGGAAGGTGTTGACGGCGACGACGAACGGCACACCGCGCTCCTCCAGCCTGCCGATGACGTCGAAGCTGACCTGGAGCCGCCGGGTGTCGATGAGGACGACGGCTCCGAGTGCGCCTTCGAAGAGGCCGTTCCAGAGGAACCAGAAGCGCTCCTGGCCGGGGGTGCCGAACAGATAGAGGATCAGTTCCTCGCTGAGACTGATCCGGCCGAAGTCCATGGCGACGGTGGTGGCGGTCTTGGTCTCCACACCCACGTTGTCGTCCACGCCGACCCCGGCCTGGGTCATGGTCTCTTCGGTCGTCAGGGGCCGGATCTCGCTCACCGAGCCGACCATGGTCGTCTTGCCGACCCCGAACCCGCCCACGACGACGACCTTCACCGCGGCCGTGGCCGTACTGGGAAGGACGTCCTCGCTGCGGGGGCCCGTGATCGTGTCAGAGCTTCTGAAGTCCATGCATCACCGCTTCGAGAAGGGACCGGTCCGGGAGCGAGGCGCGGACGACGGGCGCGCGCGATTCGACCAGTTCGGTCGCCAGGAGTTCTGTCAGGAGCGAGGTGACCACGCTGAAGGGGAGGCTCAGATAGGCCGAGATCTCGGCGACGGACAACGGCGCCTTGCAGAGCCGCAGGATCGCGGCCTGCTCGGGCTGGACCATGGGCGACGGCTCGGCCTGAGCCACGACCATCGTGACGAGGTCCAGTGCCGCTCGTTCGCCGTCGGGGGCGCCGGTGATCACGTACAGCCGTTCCGGGTCGCTCAGCGCCGGGTCGGCCTTTCGGCGTTCTCGTCGGGGAGGACTCATCCGGCCTGCCCGTCGTGGCGCGGAGGACTCGTCAGGTGCGCGCCGATACGGACGACCATGTCGCGCATGCGCGCGCCCACCAGTCCCGCGTCCACCGTCTCGCCGGCCAGGACCGCGAGGTAGGCGCCGGCGCCCGCCGCCATCAGGTAGAAGAACCCTCCGGTGACCTCGATGACGACGAGCTTCATCAGGCCGTCGCTGTAGGGGATCTCGGTGGCGACGGCGGCGGCCAGGCTCTGCAGTCCGGCGCAGGCGGCGGCGAGACGGTCGGCGACGTCGGGGTCGCCGCCGTGCCGGGCGATGCGGAGGCCGTCGGCGGAGAGCACCACGATCTGGTGGATGCTCGGTACGTCGTCGGCCAGTTCCTTGAGCATCCAGTCCATGTTTCCCCGCTGCTGGATCACTTCTCGTCTCCCTTGTCCCACACGTCGTCAGAGTCTGTGTCGTGCTTCGGCTCCTTGGGCACACCGTTGACGGCCTGGGTGAAGGCCTCCAGCCAGAGACCGGGCGGTGCCGAGCCGCCCCCGCCCTGTCCGTTGTGCCCGTTGCGCGCGGCGGGCTCCGTGGCCGGCGCGGACTGCTGCGGGAGGTTGTGCGAGCCGAGGGGCGCGCGCCCGCGGCTGCGGCGCTGCGGGAGTCCGCCCTCGGTCCACTCGGTCACGACGATCTCGTCGTCGCCCATGGCCGCCGCGGGGGCTGCGGGCCGTGTGGCGGACGCCGCCGGGGCCGGTGCGGGGGTGGGGGCGGAGGACGCGAGCGACGGGACGGGCCCGGTCGCGGCGGGGCGCGCCTTGTGCTTGCCGCGCGGCGGGACGACGTGCTGCATCTGCGACATGTCGAGCGAGCTCTGCGGCCGCGAGGTGGCGCCGATGCCGTGCGCGATGCCGGGGGCCGGGCCGGTGGTGATCATGTCGCGCGGCACGATGAGTACGGCGCGGACCCCTCCGTACGCGGACTGGCGGAGGGAGACCTGGAGTTGGTACATGCGGGCGAGGCGTCCGACCACGGCCATGCCGAGCCGCGGGGACTCCCCGAGGTCGTTCATGTTGATGCCGGCCTGGGCCTGGGCGAGCATGTTCTCGGCCCTGACCCGGGCCTCCTCGCTGAGGCTGACGCCGCCGTCCTCGATCTCGATGGCGATGCCGGTCTGCACCTCGACCGCGGTGACGTGCACCCGGGTCTGCGGCGGCGAGTAGCGCGTCGCGTTGTCGAGGAGTTCGGCACAGGCGTGGATGAGCGGCTCGACCGCGGTGCCGACGATGGCGACCTTGGCGATCGAGTGCAGATCGACGCGCTGGTACTCCAGGATCCGGGACATGGCGCCGCGCAGCACGCTGAACAGCGGTACGGCCTTGGGCCACTGGCGGCTGGGGCGGGCGCCGCCGAGCACGGCGATGGAGTCGGCGAGCCGCCCGATCAGCGCGGTGCCGTGGTCGATGCGGAGCAGGTCGTCGAACACATCGGGGTTGCGGCCGTGGTGGTCCTCCATCTCCCGGAGCTCACTGGCCTGCCGGTGGACGATGGCCTGGACGCGGCGCGCGACGCTGACGAAGGCGCGCTGCGCGGAGTCACGCATCGCCTCCTCGTTGTCGATGATGTCGAGGACCTGGAGGACCAGGGCGCGTTGTGCCTTGGGGAGGTTGCGGTACGACGCGTCCGCGTCGACGACGTCGCGCATCACCTCCTGCGGCGAGTTGCTGGCGCGCAGCCTGCGGATCGCGGCGGGCAGGAGCTCCTTGCTGAGCCGCTCCGTCTCCTGGTCGTACGAGGCGATGCGGTGTTCCAGGTAGGCGATGCGCTGTTCGTACGCGGCGCGCTGGACGTGCATCGCCCGGCGGCGGCGGTTCAGCACGACGGTGAGCGTGGCGACCACGACGGTGGCGAACGCTCCGCACCAGACGACTGCCGCCCTCGTGGCCCCCGTGACCGGCACCGCGCCGGCCGCCGTCGCACCAGCCATCAGCACGACGGGCAGGAGTGCGGCGCGCACTACGGGGATGTCTCTTTTGGTCGGCGGTGATTCAACACGGACCATCTAAACCCTCTGGCGGTTGATTCGGGAAGTATTCGGGAGGTACACGCACTTGCACGCATAGGTGTGTACAAGCGCTCGAATTCATATCAACTCGGCTTCACTGCGCGTGAGCCTAACCAGATCAGAACAGTGCTTCGGCATATTCGCCCAACCCCCTGCGCGAGCACGCTCGCAGTAATACACTCGCCAGTTTTCGCACTCACCGACGTCGCGCGTGCGCGGGGAGTGACGCCGTGAGGGAATCGGGAGAAAGCAGACCCACCTGTCCCTCTCCATGGGACAGAGAGGCGGAGGCGACGCTCGCCGGACAGGGTCAATCTCCAGCAGCAACAAGAAATAGTGCGCACAAGCGAGCGAGAACCGCTGATACGCACGAATACCCCTGCCCCGCAGAGCGGGACAAGGGCACATGTGATCGAATCGGATCGAAAGGAGCAGATCCGTGAGCGACGTACGGATGTACGAGCGCTACGGCGCGGAATCCACCCCACCGCGCCTCCGGCCGGAGGCGGCGGGAGCTGGCGGCGCCACCTCGGCCGGCCGCCCGTGAACCGCTCACTCTCGGTGAGGCCGGGGGCGGTGCTCGGTCCGGGTCAGCGGCGGCCGCCGAGCCGGCCCTCCAGCTGCACCAGCAGCTCGCCGAGCTGTCCGCTGAGTGCGCCTCGGGTCTTCTCGTCGAGTCCGGAGAGCACCGACCGCTCGTAGGCGAGCTGTTCGGGCAGCAGACGGTCGACCAGGTCGCGTCCCGCGTCCGTCAGCCCGACGTGGGCGACCCTGCGGTCCCTGGCGTCGCTGCGGCGGTGGATCAGACCGGACTCCTGCAGGGCGCGCAGCCGCTTGGTGACGGCGGCCCCGGACGAGAAGGTCTCACGGGCCAGTTCGCCCGGGGTGAGTTCGCGGTCGGTGCGCCGCATCGCGCCGAGCAGGTCGAATTCGGCCCGGGTGAGTCCGGCGGCCCGCAGCGGGGCGTCCTCGGCCTGCTGGAGGAGGGCCGCGCAGCGGTTGATGCGGCCAATGAGTGCCATCGGTTCCGTGTCGAGTCCCGGGCTGACGGCCTGCCACTGCCGTACCACCGAGGCCACGATGTCGTCGGTCACACCGCTCCGTTCGCCGGGGGCAGGGTGATCAGCCCCTGCCGTTGTGCTGTCGCCGCGAGCGTACGGTGTCCTGCCTGCTCGGCGGCCAGCAGCTCTTCCTCGGGCAGGGCGCGTTGCCACCACTCCCCCGACGCGACGTCACCGGCGTCGCGCAGCTCGACGAGGGAGGCCGTCAGCCTCCTGCGCGCCGTTTCGAGTACGAGGGTGTCGACCGCCGGGTCGGCGACCGCCAGCTCGGCGCGGTGCCGGGCGTCCACCGCTGCGGCGAGGGCCCGTTCCACGCGGCCGGAGGCCCGGCGGTTGGTGACGGCGATCGCGGCGAGGAAGCCGACCGCGACGCCGACCAGGGTGTCCAGGGCGCGGTCGGCGACGAGCTCGCCCGCCGGCTGGAAGCCGCCGAATTCCAGGATGAGCAGGGCCATCGGGGTGACGGCGACGGATCCGAGCCAGTAGTTACGGGTGATCAGGGCCTCGGCGGCGAAGTTGAAGAACAGCACGCAGAGGACGAGGGCGAGCGGGTCGAGCCGGGCGAGCGGGATGACGGCGGCGAAGACCAGCACCCCGAGAAGGTTGCCTACGGTCCGCTGCAGCGCCCTGCTCCAGGAGAGAACGAGGTTGGGCTGGTAGACGGAGGCCGCGGTGACGATCGCCCAGTACGGGTGGCCCACGCCGAGCGCCGAGGAGACATAGCCGGCCAGGGCGCACCCGACGAGGGTGCGGAAGGCCACCGGCAGCACCGGGGAGCCGGGGCCGAGCGCGCGCAGCAGCCTGCGCCGCGCCTCACGCCGGCCGCGCCGCATCCGCTGCCCGGCCCGCTCGGCGTCGATCCCGAAGAGCTGCTCGACGGTGCCGGGCGCGGGGGGCGGGCAGGGGACGGGGCCGCGGGCCCGGGTCCCGGCGGCCCAACGGCGCAGCTCCTCGGGGCCGGCCCCGTCGGCCGCCGTGGTCATGAGGGCCCGCTCGGCGTGGACGACCAGCCGCTCCAGCTCCTGGCGTACGGCCGTGGGGCGCCCGGCGGCGAGCAGGGACTGCCAGGCCGCCTGGACGGCTGCCGCCGCGGTGTGCCGGGTGCGGGGGCCGGGATCCGCCGC
This sequence comes from Streptomyces silvae, assembly GCF_016745505.1. Taxonomy (GTDB): domain Bacteria; phylum Actinomycetota; class Actinomycetes; order Streptomycetales; family Streptomycetaceae; genus Streptomyces; species Streptomyces silvae. Next base: position 7,623 of record NZ_JAERUC010000063.1, on the reverse strand, counting down.
GTACGCCGCGGCGGCGTCGAGCGCGCGGGCGGTGGCGAGGCGTTCGGGCCCCTCCCTGCGCCACAGGGCCGGACCGACGGTGACCAGCCACGAGAACGCGCCCGCGGCCAGCATCAGCCCCATGTGCCCCGGCACCTGCCCGAGCTCCTGCGGCGCGAAGAGCGCCGCCGAGGTGACGAAGGCGAAGATGACGTTGCCGGGCGGGCCGATGCGCGTCGCGTCGCAGAAGGTCTTCTGGACGGCGGCGAGCAGCGCGCCGACGGCGATCAGCACGGCGGTCGAGTCGGTGAGCGAGCCGACGACCAGGGCGACGGCGAGTCCCGCGGCCATCCCCAGGATCACGCGGAGGACGGTGTGGACCCGCCGGGCGTACGGCAGGTTGTGCCCGTAGAGCGCGCAGAGCGAGCCCGCCATCGTGTACATGACGAGGTCGAGACGGTCGAGGGAGTAGAGCAGCAGGTTCGGGACGGCCGAGGCGACCACCACGCTCAGCGCGGGCTTGTACCAGATCTCCGCGGGGCTGTTCAGCCGCAGGACACCGGTGACCGGCAGTGCGTGGACGGAGGGCTTCCGGGGTCGCATGGATGTATCACTCACTCATTTACTTTAGCAGGTGTTACACACATAAAATATCTGTCCCGGTGGCAGCGGACCGCCTCCGGTAGCCGCCACCTCCGCGCGGCCCTAGCGTGCTGGACAACAGCGTAGGAATGCGACCGGTGGCGCGCCTCGGGAGGAAACCGCATGAAGCTCACGAAACCGGTACCCGGAGGCCCCTGCTGGGTCGAGCTGAGCACCCCGGACGTGCGGGCGGCCCAGGCCTTCTACGCGGGGCTGTTCGGCTGGCGCTCCGAGACCGATCCACGGCCGGAGGCGGGCGGCTACACGACGGCGCGCCTCGGGGAGGACGCCGTCGCGGCCTTCAGTCCTCTCTACCGGCCGGAGCAGCAGCCGTCCTGGACCGTCTCCTTCGCCACCGAGGACGCGGACGCCGCCGCCGAGGCCGTGCGGTCGGCGGGCGGCACGGTGCTGATGGGCCCGATGGACGTCTTCGACGAGGGCCGGTTCACGGTGGCCGCCGACCCGTCGGGCGCGGTGTTCTCCCTCTGGCAGGCCCGCGCCTTCCCGGGTGCGGGGCGGTTCAACGATCCGGGGTCCCTGGGGTGGGTGGAGCTGCGCACCCCCGATCCGCAGGGGGCGCTCGACTTCTACCCGGCCGTACTCGGCTGGACGGTCAGCTCCTCCGAGCACTTCACCCACTGGGGCGTGGACGGGGCCGACTTCGGCGGCCTGAAGGAGCAGGACGACGACGAGCGCGCCGACGTACCGCCGCACTGGTTGCCCTACTTCACGGTGACCGACACGGAGACCACCGCCGCCAGGGCGCTGACCGCGGGGGGTGAGCCGCTCTCGCCCCCGATGCACATCCCGGGCGGGCCCTGGGTGGCGACGCTCCTCGATCCCTTGGGGGCGCGGTTCGGCCTCCACACCCCCTGAGGGCGCCGGGCTCCCCGAGGGCGCCCGGGCCACCGGGGGCGCCTGGACCACCAGGGCTTCAGGACCACCGGGGGCGCCTGGGCCACTAGGGCTTCCGGACCACTGGGGGCGGCTCACCGGCCGGCGAGCGGCCCGGCTCCTTCCGGCATGCGGAGGGCCTCGGCGGCGTCCGCCACCCTGTGCATCAGGCCGAAGAGCGTCTGCTGCTCCTCCGCGGAGAGCGGGCCGAGGAAGACCTGGTTCATCCCGACCGTGCGCAGCGCGAGCCGCCGGTGGGTGCGGGCACCCTCGTCCGTCAGACGGAGCAGGAAGCGCCGCCCGTCGTCCGGGTCGCGCACCTTGTCCAGCAGCTCCCGGCGCAGCAGCCGGGTGATCACCTCGGCGACGGTGGACCGGTCGAGGCCGACCCGCTCCCCCACCGTCCGCTGGTCGAGGCCCGGTTCGGCGGTCAGGGCGTTGAGGACGGCGAACTGGGGCGAGGTGATCTCCTGGGAGACCATCGTGTTCCAGAGCAGGTGGTGCGCCTGCTGGAGACGCCGGGCCAGATGTCCGGGGTGGGTGCTCAGGTCGACCGCCTGCACGGGAGGCCCTCTCTCTGTCGGTCGTCAGCCACGGCCGATTCGGGCCGGGACGTCGAAGATGCACAGTGTACTGAGGGTATTGACCCGACGGTCAGCCCTGCGTAGCTTCATGACCATCGCATTTTAGTCAGTGCACTGAGCATTTCCAGGATTCACGGAGCCGTGACATGACCGCACGTGTCCTTCCCGCACAACCGCTGCCCGACGGCATGAGCCAGCGGGAGATCGACGCCGAGGTGGCCAGGGCCCAGGCCGTGGCCGTGCCGGGCGCCCACCATCCGCCGCGCGACTATCCGCCGTACCGCAGCAGCCACTTCCGCCATCCGCACCGCTCGCTCATCCCCGTACGCGATCCCGAGGCCGTCGAGCTGTCCGGGCCGGCCTTCGGTGTCACCGATGTGACCGCGCTGGACCGCGACCTCACCGCGCAGCACCACGGTGAGCCGCTCGGGGAGCGGATCACCGTCACCGGACGGGTGCTGGACCGGGCCGGCCGGCCGGTGCGGGGGCAGCTCGTCGAGGTGTGGCAGGCCAACGCCTCCGGGCGGTACGCCCATCAGCTCGACCAGCATCCGGCCCCGCTCGACCCGAACTTCACCGGCTTCGGACGCTGTCTGACCGACGACGAGGGCGGCTACGCGTTCACCACCGTCAAGCCGGGCGCCTATCCGTGGCGCAACCACGCCAACGCCTGGCGGCCCGCCCACATCCACTTCTCGCTGTTCGGTACGTCCTTCAGCCAGCGGCTGGTCACCCAGATGTACTTCCCCGGCGATCCGCTCCTCCCCTACGACCCGGTGATCCGCTCCGTCACGGACCGGTCGGCGCGCGAGCGGCTGATATCGACGTACGACCACGATCTGTCCGTCCCCGAGCGGTCCCTCGGCTACCGCTGGGACATCGTCCTCGACGGACCGTGCGCCACCTGGACCGAGGAAGAAGGCCACGCCTGATGTCCCACGCCCCGACCCCCTCCCAGACCGTCGGCCCCTTCTACGGCTACGCGCTGCCCTTCCCCGGCGGCAGCGAGGTCGCCCCGGCCGGGCACCCCGGCACGGTCACCGTCCACGGCTACGTGCTCGACGGCCGGGGAGACCCCGTGCCCGACGCGATCGTGGAGACCTGGCAGCCCGCCCCCGACGGCTCGCGCACCGGGCTTCCCGGCTCGCTGCGCCACGACCCGGCGACCGGCCGGGTGATCGGACGCGACGGGGTGGACTTCACCGGGTTCGGCCGGGCGCCGACGGACGCGGCCGGCCGCTGGTTCGTGCGTACGCTGCCGCCCGGCGGTGTCCCGTACCTCTGTGCCGCCGTGTTCGCGCGCGGCGTGGTCCACCACCTCTACACCCGCGTGTACCTCCCCGATCTGCTCGGCGAGGACCCGGCGGCCGGTGATCCTCTGCTGGAGTCGCTGGACGCGGAGCGGCGCGCCACACTGATCGCGACACGCACGGACGCCCGTACCTACCGTTTCGACATCCGTCTGCAGGGCGACGGCGAGACGGTCTTCCTGGAGTTCAGCTGATGCACGAGAGCGATGCCGGGCTGCTCGCCCCCGGCCGGGCCGGTTCCGCCGCCGAGGCGGCCACCGGCGACCACGCCTTCCTGCGGGCGCTGCTGGACGCCGAGGCGGCGCTCACCCGGGCGCAGGCCACCCGCGGGCTCGCTCCCGCCGGGGCCGGGCGGGCGGTCACCGGGGCGGCGGAGGCCGGCTCGTTCGACGTACGGGAGCTGGCGCTGCGGGCGCGGTCCGGGGGGAACCCGGTGATCCCGCTGGTCGCCGCGCTGTCGGCGGCGGTCGACGAGGACGTGCGGCCCTACGTGCACCGGGGCGCGACCAGCCAGGACATCCTTGACACGGCGGCGATGCTCGTGGCGTCCCGGACCCTGGGAATTGTCCTCGGCGACCTGGGGCGCACCGCCGACGCGCTGGAGCGGCTGGCGGCCGCCCATCGGGACACGCCGATGCCGGGCCGCACCCTGACGCAGCACGCCGTGCCGACGACGTTCGGCCTCAAGGCCGCCGGCTGGCGTGCGCTGGTGCTCGACGCCCGGGACCGGCTGCGGGCGGTGCGCGGCGCGCTCCCCGTCCAGCTCGGGGGCGCGGCGGGGACGCTGGCGGCCTTCTCGGACGGCGGGGACGCGGCGGGGCCGGACCTCGTCGCGGCCTACGCGGGGGAACTGGGCCTGGCCGAGCCCCTGTTGCCCTGGCACACCCTGCGTACGCCGGTCGCGGACCTGGCCGGTGCGCTCGCCTTCACGGCGGGCGCGCTCGGCAAGGCGGCGGCCGATGTGCTGACCCTGTCCCGCACCGAGATCGGCGAGCTGGCGGAGGGCTCCGGCGGCGGCTCCTCCGCGATGCCGCACAAGGCCAACCCGGTCCGCGCCACCCTGATCGCCGCCGCCGCCCGGCGTGCGCCGGGGCAGGCGGCCACCCTGTACGGATCGCTCACCGCCGAGGACGAGCGGCCGGCCGGGGCCTGGCACGCCGAGTGGGAGCCGCTCCGTGATCTGCTGCGGCTGGTCGGCGGGGCCGCCCGGGACGCGGCGGAACTCACGGAGGGGCTCCGAGTGTTCCCGTCGGCCATGCGGAACCATCTGGGGACGACCGGCGGGCTGATCGTCTCGGAGCGGCTGGCCGCGGTGGCCGCCGGCCGGGTGGGGCCCGGCCGCGCCAAGGAGATCCTCACCGGGGCCGCCCGGCTGGCCCGCGACGAGGGCAGGCCCCTCGCGGAGGTCCTCGCCGGGGAGCCCGCCTTCGACGGCCTCGATCTCGCCGAACTGACCGACCCCGCCCGGTACACCGGCTGCGCCGGGCTCCTCACCGACCGCGCTCTGGAGCGCCGATGACCACGACACCCGCCCGTCTCCTCCACCACCGCGCCGAAGGGCCGGCGAGCGCTCCCGCCCTGCTGCTCGGCCCGTCGCTGGGCACCTCCACGGCGGTCTGGGACGGGGTCGCGCCCGAGCTCTCCGCCGCCCACCGGATCGTACGGTGGGACCTGCCGGGGCACGGCGGTTCGCCGGCCGGGCTGATCGCCCCGGGAGCGGGGGTCGCCGATCTGGGCGCGCTGGTCCTGGAGCTCGCCGACTCGCTGTCCCTGGACCGCTTCTCGTACGCCGGTGTGTCGCTGGGCGGTGCGGTGGGTCTCTGGCTCGCCGTCCATCACCCGGAGCGCGTGGACCGCCTGGCCGTCGTCTGTTCGTCCGCCCACTTCGGCGACCCGGGGCCGTGGCGGGAGCGCGCCGCGCTCGTGCGCGCCGAGGGCCTCGGCAAGGTCGCGGAGAGCGCGGCGGGCCGCTGGTTCACACCTGGTTTCACCGAGCCGCGGCTGCTCGACGACCTCCTGGGCACGGGCCCCGGCGCCTACGCGGCCTGCTGCGACGCGCTCGCGGAGTGCGATCTGCGGCCGGGACTCGCGGCGGTGCGCGCGCCGACGCTGGTCATCGCGGGCCGCGACGACCCGGCGACGCCGCCCGCGCACGCGCGGGAGATCGCCGACGGGATCCCGGGCGCCGCACTGACCGAACTGGCGGGCGCCTCCCACCTGGCTCCCGCCGAACGCCCGGGGCCCGTACGGGAGGCGCTGCGCGCCCACTTCGCGCCCCGGGAGCGCGGGAGCGGGACGGCGGTGCGCCGCGAGGTCCTGGGCGACGCGCACGTGGACCGTGCGCAGGCGGCGACCACCGGGTTCACCGCGCCCTTCCAGGACTTCATCTCGCGCTACGCCTGGGGCGAGATCTGGACCGACCCGACGCTGTCCCGGCGGGAACGCAGCCTGATCACGCTGACCGCCCTGGTCGCGCACGGCCACTACGGCGAGCTGGCGATGCACGTCCGCGCGGCGGTACGCAACGGCCTCAGCGCGCGGGAGATCGGCGCCGCGCTCCTGCAGACCGGGGTCTACTGCGGGGTCCCGGCGGCGAATTCGGCGTTCGCGGTGGCCGAGCGGGTGCTGGCGGAGATGAACGAGGAAGGGGACGGCGCCTCTCCGGGCTGACCTTCGCCCCGGAGGCGGGCGTGAACCGCGGGTTCCCCTGTCCACGCCCGCCCCACGGAGGATCAGCCGAGTCCGCGGGCGTCCTGCTTGAGGGCGGTGTCCACCGTCAGTGCCGTCGCCACGACGAGGCTCAGCAGCGGCTCGGGGAGCTGGTAGTGGATCTGCAGCACGTAGTTGTCCGCCGTGGTGAACATGGTCTTCGCCAGGCCCTCCCACGTCTTGGTGATCCGGGCGATCTCGGCGTCGTTGTGGTCGACGATGGCGAAGTTCCAGGCGCGCCAGTTCTCGGCCTTGATCGCGCCGACCTGCTGCCCGTTGACCGTCATCGCGAAGTTGATCTTGCCGATGGCGTTCTGCTGGACGATCTCGCCGACGGGCTGTCCGTCCGGACGCTGCACGATCACCCGGGACTTGATGAACTTCGCCGGGCGCGTCAGGAGCAGCTGCGGCTGCCCGTAGGCGTCGCGGATCTCCAGGCGGTGCGTGAGGTACTGGTCGATGCTGGAGACGAACCTCAGCACCTTGCGGGCGGCGCTCTGGCCGACCTGCACGACCGAGCCGACGGTGTTGCCCTGCTGGTCGAAGACGCTGTACTCGTTGGTGAGCTCGATCAGCTTGGCCTTCTGGTTCACGACCAGGACCTGCTGGTTGAACAGCGAGCCGCCGCCGGGTGCGCCTTGCTGAGGGGCGAACTGCTGGGCGGGGGCCTGCTGCTGGGGGGCGGCGTGCTGCTGCGGCACTCCCGCCGGCTGCTGCGGAACCGCGGCGTTCGGCTGGGCGGCGTACGGGTGGCCGGCCTGCGGCTGCGCGGCCTGCGGCTGGGCGGCGTACGGCTGGGCCGCCTGCGGCTGGGCGGCGGCCGCCTGCGCGGGGGCCTGGGACTGCCCCTGCACGGGGGCCTGTCCCTGGGCCGGGTGGGTGTGCTCGGTCCACCGGGAGCCGTCCCAGTAGCGCAGCAGCTGGGGCGCGCCGTGGGGATCCGGATGCCAGCCCGCAGGTACGTTCGATTGCGTCGTCACCGGGGCACACTATCCTGCCGAGCTGTGGGGCCGAACTCATTGAAGTTTCACACACCATCTACGATGTCGGCGATGACCGGAACGAGCGTGCGGACGAACAGGTGGCGGAGCGGCAACGGCCTGCCCGTCGCCGCCGCCTGGGCGCTCATGCTCGTAGCGGTGTTCTTCTGCTGCTCGCCGGCCCCCGCGCCCCATGGCCAGGCCCCTTCCGCGGCCGCCGCCAGGGCCTTCACGCCGACACCCGCGGCCGCCGCGTCGGTCGTGGTCGCCGATGCCCCGGACGAACGGGGCGTCGGCAGCTCCTGTCACGGGACGGTCGACCACTCGACGGCCGTCGTGCTCCCCGGCCACCCGGCCCCGGTCGCCCTGCCCTGCCCCTCGACGGCGCTCCGGACCGCCCCGCTCACCGGCGGCGCGGCCATCCGCGGCCCCTCCGACGACAGCGCGGGCGCCGTCGACCACCTGCGTCTCCAGATCCAGCGGATCTAGGGCGTGTTTTGAAAGTAGCGCCGTCCGCCCGGAGGG
>NZ_JAERUC010000062.1 GCF_016745505.1 Streptomyces silvae | reverse complement strand
TCAGCTGCTCTAACCAACTGAGCTAACGGCGCCTGCTGACCTGGAGAACTTTACCCGATGTCCGAGGGTGCTCCTGACCAATTCCTCTCCGGTCCGGCCTGTCGGATGGTCGTTTTTTCCCTTTAGTCCGTCACCATGAGATATGCCTGGAAAGTTGAGATGTGGAAGATCTGGACGACTGCCGAGGGGAAGAGGAGTCGCATGACTGTGCCGGTCTTCGAGGAGTACGAACCCGCCGCCGACTGCGGGTGTCCGGGCTGCGCGCAGCGGCGCCGTACGGCCGCGGCCCTGCCCGTGCGCTACGGCGGCCACCCCGCCGCCCACGGTGCGCGGCGGGCGATGGTGCTGGTCACCGCGGCGGGGGTCGTCCTGTCCTGCGGGGCGGGCCAGGCCGCCGCCACCGCCGCCGGACGGGACACCCGCGGCGGCACGGTGACCGACCCCCAGCCGGTCACCCCCCAGGGCCAGGTGGGCCCCCTGATCAGCGACGGAGCCTCCGGTCCCCCCTCCGCCCCGGACACGGCGGCGCGCACGACGACCCGGACCGAGATCATCAACCGCGCCAAGAAGTGGGTCTCGGCGAAGGTCCCGTACGACATGGCGGCGTACTGGTCGGACGGCTACCGGCAGGACTGCTCGGGCTTCGTGTCGATGGCCTGGAACCTCGGCAGCAACGAGTGGACCGGCAGCCTCGCCGCCTTCGGGACGAAGATCGCCCGCGCCGACCTGCAGCCCGGCGACATCCTCCTCTTCCGCAACCTGGCCGACCCCGCGGTGGGGTCGCACGTCACGGTCTTCGGCGGCTGGACGGACCACACCCACAGCCACTACCTCGCGTACGAGCAGACCCGGCCGAACGCGCGGGCGGCGACGACGCCGATGGCGTACTGGAGCAACTCCTCGAAGTACGTGGCCTACCGCTACAAGGGCATCGTCAGCGGAGCGAGCGGCAGCGGGTCGGCCACCACGTTCCCCGGCGCCGCGAAGTTCGGCCCCGGCGCCGACAACGCGCACGTGACCCGGCTCGGCCAGCTGCTCATCGCCCAGGGCGGCAAGCGCTTCTACGCGCAGGGCGCGGGGCCGCGCTGGAGCGACGCGGACAAGCGGGCGACCCAGGCGTTCCAGCTGGCGCAGGGGTGGAAGGGCAAGGAAGCGGACGGCATCCCCGGCCCGGACACCTGGAGCCTGCTGCTCAAGGGCACCGGGCACAGGATCCCCGCCGCCGCCCCGAGCGGGACCGTGGCCTACCCGGGGCGGAGCTTCTTCCAGCCGGGACAGTCCAGCAGCCACGTCCAGCGGCTCGGCACGCAGCTGGTGAAGAAGGGATACGGCACGCACTACGTGACCGGTCCCGGACCGCGCTGGACGGAGGCGGACCGCCGCAACGTCCAGGCGTTCCAGCGCGCGCAGGGCTGGAGCGGGAGCGCGGCGGACGGATACCCGGGGCCGGAGACATGGCGCCGGCTCTTCGCGTGACGGGTGAAGCGACGGTACGGACATGACGACCGCAGGGACATGACGGAGGCGGGAATGCGATCAACGGAGAACGTGCGGGGCGAGTGGGACGAGCTGGGCGAGCGGGACACGCGGGTGATCGTGCCCGGCCCCGGTGTGGGGCAGGCGCGGGCCGAGGACACGGGGGCCGCGGGTGCGGCTCCGGCTGTGGAGGACGACATCCCGGCGGACCTGGGTCCGGCCCTGGACGCCGTCGCCGGGGTGGGCCGGGCGGCGCCGGGCGGCGGCGGACCGCTGGTCCCGGGCCTCGGCCTGGACCTGGGTCCCGGCCCGCGCACGCAGTGGGAGCCGGCGTCCGCGCCGGCGATCCCGGGCCCGGGCCCGGAGCTGGAACCGGGCCTCGACGTACGCCCGGGGGACGGTCCTGCGTCCTCTCCGGTACGGGCCCCGAAGGCGCAGGCCCCGGCAGCGGACCCGGCGCTGGACCGGGCCGCGCACCCGGACCCGGTCGTGGACCCGGCCGCCGAGGCGGAGCCGGTGCGGGGCGCTGGACTGCCGGGCCTGAACCGGGGCGCGGCGCGCGGTGCCGAGCCGGTGAACCCGGGCGCGGGTGAGGCGCGCGGTGCTGAGCCCGTCGGCCTGGGCCGAGAGGTGGCGCGTGGCCTGGACCCGCGTGACTTGGACCCGGAGACGGCGCGCGGTGCTGAGTGGGTGAACCCGGGGCCGGACGCGGCGCGTGCGGCCGGGCTGTCGGGGCCTGACCGGGAGCCGATGCGTGACCCGGGGCCGCTGGACCTGGACTTGGACGCGGCGCGTGACCCGGGCCCGATGGACCTGGACTTGAGCGCGGCGCGCGGTGCCGAGCCCGTCGGTCTGGGCCGAGAGGTGGCGCGTGGCCTGGGCCCGCAGGACCTGGACCCGGAGCAGGCGCACGGTGCTGAGCCGGTCGGGCTGGGCCGGCGGCCGGCGTGGGGCCCTGGCCCGCTGAGCATGGACCCGGACCCGGACTCGGCGCGCGGTGCTGAGCCGCTGGGCCTCAACCCCGGCCCGGTGCGTGACTCCGACCCCCTCGTCCTGACCCCGGACCTGGCGCGCGCCCCCGAGCCGTTGGAGCTGAACCCGGACCTGGCGCACGCCCCCGGGGCGCCGGACCCCGCCCCGGACCTGGCGCGCGACCCCGAGCCGGTGACGCCGCAGCCGGAGCCGCAGTCCGAGGCCGACGCGGGGCCGGGCAGCGGAGTCCGCGTCGAGGACGACTCCGACGAGGCGACCGCCCCCGGCCCGGGCAACGGGGTGGCCGGGGCGGTCCCGCCCGGCGGTGACGGTGAGCGTGCGCCCGTGACGCTCACCGTCGGTGCCGCCGACCCGGTCGCCTGGTGGGGGGCCGGGCGCAGGCAGCCCGTCATCTCCACCGAGACCACCGCGCCCATCCCCGTCCATCTGCTCTTCCGCGACGACGACCAGGGCGGCAGCCCCACCGCCGCCCCGGGCGGCACCGCGCGGCGGTCCGGCGAGCGCCGCCCGCCCCTGCCGCGCTCCCGTCGTACACAGCAGGCGCCCGCCCGGCCCGCGCCCCTCGCCGACCCCCGGCTCACCGAGCGCCCCGGACCCGTGCTGCCCGGCTGGGCCGCGCTGTCCACCGCCTCGGCGGTGGCCGCCGCCGGGCTCGCCGCGTTGTGGTGGCAGGGCGCGCTGCCCGCCGCGGTGACCGCCCGGTTCGGGCTCGCGGACCGCCCGTACGACGGCATCGGCACCGGGGTCTGGGCGCTGCTCGCGCTGGTCGTGGCGGTGGCCCTGTTCGCGCTGCTCGGCCTCGGCCGGGGCAGGTCCGGGCACGCCTCGGTGCTGACGCTGTTCGGCGACTACCGCGGCAGCGTCCGGCGCACCGGGCTCCTCTGGATCTCCCCGCTCCTGGGCCGCCGCCGTATCGACGTACGTCTGCGGCACTGGCGCAGTGAGCCGCTCGCCGCCGTGGACGCGAGCGGTACCGCGCTGCGGGCCGTGGTCCTTGTCGTCTGGCGGGTGAAGGACACCGCGCGGGCCGCGCTCGGGGTCGCCGACCACGAGGGGTACCTGCGCGACCAGGTGGAGGCCGCCCTGGCCAGGGTCCTCTCGCAGCTGCCCGCCGACGCCTTCCTGGAGGAGACCACCCGCACCCTGCGCGACGCGGAGGCGGTGGGCGACGCGCTGACCCGCATGCTGAAGGCGGACTGCGCGCCCGCGGGCATCGAGATCTACTCCGCCCAGCCGACCGTGATCGAGTACGCCCCCGAGGTCGCGGCCGCGATGCAGCGGTGCCGGGTGGCGGCCATCGACGCGAAGCACCGGGACGGGGTGCTGACCTCCGTGGTCGACGCGGTGGACGACACCGTCGGCCGGCTGACCGCGCGCGGCATCGTCGAGCTCGACACCTACGAACACAAGGCCCTGGTCAGGGATCTGACGGTGGCCTTCTACACCGGCCGCAGCGGCGGGGAAGGGGCCTGACCGCCTCCGCGCGCACCGGACGGCGTGCTGAAACCCGGCCCACATTGGTCTGGACATGTTCATGCCGCGTCAATAATCTGGACTTGGTCTAGACCGCACAGATGCGCGCAGCACAGCTCGGATCGACAGCTCGGATCATCCCCAGAACATCCCCCACGTTCTCGAGGAGCGACACAGCATGCGGAAAAGGGCAAGCGCGGCCGTCATCGGCCTGGCGATAGCGGGCGTCTCCATGTTCGCGACCAGCAGCGCCAGCAGTCACGGCTACACGGACTCACCCATCAGCCGGCAGAAGCTCTGCGCCAACGGCACCGTCACCGGCTGCGGCAACATCCAGTGGGAGCCGCAGAGCGTCGAGGGGCCCAAGGGCTTCCCGGCGGCAGGACCGGCGGACGGCAAGATCTGTGCCGGCGGGAACAGCGGATTCGCTCAGCTCGACGACCCGCGCGGCGGCAACTGGCCCGCCACCCAGGTCACCGCGGGGCAGGGCTACAGCTTCCGCTGGCAGTTCACCGCCCGGCACTCCACGAGCGACTTCCGCTACTACATCACCAAGAACGGCTGGGACTCCACCAAGCCGCTGACCAGAGCGGCGCTGGAGTCGCAGCCGTTCATGACCGTGCCGTACGGCAACCAGCAGCCTCCGGCCACCCTGACCCACCAGGGCACCATGCCCACCCAGAAGACCGGGAAGCACATCATCCTGGCCGTCTGGAACGTCGCGGACACCAGTAACGCGTTCTACGCGTGCTCCGACGTGAAGTTCTGATCCTGCGCGGCACACAGCACAGTGGGCGGTCTCCCCGGAAGGAGACCGCCCACTGTGGTGTCTGTGCGCCGTCAGGGACTCGAACCCCGGACCCGCTGA
>NZ_JAERUC010000061.1 GCF_016745505.1 Streptomyces silvae | reverse complement strand
CGAGGGCGGCGTTGTTGTTGCCGGCCGTGTAGTACTGCCGCTCGTGGTTGTCGACGTTGTCGCCGGTCTCCGTCAGCCACTTGCCGCCGTCGACGGCGGAGCCGGCGGCACCGTCGAAGTTGTCCTCGAAGGCCACGGCCTGCGCTGCCCGGGAACCGGTGGAGGACGCAGCCGTGTGGGGGTCGGGTGCGGCCGAGGCTCCGGCGGGCAGTGCGGTCATGACCACGGAGCAGCAGAGCAGGGAGAGCGCGGCGTACAGCGTGGTGCGGCGCTTCCTGGAGAGGCGGCGCTCCGCGCGATGGGGGGAAGGCACAGTCATCACTTCATTTCTGGTGGGGGGATGACAGTCATGCGCATGACAGACAAGCACCGAGAGATGAACACGTGACGCGCTCGTCCCGGGCGTATCTTTCAACACTTGATTTAAGGCAGTGGCCCGAGGCCCGTCAAGGATCTGGTCCAGACCGGGTGACCGAGGAGGGAAGTCTCCGCGGGGAGAAGCCGTCGCGGCGGGCGGAGGACAACTCGTGCGTATCGGCACCGAAGTCACCCTTCCCGCCGTCTTCGCCGTGGCGCCCCGCGCTTCCCGTCCGTCCGTCGCCGTGCGGCGCGCGGTCCGCGGCGGCACAGTGGAGACAGGGGCTGTGCGGGGCCCGCACGGCCCCGACCGGTCAGGCGCGCACCCGTCCGACGCATCCCGGCGGAAGGATCAGGCGTGGACAGCGAGAGCACACGGCGATTCGTGGTGCAGATCCACGACGCCCGGCGCATGCATTTCGACTTCCGTCTCGAGGTCGACGGCGTCCTGAAGTCCTGGGCCGTGCCGCGCGGTCCGTCGGACAATCCGAGCGACAAGCGGCTGGCCGTGCCGACGGACGACCATCCCCTGGAGTACAGCGAGTTCGAGGGGGTCATCCCGAGGGACGAACAGGGCAGCGGCACCGTGATCGTCTGGGACCAGGGCACCTACACCCCCACCAGCCACGACCTCGCGGGCGATCCCGTCCCGTTCGCCGAGTCCCTGGAGCACGGGCACGCCACGTTCCGGCTCGACGGGGCCAAGCTGCACGGGGAGTTCGCGCTCACCCGCTTCCACATCGACGACGAGGAGGGGGCCCGGGGGCCGGAGGCCTGGCTGCTGATCAAGGCCAACGACCGGCAGGCCGTCCACGACCGGCCGGGCACCCCCGATCCGTACCACGCGCGGTCGGCACGCACCGGCCGCACCCTGCACCAGGTCGCCGTGGCCGAGCGGGAGAGCGCCCACTGAGGGATCAGGGCACGGACGGCCCCTCGCCGGACCCGGTCAGCCGCTCCAGAACATCCGTGTAGCGGGAGCGCCGGTCCGGACGGGCCTGGCCGGCGGCGTGCCGCAGCGCGGGGACCGCGGCCGTGCCCATCAGCAGGAGCCCGTCGGCGGCCTCCTTGCGGACCGGAGGGTGTGCGTGGTCGAGCAGGGCCACCAGCGCGGGGACAGCGGGCTCCCAGCGGGCGTGGCAGAGCGTCCTGATCGCCATGCGTCTGATGTCCGGCTGCGGGTCCTCCAGCAGGGCGGCGGTGTTCAGCAGATGGGACGGCCGGTCCAGCAGGGCGCGCGAGGTCCGGTGGGCGTGCAGCCTGACCTTGGGCCTGGGGTGGTGCAGCAGCTCTCCGATGAGTTCCTCCAGGCCGGGGCCCGGGTCCTGGGACCGCCCGCCGTGCTCCTGGGTGTGCTCCTCGGTGAGGCGGGTGAGGGCCCTGCGTATCTGCTCCGGACCTCCGGTACGGGCCAGCCGCAGCAGATCCGCGCGCCCCGGGCGGCGGACCGCCCCGGCGGGAGCGGGCGGGCGCGGGACGGAGCCGGGTCCCTCGTCCAGGAGGAGCCGTCCGGCGAGGTCGTCGCGTCCCTCGGCGCGCAGGCGTTCCCGGATCCTCCTCAGCTCCGGGGAGCCCTGCAGCCGCAGGCCCGCCAGCAGGTCGAGCAGCCCCCAGGCCCCCGCTTCCAGCCGGGGAAGGAGGTGCTCCGCCAGCACATCGGCGGGCGCGGAGCGCAGGGCGTGAGCGGCGTCCGTGCGGAGGGCGGCGGGGCCGTCCTCCCACCATCCGAGCAGCAGCGGGATCAGCGGTACGAGGTCCCAGGGGCCGAGCTGCCGGGCGAGGACGACGACCCTGGCGGGCAGGACGTCCCCGGCGCGCAGCTCCGGGGGATCGACGGCGGCCAGGGCGCGGGCCGGGCGGTCGCCGGGCGGCAGGTCGACGCGTCCGCGGAGGTACGCGCCGAGGACCGCGTGTGCCGTCTCCGGCTCGGGCCGGCCCAGCAGCTGCCGGACCGCGTCGGACCGGCGGCCGGCGTCGGGCCCCTCCAGCAGGTCCAGCAGCCGGGTGCGCCACGCAGCGGAATGCGGCCGGCCCGGGTCATCGGCGTGTACGACTTCCGAAGCCCGGTCGATCGGCCCGGCAGGCGTCCACGGGGGCACACCGAGGGGCCGCAGGTCCGTCATCCGGTCGACCAGCAGGCCACGCACCCCGTCGTCACCGGCCTCCGGGTAGGCGGCCATGAGCACGGCGAGGAGCTGCCCGGAGTCCGGCGGGCCGGGGGCGTGCTGCCGGAACTCCTCCAGGGCGCGGCGGGTGCGGAGGGCCGGGAGCAGCGCGGACCGCCACGCCTCGGCCCCACGGCCGGCGGCGGACGGCTCCGGCAGCTCCGGCAGCTCCGGCAGCTCCGGCACGGCAAACACCTCACGCAGTACGGCGGTCTCGGCCTCCCGTACGTGGGCGTCGAGGCGGGCGGCGGCGAGCGCACGGTCCAGGTCCTCCCTGACCGGTACGGCGTCACAGGCCCGGAGCAGCCGCAGCGCCCCCACATGCTCCGGGGGCGACAAGGCGCGTACGGCGTCGGCGAGTTCCACGCGCTCGGGTCCGGACAGCCGGGGCGCCACGGCCCCGAGTACGGAGAGGAGCCCGGCCCGGTGTCCCCGCTCCCCCGCGAGCCCCTCGGTCAGCACCCGGGCGTACCCGGCGAAGCGGTCCAGCTCGCCAGGCGGCCACGGCGCGGGACACAGCCGTACGACGAGACCGAGGACCCGGTCCCGGGCGGCCTCCGGGACGGCCGCGGCCAGGTCCAGCCAGTGCTCCAGCATCGGCCGCAGCTCCGGCAGGCGGCGGGCCCGCAGCGCGTCCGGGCTGTCGGCGAGGCGCAGGGCGACCGGGGCGCTCCAGCCGTGGTCGGCGAGATCGGCGGCCCAGGAGTCCGCGTCCCCGGCCCGCGGGTGGGCGGAGTGCGTGATCCCGTACTCCGCGGACAGCTCCGCGAGATCGGCGGTGGCACTCCCCGTCCCGAGGCGGATCCGGCCGTCGGCCACCAGGGCGAGGAGGTCCGGCACGACCGGGGAGCCCTGGGCGGCCAGGGCGAGGACCGTACGGGAGGCCAGGGCGCCGTCGAGGCCCCGCAGCAGCAGCGCGCGTGCGCGGGGTTCCCCGGTGCGTGCGGCTGCGGCGAGGAGTGTCGCCGTCCAGGCGTCGCCCAGCACCGCGCGCAGGGCGGCGACGAGTCCTGTGCGCAGTCCCGGGTTGTCGTCGCGGCCGAGTGAGCGCAGCAGTCCGGGCACGGCGGCCTGGGTCCCCGCGCGCGCCAGGGCCGACGCGGCGGTCTTCCTGATGTTCATGGTGGGGTGGTCCAGGAGGGCCGCGACCGCCGTGCAGGCCCAGCGGGCCTCGGCACGGCCGAGGGCGAGCAGCGCCTGCCGTACGGTCCGGATGTCGTCGGTCCGGGTCAGTGCGATCAGGGTGGCCGACAGGGCCTGCGCGTCCTCGCCCGTCGCGCCCGTGGCCAGCAGCGCGATGGCCTGCTTGCGCACCTGCGGATCGCGATGGCGTACCAGCCGGTGCACACGGGGGCGGGTCCGGGCCGACGGGGCGCGCCGCAGGACTTCGAGCAGGACGGACTGCTCCCGGGCCGGCAGATCCGGCCGTTCCAGCAGGTCCAGCACGATGCCGGCCATCAGCGCGTCCCCCGCCTCCCGGGCGTCCCTGGCGCCCACCAGGCAGGACGGCCTGATCCTGCGCCGCTCGTGCAGCCGGCCGCCCAGAGCGCGTACGGCGTCCACGATCTCCTGGGGGACGACGGGCTCCTCGGCGCGGGCCGGTTCCGGGAGCGGGCCCGTGTCGACCGTCTCCCAGGATGCCGCCAGTTCGCCCACGACCCGCAGGAGCAGCCCGGTGACGGCGGGCAGGGTCGCGGCGCTGCCGTGGGCGGCGAGGGCGCACAGCGCGGCAACCGGATCGGCGGGTTCCGGTCCCGCGGTCAGCAGGGCCAGTTCCCGCTCGTCGGGAGCCCCGAGGTCGGCCGCGACGGCCGGGGGCAGGGCGGCGGGGTCGACGCGGGCGAGGAGACGGCGCCGGAGCTCGGGGTCGGTGTTGAGCTGCCACAGGAGTTCGAGCGCCCGGTGGCGCACCGGGCGGAGGAAGGGGGCGGTTCCGCTTCCGTCGGCGTCCGGTCCGAGCGCTTCGGTCAGCGCCGCGACGGTGCGCTGTCCGCCGATGGCTTCGAGCGTGTCGAGGACGGCGGCGGGAGCGTCGGGCAGCAGGGCGAGCACGGCCTCCTCGGCTTCCTCGTGGCGGAGTTCACGGATCGCTTCGAGGTACGGCCCCGGGAGGCGGGCGGACGGGAGCATGCGGGTGACCGCCGCCCCGATCGGGAGGTCTCCCGTGCCCTGCCCGGCCAGGGCGACGAGCAGGGCGAGCCGGCGTGGCCCGCCCGGGTCGTCCGCGGGTGCCTGCGAGAGCAGGTCCAGGACCGTCCGGCGGCAGGTGTAGAGGACCGTGGCGACCGTACGGGGATCGATCGAGTGGTCGGCCAGTGCCAGTGCGACGACGGCCGGGGCCTGGGACGCCTCGGGGAAGTGCCCGCGCCGGTGGAGCCCTTGCAGACAGCCGATGGCGGGTCCGGCGAGCAGCAGCGGGTCCTGGGCGGCGATGTCCAGGAGCGCGCCGATGTCGCCGCGTTCGGCCAGGTCCCCGAGGAGGTCCAGGGCCCGGCGCCGTACCTCCGGGGCCCCACCGGGGTCCGCGGCCGTGCGCATCAGCAGGGGCCCGTGCCCGTGCCGGGCGGCCGCGGTGAGCGCGAGGGCCGCCACGGGGGCGCCGTGCGCGGAGCCGAGGTACGGGGAGAAACGGGACGCGGGCAGGGGGTCCGACGCCGCCCAGGGCTCGGCCAGTTCCTCCAGCACGGCGGCCGCGGCGGACGTGTCGTCCGGGCCGGTGCCGAGCAGCCCGGCCAGCTGGTCCCTGGCGGGCCCGGGTGCCAGCAGTCCGGCGTGCAGGCCCTGCCTGATCAGCCGTACCGCCTCCGCCCGGAGGACGGGGTCACGGGCGCCCAGGACTTCGGCCACGAGCCGGTCCGGGCGGTGGGCGTCGCCGGCGTCGATGGCGCGCACCGCCCGGTGGAGCGTCTCCCCCGGCTGTTCGTGCCGCAGCGCCGAGGGGTCCGTGAGGATTTCGGCCCGCAGCCAGGCGATCCGCACCGGTGCGGGCGGCGCGGCCGCACGCCAGTCGGGCAGCGCCCCGGGCGGAAGGTGGATGCCGAGGCGCCCGTAGAGCCCGGCCAGCAGGAGCGACTCGTCCGGCGGCCCGGGAACGTCGCGCGGCAGCAGAGCCGCCAGCTCGGCCGCCTCGCCGGCCGGCAGCCGGGGCCGCGCCGCCCGCTCGGCGAGCAGGGACAGCCCCCGGTACCTCGTACGGCGGTCCGTGTGCCCGATGAGCGGCCGGAGTCCGGAGACCGGGCACAGGGCCATGAGCGTGTCACGGCCCGGCTGCCGCCGCGGAGTCCACGCGTCTGCGGGGGTCGTCGTCACCGTCGGATGTTAGGTGCGTACGGGACGTCCCGGCCAGCGAATACCGGCGCCCTCAGCGCACCGGCCGGCCCACCGGGCCGACCCGGGCGGCCAGTTGCTCGCGCAGCCGGGTCAGACGGGCGATCTCCGCGTCGAGCACGGCCAGTCTCCGCGCGGCGACCCCCTCGCTCCCGTCCCCGGAGGCGCCGCACCGTGGCGGCGGACTTTCCATCAGCAGGTCGAGGCGGTCCGCGCACCGGCTCAGGTCCTCGACGGTGAGCCCGAGGGACAGCAGCTCACGGATGAACCCGACCCGGGCGACATCGCGCGCGCTGTACTGCCGCTGTCCCGTGGCGCTGCGCGCCGGCGGGGGCAGCAGCCCTCGCTCCTCGTAGAACCGCAGCGCTCTCGGCGTCGTCCCCGCGGCCGCCGCGGCGTCACCGATCCGCATCCCCACCCCCGCTGTGCCGTCCGGGCGCTACAGCTCGACCACCACCGTGCCGAGGTGCTGCCCGTCCATCAACGCGTGCAACGCGGCAGGGGCGTTGTGTATGCCCGCGATCCGGACGTGCGGGAAGGTGATCTCGCCGGACCGCAGCCACGCACCGAACGTCCGGGTCCATTCGGCCTGGGCCTCCGGATGGTCGGCACCGGAGATCCCCCGCATCGTGATCCGCTTGACGACCAGCTGGAACGTGTCGATCTCGACCGGTGCCGTGGCGCCGCCGCCCTTGGCCGACAGCTGGCCCGCCAGCGTCCCGATCAGGACGAACCGGGCGCCGGGCCGCGCCGCCCGCACGGCGGCGCGCAGCTGCTCACCCCCGACCATGTCGACAAAGACATCGATACCCTCGGGGGCCGCCTCCGCCAGCCGGTCCGAGAAGGAGTGCTCCGGGTCCCTCAGCACGACGGCGTCGTATCCGAGGCCGTCCGTCATCCGCTCGGCCTTGGCGGGCGAGCCGGTGCTCCCGATGACGCGCCCGGCCCCGAGCAACCCGGCGATCCGGCCCGCCACGGAGCCGATCCCTCCCGCCCCGCCCGACACGAACACGGTCTCCCCCGGCCGGAGTCCGCCGACCCTGGTGAGCGCCGTGTACGCCAGGGAGCCCTGGGAGAGATGGGCCGCGGGGTCGGGGAGCGCGCCGTCGTCGAGCGGGACGCACTGTTCGGCGGGCACCACCGCGTACTCCCGCCAGCCGAGGAAGTGCGAGACCAGCGAGCCCACGGGCGGCCCCGCGGTGCCCGGCCGCGCCACGACCTCGCCGACGGCCGGACCGAACAGGGTGTCACCGGGGCCCAGACCGGGGAAGGGCGCGCCCTCCGCCCCGCCGGTGACGAGGATGCGCAGGGCGGGGAAGACCTGGAAGTACGTGTTCCGTACGAGCACCTCCCCCTCCCCCGGCACCGGAAGCGGCTGTTCCACGACGCGGAAGTGCTCGGGACGCGGCAGGCCCTCGGGCACGGCGGCGAGCCGTACCTCGCGGGAGAGACGGGGCAGGGTCGGTGCGGTCATCGGCGGACTCCTCGTCTGCGTGCTCCGGGCCCGGGTGGCCGGAGCACGCAGACGCTAAGCCCTCACCCGTGCGTCAGGGTCAAGGGCCGGAGCGGCTCAGGGGCTCTTGGTGGAGGCCAGGTGGGCGAAGACCACCACGTTGTCCTCGTAGTCCTTCTTCTTCTTGTCGTACACGCCGCCGCAGGTGATCAGCCGCAGCTGGGCGGAACCGGTGTCGGCGTACACCCGGTCGTTCGGGAAATCGGCCTTGCTGAAGGTCTCGACCGAGTCGACCTCGAACGTGGCGACCACACCGTCCTCACGGGTGATGTCGACCGTGTTGCCCGCCTTGAGCGTGCTGAGCAGCAGGAACACGGCGGGGCCGGTCTTGGTGTCGACGTGCCCGGCCACCACCGAGGTGCCGCGCTCGCCGGGGGTGGCGCCGTTCTTGAACCAGCCCGCGAGGTTCGGGTCGTTCGCGGGCGGCGCGTCGAGCTGTCCGGAGGAGCCGATCGACAGGGGTGTGAAGGGCGCGTCGACCGCGATCGACTTGATCGAGATCCGCTTGGGGTAGGACGGGGGCAGTCCGGGCGGAGCCTTGGTGGCCGATGCCGATGCCGAGGGGGCGGGTGAGGCGGACGCCGACGCGGCGGGGAGGGAGACCGTGGAGGGGGCCGGGGGCACCCCGGCGGACGCGTCGAAGGAGTTGTAGACGAGGAGGAAGCCCAGCACCACCGCCGCGACGGGCCACAGCAGGGAACGGCCGAGGGCAGGGGAGGCGGGGTCTGTTTCGGACGACGGCTGCGGGGCGGCCATGCGCATGCTGCCTTTCGCGTACGGGAGGGACGGGCTTGCGGTACGGGCGGGCCCGCCGTCCAGGAGGTACGGGCCGGCTGTACGGGGAAATCGGCGCGGCCACCGCCCCGGAGAGGGCGGCGGCCACGACAGGATTCATCCAGCGGTACGGGTCGCCCGTCAGGCGGCCGCGGCACCCGAGGCGTTGCGGCGGCGCAGCTTGTACGCGGCGGCACCCAGGCCACCGAGCATCAGCACCGAACCGGCGGCCAGGCCGCTGCCGGAGAGCGCCATCGCTCCACCGCCGGTGTGGACGCCGCCCTCGGGCTTCTCGTGCTTCCAGGTCTTCTCGCTGTCGCCGGAACCGTAGCCGGAGTCGGAGTCGGAGCCGGACTCCTTGTCCTTCTGCCAGTCGTCGGAGGACACGGCGGCCAGCGCGCCGCCACCGGTGTGGACGCCGCCCTCGGGCTTCTCGTGCTTCCACGAGTCCGGCTTCT